>NZ_JADYWO010000001.1:0-612411 GCF_015864775.1 Pseudoalteromonas sp. NSLLW218 | reverse complement strand
TCGCCCACGTTTTGAATGGTGAGCGTTGGCGCTTGCGTGTCGATGGTAGTGGTGTCACTCACTGTGGTTTCGTTGCCGACACTGTCGCGCACACTTACTTCAATGGTGCTTTCACCTTCACTTAATGGTGTCGTTGGTGTGGCGCTCCAATCACCGTTTGCATCCACAAGGGCGGTGATAGTTTGCGGGTTGCCTGCGCTATCAGTAACCACGATAGTCACTTGCGCGCCTTCACCCGCATCGCTTGTGCCGCTTATGATTGGTGTATTGCTGTCGCTTTGTGCGGCAACCTCAACAGTAAGCATTGGCGGTGTGTTATCAAAGTCATCTGAGCTAATTGTACGGGTATTACCTGCGGCATCGGTCGCTGTTGCGATCACGGAGCCTAAATTAAGTAATGAGATATCGATACCAGTTAATGACCAGTTACCATTGGCATCTGTGGTTGTGGTGTAACTTAGCCCTACGCCACCGCCAACAAGTTGCTCGGTAATGGTAATTTCACTGCCAGCCGGTAAATCAGAGGTGCCATTTAATAACACCAATGAGCCTAATAAGAAGGTAGGTGTAAACGCTAAATCTGGTGGGGTAACATCTACTTCGCCACTGTCTGTACCCGTGCCTGTATTGCCTGCAGCATCGATAATGCTGGCGCTAACACTGTAATTCCCTTCAGCTAATATACCTGTTGGTGTCGCGCTCCAGTTACCATTGGTGTCGGTTTGTACATCAATGCTTTGGGTGGCATTTGCTGCATCTGTAAACGTAACTGTAATCGTGCTGTTAGGTGCATCACTGGTGCCAGTAACGGTTGGTGTAGTGTCGTTGGTTAGTAACGGCGCATCCACACTCACACTTGGTGCAGTGGTATCAATGGTGCCATTGCCTGTAATATCGGTGCTGTTACCTGCCACATCGCTGATGTTGGCGGTGATCGTGTACGGCCCTTCAGCCAGTGCAGTCGGTACTTCGATTGAGAAGTTGCCATCAGCATCCACAGTGGTGGTGAACGTTTGTGAGCTACCTAAATCATCCACTACGGTAAAGTTAATAACCGTGCCTTCAACCGCATCGCTTGTTCCGCTGAGTGTCGGGGTGATGTCGTTACTTGAGCCTGGGCTGGTAAGTACAAGCGTCGGTGCAATGGTATCTATTTCACCAGTGCCTGTGGCTGTTGCTTCATTGCCTGCAGCATCGCTCACACTTGCGCTTACGGTGAAGTTACCTTCTGCAAGGGCTGTCGTAGCAGGGGCTGACCACGCGCCACTTGCGCCAACTGTCGCGGTAATGGTTTGCTGTGCACCGGCACTGTCTGTCACAATAATAGTGACTTCACTGCCTTGTGGCGCATCGCTTGTACCCGAGATAGTCGGTGTTGTGTCATTGCTGACACCATTGTCTGCAATAACAAGGTTTGGCGCGGTTAAGTCAATCTCGCCTGTTTCCGTGGCGCTGCCGATATTACCTAGGCCATCGTCTACCTCTGCGGTCACCGTGTATTCACCTTCGGCTAAATCAGTTGGTGCATCGATGCTCCAGACGCCACCCGTTACCGTCGTATCAACAGTCGTAATATTCCCCGCACTGTCCTCAAACGTTAAGGTAATGATTGTGCCATCTGCCGCATCGCTTGTACCATTTATGCTTGGGGTGGTGTCGTTGGTATCAAGCAATGCATTAATACTAATGCTTGGGGCCGTTGTGTTGAGTGTTGCGGTTTCACTTAATGTAGTGGTATTACCGGCGTTATCGCTAACGCTAGCTTCAATGGTGAGCTCACCATCGCTCAGTGCATTCGGTACATCCGCTGACCAACTGCCATCAGCTTGTACTGTCGCGGTGAACGTTTCTGTTGTGGTGCCATCGCTCACGCTGATGCTAATAACCGTCCCCGCCGGCGCATTGGTACTTCCGCTGATAGTCGGGGTGCTATCGTTCGTTGCGCCCACGGTATCAAGCACAAGCGTTGGCGCGAGGCTATCAATGGTGCCCGATTGCACGGCACTATCGGTGTTACCTGCGGCATCGGTAATGCTGGCTTGCACACTGTAGCTGCCCTCTGGTAATTCAGGGCTGGTTGCTTGCCAGTTGCCGTTCGCATCGACTGTGGCTGTAATTGGTGTTTCATCGCCGTTACTGTCGGTGATAACAATATTCACAACGGTGCCTTCAGGCTCTGTTGAGGTACCACTAATCATTGGGGTGCTGTCGTTGCCTAAGCCCAATGCATCAACGGTGATAACGGGTGTAATGGTATCTACATTACCACTGCTGTTCGCGGTGGTGTCGTTGCCTGCAGCATCGGTAATACTCGCGGTTACAGTAAAGTCTCCTTGCGCAAGCGCACTTGGAATTTCAATGTCCCAGTGACCATCACTTTCAACGGTGGTGGTAATGGTTTGCACAGCCCCTTCGCTGTCGGTGATGATGAGTGTAACGGTGCCGCCAATTTCATTACTGGTGCCTTGTAATGTCGGTGTTAAGTCGTTTACATCGCCAACAGTTTGGATAGTTAATGTCGGTGCTTGCGTATCTAATGTAATTGTATCTGTAACTGTTGTCGTATTTCCTGCTTCATCAGACACACTCACTTCGATGGTGTTATCACCTTCATTTAAATCTGTTTGTGGAGTTACTTCCCAGTTACCATTTGTATCTACTGTAGTGGTAAGTGTTTGTTCAACCCCGTTTTCATCGGTAATAACAACCGTGATACTGGTACCAACTTCTGCATCACTAGTACCTGAAATGGTAGGTGTTGAGTCGTTAGTTACAGTATCAAAGTCAACTGTTAAGCTAGGCCCTGATGTATCTATGTTGCCTGTAGCCGTATCTGAAGCGCTATTTCCTGCAGCATCAGATACTTCAGCTTCTACAGAGTAATCGCCCAAGGCCAACTCTTGAGAAAGTTCAATACTCCAATTACCTTCTACATCTGTTGTAGTGCTAAATGTGCGAACAACCCCTTGAGAATCAGTAACCGTTAAATTTATAACTGTGCCTGCAACTACGTCTGCTGTGTTACCAGAAATAACTGGGGTTGTATCATTACTTGTATCTAGTTCATTTACTTGTATGGTTGGAGGCGTAATATCAATTACAGCATCAAGCTCTGCACTAGCCGTTCCACCACCTATGTCTGTTACTGTTGCACTAATTAAAATGGTGCCTTCAGCTAAATCTACAGGCGGAGTAACACTCCAAAGACCGTTTTCATCAACAACTGTGGTTAAAGTAATTGTTGCACCCGCTGAGTCAGTGATCTGAACTTCAACCGAGGAGCCAACTTGTGCATTAAAAGTATCACCATTTATTTGAGGTGTTTGATCGTTAGTTTCGCCAATAATATCAATGGTGATAGTCAATGCGCTTGTATCGATTGTACCTAAAGCACTTGCTGTGCCTTCATTACCAGCGCTATCACTGATACTTGCATCTACAGAGTAGGTCCCTTCTGCTAAAGCCGCTGACACTTCTGCAGTCCAACTCCCGTCTGCAATTACTTGTGCTGTAATTGTTTGTACTGCACCATTAGCATCAGTCACAGTTAGAGTAATAGTTGAACCAGCAGTCTCCCCACTAACTGTGCCTGAAATGGTCGGTGTTGTATCACTCGTATCGCCTAGCGCATTAATAGTAACTATTGGCGCTGTGGTATCAACTTCGCCTGTTGTTGTTGCGGTTGTTTCATTGCCCGCTGTATCTGTAACCGATACCTCAACCGTAAATTCGCCTTCGCTTAATTCATTTGGTACATCCACACTAAAGGTGCCATCGGCTTGTACTTCAGTAGTAATTATTTGTGGATTACCAGCTTCATCAGTGACCGTAATAGTAACTAACGTGCCCTCAGGCTCGCCAGTAGCGGTGCCTGAAATAGTTGGGGTGGTGTCGTTAGTATCAGCCAGTGCGTCTATCGTGATCACCGGTGCTGAAGTATCAACTTCGCCCGTTGTTGTTGCGGTAGTTTCATTACCTGCAGTATCAGTAACCGATACCTCAACCGTAAATTCGCCTTCGCTTAATTCATTTGGTACATCCACACTAAAGGTGCCATCGGCTTGCACTTCAGTGGTGATGGTTTGCGGGTTACCAGCATCATCAGTGACTGTAATTGTAACAACAGTGCCCTCCGGCTCGCCCGTTGCTGTACCTGAAATAGTTGGGGTGGTGTCGTTAGTATCAGCCAGTGCGTCTATCGTGATCACCGGTGCTGAAGTATCAACTTCTCCCGTTGTTGTTGCTGTGGTTTCATTGCCCGCAGTATCAGTAACCGATACTTCAACCGTAAATTCACCTTCACTTAATTCGTTCGGTACATCCGCACTAAAGGTGCCATCAGCTTGCACTTCAGTGGTAATTATTTGTGGGTTACCAGCTTCATCAGTGACCGTAATAGTAACTAATGTGCCCTCAGGCTCACCCGTTGCGGTGCCTGAAATGGTTGGGGTGGTGTCGTTAATATCACCTACGGGGTCAATAATAACTGTTGGCGCGGAAGTATCAACTTCGCCTGTTGTTGTTGCGGTAGTTTCATTACCTGCAGTATCTGTAACCGATACCTCAACCGTAAATTCGCCTTCGCTTAATTCATTTGGTACATCCACACTAAAGGTGCCATCGGCTTGCACTTCAGTGGTGATGGTTTGCGGATTACCCGCGTCATCAGTTACCGTAATAGTAACAACGGTGCCCTCTGGCTCGCCCGTTGCTGTGCCAGAAATTGTCGGTGTGGTGTCGTTGCTATTTGCCAGTGGATCAATCGTAATAGCAGGAGCTGAGGTATCAATAGTACCCGTTGTTACTTCTGTACTTACGTTACCAGCAGTATCAGTGATTGATACGTCTACGCTGTATTCGCCTTCACTTAATTCATCTGGTACATCAACAGTGTAAGTGCCGTCAGCGAGTACTTCTGTAGTGATGGTTTGTAGGTTACCAGCTTCATCAGTCACGGTAATAGTAACAACTGTGCCTTCTGGCTCGCCAGTTGCGGTGCCTGAAATAGTCGGTGTTGTATCGTTGCTATCAGCGAGTGCATCAATCGTAATAGTTGGTGCGGTATTATCGATAGTTCCTTGTGCTGAAGTTTCACTTTGGTTACCTGCTTCATCGCTAACGATGGCATTAACGCTAAAGTCACCTTCAACTAACTCATTAATAGCATCAGCTGTCCAGCTACCATCAGCTAGCGTTTGTGTTGTAATTGTTTGTGTATTACCACCAGCATCTGTCAATGTTAACGTAACCGTTGTTCCAGCGGGCACATTTTGTACAGAACCTGAAATTGTTGGAGTAGTATCGGCGCTATCTGGGATTGTATTAATTGCTATAATTGGAGCTGATAAATCAATTGTTCCGGTACCAGTATCGCTTGCTTCATTACCTGCAGCGTCTGTTACTGTTGCCGTAATTGTAAAGTCGCCTTCAGCAACAGCTTGGGTTGCCCCAACTTGCCAAGTTCCATCTTCTGACACAACCGCCGTCAATGTTTGAGACTCACCATTTGCATCAGTAACTAAAACACTAACAAAGCTACCCGGAGCTACATCACTCGTTGTTCCGCTAAATGTAGGCGTTGTATCGTTTGAATCAGCAAAGTCATTTACTGCAACTAAAGGAGGGGTGGTATCAACTGAGCCTAATTGTGAATCTTGAGCTGCGTTACCTGCATTATCAGATACATTAGCTGTTACTGTAAAATCCCCCTCACTTAAAGCAGTTGGAACCTCAATACTCCAAGTACCATCAGCACTTATAGTAGTAACTAACTGTTGCTCAGCCCCTAGACTATCGGTAACAATTAAAGTTACTTCACTCCCAGATGCTAAACCTTGGGTAGAGCCGGTAAGAATAGGTGTTGTATCGTTTGTATCTGCAATATTGTTGATAGTCACACTTGGTGCGGTTAAATCGACCGAACCTGTAACAGTTGCCGTACTGCTATTGCCTGCAGTATCGCTAACACTTGCTGTTACTGTGAAATCACCTTCACTGAGATCTGCAATAATATCCGCTGTATATGTACCATCTGTATTCGTAATTGTTGTAAGTGTTTGTTCATTGCCTTCACTGTCAGTTATTACTAATGTAACTTCGGTCCCTGCAGGTACATCAATTACATTACCGCTTACAGATGGGGTTACATCATTCGTATCCTCAATAGGATTAATCGTGATTGCAGGATCGGTTAAATCAATCTCTCCAGTTTCACTTGCAGAAGCTGTATTACCCGCAGCATCAGTTACAGTTGCAACCACACTAAACTGACCTTCAACCAATTCATTACTTGCCTCAACTGACCAACTTCCGTCAGCACCAGTAACTACTTGCACGGTTTCTGCTACGCCATCGCCTCCTGTAAATGTAACGGTTACTAACGCACCAGGTTCTACGTCTTGTGTAGAGCCGCTAATTGTTGGTGTTGTATCGTTAGTATCAATAATAAAATTAATACTTACAGTTAAATCAACATTACCTACTGCACTTGCTTGCGCTTCATTACCCGAGTCATCTATAACAGCAGCAACTACAGTAAAGTCGCCCTCCGGTAGAGGAGTTGTTACTTGTGCAGTCCACGAACCATCTTCTTGCGTCACTGCAAGTAATGTAAATGTACTCCCATCGCTTGCCGTAATAGTTAAAGTAATGGTTGTACCTGCAGGCACATTACCGGTGTTACCACTTAAAAATGGAGTGGTATCGTTAGTATTAGCAATTGCATCGATTTGAATTGAAATAGGAGCAAACGTTATTTCGCCGTTTGTTTGCGCAGTAGCCTCATTACCTGCTGCATCGGTTACTGACGCAGTTGCTGTAAACTCACCACCTGGCAAGATTTCATTAGCATCAACACTCCATGTACCATCTTCATTTAATAAAGTAGTTAAAGTTTGTACGCTACCGTTTATATCGGTTACTAATACTGTAATTACAGAGCCCGCTGGAGCGTCTTCTACCCTACCTACAAATGTTGGTGTAGTATCGTTAGTATCAGCAATTGCAGTAACGGTAATATCTGGATTTGTTAAATCAACAACACCTTGGTTATTTGCTTGGGCTTGATTACCTGCAGCATCGCTTACACTTGCATCAACCTCAAACTGCCCTTCAGCTAATGGCGTAGTTACATCAATAGACCAATCACCATCAGCGTTAGTTTGGGTTAATAATGTTTGAGCTTGACCATTAAAATCGGTAATAACCACACTAATAATAGAGCCAGCAGGTACATCTTGTGCGTTACCTGTAATCGTTGGCGTGGTGTCTTGAGTGTCGTTAATATTATTAATTTGTACCGTAGGCGCCGTTAAATCAATTACTCCTGAATCACTTGCTAATGCTGAGTTTCCTACACTGTCGCTTACTTGTGCATCAACAGTAAAATCACCTTCAGGTAAAGGAGTCCCAACTTCTACACTCCAGCTTCCATCGGCTTGAGTAACTGCTGTTAAGGTTTGTATTTGCCCTGCACTATCTGTAACAGTAATTGTTACTTGCGTGCCCTCAGGAACCCCATTTGTTGTTCCAACAAGTGGTGGTGTTACATTATTTGTTTCATCAGTTACATTTACTGTGATTACCGGAGCAGTTAAATCTATATTCGCTAAAGCTTGGTCTATAGCTTGATTTCCAGCGGCATCAATCGCCACTGCACTTACATTAAACTCTCCTTCAGATAAAGGTGAGGTAGTAGTAATAACCCAATTTCCTAGCGCATCTACTTGAGTAACAATTGTTTGTACCGTACCTGCACTATCCGTTAACGTAACTGACACATTATCACCAGTGTTCAACCCAGATACAGTCCCTGTTATTGTCACGGTTTGCGAAGCAGAATCGGCAACAGGATCAATCGCAATAAGCGGAGCTGTTGTATCAATTTCTATAGAAATAGTGTCGTTTATAGGGTTGCCAACAGGATCTGTTGCTTCAACAACAACGGTCACAGGGCCATCAGCAACTGGAGTCGGTAAGGTTATTTCAAAGGTACCATCAGGGCCAATTACAACACTAACTACTTGAGAATTTCCATCAATATCAGTTACCGTTACATTAACTGTTTCGCCAATTAAGTTTTCGCTCGTACCAGTAATTGTTGGTTGTGATGAATTGGTAACACCCAGCTCATTAAGTGAAATAGAAGCCGAAGTTGCATCAGGCACAATACCATCAGAGGTATCTCTTAAATTAAAAGCTTCAGTAGCGCTTTGATCAAAAGATGAATCAAAAGTAACACTACTAGGATCAACGCTTTCAGAAATTCGGGTTAACTGTACAAACGAACTGCCTCCATCTGCACCAGCAGCGTTGCCGCCACCAGCAGCTGTTGCCTCTAAATTATCTAAAATGTCCCCATCACCCTCCAATGCATCTAAAAAGTCTGTTACATCTGAATTAGCTGCTGTTGATGAGTCTTGTTCTGTACCTAAATCTAAGCTTGCAATTGCTTCATCTAAACTTTCATCAAAAACAGTTGTTTCGCTAGCGTCTCTAGCTTCTTTAGCTAATAGGTCTGGTGTTATTTTTACCTTTTGATTTGCGGGTATAGATAAGGTTTCACCTTGCACATCTATTTGTAACGACGACTTAATAGCAGTAACAACTAAATCACCTACAGTAATAATGTCACCCACGTTTAAGGCTCTTACCGATCCATCATCTAACACAACACCCGCCGAGCCCTGAATATCAATAACTACAAGTCGATTTGCTTCCATTTAGCTACCCTCAAACTTTTTAAAATAACAATCTAATAAGTTAAAGGTAGAACAAAAAAAGCACATAGATACTGGACTCAAGTACAGGTTTAGAAGAAAAATTCAAAAATAAAAAATCAACAAAAAAGTGGTAGTAATTTTTTTTTATGCTACCCGAAAAGATTACTTGCAAAATAAGTACACCTTTACTAAATATTTAAGAGAGTATTTTTGGTCTTAACAGGATCTAAGAGGAAGAAATGATTATAAAAAACACTTTTAAAAAGCACCAAGGGACTATGTTAATCGGATTAGCGATTACAGCCGTAACTTTATCAAACTACGTGCATGCAAACGAACAATCAGCAATGCCACTTACCTACGTTTCAAGTAAAGCGATTGAAAACAATCCTGAAGTACAAGAAGCATGGCATGCTTTTAAATCTTCTATTTATGGAGTGGATGCTGCCCGTTCAGGTTATTTACCAAGTGTTGATGTATCAGCAAGTGCAGGATATGAAAGAAGAAATTACGGTATTGAAGAAGAATATAACCGTAATACAGCCGAATTAAGCGTTACTCAAATGCTTTATGACGGTTTTAGAACATCTAATACAGTTGACCGTTTTAAACGTATTCAACTTATTAGGTACTTTGAGCTTATTTCTCAAACAGAACAAACAGCACTTGAAGCCTCGATTGCACTACTTGACGTACAAAAATTCAAAGAGTTAGTACAACTTGCAGAAGCTAATTTACAAGAGCACGAGTCTGTATACCAACAAATAGAGCAAAGCGTAGGCGCCGGTGTAGCGCGCGCAGCAGACCTAGAACAAATTAGTGGCCGTTTATCTCTAGCGCAATCTAATGTATTAACGGAGTACTCAAATTTACATGATGTAAGCGCTCGCTACCTAAGGGTTGTAGGTGAGCTGCCTATGAACGATATAAAGCAAGCTGACCTTGATGAAAACAACATACCAATTTCGGTTAACCAAGCGCTAGACGTCGCCTACAAAAACAGCCCTTCATTTTATGCCTCTTTGTATAATATTGAAGCGCAAAAAGCGAACGCCAAAGCACAAAAAGCGGCCTTTCATCCTAACGTAGATTTATCTGCCCGCTACGGTAGCCAAGATAGAGATGAGCTTGGCCAAAATGAAACCAGAACAGAAGCGCGAGTCGGCATAGATATTAGTTATAACTTGTATAACGGTGGTCTTGATAGCGCTAATTTAGAACAAGCTTATCAAGATATAAATATTGCAAAATATCAACGAGATCAAGCCTGTATTGATATTCGTCAAAGCCTGCAAATTGCCTACTACAACGTCACTATTCTAGAGCAAAAGTTACCGGCGCTTAACCAACACCGCGAATCATCAACTAAAGTTAAAATTGCATACAAAGATCAATTTGATATAGGCCAGCGAACTCTACTAGACGTACTTGATGCCGAAAACGAATCGTTCCAATCAACACGTTCATACATACTAGCACTATACGACCGCCAATCGGCTATTTTAACTATGCTAAAAGAAATGGGGAAATTATTGCCAGCACTTGACGTAATGTCAGGTAAATACCCTACATTAAAAGAGCTAACTGACGATCCTATAGTGCATAACGCACAAAATATTTGTCCGAGTTACGATGTAGCAACCACCTTTAGCCGCAAGGCATTTCTACAAAAAAAAGCAAAGCAAGATAATGCCTACATGAGTGTAACCGCTATGCCAAGGTACTTAGATATACCGTTGGAAACCGACACTACACCAAGTAACTTTACAGATGATGATGGTGACGGCGTACCAAACGAGCAAGACACTTGCCCAAGCACACCTTTAAGTACAAATGTAGATTTATCTGGTTGTACAATTTACAGCGCATCAACCTCGAATATAGAGATTGGTATCCCTTTTTCTGCTGACTCAAGCGATGTAAGGTCTCAATATATTCAAGAAATTAGTAGGCTTGCTGACTTTTTAAAAGAAAATCCAAATAAGCGGGTTGAAATACAAGGCCATGCTTCTCTAGATGGAGATCGGAAATATAACCGTAAACTATCTGAAAAACGTGCGTTTGCCGTTGCTGAAATTCTAATTAAGCAATTCGATGTAGAACCTAAACGTGTTAAATCGTTTGGGTACGGTATTGATCAACCTCGAGTAAACGAAATATCAGTAAGAGCTAATGCTGCGAATCGACGTATCGAAGCCGTAATTACTGATAGTTAAGTCAATTGACGTTATGTAAATAACCTAAACTCAGCTTGAAATATTTAGGCTAAATTTATTTCTCGAGTTTAGGTTTTGTAGTAATACCAATCTGCTTATATATGGGGTCTATTTAACGTTAACAAAATTACGCTAGAACTAGGCAAAAATTTTTATATCTAGTTGTTCTAAATAAAAAATTTTTAACGACGTTATAGTGCAATTTAATTCGTTAAATTGATCAAAGATTTATGCAGGTTGGTATAACAACCGCATGCAGTTCTACATAACATTGGATGGTTTATGGAATTAAACGATGTACTTGATCATGGTGGCATACTCGTGGACTGCCTAGCAGTTTTATGTCGTCATCATGATAAAGAGTTTTCAAGAGAAGCATTATTAAATGGACTTCCTCTAACTGATGGAAACCTCACTCCATCAGGTTTTTCGCGCGCAGCAAAGCGCATTGGCTTTAAATCAAAAGTTGTTAATAAGCCACTACAAAAAATTAATACAGCACTGCTACCTGCCATCTTAATTTTAAAAGATAACCAAGCCTGTGTTATTAACTCTATTGATTACGATAAGCAACTGGTGAGCGTAATTTACCCAGAGCTTACTGAATCAGTTGTCGAACAAAACATTGATGAGTTAGCAGGCAACAGTGCTGGTTTAGTTATTTATGCTCAACCAGAATTTGCATTTGATGAGCGAACACCTGTGCTTGAAAAACTATCAAAAGACGGATGGTTTTGGGGAGTAATTAAAGAATGCCGCTCACTTTATAAAGACGTGATCATTTCGGCTATTGCTTTGGGCTTTTTGTCGGTTGCTATGCCTTTATTTGTAATGAACGTATATGACCGCGTTGTGCCCAACCATGCAACAGAAACCTTGTGGGTACTTGCCATTGGTATTTTAATAGCACTCACTGCTGACTTTGCTTTGCGTTTAGTAAGAGGCTACTTTGTAGAGCTTGCTGCAAGTAGAATAGATGTAAAAGTATCGGCTGTAATTATGGAGCGGGTATTAGGTATGAAACTAAAAAACCGTCCATCATCAGCAGGCTCCTTTGCTAGCAATATTCAATCATTTGAAGCTGTACGTAACTTTTTTAGCTCCATAACGCTTGTCGCATTAGTCGACTTACCATTCGTAGTTTTATATTTAATTGTTATCGCCATTATTGGCGTACCTCTAAGTTTACCCATTATAGCGGGCGCACTTATATTATTAGCTTACGCTATAGCCGCACACCGCAAACTTGAAGCTCTTTCAGAGCAAACAATGAAAGCAAGCTCAATGCGAAATGCAGTATTAGTAGAAAGTTTAACCAACATTGAAGATGTAAAAAGCTTTCACTCAGAGTGTAAAACACAATCTGTATGGGAAAAGTCGACCATTTACATTGCGCAAGTAAACGCACAAAGCCGACTCGTTTCAAGCTCCATATCAAATACAGCATCGTGGATACAGCAATGTGTAGGCGTGATAATAATGATAATAGGCGTACACCTCGTTATTGAAGGTGAGCTAACTCAAGGCGGACTAATTGCAGCCTACTTATTATCATCTCGTGCTATGGGCCCTATTGGGCAGTCAGCCGCCGTATTAGCGCAGTATCATCACGCGGCAATAGCAATGCAATCACTGAACGAAATTATGGAAAAAGAGGTTGAACGCCCGCCGGGTAAGCACTGGCTAAGCCACCCTATTTTAAAAGGTGATATAGAATTTAAAGACGTCTGTTTTAAATACTCTGACGAATCTCATAATGCACTCAACGGCGTTAGTTTTAAAATTAAAGCAGGTGAAAAAGTCGCTATTTTAGGACGTAATGGCTCAGGTAAAAGTACATTAGAAAAGCTTATTTTAGGGCTATACGAACCCTGTTCTGGAGCAATTTTGATGGACAATAACGATATACATCAAATTGACCCTGCAGAGCTTCGCCATAATATTGGTTATGTACCGCAAACCGTTGCCCTCTTTTATGGGACCTTAAAAGACAACCTTACGATAAGCGCTTGGCATGCCAAAGACGAGCAAATTATTGAAGCCTGTGAGCGAAGCCAATTATTTGATTTAATTAATTCGCACCCAGACGGATTTGATCTACAAGTAGGCGAGCAAGGCCGCCAATTATCAGGAGGGCAACGCCAAGCTGTAGGTATGGCAAGAGCCATAATTAACGATCCGCCAATACTATTACTAGATGAGCCAACCTCATCGCTAGATCACAATAGTGAAAGTAAAATTATTAACAATTTAAAAGATTATTCTAAAGATAAAACCCTAATTGTGGTGACTCACCGCTCATCATTACTCGAGCTTGTTGACCGTATTATAGTTTTAGATAACGGAAAGGTGGTTGCTGATGGACCAAAACAAAAAGTAATTGCGGCGTTAAATAATAAAACCGTGGAGCAAGCCTCATGAGTGATAACAAAAAACCACTTGAACAACGCTCTTTTGAATCTGTTAGCAAAGCAATTGAGGCAAGAAAACAAGGGAAGCCATCCGTATTTAATAAACTATTTAAAGGATGGATCTCACCGCCAAATACTAAAGACTGGGTAGTAGATGCACAGTGGGAAAAAATGCAGCAAGAGCCAGCAAGCGCTAGGTTACTGCTTTATTTAATTTGTTTAACGTTTATATGCCTTATTGTGTGGTCTGGCTTTGCTAATTTGGATGAAGTTGCTCGTGGCGAGGGACGGGTTATTCCCTCTAATAAACTACAACTAATTCAATCTTATGACGGCGGTATGGTCGAAAAAATAAATGTCCGAGAAGGTCAAATAGTAAACGAGGGTGATGTACTCATTAAAATAGACCCTACCCGCTTTATTTCTAGCTTTAGAGAAAACCAATCCAAGGTTGAATCGTTAAGTGCAAAAGTTGCGAGGCTCAGAGCGCTCACTCAAAAAAAGGAGCTCGTATTTAGCGAAGATGTTATAAAAAATGCACCTCAGGTGGTTCAACACGAACGCTCTCTTTATTTAAGTAACAGCCAAGAGCTAGAGCAACAGGTAAGCATTCACAAACGCCAACTAGAACAGCGACACCAAGATTATATTGAAGCAAAAGCGGCACTTCAGCAGCATACCAGTGCGCTACGCTTAACAAATAGGGAGCTTAAAGTGACCCGCCCATTGTTACGCACCGGTGCCATTTCGGATATAGATATTATTCGTTTAGAGCGTCAAATAGTTGATTTAAACGGCGAGATAAACAGAACCAAAGCCGTTATAAATAGGAGTCTTTCGGCCATTAACGAGGCTAAAAATAAGGTAACCGAAGTTGAGCTCGTTATGATCAATCGCTGGAACAATGAACTCTCTGAAGCGCTACTTCGATTGGATTCAATTAAAGAAACCGAATCTGGCTTAGCCGATAAAGTAACTCAAACTGAAATACGCTCTCCTGTTAAAGGCACTGTACAACGATTATTAGTTAATACTGTTGGCGGTATTTTACAGCCCGGTAGTGATGTTATGGAAATTGTGCCGCTTGACGATCAACTTGTTGTAGAGGCAAAAATACCACCTAAAGACATTGCATTTTTACGCCCTGGGCAATCTGCAATGATAAAATTTAGTGCTTATGACTTTGCCGTATATGGTGGCCTAGAAGCCGAAGTATTACATATAAGTGCCGATACAATTACGGATGACCGCGAAAACACCTTTTATTTAGTGCAGCTAAAAACTACCAAAAATAATTTTTCGAAAGAACTAACTATTATTCCAGGAATGACCACTCAAGTGGATATTATTACCGGTAAAAAAACCGTACTTGAGTATATTTTAAAACCGGTTCTTAGAGCTACATCGCAAGCAATGACAGAGCGTTAAAACATTTTATAAATGGAGAAGTAATGCGCCAAAGTATTTTTATTACACAGCCTGAATTTGAATCGAAACACTGGCATACAGCGTTTCCTGGTTGTTTGATATGCACAAAAGAACCACACAGAGTCACGGCATCAAGTATTATTTGGGTTTTGGCCGGAACACCTAATTGGCTTGAGCTTGTTAAAAAGTATTCTCAGCAACGTTTACTGGTTATTGTTATGACCAACGAACTAGAAATAAATCAACTAAGAAGTGCGCTTGAAGCAGGAGCTAGGGGCTACGTAGAAGCGCTAGCTACTAAAGTAATTATCGAACAAGTACTTGAGACTATTTGCTCTGGCGGAATATGGTTACCGGGGCAATTGCTCTCTAACTTAGTGGGGGCTTTATCAAACACACCGTTTAAATATGCGAGCACATGCGAGCTTGAGTTACTCACAAAACGAGAACGCCAAGTAGTTGATATTGTTGTAACAGGTGCAACTAATAAGCAAGCTGCAGAATCTTTAAGTATTACGGAGCGTACAATTAAAGAGCATATGAGCTCTATATTTAATAAGCTAAAAGTACGCGACCGCATTCAATTAATGTTAGTTGTAAAGGGGCATTAACCGCACGGTTAATGCCTGTTACTTACTCTTTGATAACCCCATCAAAACCTAAGTTAATAAGCGTATCTATATCATCTTGACTTGTTACACCTTGAGCCACCACTTTAATGCCAATTGAATGCGCTAACGTGCACACTCCTCGCAGGAATGTTTGGTTATCTTGGCTGTAACTAATATTGTGGCCGTAAACGCTATCAACCTTAATCATTTCAAGACCAAACTCCTGAATTTTATTAATTTTAGTAAATTCAGGGCCTACACGTTTTAATGCTACTTTAGCGCCCATGCACCGTGCCTGCTCACAAAAATCTTTGAATATCTCAATTTCGCTAACGGCAATACTTTCACGAATATCAAAACAAATTTTAGAGGCTAAATCAGGAAACGCTGACAAGTATGTAAGTATCGAAGCAAGCGCAGCATCATCAAGTAGTGTTTGTGCAGATAATTCAACCGAAATCAGTTCACTTGGTGGTTCAGCGTTGTACTGGGCAACCAACGCCTTGATTAAACCCCAATCTAAACGCGCTAATAACTTTAGTCGGTTAGCCCACTGGTAATAATAACTTGCACGATATAACTTTCCGCCTAACTCTAAGCTAAGTCCTAATTGACTTTGTATTAATTGCCCTGAAAAGCTCATAACTGGATAGGTATTTATTTCGAGTGTTTGGTTATCTAAGGCTGACTCTATTTCACTTTTCCAGCTATCAGCATCATCAAACAAATTACTTTTTTGTTTATTTTCAACTATTTTAGCTCTTACAACGCCTTGTTTTATATTTCCCGCTTTTAGTAATTCATCAACACGTTTTAGTACGTCAAATCGTGTATCGTCTTTTTGAATATAAGTACAGCTGTGAGGTATGGCTAGCTTAACGTTTTTATACTCTTCAACAAACGATTGATGCATCAATAAAATACGCTCACTGATTGCTTGAATATCATCAATATCACTAAATAAAACTGTAAAATCGCTGTGAGAAATACGTGCAATGTAATTTTCAGAAAAGTGTTCTTGGTTACTCTCTAAAAAGCTAACCAACATCTGTGAAAATCGACGTAGAAAGTTAACCATTTCTACTCGTCCCACTTCCTCACTTACTCGATCGAGGTTAACAACCCTAAATAAAAACAAGGCCCCATGGGCATGATCTTTCGATTTTTGTAAGTGAGCCTCAAGCGTTGCACCAAAGTATTCTCTATTTGCTAAACCAGTTAGCTCATCGTGTTGCGATTTAAATCTAAGCTCTTCTAAACGTTTATTATCTTCTTTAATAATACGGCTAAAACGAGTAGATAACTGGTTCATTGATTGCACTAAACGGGCAAACTCAAAAGTGCGAGGAACGCTCGATTTAATAAAACGTTTTTCACCAAATGCATTAGCCTGATACACAACATCATCAAGTGGTTTTAATATCCTACTTAAAAAGTAAGCACTAACTATACAAGCAAAAAAAGCAACAATTAAAAAACTGAAAAATAGTTTAAGCGCACTTTCCCATAAGGCTTGCTCAGCATATTGACTATGGCTTTCTATAAACAAAGTACCAAACTGCTGCCAACCATCATTTACTTGCCCAACCCCTGGCTCTACATTTAATGCATAAATTGATCTAAACCACTGTGGAGCCGTCGCTTTAAGTTCATCGGTAAACGTGCGTTTAACAATCACCTCACCATTAGGGTCTTGTAGTTCTATTCGCTTATAGTGACCGGTATCAAATGTGGCCGATACTAATAATTCAAGCTCAACGGGGTCTTTGTCTAATTGGCTAATCATTAACGCAAGTGAACTGGCGTTATCTACATTTTTTAAGTACAGCTGGGTCGAAAAATAACTTTTAGCCGAATTAGTGCTAATTAAAACACTACTTATAAAGCCTACAAAAATAACAATTAAAAGAGCAATCCATAGCTCTTGCCTGAGTGTTATTTTTCGTTTTTTAAGGTACTTAGATAAGGAAAATGATGCCATTACCACATAACTCCTTCTTTGGTTGTCTGCTCCAAAATTTTACGCCAGCGTGAAAGTCTTGCTGTTGGGCTGGCTACACTTTTGGTTGAATTATTAGCCCATAAACCTTGGCTGTTAAAGCTAAACACTGGGCTTAAATCTACACGTTTTGCAGCAGGTAAAACCTTTGTTATTAAACTGTCTAAAATAAGTGGCTGAGCGTTTGGTGTAGCAAAATAACCTAACACCATATGTGCTTGCGTTTTGTTAGTGCCCGCAATTTTTGCTTTTACATAGATAAGACGTAACTTGTCGTCGCTCACCCCTAGGGCTCTTAAGCTTATATACTTTGCTATTGCGTAATCCTCACAATCACCTAAGCCTCTGCCTAACGTTTCTAAAGGGGTTGCCCAATAATCGTTTTGTTTCCATAGCAAAATATCAGTTTGATAGCGTAAATTACGCGCAAAAAAATCATTAACAATAAGAATTTGTTGTTGTTCTGGTTTATTTTGAGTTTGTACCAACATACTTTGCCAGTTACGTGCAACAGCCGCTCGCGCAGGTCCATATTTTTGACCCATCAGCTCAATAAAGGTATTAAATTGAATAGTTAGTCGGCTTGCAAGCACGCCACTAGAGAGTACAAAAAACAACAATAGGTAGCGCAAATTGGCTTTGCACCATATAAATAATTTAGGATTTAAATGAGTTGGCTTAAACGCCATTTACAGAGCCACTGTTAATATAAGTGGCAATAAAATACATCTGTTGAGCACTACGCAATCTGCTTAAAAATTAATCCTAACAACAGCATAGCACTCAATATAAGAGGATGAGATATTTTGAATAACTTTTTTAGTAGTACGTTACTTTTTTAACTTCGCGTGGTTTTACTTCACCTATGTATAAATCGTGCACACGCTTCATGTTGAGCTCAAGCTCGGTTACATAGGTATCATCAACAGCATACGTTTTTATAATTTGCGCACCTTTAATGAGCCCCTGCACTTTACTTTCTAAGTAATCGTCTTGAGCAATTGAACCTTCCACCGTTGTTCCAGCGGTAATTTTTTGCCCATATACTTGTTCAGTAAGCTCGCGGTAAGCCTCAAGCTTAGAAGCTTTAATTGCCATAAGTTGCTTTTGCGACGCGTTAGCGCCTTTTTGTAAGCTAATAGGTGCATACCCTATCGCTTTTAAAACTGGGTAATTATTTGGCTCTACATATTTATATTCAACATGCTTATCAAAAACGCTGCTACAACCACCTAAGGTTAAACACCCAAGTGTAATAAGTAATGAAATCGCTCGCATAGCATCTAGCCCTTGTATAGTAATTAGCAGTACATATGCACGTTTAATGCCATTTATAGTATTACCAAATAACATTGGTACAGTCCTTGCTCTACCTAGTTAATAGCTAACGTTTAATTGGAGTAAAAGTATGAAGTCGTTTTTATCATTGGCATTTGCAGGGTTAAGTGCAACGGCATTATTAACGTTCTCCCCTTTTACTAAAGCGCAGTGGTATGAATCAACGGGCCATGCGAACGTTCAAAATGGTGATACGAGCGCTGCCAAATCTGCCGCTATAAAAGATGCGATTACACAAGCGTTAGTGTTCTCTGGCGCACGGGTTAGCTCGGTGCAAACCTTGGTAGATGGCGTGTTAATGCAAGATCAGCTAAAAATTAGCAGCCACGGCGAAATTCAAAAAATTGAACTGGTCAGCGAAAATAAATACGACAATAAATTTGCTATTACATTACGACTCGATATTTTTTCTCAAACAGAGCAATGCCCACAAAATAGCTTTAATAAGTTTGTGGCCGTTACACAAAGCCAACTTGTTCATCGTGAACACGCTAAAATGGGTCAAATATTTGACGTAAGTAAAGCGATTAGCAAAAATATTTTTACCTCACTGCAAAAATCAAAAATGAGCGCAGTGCCTATTGCTTACTATAATAATGCAATAAGCGTTGATAAATACTTTTCGCAGCAGCACGACTATTCAAACGCTCAATTAGAAGAAATATCTTCGCGCAGTAACGCTCAATATGTATTGCTTAGCCAAATAACCAGCCTTTCGACTAGCGACAAACTCAATAACGATTATGCATTTTGGCAGGACGAGGCGTATGAGCGCAGTTACAACATTGAGTTTGCACTATTTGATGGCACTACCTATGAGCAGCTTTGGCAAAATAGTTACCATACTCAAGCAATTTGGCCATTTGAAAAAACAACCATAGTGGATGTTAATAGTGATAGGTTTTGGCAATCGCCTTATGGGCAAAGCATAACCGATATCAACCAATCAGTGAGTTATGATATTCAAGCAGCCATGGCATGCCTACCTACACAAGGCAAAATAATGCATATGGAAAATAGCAAAATCGTTATTAACTTGGGTAAAGCTCATGGGTTAAAAAAAGGCCAAATGCTAAGCATTGCGCACCATAACTATTTAACCGACGCGGCAGGTAATGTAATGCCGCACACCATCACCACGCTTAATAAAATTCGCGTAGAGCAGCTTTATCAGCAAACCGCAGTAGCAGTCAGTATTGATGACAAACCACTACCTGGCGTGCAAATTAACGATGTAGTAGAAATAATCAGCCAAGATCTTTAGAGTTTTTACTCAATTTAGCTTTTAAATTAGGGTGAGCCGATAACCACTCGCCCAATTGTTCTACACCAGATAAATGCGGATAATGCTTTCTGCATGCAAACACCACGTTACGCTGCTGATTAGGGAATATAGGCAAGTAATCAATCCCTACACGGTCGGTACATGCTAACTTTGGTACAAATGTAATACCGTCATCCATAGCCACTAACGCTAATAATGTTTCTAAACTATTACCTTTATACTGGTTAGATACATCTACCCCTGCGGAAAAACAAAACTTTTGGGCTTGATCTTTAAAGCAATGACCATCACTTAACATTAATAGGCTGCATCCTTGAAGATCGCTCAGCGCTACTTTTTTATGCTTAGAAAGCGCGTTATCGTGTGATACCGCCACTAAAAAATCTTCTTTGTATAAAGCAACCGTATGGTAATTAATAAGCTCTGGCACATCAGCTAGAATAGCAAAGTCGAGTTCACCCTTGTTTAAAGCTTCTAAAATTGTTGCTGTTTGCATCTCAATAAACGAAAACTGGCTATCAATAAATGCCGCTTTCATTGATGTTAATAACGCAGGCAACAAGTAAGGCGCAATGGTAGGGATAATGCCAATAGTTAATTTACCTTGTAGAGGCTCGTTAGAAGTAGCAGCAAGTTCTTTGAGTATTTGCGTTTGTTCTAAAATAATTTCTATTTGCGTCAACAAACGTTCACCTTTTGCTGTTAAGGTGACTTGCTTGGTTGAGCGATCAAACAAAGTAACGCCAAGCTCATTTTCGAGTTTTTTTACTTGACCACTTAATGTAGGCTGGCTAACAAAACATGCATCGGCAGCTTTGCGAAAATGCTTATATTGCGCTATTGCTTTTACATATTCAAAATCTTTTAAGTTCATATTCAGCTCTACGTGATAGTTTATAACTATCAGTTTAATACAAACAAACGATTGGAACTATATTTAATTATTCACCATAATGGCTATCAACAAATCAAGAGGAACAAAAACTATGTTAAACAATATCGAAGGTCAAACAATCCCAAGTGTTACATTTGCAACTCGCGAAAATAATGATTGGAAATCAGTAACAACAGATGACATTTTTAAAGGTAAAACTGTTGTAGTGTTTTCACTACCAGGTGCATTCACACCAACATGTTCATCAACTCACTTACCACGTTATAACGAATTAGCAGGCGTACTTAAGCAAAACGGCGTTGACGAAATTGTATGTTTATCAGTAAACGATACCTTTGTAATGAACGCATGGGCTGAGCATCAAGAAGCGCAAAACATTACTTTATTACCAGACGGCAACGGCGAATTTACTGACGGCATGGGCATGTTAGTAGACAAAAACGACCTAGGCTTTGGTAAGCGCAGCTGGAGATACTCTATGCTTGTTAAAGATGGCGTGATTGACAAAATGTTCATCGAACCAGATTTACCAGGTGACCCGTTTGAAGTATCTGACGCAGACACAATGCTTGATTACATCAACCCTAAGCAAGCTAAACCAGAACCAGTAAGCATCTTTACTAAACCTGGCTGTCCTTTCTGTAAAAAAGCGAAAGAGCTTCTTGCAGAGAAAGGTTTCGCATATGAAGAGATTGTTATGGGTGCAGGCGCATCACTAACAAGTCTAAAAGCTGTATCTGGTCGTGAAACTGTTCCACAAATATTCATTGGTGGTAAACACATCGGTGGTTCAGACGACTTAGAAAAATACTTTGCTTAATCAATAAGTAAATTAAATGCCTAACGTAAGTAGGTAAAAAATAGGGGCTTTTATGCCCCTATTTATTAGAGGAAAAAATACTATGAAAGAATTGCAAACCGATGTTGTTGTTATAGGCGCAGGCACTGCTGGTTTAAGTGCTTATCGTAATGCTAAACAGTTCACACAAAATGTATTAATGATCGAATCAGGCCCATACGGCACCACATGTGCACGTGTTGGTTGTATGCCAAGCAAGTTATTGATTGCAGCCGCCGAAGCCGCACACGCAATTGAAATGGCACCTGCATTTGGTGTTCATAGCTCAAAGCCAGTTATTGATGGCAAAGCAGTTATGGCACGCGTTAAAAGTGAACGAGATCGTTTTGCAGGATTCGTAGTAGAAGCCGTAGATGAATTACCAGAGGGTGATAAAATTCGTGGTTACGCTAAATTTTTAGACACAAACCGCGTACAAATAGACGACCACACAATTATTACAGCAAAACGCTTTGTAATTGCAACCGGCTCACGCCCTTCATACCCCGGCGTATTTAATAACTTTGGCGACAAACTTATTATAAACGACGACGTATTTGATTGGGATGACCTACCAGAATCAGTCGCTGTATTTGGCCCTGGTGTAATAGGTCTTGAAATTGGCCAAGCACTTAGCCGACTAGGCGTAAATGTAAAACTATTTGGTGTAGGCGGCGCAATTGGCCCACTTACAGACCCTGTAGTAAAAGACTATGCGAATACTGTTTTTGCTGAAGAATTTTTTGTAGATACCGACTCAAACGTATCTGACATGATGCAAGTTGGCGATAAAGCACAGCTAACTTACACCGACAAACAAGGTGAAAAACACACCGAACAGTTTGACTACGTACTTGCAGCCACAGGCCGAGTACCAAACGTAGATAAACTAGGCCTTGAAAACACCGGCATTGAACTTGATGAGCGCGGCGTACCGCACGCAGACACACACACAATGCAGTGTGGTGAGTCAAACATATTTATAGCAGGCGATGCGAGTAACATGCTCCCATTGTTACACGAGGCATCTGACCAAGGTGCTATTGCAGGTCAAAATGCAGGGCGCTTCCCAGATGTACGTATAGGTCTGCGTAGAGCAAAAATTGCAGCCGTATTTAGCGACCCACAAATAGCAATGGTCGGCGAAAGCTACAAGCAAATTACCGACCGTTTAGGCCCATGCGGTTGTTTTGAAGTAGGCGAAGTCAGCTTTGAAAATCAAGGCCGAAGCCGAGTAATGCTTAAAAACAAAGGTCATATGCGTGTATATGCAGAGCAAGGCACAGGCTTATTTTTAGGTGCTGAGTTTATTGGCCCACAAGCCGAACACATTGCTCACTTACTAGCATGGGCTGTACAAAACAAAATGACCGTACCAGAAATGCTTGATATGCCATTTTACCACCCAGTAATTGAAGAAGGGTTACGTACCGCCCTTCGCGACTTAAATGCCAAACTTAAATTTGGCCCAGACATTGTAAATTCATGTATGGAATGTGGCCCAGGCGCATAACCTATTTACCACACATACAAACTTGCTAAGCAAAAGCCAAAACTAACGTTTTGGCTTTTTTTTATAATTTTTTTAAGCTGACCTCTCAAAAAAAATTTTAGCTGTTACACTTAATTGATAATTCAATTAAAAAAGATGGAATAGCTATGCCCAATAATAAATTTAGACTAGTCACTCGCAGCGATTTTGATGGCTTAGTTTGTGCCGTATTGCTTAAAGACTTAGACCTAATTGATGATATTTTGTTTGTTCATCCAAAAGACATGCAAGATGGCAAAATAGACATTACCGAAAACGACATCACGACCAACCTCCCCTACGTTGCAGGCTGCCACATAGCATTCGATCATCATCTTAGCGAAACCGTTCGTAACTCAAGCGACATAAAAAATCATATTATTGATCCAGAAGCGCCATCAGCAGCACGCGTAGTTTATGACTATTATGGCGGCGCTGAAAAACTTCCAAATATTTCTGTTGAAATGATGGACGCTGTTGATAAAGGCGATGCTGCTCAGTTTTCAAAAGACGAAATATTAAACCCAACAGATTGGGTATTAATGAACTTTATTATGGATGCGCGAACAGGCCTTGGCCGTTTTCGCGAGTTTAAAATTTCAAATTATCAATTAATGATGAAACTCATTGATGCATGTAAAGATCAGAGCATCGAAGAAATCCTAAAAATGGAAGACGTAGCCGAACGTGTTGCTTTATATAACGAGCATAACGAAAAAGCTAAAGAACAAATTTCTCAATGCGCTATCGTTCATAAAAACTTAGTGGTTCTTGATTTAACCCAAGAAGAAACAATTTACGCCACAAACCGATTTGTTATTTATGCCATGTACTCCGACTGCAATATCTCGATTCATAAAATGTGGGGCCTTAAAAAACAAAACGTAGTGTATGCCATAGGTAAATCAATAACTAACCGCAGTTCAAACACCAATGTTGGCGAACTGTGCCTTAAATACGGCGGTGGTGGTCATTTAAATGCAGGTACTTGCCAAGTAGAAACAAGTCAATCTGAAGCCGTGCTTAGTGAATTAATTGATACAATTACAAGTGATGGTTAATATTAACTTACAATAACCAGGGTTATATAATAGCTCTGGTTATTTCATTTTAGTAGAGTGAGTTTTAATCGCTCTCTTTTTCATATAAATTTCTGTACTAATAAAAGAAATAATGACCTCATGTTAGATACTAAAAACTTCGAAAAAACACTTTATCAAGATACTAAAAAAGCATTTAAAAACATTATACAAAAATACGGTAACGATCTTTATGTAATGGGCTTTTACCACACAGGTAGCTACTCACTACTGCCAATGTTTAATACCTTATCGGATTTAAAAAAAGTATTTGAAGCAGAGTACAACAACGATGTAAGTAGCTTTTACATGGCTAAATGGAACCCTGAGGATTACCCGATGCTTGAGGATTATTCCGAATACTTTGATGAAACAACTCTAGAGTGCCAAAAACTAGAAGACAGCATTGATTTGTTTCAATCAGATATAGAAGCAATGGATAATTGGCATCAATGGCTAACGACAATGGAAAAAGTGCTCATACAATTAGATGCCGAAGGAATATTTTCAAATGGTATCGAACGCGAAAAAATCACTTTAGCAATACTCGCCTATGATGAAGAAGAAAGCATTCAATTTAAAAGAATCAAACGACTTAACCCACCAACTGTTCTAGCACAAATTCAAGCCGACTTTGAAGCCATGGTTTCAGAGCGTGAAAAATGTGAGCAAGAAGCTTTAAACGCCTTTAACTAAAAAGTGCAACACTACTACATATACGCTATACACAAAGTATAAGGAAGGGAAGTTAAAATATAACTCATTGATTTAATTGGTAGCCCCTGCAAGAATCGAACTTGCAACTGCCCCTTAGGAGGGGGCCGTTATATCCATTTAACTAAGAGGCCACAAATAAGCTGTGTGCTTAGAGATGTGAATTATAACGGCATCTGGTTTTTTATATCAAGCAACAACTGAACTTAATTGCTTGATAAGTATATATCTTCTTTATTTAGTACATAAATTGGGATTAGTTTTCGACTACTCGCGACGATTTTTTTTGTATGCGCGTTAATTACACGTGTATTTACAACAACAGCATCATTGCGATAAATTAATGTACCCGCTAATACATGGCTCGCCATTTGCTCTTCGCTAAGCTTTTCAATATCGCGCGAAAAAGCAAAATCACCACGGCTATTTACATCTATTGTTTGGGTTGTTTTAAAATCAACCACGCCATAACCAAACTTTTGTAACTGATGAATTAACGTTTCAGAAATTTGATTACCCAATTGATTGCTTTTAGTAAGCGATGAATCAAGATCGACCAAGGTAGTAACGGCAATATTAATATTGGTGTCGGTATCACTTTCAAATTCAAGCGTATCAACCAAATCAAGTGCCATTTGCTCTACATAGTTAGCAAGTGTTTTATGGTGCTGAAGTGGTGTAAATTGATTACCGTTAACATCATCTTGAGTTGATTTTTGCTCGGCTATTTTAAGCATGCTTGCTAGGTCATAATTTACTTGTGTGGTTGAAGGCGTATTAATTTCAGCACTTCCACTATTTTGAGTAAAGGCACAACCTGCTAAGTTAGCTAAAGCAAAAAAAACGATAAAGCGGTTAAATAATTTACTATACATAATTATCTCACTTGCTTGCTTGTTTTAACATTATGCCATCAGTGCGATAACTACTATTAAGCGCATCAACAACCGACTGTGGAATAAACCCTTGTGCAGAACCTACTACGGCCTTACTTTCTAGCCCAACAATACGTGCATTAACAAGTACACCACCTTGATGGTTTACAAGCGTACCGGCAAGTACATATTTAAAGTTTTGATCTTGATTTAGCTCTAAATAGTCGCGACTAAATACAAAGTCGCCTGTTGAGGTAACACGCATATAATCAGTTGTTTTAAAATCAATAACGGGTACACCAAAGCTGTGTAATTCATGCATGAAGCTTTCTGCAATTTGGTTCCCTAGTAAGCTACCATCGTTGTAGTCTTCATCTAAAAAAACAAAACTCGAAACAGCTAACGGTGTTTGTTCACTTACGTACTGTAAGTTTTCAACCATGTCTTGCATTATGCCGCGCACATAATGGTTAATATTTTTGCGCATTGGCGGTGTTGCTTTTGTGTAGTTATCCTGTGGAGCCATTCCTGACTGAAATAAGTTATCGTCAGAAACAGGCGCTGCAACGTCGCGTTGGTTACTCACCAGTTGATTGCTTTGCTCACTTTGTGGTGTTGTGGTGTCTGTATTCATTGTGCCTAGTATTTGAGAGCAACCAAAGCCCAGTGGTAAGCATAATGTAATTAATAGGTTTTTCATTTTGTGCTCCAAATTAGTATTCGCTTCGGTATAAAAGTCCGTCACGCTGCTGAATTTTCTCATTGCCCCACATTACATTAATTGGGATCTCGGTACTTCCCGCAGAGAGCACCTGTTTATTTTCTATATTCACAAGCCGTGCATTAACTATGTATGCATGCTGCTGGCGAGTCACTGTTCCTGTGATAACTAAGTCAATATTTTGGCGATTACGTAATTTACTTAAATCGCGACTTAAAATACTGTCTGAGTTTTCTGATAAAGAGAGGTTATTCCCAAGTCTGTATTCAACGGTGTGATAACCCAGTTGAGTAAATTGTGTAAGCAGACTTTCTTGGATCTGCTGACTTAATCCTGAGGCCTGCCCTGTCACCAATTTTGTATCTAGTGCATCTGCATAAAAGAAGCTACTAACGCCAACACGTGCATTAGCATTTAATGCTCCGTTTAGGTGGTTAAGTTGCGACGTTAAATTAACTACATAGTCATTAACCGTAAAAGGAGCCATGGCCGCTTTAGGTGCATCTGTAGGCACACTTGGTTCTGGCGGTGGCACCAAGTTACAAGCAGCTAAATTTAAAAATAATAAAGGCAGTAAAAGGCGCATAATTGCCATCCTCATTAAAACATAATTAGGATGAAGCAATTATTATGCCTAGTTATTTAATGGTGCTTGCGTGTAGTGGCTAACTACACAATTAATCTCTCGTTTTTTAAGTTTATCACAACCCGCTTTTGCATTAGCTTGGGTTTCATAAGCGCCTAGCTTTAAACGATAAAAAGTTACACCACCAATGTCGACGCTCTCTATATTGGCAATAAACGGTCCCTGAAATAGCTCTGGACTGTTATTTTTTATTTCATTTAGGCTTTGCTTTAAGCGCGTTTTATCTGTAACAGCTGCAACTTGTAGTGCGTACCGTGCTGTTGCAGGTATATATTCAGCTTTTTCACTACTGGCTGGTGTTATTCTTTTTACCTTATTAGTTTCATCAACTTCAGGTTTTAATACTGGTTTTTCTGCTTTTGCTATTACTGGAGACGATAGCATTTGGGATGTTTTTTCTATTTTTATTGCCGGTTTTGTTATTGCTGTTTGAGGTTTTTCTTCTACTTTTTTTAACGGGCTAATTGTTACTGATCGCACTGCCTCATTTGAGTCGCCTTCTTGCTTTACCACTGCATTAAGTTGGCTTATTAATAATTTTAAATCTTCTTCTATAATTAATAACCGCTCAACGCCTTCTTTTGCAGACTGCCATTGCTGAGAAGAAGCCTTTAACTGTGCCAATTCTTCTGCTGAAATACGTGTGCCTTTTTGATTTGTCGCTGCTACTTCGCTTGGTTTAGTTGTGCTACTACAGCCCGATAAAACAAGCATTACAAGAGAGGTCATAACTACTAAATTGTGTTTAGATAAATTAATGAAATACATGGTTAAACCTTGTTAGTATTAGTGGCTGATAAGTTGCGCTTGAATTTTACACTTTAGCCCTTTAGCAGTTAATTTATTGCATACCTGCTCAAGTTTTTCTTGCTCTGAATCGGCGTAAGCAACAGCTAAAATATAACGATTTTGTTCGTTATCTTTTATATAAAACGCATCACGCCTTGATTGTTCATCCAAATGGCGCTTTATCAATTGGTAATACGCTTTCATAATTGACAACGATGAAAAACCACCTGCATTAGCAATATACGCTGGCGTTTGTGTCTTTTCTCTCAGTTCGAAGTCAACCCCCATCACTACCTCACCTTGCGCTGGTAAGTTTACAGTTACTTGTTGTGTATTTTTTAAGGATTTACGCTCTTTAAACTCATCATCTATTACGGCTTTATATTGACCTGGCCGTAAATCTGTAAATAAATAATACCCATCATAAGCCGCTTGTGTTTGCGCCACTTGTTTACCTAATTTGTCGAGTAATTTAATCGTGGCGAACGGCTGTACTTCACTGTTACCTTGTTCACTTTGTTTGTAAACAGTGCCCTCAACCTCGCTACTATTATTAAGCGGTATTTCCATATATTCAACAAAACCTGCACGGGGGGTTATAGAAAAGCCATCATTTGCTGCAACTAAAAATGGTTCGCTAATACTGTCAGAATCAATCACTATATCGGTGGTTAAATTAGCGGGCATTCCAGATAATAAAGCCATACCGCTTTCATCTGTAATTGCTCTTCGGTAGTTCTGTAAACCTTTAACTTTAATTCCTTCGAGATTTTTTTCACCTTCGTCATAAACACCATTATTATTTTCATCAATATACACATGAACTAGTAACGAGCCATTATTAACCAAGCTGCGCTTATTAATATAATAATCATTATTATTGCTATCATAACCTAAACTAAAGCGGCTAAATAAGCCAACTTTCCACTCACCTTTAGAGTTGTAGTCAATACTGCTATATAAAGTTAAAAAATCTGTATACCAATTTAACCCTAATTCAGCTGATTTCAGTCCACTGGTTAATTGTTTTTTTAACTTTAACTCACCATCTAAAAAGTTGAAAAAGTAGCGATTTAATTGAACTTCATAATCAGTTATTTCGGTATCAGGGTCTATTAAATAACCTAAACTAAAGCGAGTACCTAGTGCTCCAAAACGTTTTTGTAATATACTTCGACCAAACACAGTGTCATCTGAGTCATTACTAAAATGACTGAATTGAAGGTTGTTATTTATACTGAAGCCAGCTAGTGAATAATTTAGAATATTACCAAATGTGTACGAATTATTTCCTTCATCGACTTCGTTGCTATAAAAGCTATTTTGGTAATTGATACTGCCAAAAGAGTTACGCATTAAATTCCCTGACATATTAAATGAGATTGATTGGTTATCACTTAAGTGGTTTGGATAAACTGAGCTGTTTGTTAATCTTGAATATTTTGTAACTCCAAATCGCAATGACTGCTCATTATATTCAGTTCGAAGTGACAACCCTAAATCTGTTTCACTTTCGCTATTTCTGTTATAGCTAAAATTTATCAAATATTTATTTAACAAACTAAGATTACTGCCAAATGTGTAAGAATTTAACTCTTCATCAGGCCTATCAACATCAAACAATTTAGTCCCACCAGTATAAATAGATAAATAATCAGTCACTCCCTGCTCATAACGTCCAGACAACAACCAGCCACTATCATTATTTACATTTTCTTCTAATAATTTGTCACCCTGCTGAGTAAGTGATAATTCATAATAAACATCTTCCTTGTTCAGACTATTGCCATCAATAATAAACTCTTCTAATTTTCGCTCAATCTGCCCTTGTGGACCGTAAAAAATCAGCTCAAATGTATTAGCACCAAATAATAGCTCGACATCCTCAAAGTAATATCGTCCATCAGCTAGGCTTAGCTGTTGATCAATCAGAATATTATTTCTGTATAGTTCTACATCCCAGCCAGCAGAAATTGCACCACTAAGCGTTATTAAGTCGCCATTTATTTCTTTGTTTAATGGTTTGTTGCCAACTTTAAGGCCCCGAGAATAATAGCTACTCGGTCCTCCGGCGACTCTTACTGGTAATATATCCCCAAACTCAATATTACTAATATTAAACAGGTTTTCACCTTCAATCTGCCGTAAAAAACTTAATCGTGAGTCATTCAGTAAATCACTACTTTGCCCAGCTAGATAATATTCAGTACTTATATAAGCTAAATCTTGAGCGCCTAAAACGGAATAGGAAAAATTGTTTTGCGAATTACTCGCTGTCAAACTCAGTTGAATATCAGCAACAGGGTTTGAAAGCATCTTGTAGGGGCTGGCTTTCCATGGAAGGGTTGGATTAGTTTTGTTGCTGTTAGAAAAAAACAAACGTTGTTCACGAAGAATTTTTTGTTCAATGGGTAGAGTGGTACTAGGGTTTAGATCTAGTCTTAATGCACCAAAGTCTAATTTTATGCCAGTCCCAAACCAATTATTTAACTGCTCTGTTAAAATAAAAACATCGCCATTATCAATATAATAATCAGTTGGCTTAATTGAAAATGTATTATTTTTAACTCTCACAACTTGAGAACTAACATCCAGTTCAAAGTGGTTTTCTTCGCTAATGAACCACCCTTTAGCTTGTTTAATTTCATTATTAACCTCAATCGCAAAATCCAGCTGTTCAATAAAACTACTTAGCTCAATCCATGCGCTATTAGGGCTTTTTATAGCGATAATTTCGCCTAAATATAAATCATCCAATCTCGCCGATAACACTAATAGTTCACCTGCGGGTATACCAACTAAAGGTTCATCGGCTTTATTATTTTTACTAATCTGTAAGTTTTTATTACTTGAATTAAAATTTTTAGATGACTCATATAAAGACCATTTTTTTTCTATATTAAGTAAAATGTCGTCTACATTAATTTGCTTTTTACTATCTTTAGCGCACGTAGGAAGTGCCATTATAAGTAAAAGAGTAAAAAGTAAATATATACGCATTTTTATAATCAATATTAATTAGTTATAGCAGTGACAGAACCACTTTCATCAATAGAAAAAACTTCATTAAAAAAAGTATGTTTGCTATATTTATTTAACCCTTTATATATAACTCTAAGAGTACCTGGGGGGGTTAACATGTCAGGCTTTAATAAAGACATACTTAAACTTTTTGTATTTAACTCAGGGTAGATACTGAAGTCGTTAAGTATTGAAACCTTTTTTTCTTTTTCATCTGATTTAGCTTTGAAATACGCTTCCAGTTTACCAAATGAACTATACTTACCATTTCTTGCCATAGTAAACTCAATAGAATCGACTTTACCTGATTTAGTTTTCGCAAGCTTTAATTCTTCTATATGTACATTTGGGGAAGCCAATTTACCCTGTCGTAAAATAACAGGAATAGAATAACTTAAGATAAAATTAACATTAACACCTACTCCTTCGCTTTCTTTTACCTTACTATCACTGGGTAAAGCTTTGAATAGAAGGTGAGAGCGATATTCATTAATAGCCAGACCTTTAGGTTTACGCAATGCAAGCTTTACAATTTGGCGTTCGCCTGGAGCCAATCTCACTTGTGAGGGGCTCATTCGTATCATATTACTTAACGATTTTGGGTTTTCAGCAACCGCCTTTAAGGTTTTGTACCCACCCGACTGTTTAGCTTGTTTTTCTTGCCACTCTAAACGGTAAGTTTTATAGTCATCGCTGCTATTAATAAGTATTATCTTAGCGACTCGCTGACGATCGTCAAATTCAATCCTAGTTGGAGATATAAGTAGATTTGCGTAGGTTGAAAAACTAAAAAAAATTTGTAGAAGTAAAATTACGATGACAAAATGTCGCTTCATTAGTAAAGTCCTTTACTATTAAATAATTAATATTCTATTGTTATTTGAATTATTGATTTAAACTGTTCATCGAAATAATCACTGTTATTACCTGATGTGCTAATTAGGCCTCCAATATGAACCTCTGCAGTTCCTAACCCATTGGTTACTATGTCATTTCGATATAATAGCTTATTAAGAATAAACGAGCTGCCACCACTAGTGCTTGTAAGTGGCATATCGTTAACGGTGTCAGAAATTATAAGCTGTACCCTAGGCGGAAAGTTTTCAATTAATACTTCAGCCACCTCGCCACCTTCAATTATATGAATGTCATTGGTACTTGAACTACGCCCGTTAGGCAGTAGTTCAAGTGTACTTACACGCTCGTTTTTGGCAACAACCACGGTTCCAAAATTAAGCTGTTGGAAAATAGTCACTTGGGATACAGCACTAAATGAAGAAAATATAATCAATAAACATGAGTATTTTAACATTATTCCCTAATCCCAACTATTCTCTTATTGGTATTCAACAGTTACAGCTACATCTCCTGTGTATGAAACATCGCCATACTCTGTAAATACTGTTTTATCTGTAGTTAATGTTGCTCCAACACTAAATGTTGCCGTACCATCAATATCTGTCGTTACAGTGCTAGTCGAGCCATCAATGGATCCTGTATCTGCGGTATTACTGCCCGCAACTACATAATATGTAAAATCAGATAACGTAAAGCCCGGCCCACCAGGTGCAGAATCTTGCGTAGTCATATCTACATCAGTAACACTTTGGATCAGTATATCTGTAAAATTTGAAGCACCTGAAATTGTAAAAGTCGCTGGTGCGAAATCCGTTGAATCTAAAACACTAATTTCAGCATCTGTATTTGTAGTTCCAGCTGTTGCTATATAAGTTGGGTTACTCCCCGCTAATGCAGGAAGTACTACTGAAGCAAAATCTGCAGCATCTCCACCATTAGTTACTCGAACAATACCAAAGTTCATTGGATCCCCAACTTCAAAGTCAAATGAATTTTGTACTTGTACAGATGCAACTGCATTCGCTGTTTCTGCGATTACTGCTGAAGAGGTTAAAGAAAGTGCAGTGATAGATGCAGCCAAAGCTACTTTAGTAAAAAGATTGTTCATAATTTGTCCCTTAAATATATTTAATTAACCTTAGTCAGGTTACATTAAGTATCGGCAGAGTCCATGAAATATTTAGAAAAAATATATTTTTTATTAAATATTCAAAACAAGTAAACTGTTTTTGTATTTAGCCTTCTTTAAAAGTGGTCAATTTACACCTATTCCCTAGCCTGAAAAAAAACATGCACAACTGCGCAGCTTGCTTTTGAGTTTGAACGGGCCCAGCTACCAGGTTATAGAGCGTAACTGAATTTTTAGTTTGCGCATTTATTTGATATTGCAAAATTGCACTTAATTGTGGATATTGCTGCTGTAAACGCTGCACTTGTGCTTCAGCTCTTTTAGCATTCATATACCTAGCAATTTGAACACTGTAACTTATTTTTTTCGCATCAATAATACTTTTGCTTTCTATGGATTCTGTTGCTATATGAGCAATATTTTCACTTCCGTACTTTATATGCTTAACATCACCTTTAAGTGGCTCTGGCACCGCATCAATATCGGTTTGTGCGGATAGAGCTTGAATTAACATTAACAGGTCTTCTTCAATATCACTTAAACGATTTATTTTTTCTTTACTGCTGTCCCATTGTTCAAGGTAAGGCTTTATCTCCTGCATACGGACCATATCATCTAACTGATTAGTGTCAGTATTTTGACTGCTACACCCCATAAGGCTAAGAGCTAATCCCACGTATAAAATAAAATGTTTCAACTGATTAAAAACCATTTAGCACTATGTAAAAATAACAAAGCAAAAAACAAGCCAAAAAAGACCTTATAATCCAATATTTTAAAGTTTAACCGGTTTATCTGTGTAGTTACTTACTATGCAATCGAGTTTGTACAGCTTAAATACGTCACAGTCGGCTTTCGCATTTTTAAAGTTTTGGTAAGAGCCTAACTTTAGTCTATAAAACATTTTGTCGTTTATTTTGGCGGTTTCTACGTTAGTCAGTATTTTGTCTCTAAACAATGGTGCTGCTTTAGTATTTAGCTCTTGCCATGCTTTAGCCACACCTTGCTCTGAGTCAACCGAAGCTACCTGTAAAGCAAATACATGTTTAGGTTTATTTAATTTTACAGTTTGTTTTTTATTACTGTAATTTTGTTTAACTTGTTGGCGTGACTTAACATTGCGTGTGTTTCTTGGTGAACGTACAGACTTGCTGCTGTACCCTTGATTAGACTGCGCAATAGCTTTGCTGTTTATAATATCAATATGATTTACGAGATAAGTGATTTCTTTTTCTAATCTTAAAATTCGCTCTATACCTTCACGAGCTTGTTGCCACTGCATTGCGGCATCTTTTAGCTGAGCAAGTTCAAGGGCTGTAATTGACACGTAGTCAGGCGAGTTACTTTGAGGTTGTTCATCAATAGTTTTTATTTCAGGCGTAACGCTGCATGCTGTGCCAAATAAAAGCATTAGCAAGCTAAGTAAAAGCCCAATGTTATTTTTTTTATATATAAACATGTATTTGCTGTCCTGAAAGCAGTGTTTTTACACTACATTTCAGTTAAACATTCTCACAAGAAAGCGTTTAACTTTATTTAAGCTGTGAGCTATAAAACTTAGCTCTTCGCATGCTTGTCAGTATTTCGTAAAACACAACACTGCATACTCCACCCCTTCCTTGAGAGCATTATTTAATACAAATTCAATGCCAATTAACACAAACTTTACAACATAAATAACAATATGTCTGTAATGACTTAAAAACTTTTATTTTAGAGCTATCCCTTTCCTTATTCTATTCTAGGGCCTGTTGACCTTTAAGGATTAAAATTTGTTCAATCTAGGGGCCATTTAATCGCGGCGCGAGGTTTGTAACCTAGTGGGCTCGATAACTGCTCCTGCGTTATTCTAATGGCTTACATCCATGTAAGAATAAGTAAAAACCGAGTAACAAAGAGTAAATTGCCCCTAGGCAGAACCCTTCGGGCAGCGCATGTTTGCATTTATGCTACGTTATCGCCTATTTATGGGGAATAACCACACTTCATAGGCTCTGCCTTGCCTAAATACCAAACAGTCTGCTGTAAATTTAACCTCGAAAGATAAACAGACTCTAACAAAACTCATAAAAAAGGCGCCGATATAGGCGCCTTTCATGTTTTACGTTAACTGTTAAATCAGTTTTTTAATAAATGATTTTAATTCATCGGCAAATTCATCGCGACGAAGTGCAAACTCAATCGTTGCTTTTAAGTAACCAATTTTACTTCCACAATCGTGGCTACGGCCTTTTATTGCGTATGCATCTACTTTTTCGTGTTCCATTAACATCGCAATTGCGTCAGTTAATTGAATTTCGTCGCCTGCACCTTGCGGAGTTTTTGCAAGTAACGGCCAGATATTTTCGCTTAATACGTATCGACCCACTACAGCTAAGTTTGATGGAGCTTCATCTACTGGCGGCTTTTCTACCATATTAAGAATTGGCGAGCTTTCACCTTGCTTTAAGTCAACATCACCTAAATCAACCACACCAAACTGGTTCACTTGTGCCATTGGTACTGGTTCTACCATAATTTGGCTGTGCTTATTTTTCTCAAAGTTAGCGATCATTTCTGCTAAGTTATCTTTTTTAAGATCGCTCTCTACATCGTCGATAATTACATCTGGTAAAATAACTACAAACGGTTCGTTACCAATAATAGGCGCTGCACAACTAATAGCATGGCCTAAGCCTTTTGCTTCACCTTGGCGTACGTGAATAATGGTTACGTCTTTAGGGCAGATTGCTTGCACTTCGGCAAGTAATTGCCGCTTAACACGCTTTTCTAAAGTAGCTTCTAGTTCAAAGCTCGTATCGAAGTGATTTTCGATTGAATTTTTACTTGAGTGCGTTACTAACACTATTTCTTTAATTCCTGCAGCAACGGCTTCGTTTACTACATATTGAATTAAAGGACGGTCTACCACTGGAAGCATTTCTTTAGGAATTGCTTTAGTGGCTGGTAACATACGAGTACCAAGGCCCGCTACTGGGATCACTGCTTTCATTTTATGTTTTCCTTAATCTTTTATTATACTGAAAATGGATATTGAATCGCTTCGTGGCATTGATAGCCTATTACTTCAAAGTCGTCTCGTGTTACCCACGTTTCTATGTCTTCTAATGATTTAATTTTTGGATTAATTTTTAACTGAGGTGATGCAAATGGCTCACGCGTTAACTGCACATCTCGCATCAGTTCAAGTTGGTTTTCGTAAATATGTGCATTAGCAATTTTATGATACGCCTTACCCGCTTTGTGGCCGGTAATTTGAGCCACTAACGCAAGCAATACAAAACATTGAATTTGATTGAAATTAAGGCCAAGCGGTACATCACAGCTTCGCTGGTATGACGTTAAATATAGCGTATCGCCAAGTAGCGAAAAAGTGTGCGTATGCATACACGGGCGCAAACAACCAAGCTCAAACTCACCTGGATTATAAAACGTGATTATTTCACCACGGTCATCAATGCCATTTTGTAAGTTATTAATAACTTTGGAAAGCTGATCAAGCGTTGAGCCATCTGGTCGTTGCCAACCACGGCCTTGTACGCCATAAACACGTCCCATGTCATCCTCACCTTTACGGTTAGGATTATTAAGCCATGCGTTGTTATCGTTCGCGTTGGCATCCCATGTTTTACAGCCAATTTCTCGAAACTGCTCAGCGCTGTCGTAACCGCGTAAATAACCTAGCAATTCGGCGAGAGCTGCTTTGTAGTAACTTTTACGCGTCGTGATCATCGGAAACTTATTATTAGCCACATCGTATTCTAAATCGGCATTAATAACGGTTAAACAACGTGTACCTGTACGTTTGTTTTCGACCCACTGACCTTCGTCAACAATACGCTGACATAATTTTAAATATTGTTTCATGCTTTTCTTATTATGCCTTAGCTGGTGTAACGTGTTGTGGTTGCTTATATGCCCAAATTAATAAGCCTAAACCACCCACTATCATTGGAAGTGAAAGTATTTGTCCCATTGAAATAAAGTCGGCAAATAAACCGAGTTGTGCATCGGGTTGGCGGAAATATTCAATACAGAATCTAAACACGCCGTAACCTAATAAAAATACACCGGCTACACTCCCTGCTGGACGTGGTTTTTTAATAAACCATTGCAGGATTAAAAACAGCACTAAGCCTTCAAAAAATGCTTCGTATAATTGCGATGGGTGACGCGCAAGCGGACCGCCCGTTGGAAATACCATTGCCCATGGCACATCGGTAACTCGGCCCCATAACTCACCGTTTATAAAGTTACCAATACGTCCAGCTAAAAGTCCTACAGGAACGAGTGGTGCAACAAAGTCGCCCACTTGAAGCAGTGACTTTTTACGCGTCCACGAAAAAATTGCGACGGCGGTTATAACGCCAAGTGTGCCACCATGGAACGACATACCGCCCTGATCTATTCTAAATAAATACAGTGGGTTTTCTATAAAATAACTAAACTGGTAAAACAATACGTAGCCAATACGCCCGCCTAGTATTACCCCTAACATGCCGTAAAACAGTAAATCGCTTACTTGGTCTTTAGTCCAACCCGAATTTGGCTTTGACGCTTGACGATTAGCAAACCACATCGCAAATGCAAAACCTATTAAGTACATTAAGCCATACCAACGTACGCTTAGCGGTCCAACAGAAAAAATAATTGGATCAATTTGAGGAAACTCAAGTGCCATAAAAAATAAACCTTTAGCTAAAAACCATTTTAATTGCGATAACTACAAGCAGCACCGCGAAAACTTTCTTAATTGTATTAACAGGTAAATAGTGAGTTGCTTTGGCGCCAATAGGCGCAACAAACCACGAGGTAATAACAATCCCAAATAATGCAGGTAAGTAAACAAACCCGGCAAAACCATGCTCTAAATCGGTAACATGCCAGCCTGCGCTGATGTAACCAATAGAGCCAAATAATGCAATAACAATTCCGCACGCTGCCGCACAGCCAATTGCTTTTTTTATATCAACCGAAAAATAATTAAGCATAGGTACTATTAAAGCTCCGCCGCCAATCCCTATTAAACCTGATAATCCGCCCATTATTGCAGAAACGCCCCCTAAAACAGGACCTGCCGGCAACGGTTTTTCTGACATCTGTTTATTACGCGCGGAGAGCACCATTCTGGCTGCAATAAATACAACGCTTATAGCAAACACTGTACGTAATATTTGTTCAGGGATTAAACTTGCTGCAAAGCCACTAACAAGTGCGCCTAAAGCCACACCCGACATAACCCATGGTGCAATTGCCCAAGGCACGTTATCATTTTTATGATGAGCCAGCGCTGAAGACGTTGAAGTAAATAAAATAGAAGCGAGTGAGGTTGCAATAGCAATTACTAATACATGATCAGCCGACGTTACATTAAATGAGAGTAGCAGAGTGCTTAGTACTGGAACGATAATTAAACCGCCGCCAATGCCTAGTAATCCAGCTAAAAACCCAACAATACAGCCTAGTAGTGCGCAGCTTGCGACTAACAAACCTAAGTCATACATAGTAATCTCAAATACCTTTTTAAGGTTTATATATTAAAGGATTATAAAACTAATAGCATCTGTGTATTGCAATTAATTAGGCGTACGAGCTTATTTTGGGGTGTAAAACAAATCACCTAATTTATGCTCTAGCATAAAGCTTCGCGTTAAACGTAGTACTTGTTTGGCTGTGGATTGCGCTAAACATTCACTTAATAGTTGTTCCATATCACTGACATTTAAACGCCTAAGTACCCACTTTACTTTATTAAGCGATGATAAGTTCATACTAAGGCGTCTATAACCCATGGCAATAAGCAAAATAGCACCTTCAGGATCGCCGCCTAGTTCACCACACAAACTAAATGGCAGTTCATATTGCTCACATTCGTGCGCCACTTTATTTAATACTCTTAGTACACCAGGGTGATAAGGGTTAAAAAGTTCGGCTACACGTGCGTTAGCTCTGTCTACTGCTAATAAATACTGTGTTAAATCGTTACTGCCTACTGAGCAAAAATCGACTTTTTTTGACCACTCAGGAAGCATAAATACACTTGAAGGTACTTCCAGCATTATACCTATGTCGGGTCTTTCTATGGTTTGCTCTGGGTATTTTTCACTTAATTCAAAATAAGCCTGTTCAAATAACGCAAGTGACTCATCAACTTCTTCAGTGCCACTGATCATAGGGAGCATTATTTTTAAATTACCTAAACCAATATTTGCTTTAAGCATCGCTTTTAGTTGATCTAAAAATAACTCAGGATGATCAAGGCTAATACGAATACCACGCCAACCTAAAAATGGATTCTCTTCGGTAATATTAAAGTAATCAAGTACCTTATCGCCCCCAATATCCAATGTACGCATAACCACAGGATTAGGATGATAGCTAGTTAGTACTTCTCGGTACCAGTTTTCTTGCTCTGATTGCGAAGGAAACTGACCCTTTTGCATAAACCACGCTTCGGTCCGATAAAGCCCCACACCGTCACAAATATGTGCGCTACTTTGCTCGGTATTAAGCTCAAGGCCTGCGTTTAATAATAAGCTAACGTGTTCACCGTCAAGCGTAATTGATTCTGAGTCTTGCTCTGCTAAAAAGCGGTTATTAAGTAGGTTATCTTGATGCTGTAACTCTGTGTATTCATCCATCAGCATTTGTGAAGGCGATATATATAAACGCCCAGCAAATGCATCTAAAATCATCGGTTTGCCATTAAACTGTAGTAGAGGTAAATCTTCTATACCCCAAATGGCAGGGAGCCCCATCGCACGCGTTAATATAGAAGCATGGCTATTTGCAGAGCCATTTACGCTTACAACGCCTGTTAAGTGACCTTTTGGCACTTCAGCAAGCATGGCGGGTGTTAAAGTATTAGCAATTAAAATAGTGTTGGGCGGATAATTTTTAACAGCGTGCTCGGTATTTACAAGATGGTGTAATACGCGAAGACCAATGTCTTTAACGTCAACAGCACGCTCTTTTATATAAGGGTCTTGCATGGCATTAAATTGAGATATTAAACGCTCTATTACAATTTTTAGGGCGCTTTTAGCACACCAGCCTTCTTGTAATTGCATTTCAACATTATGCCCTAAACTTTTAGCATCAAGCAGTTGTTGATACACATCAAATACCGCAAGAGCTTCGTGCGGAATAGAATCGCTTAGCGTCATCGATAGGGTATTAAATTCTTTGCGCGTTGCAGCTACAGCTTGAGTAAATAAACGGCGCTGCTCCGTGACGTCACTGTCTTTTAAAAGCTCAATAGATTTAAAATCAAGTTTTGGTAATACAACAAATGCTTGTCCTATACCTATTCCCGGCGCGCTCGATACACCTTTTAAAACAGACGTTTGATGAGATGACTCATCTTGGCGTAGTATTTCTTTAATTTCAGCATGCGCTAACTGTGACGCAAGTTGAGCAGAAAGCGTTATTAAAAACGACTCTTCGTCTTGGCTAAATACACGTGCCATTTTTTGTTGGACAACAATAACGCCCAGTACTTTTTTTTGATGAACAACGGGCACTGATAAAAAAGCGTTGTAGCCTTCTTCATTTACTTCGGGGGAGAGCTTAAAACGAGGATGCGATTTAGCAAATGCAATATTAATGGGTTCTTCGCGTTGCGCTACTAGGCCAACTAAACCTTCGGTAAAACCAATTCTAAACTTACCTACCGCATCGGGGTTTAGCCCTTCGGTTGCCATAAGTACAAAATTGTCTTGGCTGTAATCTGCAAAATAAATGGAGCAGCACTGGGTTTTCATGGCATCTTTAACCATTTGCACAAAGCACACTAATGCACTGTCTAAATTCGCTTGTCGCGATACAGACTCCGCAATAGATCTCAGTGTAGCCAGCATGTCCTGCTCCTTTATTCTATAGAGAAATTACTACCTTTTACTTCGCCAATGATCTTTATGTTGTTCTCTCTTATTAAAAGGCATGGCGAAAGGAGCAAACTCTTTCATTACACGTCGATAAACATCCCGTTTAAACGATACAACCTGTCTTACAGGATACCAATAACTTACCCAGCGCCAATCATCAAATTCAGGATGATGGGTTTTAAGTAAATTTACATCTTCGTCTTTACAGCGCAATTTTAGTAAAAACCATTTTTGTTTTTGCCCAATACACACCGGACTAGAGTCTCGGCGGATTAATCGTTTGGGTAATTTATAGCGTAACCAATGTTTTGAGCTTGCGACTATTTCTACATCTTCTGGTCGCAACCCTACTTCTTCGTGTAATTCACGGTACATAGTTTGTTCTGCAGTTTCACCATCATCAACACCACCTTGGGGAAATTGCCAAGAGTGTTGACCATAACGTCTGGCCCAAAAAACCTGTCCCTGATTATTGCAAATCACAATTCCGACATTGGCACGAAAACCTTCGGCATCAATCACCTTAGTGCCTCATTTGTAAGTCGATTTTTAATGATTGTTCCACATTAGCCGCAATACGGCAAATACTATTATACCCAACCCGATTAGTAAGCTAAGTTTGAGCTTTTAGTACATTGATAAATTAATGGAGAATAGGTAAATATTTAGAAAATAACTTAACAAGGCTATTGCGGTTCTTGTATTCCTCTAGTTACTCACAGTTTGTGCATAACTTTTGTAAAACGCGCTCATTTTGCAAACAAATCCACAATATTAGATCTTAAAACTTGGCTTCTCCACAGATTCTGTGGATAAACATGTTTATATAGTTGTATTTATCCTTACAACTTTTAAATGGCTTAATCAAAACTGAACGTGAAAATTTAAAAAAACCTGCAGCGTCAGTAACTTAAAGTAAAGTAGCTTAATTTCAATATGTGCAAAATTAACACAAACAGAGGGAGGGTAAAAAACGTACAACCCTAAAGATATCCACGGCTTAGCCTATTTGCTATCATGGCTATGGTATTTATACAACCGAAATTAAGAATATGCGACCTACAAAACCACACTCAATAAACGATTTAATGCAACGCGTTAATAATATTGCCGGATTAACGCTAGGGCAGCTTGCTAACAAGTATAATTTTAAAACGCCAGATGATTTACTGCGCGAAAAAGGTTGGACTGGCCAGTTGATTGAATACGTACTAGGTGCTACTGCGGGCTCAAAACCACTTCCGGATTTTGAAGATTTAGGAATTGAGCTAAAAACACTCCCTATTTCCTATAAAGGTAGGCCACTGGAAACTACGTTTGTATCGGTTACACCTTTAATGGACGTTACAGGAATGACTTGGCATACCAGTTCTGTGCGTAAAAAACTAAATCATGTTTTATGGCTGCCAATTTTAAGCGAACGTGATATTGCCCCGTTTGATAGAACCATCGGCAGCGGCTTTTTGTGGCAACCCACGCCTGAACAAGACGCTTTATTACAGCGAGACTGGGAAGAGCAAATGGAGCTAATTGCGCTAGGTAGAGTCGACGAAATATCAGGCCATTTAGGCGATGCGATGCAAATACGCCCTAAAGCTGCTCATAGTAAAATAGTGACTGATGCTATTGGCCCAAATGGGCAAATAATTAAAACCCTACCCCGTGGCTTTTACTTAAAAACCAGTTTTACAGGTGATATTTTAAAGCAGCAGTTTCAGCTTTGAGCTGTGCAGAAAATATTATGAGTTAAGCAAATCCTTTTTCGCACTTCGTGCGCGTCAGCGTTCTTAACGCCTACTAGGTATTTCACCTTTTTAATAAAATAGTTTGAGGTTTAAATAAAGAGTTTTCGTTTTTGTTGTTCACCCTTTTCGCACTGCGTGCGCGCGTCAGCAAGCTAAACGCCTACAATAAATTTTCATCTCTTTGAGTAGAAATATTTGGCATAAAAAATCCCCGCCTGAGCGAGGATTTTATAATTGTAAATTAAAGAGCAGTAATTACTGACCTTTAACTTCTTTAAGACCGTTGTACGGTGCTTTATCACCTAATTGCTCTTCAATACGAAGCAATTGGTTGTACTTTGCAACACGGTCAGAACGGCTCAATGAACCTGTTTTAATTTGACCTGCAGCAGTACCAACAGCTAAATCAGCAATTGTTGAATCTTCAGTTTCACCAGAGCGGTGAGAAATAACAACAGTAAAACCAGCATCTTTAGCCATTTTGATTGCAGCTAAAGTTTCAGTTAAAGAACCAATTTGGTTAAACTTAATCAAGATTGAGTTAGCAATACCGTTGTCGATACCACGCTTTAAAATCTTAGTATTTGTTACAAATAAATCATCACCTACTAATTGGATTTTATCACCCATTAGTTTAGTTTGATGTGCAAAGCCGTCCCAATCAGACTCATCAAGACCATCTTCAATAGAAACGATTGGGTACTGATTAGTAAGATCTTGTAAGAAGAAGTTAAATTCTTCAGAAGTGAACTTTTTGCCTTCACCCTTAAGGTCGTAGATGTTTGCTTCTTTGTCGTAGAACTCAGATGCAGCACAATCCATCGCTAAAGTAATATCTTTACCTAGCTCGTAACCTGCGTTTGCAACAGCTACTTTAATTGCAGCAAGAGCCGCTTCGTTAGATGCAAGGTTAGGTGCAAAACCACCTTCATCGCCAACCGCTGTTGAATGACCATCAGCTTTAAGTACTTTAGCAAGGCTATGGAATACTTCAGCGCCCATACGTAGGCCTTCGCGGAAGTTTTTAGCGCCAACAGGTTGGATCATGAATTCTTGAATATCTACAGAGTTATCTGCATGTTCACCACCATTGATGATATTCATCATTGGAAGTGGCATAGAGTAAACACCTGGCGTGCCGTTTAAGTCAGCGATATGTTCATAAAGCTCAACTTTTTTAGACTGTGCTGCTGCTTTCGCAGTTGCTAGTGATACAGCTAAGATTGCGTTTGCACCTAATTTTTCTTTATTTTCGGTACCGTCTAAATCTAGCATTACTTTATCTACAGCGCTTTGATCTAATGCACTTTGGCCTTTTAAAGCATCAGCAATTTCGTTATTGATATAACCAACTGCTTTTAATACACCTTTACCTAAGTAACGTGATTTATCACCGTCGCGTAACTCTAATGCTTCACGAGTACCAGTAGATGCGCCTGAAGGTGCTGCTGCACGACCCCAAGAACCATCTGCTAAATGTACGTCTGCTTCAACAGTTGGGTTACCACGCGAGTCCATAATTTCGCGACCGATTACTTTTACGATTTCTGACATCTTGATTCCTCTATATTCCCAAAATGGTGAGTTCAGCTAACTTTACTACGTTTTATATAGTTTATACCAATTGCATTTAATTAGTGAGCTATTATAGCGCTAAGAAAATAGCTCAATAACAAGGCTGAAATTATGACATATAGTTGTTCTATATGAGTAATTTTTAACGCAGTGAGTGAGTTATTTAATGCGATACAATGCTCATGTTTTTAATAAAATTGGTATCAGTCAGCCCTTAAAACAAAAAAGCCGTGCAATATGCACGGCTTTTAAAATTACGAATTCGCTTTTTGGTGGATATGCGCGGCTGCTACAAACCCTTCAAACAACGGATGACCATCACGTGGAGTTGACGTGAATTCCGGGTGGAATTGCGCGGCAATAAACCATGGGTGATCTTTATTTTCGATAATTTCTACCAGTTTTTTATCTTCTGATAAACCAGTAAAGCTTAAGCCTGCTTTTTCAAGTATTTCTACAAAGTTATTATTTACTTCGTAGCGATGACGATGACGTTCAACAATTTCGTCGCTGCCATATACTTCATGAACTTTAGAGCCTGGCGTTAAATGACATTTTTGTGCGCCTAAACGCATAGTGCCACCTAAATCAGATTTTTCGCTACGTGTTTCAACATTACCTTCAGCATCTAGCCATTCAGTAATTAAACCAACTACTGGCGCTTCTGATTTTGCATTAAACTCTGTAGAGTTTGCATCCGTTAAACCTGCAACATTACGTGCGTATTCAATTAATGCTACTTGCATGCCTAAACAAATACCTAGGTATGGTACTTTATTTTCGCGTGCGTATTTAGCCGCTAAGATTTTACCCTCAACACCACGTCCGCCAAATCCACCAGGTACTAAAATAGCATCTAAGTGTGAAAGTAATTCAACACCTTTGCTTTCTAAGTCTTGTGAATCTACATATTCAATATTAATTGTTAAACGGTTTTTAAGGCCCGCATGCTTTAATGCTTCGTTAACCGATTTGTATGCATCTGGTAATTCAATATACTTACCAACCATACCAATGGTCACTTCACCCGTTGGGTTAGACTCTTGATAAAGTACTTGTTCCCACTCAGCTAAATCAGCTTCTGGTGGATCTAAGTGAAAACGACGACATACGAAGTTATCTAATTCTTGTGTTTTTAATAACGCAGGAATTTTATAAATGCTGTCTACGTCAGGTAGTGAAATAACCGCTTTTTCTTCTACGTTTGTGAATAATGAGATTTTTGCACGCTCATTATTAGGTAGTTTACGGTCTGAACGACAAATAAGAATATCTGGTTGAATACCTACTGAGCGTAACTCTTTAACAGAGTGCTGTGTTGGTTTCGTTTTAACTTCACCGGCAGGGCCTAAAAATGGCACTAGCGTTAAGTGAATAAATAGCGCGCGTTCGCGGCCAATTTCAGTTCCCATCTGACGAATTGCTTCAATAAACGGTTGTGATTCTATATCACCTACAGTGCCGCCAATTTCTACAATAGCAATATCATAACCTTCAGCACCGTCGTATACACGTTGCTTAATATCGTTAGTGATATGTGGAATAACCTGAATAGTAGCACCTAGGTATTCACCACGGCGCTCACGACGTAATACGTCTTCATATACACGGCCTTGTGTGAAGTTATTACGACTAGTCATTTTGGTACGAATAAAACGCTCGTAGTGACCTAAATCAAGGTCAGTTTCTGCGCCGTCTTCTGTAACGTAAACTTCACCGTGTTGAATTGGGCTCATTGTGCCTGGGTCAACGTTGATGTAAGGATCCAGCTTTAAAATGGTAACATTTAAACCACGGGCTTCTAAAATAGCGGCCAGTGAAGCTGCGGCAATACCTTTACCCAACGAAGAAACAACTCCGCCAGTAACGAAGATAAATTTTGTACTCATGCGAACCCTAGAATATCAGGAATTAAAAGGAATATAACACCCAAAGAAGAGCCTAAGGGTATATCATCAAGACGGGGCGAAATTGTACCAAAACACTGCTTATCAATCCAGCTAAAATTAGCTAATGCGCGCACAAAAAATGTGCACTATTTAACATTAAGCCTATTTTACTTTTTTAATTGCATCCCATGCACTGTCCATTTCTTCAAAGGTGGCTGTATCTAAGCTTTTGCCTTGCGCATACAAATAGGCGTTTACCTTTTCAAAACGCGCTGAAAACTTATCATTAGCGCTACGAAGCAGCTGTTCGGGGTCTCGTTTAACATGGCGTACAACATTAACAGTGGCAAAAAGTAAGTCGCCGAGTTCTTCCGCTGTATGATCAGATAACGGGTCTTGCTCAATCGCTTCTTTTACTTCAAGCACTTCTTCGCTCACTTTATCAAGTGCACCATGATACGTTGGCCAATCGAAACCAAGTGCGGCAACCCGTTGTTGAATTTTTTTGGCTTTACTTAAGCTTGGCATATTTGCAGGAATATCTTGCCAAAAAGAAGGTAATTTTGTTTGCGCTCTAGCACTGCGTTCTTGTGCTTTGATTGTTTGCCACTGTTGCGATAGCTGCTCGTCTGTTAGCTCTTTTTTATCGCCAAATACATGCGGGTGGCGACGGGTAAGCTTATCGTTTAATTGCTCTACTACATCATCAAAATCAAATAGATTTTGCTCTTGTGCAAGCTGCGCATAAAAAATAATTTGAAATAACAAATCCCCCAATTCACCTTTAAGCTCATCTAAGTTGCCTGACTCAATACAGTCGGCAACTTCGTATGCTTCCTCTAGTGTATGCGGCACAATAGATTTAAAATCTTGTTTAAGATCCCACGGGCAACCGCCCTTGGGATCTCGCAGTGTTTTCATTATGCTAAGAAGCTGTGTAAGCGCTGTATTATCATTCATGATTAATGACCACGCTTGGCATCGTGTACACCTTCAATTTGGTGTAACTTAGAAAGAACACGGTTAGTACCCGATAAGTCATGTACTTCTATTTGCATCGTAAATATAGCTAACTGATTATCCTCAACCGTATTTACGTTCATGTTTAAAACATTTACTTTTTCATTAGCAAGTACTGAGCTTATGTCGCGTATTAGCCCTGAACGATCGGTGGCTTCTATTTTAATACTTAGTGCGTACGAGCCGTTGATATCATCAGACCAACTTACTGAAATAACACGTTCTGGATGCTGATTTTTTAAGTTATTAAACGAATCACAGTCTTCCTTATGAACACCTATTCCTCGACCTTGCGTTATATAACCTATTATTTCATCGCCAGGTACAGGACGACAGCATTTGGCTACATGGCTCATTAAGCTACCAACGCCATCAACCACTATGCCGTTTTTGTCACCAGTTACTTTGCTAGGTGCTTTAATACGAATAACCGGCTCATCTTCTGTCCGATCACTTACAAAGTTAAGCATTTGATTGAGGCGTACATCGCCCGCACCAATCGCAACCATTAAGTCATCAAGTTCTTTAAAGTTAAAACGCTTGATGGCTGGCTCTAAATCTTTGTATGTTAAATTAAGCTTTTGTAGTTCACTGTCGAGAATTTCTTTACCCGCACTTAAGTTTTTGTCGCGGTCGAGCTGTTTAAACCAGTGATGAATCTTGGCTCTAGCGCGCGATGACTTAATGTACCCTAATGACGGATTTAACCAATCACGACTTGGATTTGGTTGTTTTTGGGTCAGTATTTCTACCTGATCCCCAGTTGTAAGTTGATGCGTAAACGGCACTATTTTGCCGAATATTTTTGCGCCAATACAACGATGCCCTACATTTGAGTGAATGTAGTAAGCAAAATCGAGCGGTGTAGCGCCAAGTGGTAAATCGATAATATCGCCGCTTGGGGTAAATATGTATACGCGGTCTTCTACTACTTGGTTTTTAAGCTCTTCTGCTAAATCGCCACCATCAACTACTTCTTCTTGCCATTGGAGTAACTTACGTAGCCAGCTAATTTTTTGCTCATAACCCGAGCCGCGCCCCGGTAATGCACCTTCTTTGTACATCCAGTGTGCAGCCACACCCAACTCAGCATCTTGATGCATATCGCTAGTACGAATTTGTATTTCTACTGTTTTACCTTCAGGCCCAAATACCACGGTATGAATTGACTGATAGCCGTTTTGCTTTGGAGTTGCTACATAGTCGTCAAACTCTTTATTTAGATGACGCCAATTGGTGTGCACAATACCCAGCGCTCCATAACAATCTTGTAGGCGCTCAACAACAATACGCATTGCACGAATATCAAAAAGCTGATCAAACTCGTAGTTTTTTTGCTGCATTTTTTTATAAATGCTGTAAATGTGCTTGGGGCGGCCATAAACTTGGGCCTCTATGCCCGCTTCACTTAAACGGCTTTTTACTTGCTCAACCATATCTTCCATATAGGCTTCGCGCGTAAGGCGTTTGTCGTCAAGTTGTTTGGCTATACTTTTATAGGTGCCTGGGTGCAAATATCTAAACGATAAATCTTCCAGTTCCCATTTTAATTGCCCTATTCCTAATCTATTTGCCAATGGTGCAAAAATATCAGCCGTTTCTTTAGCGGCAATGACGCGGTCTTCTTCATCCGCATTTTTTACATTACGTAAATGACATACCTGCTCGGCAAGCTTAATGACCACGGCGCGCACATCTTCAACCATGGTTAATAACATTTTTCGAATATTATCAACTTGCATAGTTCCTTTACCTTGATGAGATAAAGTACTAATAGTGGCCATTTGTGCAACCCCAGTTAACAGCATGGCTATATTACTACCAAGCTGCTCTTCTATGGTTTCAAGTGATATTAAATCGTTTAAAAAATACGGGGTTAAATACGCAGTAGCTAACGATTCGGGATCGAGATTTAGCTCAGCTAAAATTTCAACCATTTCGATTGCAGTAGTTTGCCTGCTTTCATTATCACATTTTACGCATAGCGCTTGCGCTTTAGTAAGTAGCTCTGTTTTTTCTTCAGACAAAGCAAGAAATGAAAGCCGAGTGCTAAAATCTGTTGTCTCATCTTGTTGATGTGATTGTCGTGTAGCTACCATAATGCGTTCTACCTCCGTTGAAATAACGCCATAGTTTCAATATGCCCTGTATGAGGGAACATATTCATTAGCCCAATTTTATTAAGTTCAAAGCCAGCTTGTGAAATAATTGCGCTGTCACGGGCTAAAGTAACAGGGTCACAAGAGACATATAAAATAGTTTTAAACTGCTTTAAAGATAATTGCTCTAATACAGCTATTGCACCAGTCCTAGAAGGATCGAGTACAAGCACATCTAAGTTTTTACTAAACCATGGGGCGCTCTGTATGCTTTGCGTTAAATCAAAGCAATGAAACTGCGCATTGGTAATAGAGTTAGTTTGCGCATTTTGAGCAGCCATTGCAACCGCTGAAGTCACACCTTCTACGCCAATTACAGATTTTGCTTGTTTTGCCAACACTAATGAAAAATTACCAATACCACAAAATAAATCCAATAAATTTTCATCACCTTTTAAATCAAGCCAATTTGCGGCTTGCTTTAACATAGCTTCGTTAACTTGCGCATTTACCTGGATAAAATTACCTAAACCAAATTCAAATTTTAGATCAAATTCTTTAAGATAATAAAACGGCATGGCTAAGTGTGAATGCTCAATTACATCGCTCTCGCTTTGCCATACAACTTCAAACTGTTGGCTTTTTGTTATGTGCTCAACCAAAGCCTTTGTATCATCGTTAATTGCTTTAGTGTGACGAATAACAACAAAGTTTTTATCATCGCTTTGGCATAACTGTAAATGGCTTATACTGTGTAGCGCTTTGTGTTGATTAATTAAACCATCAAAAAGTGTAAAAACATCCGCAAATACTTCATCAAGTACTGCACATTTATTAATACTCACAATATTTTTTGAACCACTGGCTCTATAACCCACACGCATTTTTTTAGCTGCTTTATCAAACATAACGGCTATGCGGGCGCTGCGCCTGTAATGCACAGACTTACTTAATAATGGAGCTTGCCAGTTTAAGCCGTTTAACTTAGCAAACTTACTAAATAATTGAGTAACTGCAGTTTGTTTTTCTACAACTTGTTGGCTTATTTCTAAATGCTGTAATTGGCAACCACCACACTGATTATAGTGCTCACAAAAAGCGTCTACTCTTGATTCACTCGCTTTAATAACTTTAATTACTTTTGCACTGCTGTATTTAGCTTTATCTTCAACGAGCGTCGCTTTAACTGTTTCATTTGGTAATGCACCGCTTACAAAACATACTTTATTATTATGCTTCGCAATACCACGCCCTTGATGATCCATTCCCGTTATATTTAATTCTAATGTTTGTTGCTTAAGCGGTTTTTTTTTCGCTTTAAAAATTTGCGCCATTAGGCATTACCTTCAGTTTATTTATGAAGCACCTATATTTAGATGCTTTAGAATGCGTGTTGAAGCGTATATACTCAAATCATACTAATAACGATAAAACGCTCCCATTATGACCAAATTAGGCTTACGCGATTCTGTTTTAACACTGACCCTGATCCCAACGGTGATCATAGGATTACTACTTGGTGGCTATTTTACAATAAATCGTTACATTGAGCTTGATGAAATTTTATATCAGCAAGGTACTACTATTTCTGAGCCCCTTGCTATTGCGCTTGAGCAGCCCATGCTCGAAAAAAACAAACAGCTATTGAATCGCCTTATAAGCTACACGCATAACAAGCACTCCCCTACAATTAAGTCGATTGCTATTTTTGATAAAAATAATGCGCTATTAATGACCAGTAATTATCACCGCTCATTTGAAAAGTTAATTAATCAAAAAACGCTCATAAATTTAAAAACGACCCGAGTGCAAAAGTCAGATGAGCTTGTTACATTCTTCACGCCCATTATTAACCATACAAGTCACGACTCTAAATGGGATCCATCGGCTTTTCAGTCATCTCTGGGCACCGTTATTATACAGCTAAACAAAGACCAAGCAGTTATAGGGCAGCAACGTGCTTTATTAATTAGCGGTATTGTAATTATTTTATCATTAGTATTTGCAGCAATTTTAGCTTTAAGGTTAAGCCGCATGTTTATGACGCCGCTTAATAAGTTAGTACTTGCAACCGACAAGTTAGTCGAAGGTAAAAGAAGTACTGGCCTTAACGACAACATGATAGGTGAATTTGAGCTATTGCGAGAAGGCTTAAACACCATTGCTCACACTATGGTGATGCAAAAAGATGAAATGCAAAAAAATATTGATCAAGCAACTAGCGACTACCGCGAAACACTAGAGCAATACGAAACTTCAAATATAGAGCTCTCGTTTGCAAAAAAAGAAGCTCAAGATGCTAACCGCGTAAAATCAGACTTTTTAGCTAAAATGAGCCACGAACTTCGTACTCCGTTAAATGGTGTTATTGGATTTACACGCCAGCTTTATAAAACACCACTAAACAAGCATCAAAAAGATTATCTCGACACTATTATGCTATCAGCAAATAGTTTAATGACTATTATTAGCGACATTCTAGACTTCTCCAAACTAGAAGCGGGTGCAATGGAACTTGAGTCGATTCAGTTTCAACTTCGTGATGCTGTAAATGAAGTGATGACGCTACTAGCTCCTAGCGCACACGATAAGCAATTAGAGCTATCCATTTACATTAACCAACAAGTACCGGATGACTTAACGGGCGATCCCACTCGCTTTAAACAAGTGCTGATAAACCTATTAAGTAATGCGATTAAATTTACCGAAAAAGGCTCAATTAAGGTCGATATAAGCCATCGGTTACTCGACGACGAACGCACTTCTTTACTTGTGTCAGTAACAGATACTGGCGTGGGTATACCTATGGATAAGCAAGACTCTTTATTTACTCCATTTGGGCAAGCAGACTCAAGCATTACACGTAAGTTTGGTGGTACAGGTCTTGGTCTTATTATTACCAAACATATTGTTGAAGCGATGAGTGGCCGCATAACACTAAATTCTGCGCCAGGTAACGGTACCTGTTTTACATTTAATAGTGTGTTTAGTTTGCCAAATCATGTATTTACTAACGACTTACCGACTAAATCGCTCATTGGTAAACGTATTTTGTATTTAGAGCCACACGAGCATACACATCACGCTGTACTTTCGTTATTAACTCAGTGGGAATCAAGCGTGACGGCATGTTTTAACGAGACTAGCTTTTTAGACGCTATAAAAAATACTGAACATAAATATGATGTTTGCTTAATTGGCCACATGGCATCAGTTGATGATATGCAGCAACTAAAAAGCTATGTAAAAGCCGTGCGTGAATCTACTGATTACTTATATTTAATGCTTAATACTGTATCGCACAATATGCGAGAAGCCTTTATAGGTAGCGGTGCTGATGCGTGTTTAAGTAAACCACTTAATCACCGTAAGTTATGTGAAGTACTTGCCGCACCTTACAGGCTTGACCACCCTACTCATAATATTGAACAAAACGATCAAGCTTTGCTGCCGTTAAAGGTATTGGTTGTTGATGATAACGATGCTAACTTAAAACTTCTCCATACTTTATTAAGTGAACAAATTGAAGTAATAGAAACGGCTCATAATGGTTCACAAGCATACAGCTTAAGTAAAAGTCATAAATACGACATAATTTTTATGGATATACAAATGCCAATTATGGACGGTATAACCGCATGCAAGCTTATTCGCGAATCATCACTTAATGAAGATACACCAATTATAGCTGTAACGGCACATGCCCTTCAAAGCGAAAAAGAGCAACTGTTAAAAGATGGCTTTAAAGGCTATTTAACTAAGCCTATTGATGAAGATATGCTTAAACAAATTATTAGCGACCATAGTCCACAGACTCCTGTTAATCGTGACAAAGCTAAAACAGATACACCACAAAGTCCTGCACCATTTCAAAGTAGTCGAATTGATTGGGCACAAGCCCTGCAGCGTGCTGGCGGAAAGAGCGAGTTAGCGCTAGAGATGCTTAACATGCTACTTTTAAGTGTCCCTGAGACCCTTACATTACTTGCTAAAGCGATAGAGAGCAATGATTGTCAGCAAGTGTTAAGTATTGTTCATAAATTTCATGGTGCATGTTGCTACACTGGTGTACCTAAACTTAAATCACTCGCAGAAACAATCGAAACATCGCTTAAAAATAAATGCTTGTTAGAAAATATTGAACCTGAATTATTTGAGTTACAGGACGAGCTTGAAAACCTACTTGCAGATGCAAGTGTGACCGAACTGCAAAGATAAGCTTTGAATTTTAGATACAAAAAAACGCGGTATTTACCGCGTTTTTTAATTAAGCTTTTTAAATGCTTATGTTTGCTTATCTTACATTCTTGCTTCAATCATTAATCGTTTCATGTCACGTACGGCTTTATCGAGCCCATCTATCGCTGCACGAGCAATAATAGCGTGGCCAATATTTAGCTCATAAATCTCAGGCATTGCAGCGATTGGTTTCACGTTATGATAATGAAGACCATGGCCAGCGTTAACAATCAAACCTAAGCTTGCTGCGTATTTAACACCTTCACGAATGTGCCCTAACTCTTTGTGTAAATCAGTATCATTTGTGGCATCAGCGTACGCGCCTGTGTGTATTTCTACATAAGGAGCACCACATTCTTTGGCTGCATCTAACTGTGCTTTATCTGCATCAATAAATAGCGATACTTTAATACCCGCTTCGGTAAGCGTTTTTGTTGCTGCTTTAATTTTATCTATATTACCGGCTACGTCTAAGCCACCTTCGGTTGTTAATTCTTCGCGCTTTTCAGGTACTAAACACACGTACTCAGGTTTTACTTCAAGCGCTATTTTTATCATTTCATCGGTAACAGCGGTTTCAAGATTCATACGAGTTTGAATGGTTTTAGCCATTACATAAACGTCGCGATCTTGAATATGGCGTCTGTCTTCACGTAAGTGAATCGTAATACCGTCTGCGCCTGCATGCTCTGCTACACTGGCTGCATGAGCGGGATCTGGATAGCTTGTTCCACGCGCTTGGCGAAGTGTTGCAATATGATCTACGTTTACACCCAAAAGAATATCTTTCATTTTCTTACCTGTAAAATTACGTTTATTGAGAGGCCATAAATAGCTCGCGGCTTTTTAATGGTTTACTACCTAATAAGGGTTTTAATAAATAGCGACTTAATTGCTTTGCCATATATAGCACATCATTTTGGCTAAAGTCATGATTTGCTATGGCGTTGAGTTGTTTGCCACTAAATCCAGAACGCGTATCTTCTTGTACTAAAAAACCAAGTTCAGGGAAATAACTATACGTCTGCTTTTCATCAATTGGTTCACCACTGGCGTCAAAACTAAAATCCACGCCATAACCGAGTAATTCCAATAGTTGAAACTCGTATGAACGCAGCACTTCTTGTAAATTGGCCCCGCTGTTTAGGTTTGATAGATGAGTTTTATATAGCTCAAATACTTGTTCAATTGGCTCGTTAACAGGAACGATACGATTAGTAAGCTCATTTAAATAAAAACCACAATAAAGCTCATCACCTTTTAAAAAGTGCGAGTTCCCATGCAGTTCAAACTTATTGATATATTTTAAATCGTACTTGCCACTGTAATTAACAAGCAGTGCCTGAAACGGCTGAAGTTGTGCTTTATGTTTAGTGGCCTGGCGACCACTAATTCGGGCCAGCATTCTTAACTGACCAACGCCTTCTACAAGCATATCTAACATTACTTGGGAGTCACTATAAGGACGCCGATGTAATAAATACGCGGTGTAGAAGTCGCTATCCATTCACTAAGCTACTGCTTGGTTTAGTCTTCACTGTAACCTAAGCTTCTTAGTGCACGTTCATCATCAGCCCAACCCGACTTAACTTTAACCCAAAGCTCTAAAAATACTTTGTTATCAAGCATTTCTTCTATGTCTTTACGAGCTTCACGGCCAATGGTTTTTAGCTTTTCGCCTTTATTACCAATAACCATGCGTTTTTGTGTTTCGCGCTCAACAAGAATTAACCCATTGATGTGCCAAATACCGTTGTCTTGCCATTTAAACTGCTCAATTTCAACAGTCACAGAATACGGTAGTTCTTCACCCATAAAACGCATTAGCTTTTCACGGATAACTTCAGCTGCCATAAAGCGCATTGAACGGTCAGTTACATAATCTTCAGGAAAGTAAAATTCGCAAGGAGGTAAGCGTTTAGTTACTTCTGCTTTGATTAAATCAACGTTTTTACCTTGCGTTGCTGATACTGGCATAATTCCAACAAAATCAAACTTGTCACTTAACCACTTCATATGAGGCAATACAAGATCACGGTCTTTAACTTGGTCAATTTTATTAATAACTAATAATACAGGCTTACCACTTTGCGATACTTTATTAAGTACCATATCGTCATCTGCATTCCAATGAGTGCCTTCAACGACAAAAATAATAAGCTCTACATCGCCGATAGAACTAGACGCTGCTCGATTCATTAGACGGTTAATAGCACGCTTTTCTTCAACGTGTAGACCCGGTGTATCTATGTATACCGCTTGGTGTTTATCTACGGTATGAATACCCATAATACGATGACGTGTAGTTTGTGGTTTACGTGAGGTAATACTCACTTTTTGCTCAATTATTTCATTAAGCAAAGTCGATTTACCTACGTTTGGTCGACCGACAATCGCCACCATTCCACAAAATGTATCTACATCACGTTCATGAGGCTGTATTAAGGTATCAAGGTTCATTTTTAAGTATCTTCAATGCTTTTTCAGCAGCTTTTTGTTCGGCCTTACGGCGCGAGCTACCAACAGAAATTATGCTATCCATTCCATCAACAATACATTCAACCGTGAATGTTTGATTGTGTGCTTGGCCTTGTGTATCAACCACTGTGTAGCCCGGTAACGATAATTTACGGGCTTGTAAATACTCTTGCAGCAGGGTTTTAGGATCTTTCTGGTTAAGCCCTGGTGAAATAGCATCCAAACGTGATTGGTACCACGCCAATATAAGATCGCCACAACTGTCGATACCTGAATCTAAAAATGCAGCGCCTATAATAGCTTCTACTGCATCAGCAAGCGTTGACTCGCGACGAAAACCGCCACTTTTAAGCTCGCCCGGCCCTAAGCGTAAATAATCGCCTAGACCAAATTCAAGACCAAACTCAGCAAGTGTTTGACCACGCACAAGTGTTGAACGCATGCGGCTTAAATCGCCTTCACGCGCTTTAGGGAATTTGGCATAAAGTGCATTGGCGATCACAAAGCTTAAAATCGAGTCGCCTAAAAATTCTAGTCGCTCATTATGTTGGCCTTTGTGGCTGCGGTGCGTCATTGCTTGTTCAAGTAAACCTTGATCAGCGAATTCATAGCCAATTTTTTTATATAATTCTGTTACATTTTTTTTCATCGTTACTGAATATTACCTAGGCGTTCAAAGCGAACACCAGTTGGAACCCATCCTGGTAAAATATCATCAGGGCCATTCTCAAATTCAAAACTCATCCATATAAAGACAGCTTTACCCACCAAGTTTTCTTTTGGTACAAAGCCCCAAAAGCGACCATCTTGGCTGTTGTCGCGGTTATCACCCATCATAAAATAATGATCAGCAGGAACAGTCCATTCATCAGAAGGCGTGCCCGGTTGCTGATAGTAACGCCCTTTTCTTTCAGGCGCTTGTGGGTTGATTAATATATCATGCGTAACTGTTGTTAAATTTTCATTCACACGAGCTAGAGGCATTGGGCCTTGTTTAAATTCGTTATCATTAATTAGTTTAAAATCAATTTTATTGAATTCATTACATAAAAGCTCACCCTGTTGGGTTTCGCCTTCTTTACAGTTTGGCTGAATATATAAACGTTTATCACGATAAACAATTTTATCGCCAGGTAAACCAATCGTACGTTTAATATAGTCAACACTTTCATCTAAAGGGTATTTAAAAACAACAATATCACCACGCTCTGGCTCACCTACGTCAACTAACTGAGTGCGCCAAACTGGGTCTTTTATTCCATATGAATACTTTTGTACTAAAATAAAGTCACCCACTAACAGTGTAGGCATCATTGAACCAGATGGAATTTGAAACGGTTCAAAAATAAATGATCTAAAAATAGTAATTGCTGCAATCATCGGGAAAATCGACTTTGCTGTTTCTGTTAGTACTGGTTCTGGTGCAATTAATGCCGCAGTTTCTTCATCTAACGGAGCTCCAGCAGACGTTTGCGCTATCGCTAAGCGTTCCTGTCTTTTAGGTGCATACATTAAGTGATCTATTAACCATATTAAGCCTGAGCCTAAGGTTAATAGCACCAATAAAACTGAAAAATAACCAGCCATTTATAATCCTTTGTTTTTATTTACCAACTTTTAAAATAGCTAAAAACGCTTCTTGAGGCACTTCAACATTACCTACTTGCTTCATACGTTTTTTACCATCTTTTTGCTTTTTAAGTAGCTTTTTCTTACGACTCACATCGCCACCGTAACACTTAGCAATTACGTTTTTACGTAACTGTTTTACCGTAGTACGTGCAATAACGTGTTGTCCAATAGCTGCTTGAATCGCAATATCAAACATTTGACGAGGAATAAGCTCTTTTAATGCATCAGCTAATTGACGACCACGAGACTGTGCACCGTCTCTGTGAACAATAATCGCAAGTGCGTCAACACGCTCACTATTGATTAAAATATCAACACGCACCATATCTGATGTTTGAAAGTGTTTAAAGTTATAATCAAGCGATGCAAAACCACGGCTTGTTGATTTTAATTTATCAAAAAAGTCCATTACCACTTCAGCCATAGGTAGCTCATACGTAACAGCTACTTGCTTTCCGTGATAGGTCATTTTTGTTTGGCTACCGCGTTTTTCAATACACAAAGTAATAACATTACCTAAGTATTCTTGTGGTACCAAAATATTAGCTTCAACAATCGGCTCACGAATTTCTAAAATATCGTTTACTGCAGGTAAATCAGACGGGTTATCAATCTGGAATGTACCTTCTTTAGTAACTATCTCATAGATTACCGTAGGTGCCGTTGTAATTAAATCAATATCGTATTCACGCTCTAAACGCTCTTGAATGATTTCCATGTGTAGCATACCTAAAAAGCCACAGCGGAAACCAAAACCTAGTGCAGTTGAATTCTCTGGTTCAAAGAATAACGACGCATCGTTTAAGCTTAATTTATTAAGTGCATCACGGAACGATTCATACTCATCTGATGCAATTGGAAACATACCTGCATAAACCTGTGGCTTAATTTTTTGAAAACCAGGTAAACGAAGTGGAGCAGCATTTTTTTGATGAGTAATAGTATCGCCAACTGGTGCACCATGTATCTCTTTAATGCCAGCAATAACAAAGCCTACTTCACCTGTTCTTAAAATACCGGTATTAGTTTGCTTAGGTGTAAACACACCTACTTGGTCAGCTGTATGTATATGCTCGTTCGACATTATTTTTATTTTGTCGCCTGTGCGTAATTCACCGTGTTTAATACGCACAAGTGATACAACACCTTGGTATGGGTCAAACCAAGAATCGATAATAAGCGCTTGTAGAGGTGCGTCTTTGTCGCCTACTGGCGGTGGAACATCTCTAACAATCATTTCGAGTACTTCGGCAATACCTACACCCGTTTTAGCGCTACATTGCACTGCATCAAGGGCATCAATACCAATAATTTCTTCAATTTCTTCTGCAACGCGCAAAGGATCTGCTTGCGGTAAATCGATTTTGTTAAGTACTGGAATTACTTCTAATTCCATTTCAATAGCGGTGTAACAGTTAGCTAATGTTTGTGCTTCAACGCCTTGGCCTGCATCAACAACGAGTAGCGCACCTTCACATGCGGCTAAAGAACGCGATACTTCATACGTAAAATCAACGTGCCCTGGAGTATCGATGAAATTAAGTTGATAAGTTTCACCATCGTTCGCTTTGTAATTCAACGTTACACTTTGCGCTTTAATGGTAATACCACGTTCGCGCTCAATATCCATTGAATCCAAAACTTGTTTTTGCATTTCACGGTCGGTTAAACCGCCACAAACTTGGATCAAACGATCTGAAAGGGTCGATTTACCATGGTCAATATGGGCGATGATCGAAAAATTACGGATATGCTTCATAAACTGGATTCTATACTTCTATTTTAATGGACTAAATATGAATACCTAAGTGACTTGAAAATACTTACTTTAGGATGCCATAAGCTCAGTTTGTAAGTTACAGACTTCACTCACGCTTTTTAAGATCGGTTACAATTATTTTATTTATTAAATAACAATAAGTTATGCTTTATTAACTTAAATAACCCAACTAGATAAAATAATTTTAAAAACCACTATTCCCTGTATTTCCAAGTTACTTTGGTATAAAACGGCAATTTTACATTTAATTGGCGTCAATCACCATCTATTTGAGTTAAAGGGATACTAATTGGGTGAATTTTTATAACTTTTATATCGTGCTTTAGCGATCTCACGCGAGTTTTAGCTATAAAAAAGCCAGTAACACCACCTAAAGCTGCAGCTAAAATTTGCCAACCTTCGGAAGCCATAAACAATTGCGCTGCAATCAGTGCAAAAACCAAACTTAGAAGGAGCGGAAGCATGTATACCGCAAATGCATGCTTAACGACGTGACTATCGTCAAGTGACAAGGTTACCTTTTGTCCTACTTCAACAGAGGATTCAAATTTATAAGGGAAGGTTTTTTTTGCAGTGCCAAACAGTTTACCAAACACTTGTGAGCCGCAACGACCATTGCAGCCTTCACATGCTTGTTTTTGTTGTGCTTCTAAATGAGCAATGTGGCCATCGAGGGCCACAACAGTGAGGGTTTGTTCAATCATAACAATCCTTACGAATCGTTTATAATGCGCGGGTAACTGACTCAGCAATCGCTTTTGCGGTCATACTCGGTACATTACCAACAACCGATACATCAAAATTACCGCCATTATGCACATATACTGTCGTTGCACCAGAGGTTAGTGCACCACTTAAACGCTTACCCGGCAATGGACGCTGAATAAATACCGAAATTTCAACAAAACCATCAGAGAACAAGTAATAGTCTGTTAATTCGTTATTTAAATCGAGCTTATGTCTGTCTGATTTTAGTAATTCAAAGCCATCTGGTAACCAACTGATTTGCCAATTAGTAGCAGTACTATCTTCATTTACAAGTGCATCGTTTGGTAACGGCGTTGGAAAGTTTCGATTGAGCACTTCAAGTAACATACCTGCTGGCTGCTCTGTCACACTAATATGAGTAAGCTGTAACTGCTCTAAAGCTTCACCTTCGTGGTTAACGTAAGCGGCTTTTAGTAACAACGACGATTCCATATCCAGCCAAATCCAATAATTATATTTATACTCGTCTTTAGATTCTATGCGAACTAGTTGTGCAGCACGCCCTGCAATACGACCTTTACCACCTAGTACAAAATCATAGTGCGCGCTTAAGCGATCTATATCTTTAAAAAGTACTTCAGGAATTGGACCAGCTATTGAATCTGTTTTTAGGGAATATGGTTCTGACTGAGGTTCAAAATAAGTAACTTGGTTGTCAATACGGACCATTTCAAGCCCAGCACCGTTAAGTAAACTTAAATGCTCAAGTTCTGTGTCACCTTGTAAAGCATGCACCCATCGGTAGGGTTCCATTGTTTTACCTTTGACAACCACAAACGAAGCGTCAAAATTACGGGTGTGAACGGCATTAGCCATTTTTAGTAATAAATCTTTGGCAGGATTTGTGTCGTTGGCAAATGCATTAAAGCTTACTACCAACGACAGAACAAAAGTGATTACTTTCATTTAATTAGTTTTTTTCCTCAGACGCTTTGGTATTATTTTGCGCTGTTTCTAAAGAATTCGCAACTCGTGCTTGGCGTTGATGCTCAAGAACTAATGCACCAATACGTTGTTGCTGTAATTCACGTAAACCTTGCTCTGCATTTTCAAGCGCAGGCTCAGATGAGTAACTTACTGGCGATGCCATACCTGTCAGCGGTGTGGTTTGTAGTAATGGAATTTCGCTTTGTTGCTCGTTGTTACTTTGAGGTAACGTATTAACGCCTACAATAGCAAACATTGCCACACTGGCTGCAATTGCTAGTTGAGCAACTGGCTTGCGCCAATTAAAAGCCACTACTTTATTATCTTGTACCGTTTCAGTGATTGCTTGAGGCTGTGTTTTTGACTGACTAAAGTCAGCATAAACAGGCTCGCTTTCTAGTGCTAATGCAACGCGATCGCTAATATCAATATGTATGTCGTTATTATTTTTTTGAGCACGCATCGCATCACCAATTAACGCATAACGGCCAAACGTAGTTACATCTTGCTCTGCAATTTTTGCATCAGTCAGATGTTGCTCGCCATCAAGTAATGCCGATAACGCTTCGTTATCTAACTTGTTAAGGTGTGCTTTTGTCATACTAAGACTCGCCTATTAATGGGTTTAATTTGTTATCTATTGCTTCACGGGCACGAAATATACGCGAACGCACAGTCCCGACCGGGCAATCCATTACCACTGCTATTTCTTCATAGCTCATCCCTTCAATTTCTCTAAGGGTGATTGCGGTTTTAAGATCTTCAGGCAAACTATCAATCGTATTAAAAATAACAGCGCGTACTTCTTCGCTTAAAAGTAGGTTTTCAGGAGATGCATTAGATCGCATTGAATCTGCACAATCATAAAACTCGGCATCTTCGGCGTCTATATCATTTGCTGGCGGCTTACGCCCCTGGGCTACTAAGTAATTTTTAGCACAATTAACGGCAATACGGTATAACCACGTGTAAAAGGCGCTGTCACCTCTAAAGTTAGGAAGTGCACGGTAAGCTTTAATAAAAGCCTCTTGTGCTACATCAGCAATATCGCCTTGGTTTGATACATAACGTGAGATCAAACCTGCAATTTTGTTTTGATACTTCTTTACTAATAGGTTGAAGGCGTTTTTATCTCCTTGCTGGACCCTTTTTACTAGCACTAAATCTAATTCCTGCTCGCTCATTCGAGCCGGTACTCCTATGTCTGATTTTTGCTTGTTATTCATATTGTCGTCATTGTTCACAAATACTCTGACCTCTTTATGAATAAAAAGTTCTGCTTAATATTATTTTTTTATAAAATAGATGATAAATAACGGCGCTAAGCCTTTAAAATCACTACGTAGTAGTATGACAAATATGGTACAACTACAGATATTAAAAACAAATATTGCTCTATATGGGCATTGTAACCGCAAAGTACCTCTGACATGAACCAAAATAAACATCACATTGCAGATGTCGCTATTATAGGTAGCGGCGCAGCAGGCTTATCACTTGCATTATCTCTCGCTAATTATTGTAACGTTACCGTGATCAGTAAAGGAGCGCTTACAGAAGGTTCTACTTTATATGCTCAAGGTGGTATAGCAGCTGTATTTGATAAACAAAACGACAGCATAGAATCTCATGTTGAAGATACACTCGATGCGGGCGGCGGTTTATGCGACAGAGACGCTGTTCATTATACTGCCAGCAATGCTCACGATTGCCTACAGTGGTTAATCGATCAAGGTGTTCCCTTTGATATGGAGTTTGATAGCAAAGGAAAAGAGCGTTTTCATTTAACACGTGAAGGCGGTCACAGCCATCGTCGTATTTTGCATGCAGCCGATGCTACTGGTAAAGCGGTGCAAACCACACTTATTAGCCAAGTTAAAATTCATAAGAACATAACGCTCCTAGAACAATACAATGCCATTGATTTAATTACAGATAAAAGCGCCGGAAAAACAGGCTCACACATTGAGGGTATGTATGTGTGGAACAAAAAAGCTAAAAAGGTAGAAACCATTTCAGCTAAATTTGTTGCCCTTGCCACTGGTGGCGCAAGCAAAGTGTATTTGTATACATCTAACCCGGATGTATCAAGTGGTGATGGCATTGCAATGGCATGGCGCGCTGGCTGTAAAGTTGCCAATATGGAGTTTAATCAATTTCATCCAACAAGCCTTTATCATCCAGAGCTACAAAACTTTTTAATTACAGAAGCAATGCGCGGTGAAGGGGCTTATTTAAAACGACCTGATGGTACTCGTTTTATGAAAGACTTTGACAGCCGTGAAGAACTCGCTCCACGCGATATAGTGGCACGCGCAATCGATTTTGAAATGAAGCGTTTAGGTGCTAATTGTGTTTATTTAGATATTAGCCACAAAGATAAAGACTTTATTATTGAGCACTTTCCTACTATTTACGCAAAATGCCTAAGTGTAGGGCTTGATATAACAAAAGAAGCAATCCCAGTTGTACCTGCTGCACATTACACTTGTGGTGGCGTAATGACCGACTTTAACGGTAAAACAGATCTCGATAACTTATATGCAGTTGGCGAAGTCGCTTACACAGGCCTACATGGTGCAAACCGTATGGCAAGTAATTCTCTATTAGAATGTATTGTGTTTGCCCACGCCGCAGCTAAAGATATTTTAAGTAAAATTGAACAAGCACCAGAGCCAATGGCTCTACCTCATTGGGATGAAAGCCGTGTTAGTAACTCTGATGAAGAAATAGTTATTACCCATAACTGGCATGAACTACGTTTATTTATGTGGGATTATGTAGGTATTGTACGTTCTACTAAACGCTTAGAACGTGCACTGCATAGAGTTGAGTTGCTACAGCAAGAAATACACGATTATTATGCAAACTTTAGAGTAAGTAATAACTTGCTTGAGCTTCGTAACTTAGTACAAGTGTCAGAACTCATTATCAGAAGTGCAATGGAGCGAAAAGAAAGCAGAGGCCTACATTATACTATTGATTACCCAGAACAAAATGAAAACCCAACACCGACTATTTTGACTCCTCAGCGCAACTAATCGCGCTTAAAGTAGCACGTTTTAAACGCGCATAGCTTTGTTTGTTAACACCATTGGCTGAAATTATTAGCCAATGGTTGTCACTAAAACCCTTAATATGCAGCCAAATGCTATTGCCATAAAAGCGGCTTTTTTTACTAATTTCACCCTGGATTTTTAAGCTCCCGCCCTCAAACCTAAATAGCTTAGGCTCTAATATTATAACGCCATCGGTTGGATGAATCGCTAACACTTTTTGCCAAACTACAAAACCAGCGGTCACATTCATTACTAAGCAAAAAATAATGGCTAATACTGAACTTAAAAATAGGCATAATATTAAACCGAGCATACAAAAAAAGACCACAATAGGTTTGTGGTCAGCTTTATTATTTGTAACCGTAAACCTATACACGAACTCGGTCTAAGATAAGCTGAACCATGCTATTTAGTTGCTCATCTTTACACTCTTGATGGCCCATAAACCATGCAAATAAATCAGGATCTTCTTCTGTGAGCAAACGCTGAAAGATAGCTTGCTGCTCTGCGTTTAAAGAGTCGTATGCTTCTTCTACAAACGGCATAAACAAAACATCTAGCTCTAACATGCCACGACGACAGGCCCAACGAATACGTGCTTTACTATGAATTTCAACCATTTTAAACCTCATACTTAATTGACTTAAGTTTAACAAACACAAGCCTATTTAGCAGCTATTAATCTCTTATTAAACAATAAACCCGCACCAATAAGCGCTTGTCTGTACCATACGTAACAACTGCGTTATTATGTCACTTCATTTCTATTGCAAAGAAGGTTTTTATGTCGAGCGTTTATGCATGTCCGTTATCTCATCAACTTATTAGCCTCTCAGGCGCTGATAAATTATCTTATTTACACGGGCAAATCACTCAAGATCTAAATAAATTAACCAGCAGTAATTATTTGTGGGCTGGCCATTGCAGCGCTAAAGGTAAACTTTGGGGCGTATTTAAATTATTTTCTTATCAAGACAGCTACTACCTTACAGGCAGCGAAAACGAAGTAGAAAAATCGTTAGCCGAGCTAAAAAAGTATGCCGTATTTGCAAAAGTTGACATTAGTGCATGCACAAAGCGATTAATTGGTCTCATTGGTGATGATTTATCGGATGTACTCGCACAACTTGATATTAACTTTGAAGGTGATGCGAGCGCGTGTGACTTTGAAAACGGGAAAGCACTAAAATTAGCTGATAACCGTGTTTTATTAATGGTTGATAGTCAGTTTAGTATGCCTGATGACGTATCTACACTTGATAACGAAGCTCCTTGGCAACAAGCATCTATGCTTGCAGGTGAACCTCAGTTAAGTGCAGATGCAATTGGCGAGTATGTTCCTCAAATGGTAAACCTACATGCTATTGGCGGTATAAGCTTTAAAAAAGGGTGTTATACCGGTCAAGAAACTGTGGCTCGCATGAAGTACCTAGGTAAAAATAAGCGTGCAATGTATATAGTCTCAGGTCAAAGCGAAGGGATACTTTCAGAGCCTGATTTGGAAACCCAATTAGGCGAAAACTGGCGCCGTGCGGGTAAACTTATTGCACAAAGCTTTAATGAACAAACAAAAAAATTAACCGGCCTTGTTGTGTTGCCAAACGATACTGATGTAACTCAGGTACTTCGTGCAAAACACACACCTCAGGTGGAGCTAAGCATTCTGCCTCTACCCTACTCTCTTGAAGATGAATAAATAGGAATGACTATGATCGTTGCGGCAAACAAAGTGGTAAAAATGCATTATTCGGTAATGGATAATGATGGCAATAGCATTGATAATTCGTTCGGTGGTGAGCCACTACACTTTATCATTGGCACAGGCTACTTAATTTCAGGCCTAGAAAATGCTTTGCAAGGCAAACAACCAGGCGACACACTTAGCGTAAAAGTTGAACCTGATGAAGGTTATGGCGAACGCCACGATAACCTAATGCAAGCTGTACCTAAGTCGATGTTTGAAGGTATGGAAATTGAAGTCGGCATGCAATTTCGTGCATCAACAGACGATGGTGACCAATCAGTAATGATCATCGATATCCAAGATGAAGAAGTTATTGTAGATGGTAATAACCCACTTGCAGGCATAACACTTAACTTTGATGTGGAAATACTAGAAGTACGTGATGCAACCGAAGAAGAACTTACTCATGGTCATGTACATGGTGAAGGTGGGTGTGGTCACGACCACTAATACACTGTTATACCAATTAAAAAAAGCGCCTAAGGCGCTTTTTTTATATCATATTGTTGCGCTTAACTGTTTCAGTTTTTGCCTTACTAGGCAGCGCGATTGATACATTCTTTTCTTTTAAAGCGGCTAGTAAACCTTTTTGATCGTTTGTGCCAACTCGATACAAAGTGCCATCTTTAAGCGTTAGCTGTATTGCACTAAAGCCAGATACTGTATACACCCAACCATCGTGGGTAATTCGCATACCAATACCGTGTCTGTAAGAGTTTTGAACTGCCTTAGCTTCTACTACTTCGCCAAGCTCAATGCTTTGCCCTGCAACGCCTGGGCCAAACGCCCAGCTAATTTTTTTATCATCTACTTTTACTGTTAGACCATGGAACAAAAAGCCCACCAGCACTAAAATCCCAGTAAATATCATTAAAGGTCCATCAGCGCCTAACAAGTTCCATGCAAGCGCTACAAAACTGCCTATCCACGCTAATACAAAAAAGATAAACACCGCATACTGTTTATGCTGATACATAATATTCTCTAAATTAAATAAATACTTAAAAGCTGTACACCAATGTAGCACTCAGCTCTGAGTCAAACTTGAGTTTATCATCTTCGGGTTTTGAATTATAACGATACATATAGGTAAATTTGAGTGATACCGCGCCAATCACTTGGCTTATCAGTGCGGTTTCCGATTTTAAGCGAGAATTAAGACCTGAGAGCGACTGCTCTATACTCACATCTTGATTAAAACGAGTACGCTTAGAAACCAAACGTTCCCACTGCATTGCAACACGTACTAAATAACCGGTTTTATTGATTTCATCTTCGCTCACATCCGAATCTTCATCAGCTACTGAACGATATAAACCAGGTCCTATATCAATATCTACTTTGTTTTTAGAACCTTGATATACACGCGCACCGTAGCCTGTCGCCACCGTACTTTTAAAATCAAGTCCACTAAACTCATCTTCTTCGTAATCGCCGTAAATAAAAAATGAAGAGTTTTTAACACCTACTTTATAGTTACCTTGCGCTGATACAAAAATCCGATTAGCTGTCACATCAGTGCCACCGCTTTCGTCGTTCTCATCGCGCTTATAAAGAGAGTCTATTTTGAATTGGTTACGCCACTTTTCAAAGTCTTGATATAAATTACCTTTGAGCTTAAAACTGGTCGAATTGGTGTTACCTTTGCTTAGAATAAAGCCAAATTCGGTATCGCCGTAAAACATTTCACCTTTGTGTAACTCATGAATTTCTTCATCAGAGAGCTTGCCATATTCATGAAAATCTTCAAATGGATCAACGGCCCAACTTGGGCAGCTAATTATTAAAAAAATTAAAAATAAATACTTACGCACAACACTCTCTCTGCACACAATTATAAAAATAAGCAGTATTGCTTATTCAGTTTCTTTCCATAAAATATGACAAAACGGAGCATCTTTATCACGACTAATCAAAATTTTAGCAAACAAAACATCATCATTTTCAAATTCTAAACCAACCAACACCTGAATAAAGTGCTCTGGCTCTATTTCAAGGGCTACAAAGTCTTGCCACTGATCATCTGGCTCGTCTTCTTCAATGAAGCCTAGGTCTTCTCTAAACTCATTAAAGTCTTCAACATCTTTTTCACTCAAGTTATTTGGCGCTAACTCTAAAAAAATATCATAAGCTTGGTGAGTGGCTTCTTCTACCGTATATAAACGTGGACCCGACATATGTGCTTAACCTTAAGCTTTTAAGTTGGACTATATTATCAAATCTCATCATCATTTTGATAAAAAAAAGCCTAAAACACTGACTTTTTTGTAACCGAGTCATGCTTTATTCAGCATACAACTAAAACAACAAACAACAATTCATCTAACCTATTGAATATAAAGGTTACTTTTTATAATTTAAGCTTAAAATAACAACGTGAAGAATTTTATTATCTCAAGTTCTAATTATTTAGCTTTTTCTCATCTAAAACCAATTTATTAAGACTACAGCTTTAGAAATAAATTCCATTTATTTAAGAAATACCGTCACTTTACTTAATTCCTATAACAACATAAGCTCAAGCAACAGGTCAGAGGAGTGTGTAATGATAAAACTAGAAAAACAAAATGGCATTGCAACTGTCACGCTTAGCAGAGCAAAAAAACAAAATGCATTAAGCTTTGAAATGTTTGTAGAGCTAAACAAAGCCATTAAAAATATAAAAAGAGATCGCAGTATTCGTGCTGTGGTAATAAAAGGCGATGGCGAGCATTTTTGTGCAGGCCTTGATATATCTGCAGTAATGGCTACACCAATGAACATAGTGAAATTATTGCTTAAATGGTTACCTGGCAATCAAAATTTAGCGCAAAAAGTAGTATTAGGCTGGCAGTCACTGAGTGTGCCCGTTATTGCACAAATTGATGGCAACTGTTTAGGGGGTGGTTTGCAAATAGCGTTGGGGGCAGATTACAGAGTTGTTAATATTGATGCCAAACTTGCCATTATGGAAGCGCGTTGGGGATTGTGCCCCGATATGGGAGCAAATGTAATGATGAGCGGTTTAGTTAAGCGCGACCAAGCACTTTGGCTTGCAAGCCACGCAAACCCAATCACTGCACAACAAGCAAATGAGCTAGGTTTGGTTACTAAACTTACCGATGATACTCAGCAAGCAACGCAAAACATGCTCGATACATTACTTGAGCGTTCACCAGATACGCTTGCTGCTATTAAACGTGTTACACAACTTAGCTACAAACCAAACCAACGAAAAATACTCGCTAAAGAAACCTTCAGCCAAATCCGCTTATTGCTAAACCCAAACACTAAAAAAGCAATTGCTAAAGCAAAAGGAAAAGCGGATATAACCTACGCAAACACAAAGCACTGGTAGACTATTGCACAATGCATAAAAGAGTTTGATTTGTTAAAGTTAAGCTCTTATCTTTTCTGTGAGCCACTTTGATGAAATATCTGCTCAGTAGCGCTATTATTTTACTATGTTTGGCCTTAGCTAAACTCATTATGCATTTTATTGGTGGAAGCTTTCCTGCACCGTTACTTGCGATGGTTATTCTATTAGTTTTACTCTTATCTGGTATTGTAAAAGAGCAACACGTAAAACCATGCGCCTCCCCTATTTTAAATATTATGCCTATATTTTTCATTCCTGCGGGCGTGGGATTTATTGAACACCTCGGCCTTATAAAATCACACTGGGCATTTTTAGTCTCAGTTGTGGTGCTAGTCCCTATAACTACCTTGTTGCTTGTTAGCAGTGTAATTGCGTACTTTAAGGGAAAAGAAAATAATGAATAATTTTACTTTTTCTACAATATCAGAGCTACAGCCTAATTTATGGTGGCTAAGTATTCCTTTTATTATTGTATTATTTTTAGCACTAAGGGCCGTAAACCAAAGTATAAAAAACAGCGTATTTAAATCGCTCACTAACCCCGTATTTTTAAGTATTAGTATTATCGCTTTATTACTAATTAACCTAAATTTGCCTTATACGCAATTTGCCTCGCACAGCAAATTACTAAGCTGGTTATTAGAGCCCGCGATTGTGGCTTTAGCACTTCCGCTATATCAACAGTTTACACACGTACGAAAAAACCTATTACTCATAGTCGCAACATGTAGTTTAGGGATTGTTAATGCAACCGTGGTAGCATTTTTACTAAGCATACTATTTAGTGCGCCTGCGCAGCTAAGTGCATCTGTTGCCGCTCTCAGTGTTACAACCCCAATATCTTTAATTGTTACCGACTCATTAGGCGGTATTAGCTCTCTTGCTGCGGCTTTAGTTATTTTTATTGGTTTACTAGGCGCTTTATTTGGCTTTATGCTTTTTAAACTCATTAATCTTTTTAATCACGAATCTCAAGGTGTTGCAATGGGCACAGCTTGCCATGCAATTGGGACTGCTGCTGCTATTGCTGAGCATCCAAAAGTAGGCGCTTACTCCTCAGTTGCAATGGCGCTAAGTGCTTTATTAACAGCAATTATAGTGCCGCTGTTATATCCATTTTTAGTCAACATTTTGCTATAGTTGGAAAAATACAACATAGCCCTAACATAGAGCGCTTTATGATCAGTTCTGAAATCGAACAGTTTGAAAAATATTACACTATGCTTACTGAGTATATGGTTACCTACAGCATGCAAATTGTTGGCGCTATTTTTATCGTCCTCATTGGTTTGTGGATAGCACAAAAGCTTGCCAAATTTGTAGCCGCGTTAATGACCCGCCATAACGTTGATATTACGCTCACTAACTTTGTCAGTAGCGTGGTAAAAGTACTGCTAATTGTAATGGTTATAATTATTGCACTTGGCAAAATAGGTATTAGCGTTACGCCATTTGTAGCGGCCATTGGTGCAGCATCTTTAGGTGCAGGTTTAGCACTGCAAGGCATGCTTTCTAACTATGGTGCGGGTCTAGCCATTATAGCCACTCGACCTTTTGTTGTTGGTGATACTATTGAAGTTAAAAATGTAAGCGGCCAAGTTAAAACAATTGAGCTTGGCTACACTATTTTAATCAATGAAGAAAAAGTAGAAATTACTATTCCAAATAAGCACATAGTGGGTGAAATACTTCATAACTCATTTAGTTACTCATTGGTCAAAGGTGAAATAGATATAGCTTATAGTGCATGCTCTGATAACGCGATTAGCCTTATTGAAGACGTACTTAAAGCCCATGAATTAGTCGCGCAAAATCCATTATCACAAGTGGGTATTGAACGCTTTGCTGATAGCGGCGTAACTATTAGTTACAGGTATTGGGTACCTACGACTAAAATTATCGAAACCAAGTTGGCTATTAACGGTGGTGTTTATAAAGCAATTAATAATGCTGATATTGAAATCCCATTCCCTCAACGCGTAGTTACCATAAATAAAAGCGATATAGAGTCATAAAACTCAGTGGGTAACTCAATATTGAATTACCCACATCAATAAACCACTTTTACTGCGTAAAAACGCTTTATCTGTTTGTTATTTTATCTGTAATATAAAGACTTGGTTAAAAAAGTCGGCAAATCACTCGCTTTAATTACATAATAACAATAATGAGCCATTATGAATCGCAGCCCTTTTTATTTAGGTGATTGGCAAGTCAATCCCCAGTCAAATACTCTTCAGCGTGCAGAAAAAACTAAACAGTTAGAACCAAAAGCCATGGATGTATTAGTCCATCTGTGCTTACAAAAAGGCGAAATTGTTACGAGTGACGAGCTATTAGATCAATGCTGGAAAAATGTTGAGATAGGCGATAACCCGCTGCATAAAACAATTACGCAGTTACGAAAAGCCCTTGGTGATAAAGCAAGTGAGCCCACCTACATAGAAACTATTCGAAAGCGTGGTTACCGCGTTATTGCAAAACTTGAGTTTCCTCTAGCTGAAGACATAAAAACAACTGAAAACACATGGCAAGGTGGCTCTCCTTTTTTAGGATTAAGCGCCTACAACCCAAGCGATACACACCTATTTTTTGGCCGTAATCAATCTATAGAAACGTTACTCAATAGAATATCGAGCCAAGTTAAATTTGGTCGTGCATTTTGCTTAATACTCGGTCCTAGTGGCACGGGTAAATCATCACTTGTTAATGCGGGTATATTGCCTAAATTACTTGATGAGCGAGGCTATAATGGCATTGGGGTTATTTCTTATAGTCAACTCGACTTTGCAGATGTTCATAAAAATAGACTTTTTCTAGATTTAGCTTCCGTACTGCTGGATTGGGATATAAACGCCCAGCCTGTGTTTGAAGGATTAAGCGCGCAAACACTTGCAGAACAGCTAGAATTGGCAATCGATGGCGTAATTAACGCCATACAAGTTGCACTTAGCAAAGCCTCTACACAACTTAAAACACCACAGTTATTTTTATTTATTGATCGCTTAGAAGTACTACTTTCTTCACCTATATTTAGTAGCGAAACACGCAGCCATTTTTTATCGGTTATTGAGCGCTTAGCAACCTCTAAAACAGTGATTGTATTTAGTGCGTGTCGTAACGACTTTTACCCTTTAGTGGTTGAACAACCCAGCCTAATGGCAGGCAAAGCCCATGGCGCGCACTACGATTTAACACCGCCAAATCGCCAAGAGCTTCAACAAATTATTCGTCTGCCAGCGTTAACCGCTAATTTAACGTTCTCATATGACCCACAAACCCAAACACCACTGGATGAAATACTTTGTGCAGATACAGCCAATAACCCCGATGCACTGCCCATGCTGCAATACACATTGCAAGAGCTGTATTTACAGCGCAGTGATAATAACGAGCTACTGCACAGTGTTTACAAAAAACTCGGTGGTATTGAGGGCGCCATAGGCAAAAAAGCAGAAGATATATTTATTGACCTCAGCAACGAGCAACAACAGCAACTAAAAAGCGTGTTATCACAGTTAATAACGCTTAACCATGATGGTAAAACCATTACGAGCCGCGCTGCCCGCTGGCAAACATTAACGAACACAAGCCAAAAAGAGCTTGTGCAAGCCATGGTCGATAGCCGTTTATTTGTATCGCACCTTCAAAACGAAGAAGCCTGTTTTAGCCTTGCTCACGAGGCATTATTACGTCAATGGCCGCGCGCAAAACAATGGATTAATGACCATAAAGATGCCTTAGCAATAAAAAGCCGCTTACAACACCAAGCGCAAAATTGGATAGATGAAGGTAAAAGTAGTGCCTACCTCCTAGCGCCAGGTAAACCGCTACAAGAAGCGCAGCTATTACTTAACGACAAACTGTTTAGATTAGATGATAACGAGCACGCTCTTATCAAAAGCTCTATTAAAAAAACAAAAGCAAAAATAAGAGTAAAACGAGTGACCGTTGCTTTATTGTGCTTACTTACATTCACCGCGTTATTAATGAGCTTTACTAGTTTTAAGGCCCAGCAACATGCGCAAAAAAAACAGCTTGAGGCCGAAAGCTTACTAGGGTTTATGGTGGGTGACTTTGCCGACAAACTGCGTAGCGTAAAGCGTATGGACTTACTTGATGGTATTAGTAATAAAGCACTTGAATATTTTACAAATCAAACAGACGAATCAGGTTCACTCTTCGGCTTTAGCGATAATAAAGCACAATTTAACAACCGTTTTCAATACGCACAAACTCTTGAAGCAATGGGTGAAGTGGCCTATTCACGGGGTAAAACCGATGAAGCCTTTACCGCCTTTGAAAACGCCAGCACCCGCCTTGAGGCATTATTAAAAATCAAGTCAAACAATTTAGAGCTACTCACGCTTGCGGGTGCAAATGCCTTTTGGCTCGGCCAGCTCCATTATGATAAAAGTGATTACGCTGCCACAGAGCCATTATTTAAAAAGTACCATACATACAGCGAAACCATGTATTCGTTAGCACCGAATGATTTTAACTCCATTATGGAATTGTCATATTCACATAATTCGCTGGGGTCTTTGTATTTAAAGCAATTTAACTACACTGGCGCGAAGCAACGCTTTACAGAGTCGCTTGCTTTAAAAAATGAAGCCCTTGAGCTTAAACCCAATAATAAAAACTTACTGCGTGATAAAGCGGATACAATCAGTTGGCTCGCCAGCACTGAAGAGAGATTAGGGCACTTTAATCGCGCACTGGATATGTTTAATAATGCTACTAACGAATTAAGAATCATGCTAAACAAGTACCCTAATGACGCTAGTTTATACAAGGGGCTTGCGTCAAATTACATACAACAGAGTTACTTGTTAAGTTATTTAAGTGATAAAAGTCTTGCGTATGAAAAAGCCGAACAGGCGACAACTGCGATTAATATTGCTCGCTTGCAAGACCCTGCAAATAAACAATTTCAACGTTCCTATTTTCGTTTTTTAGCTTTGCAGTTAGTGTTATCTAAAAATATTCAAACTGAAAATGAGGTGAATGAAATCCTGAATTTTTTAGCTCAAGAGAAATTTAACAATACAGAAATAATTAACACCCAAATAAGCCTAATTCAATATTTTTCACAACGGGGTTTCTACTCAAAAGCTGAAGCACTTTTAAAATCACTTGAGCAAAGCGACGATTATAGGGAGCAGGTAAATAGTCTTAATGAAGATGGTTTAGGGTCAATTTCTGCAATAGTAAATTTAGCTAATGCTAAACTAACCCCAAATGAAGAAGAAAAAAAAATATACTGCCAAAACGCACTCAACATTTTGGGAAGTAAAAAAACTAAAAGCTTACATTACACTTTCCCACTAATCCAAGCGCATACTTGCTTAAACAAAGATGCCAAGATTACAAACTTAAAAAACAGCCTAACTAAATTAGGCATCAATAACTTTGAACTATAACAACTTAAAAGGAAAAAGCATGCTTCCAACCTTATCTCCATTTATATTTCATGTGGATATTATTATCAACGATACTGATGAAGCTATAATAACTTACTACCAGAATGACAAAGTGGTTAGCGGTGGTGGCAGCGTCGTAGATGCTAACTCAATTGGCCTTTATATTATTAAAGATCGCCCTACCAATGAAGGTATCACATTCGTTGGCGTTGAGTTCTCGAAAGTAGAAGGATCTGTGGAGCCTTGCGCTAAAGAAGATTTTGCAGGTGCATTAATAAAAGGAGGTAAAGCTATTTGTGTATTTGATTCAAACCAAAATATTGGCCTCACCTGTATGCGTTTTGTAGTAGAGCGAGATGGTAAAGCGTACAAAAGCCCAGATCCACAAGTTGAGAACGATAAAAAACCTAACTAAAGCTGGAGGATAACACCAAAACAATTTGCACAGGCAAATCAAAGCCTGTGAAAAATAAAAATAAAAAAATCAAAGACTTAAAAAGGAAGATTACCGAAAGGTTTAAAAAATATAAATTAAATAAACTACTAGACATAAAGTTTCATTAACAATAAAAATGAGCAACACCATGTCTAACAATAATGAAAATAGCAGAGCAAATAACACCGAAAATGCTGTATCTGCATTAATCAGTAGCATTTCTAATACCGTTAACAATGAAAAAATAAGCGCAATTATTAATGTCACTAATGTCATGGCCGATGCTATTTTTATTGTTAATGCAGATGGGGTATTTGAATCAGTAAATCCCGTTGCGGCTCGTTTTTTTAATGTTACGTCTGATTCATTAATAGGTAAAAAATGGCAAGATTGTTTACAAGAACAGTATCGCGATGACTATGCTTACATGTTTGAAAGTTGGAAAAACAACTATCAAACACCACTCAATCATGGCCCCAAAGAAGTTAAAATAATAAAAAACAATGGTAACTGTTTAGATATAGAGCTCTCAATTTCTTGTATACCCGCATCAACCACAAACAATATCCCCCTATTTATTTGTATTATGCATGATATTTCTAGGCATGTTAAAAAGTATAAAGTACTCGAAAACATAGCCAAAATAGATCACCTTACAGGTATCGCTAATCGCTGCACTTTAGAAAAGGCGATTATTAAAAATTGGCAAGAATGCATAGTAGACAAACAGCCTTTGAGTTTTATCTTGATCGATATTGATTTTTTTAAACTGTTTAACGATAATTTTGGTCATGTAAAGGGTGATAAATGTTTGCAAAAAGTAGCGCAAACAATTGAAGACTGCCTCCCCTCAAAAGATAGTTTAGTAGCACGCTATGGTGGTGAGGAGTTTGCTGTTGTATTACCTCGCTCACATGTCTCAAATGCAGAAATGATCGCAAAACGTATTCAAGAAAAAATACTCAACATTAGTTTTAGAGATATTGGTTTGCCAGCGAATGTAAAGATAAGTGTAAGCCAGGGTTTAGCGTGTGAATACGATAATCAGTACAGAACATCTGAGGCATTAATATGCGCGGCTGATACGGCTTTATATAGAGCGAAGTCGGAAGGTCGTAATAAATTATGTATAAGGTGATGTACTAACTATTTGGTATAGCCTTTATCTACTAAAATAAAAAACCGCAATTGCGGTTTTTTATTACTTGAGAAAAGCTTAAATATCAATTAGCAGCCCTTCGTCTTTTTTAATCTTTTCGATCACCATATAAGTATGATGAGTGCCCACGCCGGGAATATCGACTAAGTCGCCAAGAACTTGTCTATATTCTTCCATATTAGACACGCGGATTTTTAATAAATAATCATAACCGCCTGCCACCATGTCGCATTCAACGACTTGTTGTATTCTTAGTATATGCTCTCTAAATACCTTAAATACTGCTGTATTTGAAGCAACAAGCGACACTTGAACATGTGCTACTAAGCTTTGATTAAGCTTTGCTTCGCTAAGCTTAGCGTAGTAGCCTTCGATATAGCCTTCTTGCTCTAATCGTTTTACACGATCTAGGCACGGGCTTGCACTCAAATTAACCTGTTTTGCGAGGTTAACATTTGAAATTCTGCCGTTCTTTTGTAGAACGTCTAGTATGGCTAAATCAATACGATCTAGCATGCGTAATCTATTTGGAATTGTCATAACAGAATTTTATGCGGATAAGTTAAATTTATGCCCTGTAAATTATCGTAAAACGCGAAATTTAACCAGCATATTCTGCTGAAATTTAATTAGAATGCACTCACAATATCACTGGTAATTTATTGGTAATTAATTTTACTTTAATTCTTAACACTCCTGAGGGTTGCTTATGTTATTCAACGGCGATTTAACAACGATTTGTCCTATTAGACAAAGAATCCGTGACTTCTACCGCATAGATGAAAATGCGGTTATTGATCATATTTTACCGCTTGCAGAAGTAGGCGTAAAAGCACGAAGTCGTGCCTGGGAAAGAGCCCGCCAGATTGTTTTAAACATTCGTAAAGAGCAAGATGGGCAAGGCGGTGTTGATGCGCTTTTAAATGAATTTTCACTTTCAAGTGAAGAAGGCGTTGTATTAATGTGTTTGGCCGAAGCACTGCTTCGTGTACCAGACAAAGCAACTCAAGATGTACTGATTCGCGACAAGTTAGCGAAAGGTGATTGGAGCTCTCATTTAGGAAGTAGCGATTCTTTATTTGTAAACGCGTCTTCTTGGGGATTATTAGTTACCGGTAAAATGGTTAACTACACTGACAAAACGAAAGAACAACAGTTCGGTATGCTTAAAAAGACCATTGGTCGTTTAGGTGAGCCAGTTATTCGTAAGTCTGTAAATTTTGCTATGAAAATTATGGGTAAGCAATTCGTTATGGGTCGTACCATTGACGAAGCAATTGAACGTGCTGCCGATACAGAGCAAAAAGGTTATGTATATTCTTACGATATGCTAGGTGAAGGCGCTCGCACAATGAAAGATGCGAAGCGTTACTTTGACAGCTACATGAACGCTATACACTCTATTGGTAAAGCGGCCAATGGTCGTGGTCCAATTAAGAGCCCTGGCATTTCAGTTAAGCTTTCTGCTATTCATCCACGTTATGAGTTCACTCATAAAGACCGTGTGATGGAAGAAATTGTACCAAAGTTAAAAGAGCTTGCACTTGCCGCTAAGAAATACGATATCGGCTTTACTGTTGATGCTGAAGAAGCTGACCGTTTAGATATTTCTCTAGATGTAATTGAAGCAGTATTTAGTGATGAAGATCTTGGTGATTGGCAAGGATTTGGCTTAGCGGTTCAAGCGTATCAAAAACGCGCTATTTTTGTAATTGAATGGCTAACAGAGCTTGCAACCCGTGTTGGTCGTAAGATGATGGTACGTTTAGTTAAAGGCGCATACTGGGATACAGAAATCAAAACCACACAACAAGATGGTTTAGAGCATTTCCCTGTATTTACTCGTAAAGCAACGACCGATGTTTCTTACAAAGCATGTGCAATTAAAATGCTTGAAGCGCGCGACGTGCTTTATCCGCAATTTGCTACACATAACGCTTACACTGCCGCGACTATTTTAGAAGTAGCGAAAGGCGACAACACAGGTTTTGAATTTCAACGTTTGCACGGTATGGGTGAATCATTATTCGACCAAATCGTTAACGAAGAAAAAATTCAATGTCGTGTATATGCACCCGTTGGTCAACACGAAGACCTACTTGCTTACCTTGTTCGTCGTTTGTTAGAAAATGGTGCTAACTCATCATTTGTAAACGCCATTGTGGATACAACAAAACCTGTTGAATCATTACTACCAGACCCTGTAGAAACACTGCAAGGCTTGCGTAATAAGTACAATACGCAAATCAAAATGCCAATTGATTTATACGGTGAAGAACGTGCTAATTCTAAAGGCATGGATTTAACCGATATTAACGTTATTACCCCTTTCAAAGAGAATCTTGAAACATGGTTTAACGAGCACTTAATTGAGCAAAGCCAAGTACCAGAAGGCTCATTGGCTGTTAAAAACCCAGCGAATCACAAAGAAATCATCGGCCACGTTAAATTGCAAACTGGCGAAGAGATGAAAGTATTACTGGCTAACGCTGAAGCTGCACTTGAATCATGGTCACAAACACCTGTAAAAGACCGTGCTAATCTACTGCGCCGCGTTGCTGATATTTTAGAGCGCCATCATGATGAACTAGTCGCTATCTGTATTAAAGAAGCGGGTAAAGTAGCGCAAGATGGTATTGATGAAGTACGTGAAGCGGTTGATTTTTGTCGTTACTACGCAGCGCGCGCTGAAGAGTTATCTAAAGATGAGCGTTTTGAAGCCCGTGGCGTTATTTTATGTATTAGCCCGTGGAACTTCCCGCTTGCAATATTCTTAGGTCAAGTTGCTGCTGCGATTGTTACAGGTAACACTGTAATTGCTAAGCCTGCTGAGCAAACAAGTTTAATCGCCCTTCGTGCTATTGAACTAATGCTGTCTGTTGGTTTACCTGAGCATGTTGTTCAACCGGTTATTGCTCGTGGTTCTGAAGTAGGTAAAACAATCGTTCCTGATGAGCGCATTCAAGCGGTTATGTTTACAGGTTCTACTGAAACAGGCACATTAATTTCTCAAACACTTGCTGCACGTAACGATATTCAAGTACCGTTAATTGCTGAAACAGGTGGCCAAAACTGTATGATTGTTGATTCAACGGCCCTTCCTGAGCAAGTAGTTGACGATGTGATCAGTTCTGGTTTTCAAAGTGCTGGCCAACGTTGTTCTGCCCTTCGTGTTTTATTCATTCAAGATGACGTAGCTGATGGCATTATTGAAATGCTTAAAGGTGCTCTAGCTGAGTTACACATTGGCGATCCATCGTTACTATCAACTGATGTTGGTCCTGTAATTGATGAAAAAGCACTTAAAAACTTAAATGAACACGTTGAGTACTTAAAAGGTAATTCTATACTTCATTACGAGTGTAAAATCCCTGATAACACTCAAAATGGCGCATACTTTTTTGCCCCTCGCTTATACGAAATCGAAGACTTATCAGTACTTAAACGTGAAGTGTTTGGCCCATGTGTACATATTGTTCGCTTTAAGTCGAATGAACTTGATGATGTGATGGATCAAATAAATAACACGGGCTATGGTCTGACAATGGGTGTTCATTCACGTATTGAAGAGCGTTGTGAGTACCTTGCTAAGATGTCACGTGCAGGTAATGTTTACATTAACCGCAACATGATTGGTGCAATTGTTGGTGTGCAACCGTTTGGTGGCCGTGGTTTATCAGGTACTGGCCCTAAAGCCGGTGGCCCTAACTACCTACAACGTTTAGTAAAAGAAAAAGCATCACCAGATAACGTACAAATGACTAACCTGACGCCAGATGAGCTTGATTTACACCACTACAGCGGTGCGAATGAGCAAGTTCAAAAGCTAATGACGAACTCAATGCGCGATGAAAAAATCTGGCGCGCAACACCACTAAACGACCGTGTTTCGGCTGTACGTCAGTTGCTTGCTAAAATTGCGACGGTAGAAATTATCGACGATTTAGCAGACGATTTAGCATTAACACTATCAGAAGCACGTGCACAGCTTAACCGCCTTGAAAAGCACATGCGTAAGTTTACTACCCTGCCGGGGCCAACGGGTGAGTCTAATACACTTCATCTAGAAGCACGTGGTTGTGTAGTGTGCTATGCAGATAAGAGTACATCATTTAACTTCTGGGCATTGTCTATCATTACTGCTATTGCCGCTGGTAATACGGTAATTACAGTAGCGTCTGAGCTGTTTTATGATGAAGCCGTTGCCTTTAAAGATAAATTTATCTCTACAGGTGTTGCTGAAGGTGTTTTCCAAGTAGCTAAACCTAACCAGTTACAAGCTATTTTGGCCCACCCTCATTTGGCCGGTGCAGTAGTTGCTGCTCGCTCGTCTCGCTTGGGCTACTTTAGCCAACAGCTTGCACAGCGTAAAGGTGCTATTTTACCAGTAATTAGCTCTGAGTATTACGATACATTAATCAAACGTCTTATTACTGAAAAAACAATCAGTATTGATACAACAGCATCAGGTGGTAACACATCACTAATGACGCTTGTTGAAGATGATGAATAATTAAGCTAATGTTTTTTCATTAAAAAATAAAAAAGGCACTGAAAAGTGCCTTTTTTATTAGGTAGTAACGTATGTTTTTGTTAAATTAGTTAAAGATTAGTAACAGAAGCAGTAAATTTGAAAATAATTCCCGTTAGTCAGCTACTCCCAGGTATGTTTGTACAAAGTGTTACCAAGCAAACTGGTAGTATCAAAATTAAAAATCAAGGCTGGGTTAAAACTCAGGCAGGTATTAACAACCTGATAAAAGCAGGCATTCTAGAAATAGAAATCGACCCTGATAAAACCCTCATTGATACAGTCCCCGAAAAAGATCTAATTGCGACACCTACAACAAAAATAAAGCGCGACCCTTGGCAAAAAACACACAGTGCCGAACAAGAAATGGGAAAGGCAAAAAAGCTGTATGACGAAGCTAAAACGCTACAAATAAAAGCATTTAAAGATATAAAAGCAGGCCGCGATATAGATATTGCGCCATTTAAAGAGCTGGCAAGTGGCTTTATGGATTCTGTTTTTAGAAACCAAGATGCCCTAGCCTGCCTTACTCAAATGCGCCAAAAAGATGCCTACCTACTTGAGCACTCTATTAATGTATCGATACTAATGGGGATCTTCGCTAAGCATTTAAGTATAGAAAAAAACATTATCGTTGAGCTGACTACAGGCGCACTTTTACATGACATTGGAAAAATAAAAATTCCAGATGAAATACTGAATAAACCTGGTCGCTTTACTGATGAAGAATTTAAAATAATGAAATTGCACTCGCTTTTCAGTAAAGAAATTTTAGAAGAGTCCGGCTTAACAGGTATCGCTGTTGATATTGCAGGTATGCATCATGAAAGGCTTGATGGTAAAGGCTACCCATTTGGTAAAAAGGGTGACGAAATAAGCCAATACGTACGTATGGCGTCAATTGTAGATGTGTATGATGCACTCACTGCAGAGCGTGTTTACAAGGCAGGAATGGAGCCAATAAAAGCGTTTAAAATACTAAAAGATGGGTGCCCAGATAGCTTCGACCCTGTGCTGCTTAATAAGTTTATTCAATGTATTGGTATTCACCCAGTAGGAACGCTTGTTAGGTTATCGAGTCAAAAAGTTGGCTTAGTGACCGAGAGTAACCCAAGTACACCACTAAAGCCTATTGTTAAAACATTTTACAGCGCCAAACATAGTCGCTATACAGAGATAAAAGATATCGATTTATCTAATAAAAAAACCCTAGATACCCTTGAATCAGCGGTGAAACCAAAAGAGTATAATATTGATTTAGAACGCTTTTATAAAAACTCAATATTATCCTAAGCAATATTGAGAGCTCAACATTCTACCGAGCTCTCAATTAAATAACTAAGCGCTTACTCTGGCCAATCTTGCAAAGCTTTTAAGCTAAACTCATAACCATCAAAATCAAGTACACTTTGTTCAGGTGTGATCTCTCTTACAGTTAAAGCGCCAATCCTCTCACCCTCATGTAGCTCTCGGCCATTTAGCTTGATCCAACGCTTATCCGCACTCGATGAATATATATGTGCTTGATATTTAATACTAGGCAACATTGATTGCAAACCATCAGGCAGCAATTCTACAGGCTCAACACGTGATGACGTTTTTGATGCTTGGGTAACTTCATAATCTTGATTTTTTTCGACGTCTTGTATAGCTTGAGCAAACGCATTTTTAAGTGTTGTAGGCACCTCATCAAGTTCTGGATCGCTCATCAATTGAGATTGGTTGCTACCATTAATTGGCTTACCCAGGACTTTATATTTACTCATATCTAGTTGAGCAGATGCTGTATTTTGACTTTGCCCAAATACCGAAGCGTTCTGCATATTATTTGGATTGTAATTACTTTGTGGATTAAATACTGGCTGATTATAATTTTGAACTGGCATTACTTGCTGCACGCTCTGCTGATTATAACCTGCTGCATCCCCGCCCTGACTCGATGGCATAGGAATATATTGCCCATTAGGCGTTAATAACATTTGCTGTACACCATTAGGTGTTTGCACATGTACAAGTTGTCCTTCAATCGTTGCTGTATTTGTTGGAGCTACTTTAGCAGGCTCTAACTTAGCTATTTGCTGTTTTTCAACTTCAACATCTACCTCTTTAACTTCTTCTTTAGGTGACGATTTTTCACTTTCAACCACCTTAATTACAGCGGGCTCCGATATGTTTAATAAAGTAGTACCTTGAAACCACTTACCCGTAGTAAACCCACCAGCTACCGCAATAAAAGCAGCTAAGCTTGTACCAAATACTAGCGCTAATCGTCTATAACGCTTAAGTGCTTGCTGTTGCTTTAACTGCTCTGATTGTAAGTCGTATTGCTCAGCACTCATATCTGATTGCTGTGACTGCTTTAGCGCATCTAATAAATAAGACATAACTTACCTAACTATAAAATAAATGAAAGCCCAATGCCTACGGCAAATAAAGCAGCGAATGCAAGGCTATATGGTACTAGTGACGTTGCTTTGTTAGCCTCATTAACGGGCGCTACAAAATCCATGGGTAATGACTCATGTGCTGATTTTTTTATTATATCGCTATCAACTATCAACTGCTGCTTTGCAAAAGTGCCTACCAAAGCTCGCTCACAGACCAAGTTCATTAATCGTGGCACACCACCGGTTAATTGATGAACAGCTTGCATAGCATCCATCGAAAAAATTCCTTTATCACATCCTGCAACATGTAAACGGTGCTTTATGTAAGCTACTGTTTGGCCTTGCGTAAGTGGTAATAAATGGTAACGAGCTGTTATTCTCTGGGCGAGTTGCCTTAATTCATTGCGCTTTAAAAGCTCTTGTAGCTCAGGTTGCCCAACCAATACTATTTGTAATAATTTTTTATGATCGGTTTCTATATTTGTCAACAAGCGTAATTGTTCAAGAACATTAGGGGCAAGTAACTGCGCTTCATCAATTATAAGAATGGTATGCCCACCCGATTTATTATTGGTCTCTAAATGCTTTTTTATAATATCGGTAAGACTTTTAAGCGTTGCATTATTAGCATCATAACTAATGTTGAGCTCATCACAAATACTGGCTAATAACTCTAGCTCTGAAAGTGCTGGGTTATGGATCATAGCTACTTGCGTGTTTTCAGGTAACTGCTCTAACATACTGCGGGTAATTGTAGTTTTACCTGTACCCACTTCGCCTGTTAATAATACAAAACCACCGTCTTCACCTAATCCATAGGTAAGGTGTGCTAAGGCTTCTTTATGTCGTTCACTTAAAAATAAGTAATGAGGGTTGGGCGAAATTGAAAAAGGTTTTTCATTCAGGCCAAAATAGCTTAAATACACCGTGATGTTCCTTCGTAATTAAATCACGGCCTATAATGGCAAAAAAACGCGCTAAGTGACAACGTTGTAAGCGCTTTATTATTGAAATAACGTAAATTTATGTAAAACAAAAAAATGCAGCGGTTTTAAGGCTGCACTTTTGTCTGTCTAATCTTAGTATGCATTTTACTCTTCGTAGCGCACTAACCGTAAATACACATTACTGGTTTTGGCATGTAAGCTATTAAGCCCACTATCAAATTGATAAACCCACGCTGAGCTCATCGTGCTAACACCCGATGTATTTGACCAATAGTTTTGAAGCTTAGTACCAAAAAACACCTCTTCATTAATGCTCGGCTCGGTACAACTGTGCTCTAAAATACTCGCAAGCTCTTTAATGTTAGGCATTTGCCAATCATCGTAGTCTGCGGTTGTATCATTATTAGCACCGCGTAGTGCTTCTTGCCAAGTAAGAGAAGGTGTAGAGCCTTCACAAAGCTGGGTCTCTGTATTATAAGTTTGCCCATAACTACAGCGTTGCCACATAAGGCCAGTTTCGGTATCAGACACTGTGCCATCTGTATTTATAGTAAATCTATCTGTCGGTGTTGTGGTATCTGCACCGTCGTAGCACGTTTGCGCCGCTGCAATATTAAAGCTCAAGCTTATAGTTGCTAGTGCATAGAGTAATTTTAATCTCATTATTTTCTCCTAACGGCTTCTAACTAAACGAACATACGCGGTATTTTCTTTTGGATAAGCAAGATCATTACCATCACTCATATCAATAATGTACGCTTGCGATAAACTGGTACCATCGGCTGCGGTTTGTGAGGTCCAGTAACGTAAATGGCTTAATGCACTTTCACTGGGCATATTAGGAAAAAATGCCTCATCAATTAATATGCTTTGCCCTTGTTTACCGTAATCAATTAAACCTAAAAGCTCTGTATAAGTAGGTAACCGCCAGTTTGTACCACCACAAAAATCTAAGTTATTCACTTCGTTTATATAACTTTGTACTCCACAACTCGTATCATCCGGACACGTTGAATTGGCTGTACTGATATCGGTAAAAGTAGTATTCCCTACATCCCAAAAGTAATGATTTTGCCCCTCACGCAAACTTGTATTTGGTAATACTCCTGAGGATTCACTTTTTACTTCCCATACAAGTCCAGTAACATTATCGCGTATACAGGTAAAGTCACTACTATCATCACCAACTTCATCAGCAAACTGATTAAGTTTCGTGTAATCAAACGCTAAGTTACCTTTGCCAACCTTATCTAAGCGGTTTGCATAGCTATCGCGTCCAAGCTCAGCATCTTGCGCTGGAAAGTCATCGCTTTCACAGTTAATTCGTTGGGTGTTGTTATAGCACTCACCAACACCACTATCATTTATAAGCCCAAGCGCTTTTGGTGATACATCAACAAATAAAGAATCTGTATCGGTGCGTCCTTTTGAGTCGGTTACCGTTACTTCAAAGCTCAACGTGGATTCAGTATCTACATCAGAGGCAAAAAATGTCGTTGTACATTGGTCGCTATTACTTAATGTTTCGCTATTACCGGTAAGTTGTTGCCATTTACATTGATACGTATCGGTGACAGTTTCGCTATTCGTTGCATCAAGCGTTACTTCTTCAAACTCTTCGACATTTTGATCAGCGCCTGCATTTGCATCCACTAGTTCATTTGTTTTATTAAGTGTCATTGAATATTGAGTACTCGCCTCACCGCCTTCATCATCAGTGACTGTTAGCTGCCAAGATAAATTTACGTTACTTTCTAGTAATGGATGAGAAAAGCTAAGAGTTGACTCGTTAAAGCTCGCAATATCTAAATCAGGACCTGATAGCAGTTGCCACAAATAACTATCAATTTGGCCATTATCATCAGGATCGCTCGACTCAAGGGCGCTCAAAGTCACTGTATCTTTGTATACAGAAGGAAGTGCTTCAGGAGATGTTTGTGTAACAACAGCAAGAGGAAGTTGATTATTAGAGCTCACTGAAATAGAAATATCGTCACTAACAGCGCTACTACCCGTACTTTGATAGCTCACTCTTAAGATAATTTCGCTGTCAGCTTTTACGTCAGGGGCTGTAAGTGTTTGCTCTGCGCCATCAAGCGGAAAACCTTCTAAGCTTGGGCCGCTAACCTGTTGCCATGAAAACGTACCATCCGCAGGGGAACCTTGTGCTGTGATGGTAAATTCAGTTTTTTCGATAATTTGTAAATCGGTTCCAGCATTAACAGACGTTTCTACAACTGTATTATCGCTATCACCGCCACCGCCTCCACACGCACTCAGCAAACCACAAGAAATGAGGGGGATTAAAGCAAACGCTTTCATACGCAGCACCTTATTATGTCAAATAATTACTATAGTGTAATCATAAGCAATAAAGATGCCATTAAAGTACTACATATATGTATCTTGATGAATGCGTACAAACAACTTTGTACCTATTTTACTGTAATCTACTTTGTATTCACGCCCATCTAAAGCTTGAATAAACAGTAATTGTTTTTCTTCGCCGAATACATCAGCGCTACTCACATAAACCATCTCTAAATAACGTTCTTTTGCGTCACGGCGGTTTTTAGGTAACTCTTCTTTAAATGGCTCTAAGCCATGTTGAGTCACTTTAATTTTGGGATGAATTTCAGAGTTTACAATTACTAAATCGTGCTTTTTATCTTTATGTATTATGGTGTTTCGACCACTTTTTAAAAAGGCTCTGTCTTGGCTCATTTTTCTTTCCTACAGTCGCAGCTTAATTATTAATTTGCGACGCTATAAACTGACTAGGCTCGCGCTTCCATTTATTTAAGTTAGCACTAAATGTCCAGATATCTCTATCCAACACACTGGCTGGCAATAATAAATCGTAACCGGTTAACAGTCGAAGGTGCTTAGTCCTGTTAGCAAACATAGCTATAAGACCAGTATAGCTTATCCCTTTATGGGATGTGTAATGTGTATCTTCTATTAGCCATTCTGATGGGCAATTGCCATTTTTGCAATGTTTTTGAACAACTTGCATGAATAAGTTACGCTGCTCTATTAATAATTTCCCTGCAATTCTAGGCGCTATGCTTGTTAAAAACTCGTCTATGTCGTTTACCTTAACACCAACTGCATTTAATTCTAAATAATCAAAGCCATCTTCTACTTTGGGTATACCACTGTGATGAAAGTTACTATGGGGCATACACCAAGCCCCGTACTTATGGCAATAAACAAGCTCCGACTCACTTAAAATAAGACTATGATATGGCTCTTGGGTTTTCAAAAAGCCAATAAAAATAGCAGCAAGGCACAAACTAACTAAAAACACTTCAAGGATGCTAATTTCACCTGGCCTTAGTATATTGAATAACATAATAAAAGCTAAGCCTATAGCACCTACAGCGAGCACCTCAATTGCGTTTCGCGTACCTTGTGCTCGAAACTTAATGACATTGTTAGATTTATCCATATTGGTAAAACACCATATAAAAAACAAACATAATAATGGCCCAAATTATGACCTTTCTTGTTGTTATACATAAGTTACAGGTAGTTTTAAATTTCATACATTACCGCTTTTACCTCAACAAAATAGGAACAATGAATAAATCTTATTTACTTTTACGCTTAACGCACAAATTTATGAGACACATAACCGTCTTTTCCCGGTCTTATTTCGTACAATACTTACAATTCATTTTCAGGTATGAAATCAATGTACTCAAGACAATCAGGTAAAGCACTTTTTCCATTTATTATTACGTTACTTCTAATATTTAGCGTTTATTTATATCTACCCGCTAGCCACGGCGAACAGGCCGATTCATCACAAATGTCTACTCAGGTAACTGCTCATACTGTTACTTCACAGGAAAATGCTGTGATGATAGAAGCTATCGGTAGCGCGCGTGCAAACCAAGCTATCTATATAAAAAGTGCGCAAAACGATTATGTCACAGATATATATTTTAAAGACGGCGACTTAGTCAGTAAAGGACAAAAACTAGTACAGCTACAAAGCCAACAAGAACAAATTGCAGTTAAAGAGCTTGGCATAAACTTACGTGAAGAAAAGCGCCAGTTAGATCGCCTAACCGAACTTTCACGCTCGCAATCAACGGCAAAATCGTTACTTGAGGAGCAGTTATCTCGTGTTGATGCCACTGAAGCTCAATTAGAAAGCGCTAAAACCAAATTAAACGAAATGACTATTAGTGCTCCGTTTTCAGGTTTGTTAGGTAAGCGTGAAATATCAATAGGTGCCTACGTAAGTAATACAACAATAATCACAACACTTGATGATATTAGTATTATTAAAGTTGACTTTAAAGTACCTGAAAAATATTTAGCACAATTAAATATGGGCATGAAAGTACTTACCCAAAACGATGCCTACCCAGGACAAACATTTAACGGCAAGGTAACGCATATTAGCTCGCGTATTGATTCGGTTACACGCAGTGTTGAAGTAACAGCAAGTTTTGCTAATAAATCAGGATTACTTCGCCCTGGTATGTTATTAAATACAGCACTTGAGCTAAGCAGCAACCAGGCATTAATGGTGCCAGAAAAAGCGGTTATACCTTTGCAAGACAAACACTTTGTTTTTCAAATTCAAGACGGAATAGCTAATCGAGTTGAAGTACATGTAGCCGGCAGAAATAATGGCTGGGTTGCTATAGACGAAGGCTTAACCGATGGCGAGCAAATTGTTACTGAGGGGCTAATAAAAATTCGCTCTGGAAGTAAAGTAAGCGTAAAGGGGTAATACGTGAAAATTACAGATACTAGTGTTAAACGCCCCGTTTTTGCCATTGTAATTAATTTACTGCTGCTTACTTTTGGACTGGTTGCGTTTACTATGCTGCCACTTCGTGAATACCCGGATATTGAAACACCCATTGTAAATATTAGTACTGAATACACAGGTGCTTCTGCCGAAATTATAGAAACAAAAATAACACAAATTATTGAAAACCGTATATCAGGTATTGAAGGCATTAAAAGTATTAATTCATCGAGCCAAAATGGTCGTTCTAATATTACTATTGAGTTTGATATTAACCGCGACATAGACGCTGCATCTAACGATGTACGCGAACGTGTAGCACGTGCACTAGACAGCTTGCCAGATCAAGTACGCCCGCCAGAAGTATCAAAATCAAATAGTGATGAAAGTCCAATCGTATGGTTTGTATTAAACAGCGATAAAATGGACTCATTGCAACTATCTGACTATGCCCAACGTTTTATAGTAGACCGCTTAGCGGTTGTTGATGGCGTATCTAATGTGCGTATTGGTGGCGAGCGTAAATACGCCATGAAAATTTGGCTAAACCGCCAAGCAATGGCTGCACGAGGTATTACCTCAAGCGATATAGAAAACACATTACGTACTGAAAACGTTGAGTTACCAGCCGGCCAAATAGAATCTATCGACCGTGACTTTACAGTACGTACAGCGCGTAGTTACAAAGATCAGCGCGACTTTAATAACCTTGTAATAAAACGAGGTGAAGAAGGTTATTTAGTGCGTCTAGGGGAAGTTGCCGATGTACGCCTAGAAGCTGAAGATGACGAAAGTTTATTTCGTGGCAATGGTCGTAATATGATTGGTTTAGGCATTGTAAAACAAGCCAAAGCAAACACGTTAACCGTAGTAGATAACGCACGTAGTGAACTTGAAAAAATAAAGCGCAACTTGCCAGAAGGGACAACTATTCAAGATAGTTACGACTCATCTGTATTTATTAAGGAGTCGATAAGTGAAGTATATAGCACCCTCGCTGTTTCGATGGGGTTAGTTGTTTTAGTTATATTTTTGTTTTTAGGTAATATACGCGCCACGCTCATTCCTGCGGTAACTGTACCTGTAGCGTTAGTTAGTAGCTTTATGTTTTTACTAGCAATGGGCTACTCAATTAACTTACTAACTTTACTTGCCTTGGTGCTTGCCATTGGTTTAGTTGTTGATGATGCCATCGTAATGCTTGAAAACATTCACCGTCGTATCGAATTAGGCGAACCACCACTACTGGCTGCATACAGAGGTGCACGTGAAGTTGGTTTTGCTATTGTAGCAACTACCCTTGTACTTATATCTGTGTTTGTACCATTAGTATTTATGGATGGCCGTATAGGTGCATTATTTACTGAGTTTGCTATGGCGGTAAGTGCTGCCGTATTTTTCTCAAGTGTTACAGCACTTACTCTCGCACCAGCTTTGTGCTCTAAAGTACTTAAAGTATCAGACAAACCAAATAAATTTAGCCAATGGATGGACCGTCAATTTACTAAAATTGAAGTAAGTTACCGTAATTCACTCTCCACTAACATAACCCGAAAATGGGGCTTAATGGTGAGCTTGTTGCTTGCAGGTTTTGTTAGTTACTCACTCTTTTTACAAGTGCCGTCTGAGCTTACACCTAAAGAAGACCGCGGTACTTTCTTTATACTTATGAATGGACCTGAAGGCGCTAGTTACGAAAATAATGCAGCCAATATGGCTAAAATTGAAGAACGCCTTATCCCCTACTCTGAAGCTGGCGAATTAAGTCGTGTACTTGTGCGAGTGCCTGGTTTTGGTAGCAGCGGTGGTGTAGCAATTGTTGGGATGGCTGATTGGGATAAACGCAAGCGTTCAACATGGGAAGTAATGGGCGAGATAAGCGGTAAAATGCAGGAAGTTACTGACGTACGCGCATTTGCCATTATGCGCCGTGGTATTGGCGGTAGAGGTATATCTCAACCTCTTGAGTTTGTACTGCAAGGTAACGACTATGAGCAACTTGCTGATTGGCGCGACCGTATTATTAAACGCGCAGAAGAAAATCCAGGGTTGTTAAAACTGGATCACGATTACAAAGAAACCTTCCCGCAGTTTTTAGTCAGTATTGATAAAAACAAAGCGGCTGATTTAGGTGTATCAGTATCTGATGTTGGTACCACTCTTGAAACAATGTTGGGTCAACGCCGTGTTACTACTTTTATTGATCGTGGTGAAGAGTACGATGTAATTTTAAAGGGTACAAAAGAAGATTTCACTAACCCTACAGACATCTCAAATATCTATCTTAAATCGCGTAGTGGCGAACTAGTGCCGCTTGATAGCCTTATTAGTTTAAAAGAAGAAGCAACTGCATCTCGCTTGAACCGATATAACCGTATGCGTGCAATTACGCTTAGTGCTAATTTAGCTGAAGGGTATACATTAGAACAAGCACTTAACTTTTTAAATGAAGTAGCAGCTGAAGAAAACGATATAGATGGCGCAATAGATTACAAAGGTGAATCGCAGTTATATTACGAAGGTGCTTCAGCAATGACCTACGTATTTATACTTGCACTCACGGTTACCTTTTTGGTACTTGCCGCGCAGTTTGAAAGCTTTATGCATCCATTTGTAATTATGCTTACAGTACCACTTGGTTTAATGGGTGCTATGTTCGGGCTTTGGGCTACAGGACTTACCTTAAATATTTACAGCCAAATAGGTATTGTCATGCTCATAGGGTTAAGTGCTAAAAACGGTATACTCATCGTCGAATTTACTAACCAATTACGCGATAAAGGCATTGAGTTTAGCGAAGCGATATTGCAAGCAGCGACTCAACGCTTACGTCCAATTATTATGACTTCACTCACAACTGTTATGAGTTCAGTACCATTGGTACTCGCCTCTGGGCCTGGTGCAGAAAGTCGTATGGTAATTGGTGTTGTAATATTCACAGGGGTAATAGTATCAACTTTATTAACTCTTTTTGTAGTACCAGCGGCTTATTATGCATTAGCACGTAATACGCAGTCTCCTGAGTTTTTACAGCAAAAACTAGATAAACAAGCCACAGAAAAGCCTTTAGAAGAGATCTAATCTCTTTATTGCGCCGTAACCTTGTTGTTGCGGCGCATACAATTTATGCTCGCCTTTAAACTCCATATACATTTTAGGAATACTTATGAGCTCAACAACGCAAGTAGCAACATTTGGTGGCGGCTGTTTTTGGTGTATAGATGCTGCATTTAGACGTGTAAATGGCGTATTAGATGTGAGTTCTGGCTATACAGGCGGCGAAACCGACGCCCCAACCTATAATTCTGTATGCTCTGGCACAACAGGGCACGCTGAGGTTGTTAAGATTGAATTTGACGCAACTGTCGTTAGCTTTGAAACACTGCTGGCAATGTTTTTCACTTTGCATGATGCAACACAGCTGAATCGACAAGGTAACGACATAGGCACACAGTATAGAAGCGCTGTTTACTATCACGATGAAGCTCAGCTAAAGCAAACCAATGAAATGATAGCTCAACTACAAAGCCATGTGAGTGAGCCAATTGTGACAGAAGTCAGCCCTGCCACTACATACTATCCAGCAGAGCATTACCATCAAGATTACTATAACGAAAACCCACAGCAGGGTTACTGCAGTATTTTAATCGCACCTAAATTACATAAGTTTGAAACCGTATTTAAAGAGTTTTTAACTGAGTAACTAAGTTTAGTTGCATAGTAAAAAGCCCGATTTAAATCGGGCTTTTGTCTTTTTTACTCTTTAACTATTAAAAGCGATTAAAACTGGTAACTTGCGCCTGCAAAAAAGCGGCGCTCTGGTGTATTGTAGTAATACACTTGACCCGTTGTAAAATCAGCGTTTGAGTCAACCGCGTTATACTCTTTATCAAATAAGTTTTCTACACGAAGCGAAACCTCAATGTGTTCATTTACTTGGTAATTACCCGCTAAATTCCACAGCGTGTAAGAGCCTAAACGCGTTACTGCACCATCTCGGTCGCTACGGTATTGCATGTCTAACCTTGCATCAAAAGCACCAAACTGTTTTGCAAGTTCCCAGTTAAATGTGCGTTTAGCAACATTACGTAACTCTGCGCCCGTTTCTTCGTCTTCTGCACTTAAATAAGCAAAGTTAAGGTTGCTATCAAAACCAAAAAACTGCTGAGATAAGCTAAATTCAACCCCTTCATAACGTGCTTCATCGATGTTAGCTAATGCAAAGTTTGCATCGTAATCAATTTTATCTTCAATATCGTTTCTAAATATTGCAACATCAACTAGCGCGATATCAAAGTCCACACTCAAACCTAACTCACGGTTTACTGATTTTTCAGGCTGTAAATCAGGGTTACCATAAAGTGGGAAATATAAATCGTTAAATGTAGGGGCTTTAAAGCCAGTACTTTGGCTTATACGAAATGTTGCATCTTCAGATAAATGATAACCTGCAGCGGCTGTATACGTTGTTTCGTCGCCAAATTGCTCGTCATCATCTTGGCGAACAGTTAAATTAGCCAATACTTTATCTGCATCGTAGTAAGCACCTACAAACACAGCAAGTACATCTCGGCTGTCTTCAACAAATAGTTGCGAACTATGAGATACATCATCGTTGTACCAGTTAACACCACCACTAATGTTAAGCTCATCAGATAATAGGTATTGGCCGTTATAATCAACCTGTGTGCGTTTAGTTATAAAAGTACTTGTTGTTGGTCCAACTGAAAAATCGACATATGTATTGTCTGAATCATCCGTTGCTAGCGCTAAATCAATACTGTGCGTTTGATTAGTGTAGTTTTTACTCCAACCAGCAGAAAGCTGGTAGTTTTTAAAATCATCTCGTTCAATCGTACTGTCGGCTGGACTAAAGCGACTGTCGTAATCTGCGAAACCTTCATTGTATTGACCTAATAACTTAAAGTCGCCGTAGTGTGCATCAGAATAATTTACTTTAAAACCAAGATTTTTATTTTCATAGCCATCTTCATCGGGTGCTACGCCTTGCAGTACATCAAAGTTATCTGTTTTTTCAAATCCTGCATTAAATGCTGTTGTTATATCGCCTGATTTTACAGAGCCTGCCACTTGATAATTTTGATAAGAATCAGATCCAAACGTAGCACTCAAAGATAAGTTATCTGATTCACGCGTTATAATGTTGATTACGCCAGCGAGTGCATCAGAGCCGTAAACAGCCGCGCGAGAGCCCTTAATAATTTCGATGCGTTCGATACTATTTAAAGGAACATTATTTAATGCTTTTTGACCAAGTGTTGCAGAACCCGTACGTACACCGTCAATCAAAATTAGCGTATCGCCAGAGCCAGTACCACGAAGTGACACACCTGTATTTTGGCCAAAACCACCGTTTGGATTAACCTGAAAACCAACTCGCGTGCTTAACAAGGTTGGTAAATCGCGTACGTTGCTTGCTTCTATTTCAGCGCGTTCAATAACACTTACACTCGCTAAAACGTCATTGATTGATTGCTCAAATTTATTAGCAGTAACGGTTATTTTTTCAATTGAATTATCTGCAGCAGACACAGAAAATGAAAGCGCAGCAGAAATAGCAACGCCTAGAGTTGTTTTATTTAACATGATGTCCCCTACCTTTGCCCACCGCAAAGATTTAAGTAAGTAAGATTGCATCAAGGCCGGTCTCCGGACTCAGTAAGCACATAAAAATATGCAATACTTTACCGTTGCGGGGGCAGTGTTGGGCTTGTAGTCATCATGAAAACTCACCAACTTCCCGATTATCTTGCTGTTAGTTTCAATACCTTAAAACCAATGCATAAGCATTAAGCAAGCACCTCAAAAATATGCGGCTATTGTGAGCATTTTGTTTACAAATGTCAACGGACGTCTATACAGCTAAAACAGTTTAACTATAAGTATTACTCAATATTAAAACTTGAAGAAACACCGTATTTATTTAGCAGGCTTTTGATCTGGAACTTAATAGCTGAAGAATTAAGAATAGCATCAATTTTAGACGCTGATATTTTGCTTTGCTGAGTATTAACTAAAAAGTGAGTATCGAAAACGGCATCGGGGATTTCACTTTTGTATAGCAAACTCATATCGAAAGCTTTTTGGTCTTTAAAATACTGGTACGCAATGCTATTTAGTACGCCAATGTTGGCACGCTTTAGTAACAACATTTTTACCACGTTGTATTCGTCTATAGTAAGGCTAACACTGTGCTCCTCACTTAAGTAATATGCATCAGTATTGTAGCCAGCAAAGTGATACGAATAGCCTAAAACCCCTACTTTTGTTAGTGCTCGTAAATCATTAAAATAAGCTTGATTTATTGCATTTTCTTTAAGCGCATATAACTCATTTTTTGTAATCATATAAAAACTACTTTGCATCACATTCGAGCGCATAGATTGCGGGATCCATTGCAATGCCATTAAGAATAGAACATCAAAATGCCCCTGTTCAACAGACTTTGATAGCCTTTTAACAGGTAAGGAATTGAGTATAAAGTTAAATTCGCTCTGTGAGTCATTCAATATTTTTATAAACTCAGGTGCAAGCCCCCGTTGTGTTTGTGCATCAATAACAATCGGGAAATAGCCATCTTCAACCAATATATTAATATCAATTGCTTTTGATAAACTAGGCTGCGTAAATAGAGCTAACAGAAATAGCAAAAATAATTGATAGGCTTTCATTTAATACCTTGTATAAAAATCACATGTAATAAATATAGTAGCTTAAATACTAAAAAGCGGATCAATCGAAGAAAGGTCTTTAGAAGGGAATATATAAAGCGGCTTTAATCAAAAGTAAAAAATCAAAGCGCGCTTTATTACAAAGCTTATAAAGCTTTATTAATCGCGGAAATTTTTAAACTGAAAAGGCTGACCTAGTTCAGCGCTGCGTACTACTTGCATAGCCTCTTGAAGATCGTCACGTTTTTTACCCGTTACACGAACTTCTTCGCCTTGAATAGCAGCTTGAACTTTAACTTTAGAGTCTTTAATGGCTTTAACTACTTTTTTAGCCATATCTTTTTCGATGCCCTGTTTTAAGCCCACATTACGAAAAACATTTTTACCTGCGCGGCTAATATCTTGAAGTTCCAAGCTTGATACATCCATACCACGCTTAGATATCTTGCTTGCTAAAATATCAAATAATTGCATAACCTGAGAGTCTGCTTCAGCTTTAAGCTTAATTGTTTTATCATTTAGCTCAATAGATGCATCAACCCCTCTAAAGTCAAAGCGGGTCTCTAGCTCACGATTTGCATTATCAACTGCGTTTTTAGCTTCGTTCATTTCTACTTCAGATACAATATCAAATGAAGGCATTGGTTTGCTCCTAACTATTTAATCTTAATTTTATGTCGCAATTATAACGCTAAAATTATAAATATTTACATTTTTCTGCATCTTGTTCAGGTGCGATACTAATTTAGTTTGATATAATCCAGTTTCTTTTTTAAGCGATTTTAGGATTTGTCGTGACAAGGCGTGTTTATCAAGCAATTTTTTTAATCAGCATAGTAGCTTTTACCTTTTTATTTGCCAAAGAAGTAAAAGGTGGCGTTGTAAATTTATTTCCTCATGTTGATAAAGTCGCCCATTTTGGGATTTTTTTTATACTAGCCATAATAATGGATAAAGCGTTTAAGCTTCCTTTATATGCGCAAATACTTTTATTGGCTGGTTATGGCGCTTCTATAGAAATAATGCAAGATGCACTTCCATATAGGCAAGCATCACTCGGTGATTTTTTTGCTGATTTTGCAGGTGCTGCAAGCTACTTTTTACTTAGAGTAATTTTTACACCTCGAAAAAAGAACCCATATGGCTAATATTTTAATTGTTGGCGATGGTGCTATTGGCTTGTTACTTAGCCATTTTCTAAGCGCGTCGCATAATGTCAGTGTTTTAACTCGCAAGAGCCCAACAAATACCCGCTTTTATAGTCGAGGTAAAAGCGCATCTAAAAAAATTGACGCACAATTTATTTCATTAAATCAGCTAAATAAAGCAGCTGAATTTGATGTTGTTTTATTTACCGTTAAAGCCTTTCAAGTACTTGATGCATTTTCACAAATAAAGCCGCTTTTACCAAATCATTGCTCTGTTGTACTTTCGCATAATGGAATGGGTAATGTTGATGAGGTAAATAGCCAACTAAGCACTCACCAAGCGCTCTACTTTTTAACTACAAGTATAGCGGGCTTTAAATCAAACCAATACATTGTGCAGCACACTGGTGAAGGGCAAAGCGTTATTGGTGACTGTAATGAATTAGCTTTTCAAAATAGTGCGCCAATAGCTGATATTTTTAAAGTAATACCCAACCTAAAGTTTACTAATAACATTCAGCAGCTTCGTTTTGAAAAACTACTCGTAAATATTGCTATTAACCCATTAAGCGCCTTAAATAATGTAAAAAATGGTGATTTACGCGCACCTAAGTACAACGCTATAATTTTTAATGCACTCACTGAAGCATGCAATATAGCAAAGGTACAAGGGCTTAATATCCCATTGATTAAAGCACTTAATACCGCTTATAAAATAATGGAATTAACGTCTGACAATTACTCTTCAATGCAGCAAGACGTAGCGCATAGCAGAGAAACTGAAATATCAGCTATATGTGGCTATATTAGCCAACAAGGTAAACTCCACGGTGTTCCAACACCTTACAATGATGAGTTACTTGCTAAAATTCAGGCAAAAAAAAGCGTGGTGTAAACCACGCTTATATAAGTTTTTTACTTTACGGACGATAAACTTTTACAGTTTCAAAGCCCTGTTCGTGCAGCATAAGTGCCTGTAGTTGGCTCATTACACCTCTATCACAATATAAATAATAGTCAGTGTCTTTTGGTAAATCACCAAACTTAGTCGCCAGACGGAAGAACGGTAAATGCACCACTTCAATACCATCAATTTCTAAGGGCGCAGCTTCTTCTTCCTCAGGAGAGCGAATATCAACTACTACAGAGCCTATAGGTAAATCAGCAACCGACTCAGCTTCTTTAAGTTCTTGCTTGGCTTCTACATCAATATCACGCACGTCCATTATACGTGCATTATTTACAACAGTATCAAGCACATCAAAGTCGAATTTTTCTTCCTCACCAAGAATAACGTCTATTTTGGCTTTAACCGTTGGCTTTTTAGAAATAACACCACAGTATTCAGGCATTGTTTCTGCCATTTCGGCTGTACCAATTTGGCGAGCAATATTAATAATTTCTTGCTTATCGTGTTGAATAAGCGGACGTAAGATAAGTGTTTCAGTAACACGGTCAATCACGCTTAAATTCGCTAATGTTTGACTAGATACTTGGCCAATACTTTCACCAGTGACAAGTGCCTGAATGTTTAACTTTTCGGCAACTACACTACCCGCGCGCATCATCATACGTTTAAGTACAACACCCATTTGGCTGTTTTCAACGTTCTCTAATATTTCAGCAACAACAGGTTCAAAATCAACCGTTACAAATTTAACTTTATGTGTAGAGCTGTATTTTTTCCATAAGTAGTAACTTGCTTGCTTAACCCCAATTTCGTGGGCTGCGCCACCAAGGTTAAAGAATAAGAAGTGTGTGCGCGCGCCTTTACGAATCATTTGGTAACTTGCTACGCCAGAGTCAAAACCACCCGACATAAGCGAAAGCACATCTTCTTGCGTTGGCAGCGGAAAACCAGCCATGCCAAAATGGGTTTGCGAAACAATGTAAGCTTTATCATCTTTTACTTCTAAGCGTATTGTTACTTCTGGGCGGCTAAGCTTTACGCTTGCGCCTTCGATATGTTGATTTAATCCACCACCAACATAACGCTCTAAATCAGTTGAGGTAAAGTCGTGTTGACCTATACGCTTTGCACGAACACAAAAGGTTTTACCTACAATTGTATGACCAACTAACGCTATTGTTTTTTGGTAGATATCATCAAGAGTTTCGAATTGTGTTTCGGTTACTTCAATAAATTGAACAATGCCAGGGATGCGTTTAAGGCTATCGATAAAATCAAGACGAACTTGTGCGTCTTCAAGTTTCGTAACAACTGAAATGTTATCCCAGTTATTTCTTACTTGTACTTTTTCGTCAACACGTCGCAATACAATTTTAATGTTATTTTCTAACACTTTAGTAAAGCGTTTACGGACCGAACGGCTTTTAATGGCTATTTCAGGATGTAGTTTGACGATAAATTTAAGCATAGTTCACTCTTAGACTGCGGGAATTCGCGCTCCCAGGCATTTGGCGCGGGATTATAGCAAAAAATTCAGCGCCTAGGAAACAACCAAGAGCAAAGGCTAAACAACAGTTGGGGCTTGTTGTGCTAATTCAGTATATTTTTCACGTAGCAGGTTCATTTTATCAATGCTTTTATCGGTACTGTACGCTCTAAATAATGTAAGTACTTTTAAAATACCATGATATATATCTTGCTCAGCAAGCGTACCACTTGGCCTACGGGCTTTAATATAAGGTGTCCAAAAACTAACCGTTAACTTTAATGTATGTGCTAAATCAATGACATCTTGCTCATCAATAGCAATCATTTCACTGTCGCGAAGTCCTAAAATAATTTTACGAACTTGCTCTAGTAATTCGAGTTGAAAATCAATATAAGCTTGTTTTAAATCAGCATCTCTAGAGAGAATATCACCGAGATTGTCGTAAAAAAAATGATAGCGCCACATCAGCTCAAATAACGAATCTAGGTAAGCCGTTAAATGATTAAAAGCATCATCATCTTTATTTATTGGTTTAAAGTGAGTATTTAAATGATCGCGATACAACGCAAAAATATGACGGATAATGTCTTCTTTATTTTTAAAATGATAATAAAGATTACCCGGGCTCATCCCTAAGTTTGATGCAATATGATTTGTCGTTATTGCACGCTCACCATTTTCGTTAAACAACAAAATACTGGTGTGTATTATTTTATCCTTGGTATTCATATGCTAATACTCAAATTATCTATAGGCTACATTACACTCAAAAGAGGTAAACAGTATAAACAAATATGAATCATTAAAACACTCCCACCATGGACTGACCTGTTTATTAAAAGTAAGTGTTTATATGGTTTTTTAGCTAGGCTGCTTTGTGGCATAAACACTGTTAAACTAGCGCTAAAATAATAAACAGTGAATATTATGAAAGTTATTGCAATTTACCCAGGCACCTTTGATCCACTAACTAACGGGCACACAGACCTTATTCAACGTGCGGCTAAAATGTTTGATACCGTATTAGTTGCTGTTGCTAATAATCCAAGTAAAAAGCCCTGCTTTAGCCTTGAAGAACGTGTTGAGCTTGCAAACACTATTTTAAACCACTTAGATAATGTTAAGGTCATTGGTTTTTCTGGTTTATTGGCTGACCTTGCGCGCGATCACAATGCTAATGTGCTTATTCGCGGTATTAGAGCAGTCTCTGATTTTGACTATGAATTTCAATTAGCGAATATGAACCGCCGCCTAAACCCTGATTTAGAAAGCGTATTTTTAACACCCGCAGAGCAAAATTCATTTATTTCATCAACACTCGTTAAAGAGGTAGCCCGCCATAATGGTGACGTAAGCGAGTTTGTAAACCCTGTAATTGTTAAAGCTCTAAAAACTAAACTGGGCTGTGGTGCCCAATAACACTTCCCGAATTAGCACATAACTTGTATGCGCTAATTCGGCTTTTGTATAGATGATGATTTTAATTTTTCAATTAACCAAACAAGTTTTAGCAAATCTTTATTAATAATTAGTATTAGCGCCATAGTGATATCAATAACAGGCATAAGAAAACCATACAGCATCCACAACCACCAAAAATCCCAATTGCCATAAAGCGTATTATCAACATACATACCCATAAACAGTGAGGCATTGATAGCAAGCCCTACAATAAGATAATAAAATCCGTACGGTATTTTACGACCTAAAAAAATACGCCAAATAAAAATAACGGCAATTGTTAGTACATCAAATATAAATAACTTTAAATGCGGAGCCGCAGTAGTTATGTCCATGAATAAACTAAATGTATACGAAGCCATCATAATAAAAGAAAGGTGAACTCGGCTTTTATCTTGCTTATTAATAGCAGCTGATAAAGTGAATAAAAAAGCAAAAACAAAAAGCCATGTAATAAATATTCCAAAATATTCGTTAACTGAATTTAATTGCCAAAATAGCTCCTCCATTTTATTCAACCTTTTGATGAGTGTTTTTTCTACGATTAAGTAAATACCGTTTTAATGCAACCAAACCTAAAAAGTCTTTATTAATTAGGAGAACTAAAAGCATCATTAGATCAGAAATTATTTGCCCTATTGCATATAAGGCCCAAAACCACCAGTAATCTAAATTCCCTAAAACAATACTGTCGTAGTGCATTCCAAAAAAAACAAATGCGTTAAAGCTAAGTCCAACTAAAAGATAATAAAAGGCTACAGGGAGGTTTTTACCAAAATAGATCCGCCATAAAACCAGAAAAAATATAGTTATAATATCAAATATAAAAAGGGTCAAATGGGGTGTATTGCTCAAGGGATCCATAAAAATACTTGAGGTGTAAGATACCATCATAATGAATGCAAGCTGTGTGCAGCTATTGTCAGACTTGTTAATGCTTGCAGACAAATTATATAAAAAAGCGAGTACAAAAGACCATGTAATAAAAATAGTTATATAGTCGTATAAACCAGCCAGCTGCCATAAAAAATCAAGCATTGCGTGACCTTTTAAATTTTTCAGTTAAAAATTTAGTAAGCTTAACTAGACCTAAAAAATCTTTGTTAAAGATAAGCGCTAATGGCATTATCAAATCTGTAAAGTACATACCAAATACATAAACGTTCCAAAACCACCAATAATATAGAGTACCTAAAATCTCTATATCGTAATGCATAGCTAAAAATAAAGATGCATTAATACTCAGACCAAACACAAGATAATAAAATGCGTTAGGAATTGGGCTTTGGCTGTAGTACCTAAACGTAAAAATAATAATTAGAGTTACAATATCGAAGTAAAAATAGTTTAAGTGAGACACTATAACCATATCGAACAGTGTACTTAAGGTGTACGAAATCATCATAATACCAGAAAGGTACATTGTATTTTTATAGGGACTGTTTATGCTTGCTGACAAATTATAAAGAAATGCAATTACAAAGAACCATGTAATAAAAATACCTACATAATCTCTAATCGCTACCAGATCCCACAGTATGTCAGACACTAACTATCCTCTTCAAACTCGTAATCAAACCATTTCTAAATTTCATTAAGTATAAAAAATCTTTGTTTATAATAAATATAGCTACCATTATAAAATCAACAGCGTTGACCCCTATCGCGTAAGCATTACAAAGCCACCAGTAGCTTGTATTATTTGATATATAGATGTCGTAATGCATGAGAAAATGTAGAGTTGAGTTTATAGCTAAACCAGTAATAATATATAGATAGGTAATACCATCATGCCAGAGCCGCCTAAGGGAAATAATAACTAGGAGAGTTAAAATATCGGAAAACAAAAAATCTAGATAAGTTACCGTATCCATATTTGTAAATATACTAAATGAATATGAAACACTCATAACCAAAGACAAATACATTCTTTCTTTATTAGGCTTATTAATCGAATGAGCAAGGGAGTACAAAAAAGCCATAAGAAATCCCCATTGTACAAATGCACCTATGTACAGAGAAACTGTTGGGCTAATTAAAAGTTCATTCAATATTTTTCAACTTTTTAAAGTTCAATGCAACCCCTCTTTTAAAAATGGTATTTTTATTGAATACTAGTGACAGAATCATTAAAACGTCGAACATATTTACACCGATAGAGTAAACACTCCAATACCACCAAGGCTCATAGTTATATAAGACGTATAGATCGTAATGTAATATTAAGGTGAGTACGGCATTTATTATTAACGCAAAGATGATGAAGTGAAAAGCTATAGAGCGGTGAAGTACTTTAAAGTAATGTAAAGTTAACAGAGCTAAAATTGTAATGAAATCATAAAGCGCCCAACTTAAATATAAATTTTCTAATAAGTTTATATAACCACTGGAAATATATGAGCAGAGCATAAGCGCAGATAAATAAACAGGAGACTTATTTTCTTTATTTATCGCAGAGGTCAAACAATACAGGAAGGCCATTAAAAAACCCCACTGAGTGAAGGCTTTTACATAAACCATGAGGGGTTCAGTAACGTACATTTGAGCTAGGTTACTTTATAGGTATCGTTTGACTTGAAGTAGTTGAGAGTTTTATTTTTTAATTTATGAAGACCGAGAAAGTCTCTATCAACGATAAGAGCTACAACCATTAGTAAGTCATTTGCTGTTACAGTAAATGTATATATATCCCAAAAAAGCCAAGGTTGTTGGTTATTATATATAAATACATCTAAATACATAAATGCAGCTAAAATCATATTCATCGATAAGCCAAAAATTAAATACAAAAAAGAAGCTGTTGTTTTACTAAATATCTTTAAAGCAATTATAAGAGATAAAATAGTAATAAAATCATGTAATGCCCAATCAAGATATGTCGTATTATAGTAAGATATCCAAGTAAAAAAATAATCGGTGGCAGTATATGAAGCCATCATTATAAATGAGCTGAATAATAAAGTAGTTTCTCTTTTAACTCCCAAGCTATAAACAAATAAATTGAAGAAAAAAGCCATCAAAAAAGCCCACGTAACGAGGGCTGATAGAGAGAAGTAACCAAAAAATTCAGCTAAAAACATTTATCACCTTAATAATCATTTAGGGCGAGGTTTCAAAATTGTATTGCCACGCTCTAACTCAGCACCACTAACGGCTCTTGCTTCTTGAGAGATACTCACTGTATCAGATTGCAGGGTTTTAGGGCTAGCAGTTTGTTCCATTGCAGGCTTTAATTGTTGTGTTTTGTTGTATGCTTGCATTTGTATTTGGCTATTAGCTGAAACTTGCATGTGATTGATCCTCGTAAAAGTTTTAATTATATTTGGTGCAACTTTTAACCACATTATTATGTAGATAAATGCATTACCTGTTTTAAGCAGTGATAGCTATTTTGCTATCTACCCTACACAAAGCAAATAATGCGCCAACTTTTTTTGACACCTTAAAACTCACTCAAAACATACTTATATAATCAAACCAAACAGCTCCGACCAGTTTACTACAAACATAAAAAAACGCACAGGGATAACCGTACGTTTTTTGTATCCAGGGAGTTTAAGCTACGTATTTACACGGGATCTCCGCACGTGTACTTAGCTTCAAAATATATTCCATTGCTACTTCGTCACAATTTTCTTTACGAAGGCAAAGTTCACAATCTTTCATTACTTTTTCAGGCAAAGAGTCTTTGCTACAAAAAGTAAAACGTTGTTGTTCAAAAAAGTCTGGTACGCGTGTTAATACAATAACTCGGTTAAGTGCCAATTTTTTGGCTTTAGTAAGTAGGTGCTCTACAAGCTGTCTTCCCTGCCCCGACACTTTACTTTGTGGGTTTATGCCGAGTGAGCGTATTTCAGCAAGGCCGGTATCGTAAATGTATAACGACGCACAGCCCGACACTTTCCCATTTATTTCTGTTACTGCAAACTCGTTAATAGAGTGCACCATATCGCTTTTTGCACGAGGTAGGTTTTCACCTACCGTTGCCCAATGCTGTATAAGTGTGGCAATTGCTTCTACATCATCTAAATTTGCATCACGTACCGTTATTTGCTGTTTTTTTTTGGCTTCTTTAACAGCATTAGTTACTTGTTCAATAGACGTCCCACCAAGGGCCTTACGTGCTTTTATACACGCATCAATTTCAAGTACTGGGTAAACATCGTCTTCAAATACAGTGTTTACTGACTTGTACTGTTCAAGCGATAGCTCTTCAAGCGTTTTACCTTCGCTAATCGCAAGCTGTACAAGTACACCTACGATGTGATGCCCTTCTCTAAATGGCACTCCTTTAGCAACTAAGTAATCAGCAAGTTCGGTGGCATTTGCATGTCCTCCTTTTGCTGCAGCAAGTGTCTTATCACCGTTTACTTTGACGCCTTTAATACATGCTTGCGCCATATGAATACATGCAAGCCATGTTGGCATAGCATCGAATAAGCCTTCTTTGTCTTCTTGCATATCTTTATTGTACGCAAGTGGTAGCGCTTTTAACGTCATCATCATAGCGCTAAATGCACCAAATACACGTCCGGTTTTACCACGAATAAGCTCGAGTGCATCTGGATTTTTTTTCTGAGGCATGAGCGATGAGCCTGATGTTACGTTATCAGCAAGCTCTATAAATCCGGCTTCACCCGAATTATAAAAAATCAAATCCTCTGACATACGAGATAAGTGAATCATCGAAATAGACGCACAACTTAAAAGATCCAAAACAAAGTCACGATCAGATACACCATCAAGGCTGTTTTTTGTAGCCGCTGTAAAACCTAATCCGTGTGCTAATGCTTGGCGATCAATCGGATAAGCTGTACCGGCTAATGCACCGCTGCCTAATGGGCAAAAATTCATGCGCGCTTTAGCATCTTGCAGGCGGCTTTCATCACGCTCTAGCATTTCTACATATGCCATACACCAGTGGCTGAATAGTACTGGTTGTGCGCGTTGCAAGTGCGTGTAACCTGGTAATATTGTACCAAGCTCTCGCTCTGCAAGCGCTACAAACTCGCCTTTAAGCTGTGCAATAGCATCTAGTAAATGGTCAGCCGTATCACGGCACCATAATCTAAAGTCGGTGGCAACTTGGTCATTACGGCTTCGGCCTGTATGTAATTTTTTAGCTAAATCACCTACTTTTTCGATTAATGCAGCTTCAACATGTGAATGAATATCCTCTGCACCTGAAGTAGCTACCGCTTGTGGATCTGCTTTAACTTCTTCAAGCAGCTCATTTAATGCAGCCACTAATCTTGTGTGCTCATCACTTGAAAGTACACTTACCTGTTCAAGTGCACCAGCCCATGCCACAGAGCCAATAATATCTTGCTCTGCTAACTGGTAGTCAAAGGGAAGAGAGTCGTTAAATTGCTTAAACGCCTCATCTGGACCCGTAGAAAAACGTCCGCCCCATAATGCCATGAAATCTCTCCAAACCCTGTAGTGCCCCTTTTATAAGGGGCTATAAATAATTTACTTTTTAGCCAATGCTGAAATTCTGCTTGAAAGCGAAAATAAACGAATAAAGCCTTCAGCGTGTGATTGGTCGTACACATCATCTTCGCCAAATGTAGCAAATGCTTCGCTGTATAAGCTATTTGGTGACTGCTTTTGAACTGCAGTTACTTGGCCTTTGTATAGCTTAAGTACCACTTCACCTGTTGCCACTTTAGAAAGTGCTTCTGCACCGGCTAAAATAGAATCTTTAAGAGGCGTAAACCAACGGCCGTCGTATACTAAATGTGAAAACTCACCACCGAGTACTTCTTTCCACTTACGGCTTGCTTTATCAAGCACTAGCTCGTCAATGGCTTGAAGCGCTGCCATAATGACTGTGCCGCCTGGCGTTTCATAACAACCGCGTGACTTCATGCCAACTAAACGATTTTCTACAATATCAACACGTCCAACACCATGAGGCGATGCAATATCGTTTAATTTAACCAAACAATCATAAGGTTTAAGTTCTACGCCATTTACAGCAACCACTTCGCCTTCAACAACTTTTAATGTTACTAGTTCTGATTTATCTGGAGCTTGCTCTGGAGAATTAGTCCAAGTCCATACTTGTTCAGTTGGTTGACACCATGGGTCTTCAAGCTCACCACCTTCGTGCGAAATATGCCATGCGTTAGCATCACGGCTATAAATTTTTGTAGCAGATGCTGAACACGGAATGTCACGCTCTGCTAAGTAATCAAGTAATGATTCACGGCTCGATAAGTCCCACTCACGCCATGGCGCAATTACTTTTAAATCAGGGGCAAGGGCCGCAAAACATGATTCAAAACGAACTTGGTCATTACCTTTACCAGTACAACCATGAGAAAGTGCATCAGCACCTACTTTACGCGCAATTTCAACTTGTGCTTTAGCAATAATTGGGCGCGCCATAGACGTACCTAATAAATAAGTGCCTTCGTAAATTGAGCCTGTTTTAAGCGTTGGGTAAATGTAATCACTTACCATTTCATCTTTTAAGTCAACTACGTAACATTCAGATGCACCAGAGGCAATTGCTTTAGCTTCTACGCCTTCAAGTTCTTCAGCGCCTTGACCTACATCAGCAACAAACGCGATTACTTCACAGCCATAGTTTTCTTTTAACCATGGAACGATAGCCGACGTATCAAGACCACCAGAATAGGCTAAAACGACTTTTTTAATTGAACTCATAGGTGTTCCTTAACAAAATTTGGATTTAGTAATGTAACTAGCAGAGCATTTTGCGCATGCATGCGATTCTCTGCTTGTTGAATAATTTTAGATGCTGGACCATCCATTACCTCAGAGGTAATTTCAAATTCACGGTGTGCCGGTTGGCAATGTAATACCGTAGTCGCACCAGTTTGATCTAGCAATGCCTGATTTAATTGATAAGGCATGTATTTTTCTTTTACTTGCTCAAGCGGCGTTGTATCACCCATTGATACCCATGTATCTGCGTATACAACATTTGCACCAACCGCAGCTTCAACTCTATCGCTCACCATGACTGATGCGCCATTCATTGCTGCAATTTGTTCAGCTTTCTTAAGTATTTGCGAATCTGGCGAACATCCTTTTGGGGTTACAGCAACAAAGTCAGTACCTAGCGTTGCAGCAAGTAACATCAATGAATGAGTCACGTTATTGCCCTCTCCCAAGTAAGCTACTTTAAGCTCACTTACATCACCATGTACTTCTTGAAGTGTTAAAAAATCAGCAAGAGCTTGGCAAGGGTGGTACAAGTCACATAAGCTATTAACTACAGGTACTGATGCATATTCACCTAACGTAGTTAATGTACTGTGTTGATTAACACGCGCTACAATACCGTCGGCCCAAGTAGAAATATTAAGTGCAAAATCTTTAATTGATTCGCGTGCACCCATAGCACCATTTTGCTGATCTAAATAAACAGCATGGCCGCCAAGGCGATTAATGCCTATATCAAATGATAAACGTGTACGTAAACTTTGCTTTTCAAACAATGTTACGATTGATTTTCCTGATAATACTTGGCTGTATTTTTCTGGCTTTGCTTTAATATCGCGCGCTAACTTTAATAAATTAAGTGCGCCTTCTTTGTCTAACTCTAAACCCGTTAAAAAATTCTCAAACATAATAAACCTATGGTGTAATCTTTGTTCCGACATGCTCACCTTGTAGCAGAGCAGTTAAATTTTCTGGCTTTTGCCAGCTGGAAATATACACACCGCGTCGTAAGTGTTGGGCAGCGTGAAGACTGGTCTTAACTTTGACCTCCATCCCGCCCACAATTACTCCATCTGTAATTAAAGTATCAATGTGTTTTGTGTCAAGTTGATGTAACGGCTGTTTATTTGCATCAAGTACCGCTTCTACATCTGTCATAAAAATAAGTTCTGCATTTAAATCACTAGCAATAGCCGCTGCAGCTTCATCTGCATTTACGTTATACCAAAGCCCTTGTTCATCAAAGCCGATAGAGCTAACAATAGGTAAACGACCTATTTTAAGTAAATCACTAATTATAGAATCGTCGTTGCTTTTGCACTTACCTACTAAGCAAAGCGCTTTTAGCTTTTGAGTAGCAGTCACACCCGCTTCAAAAAGGCTTAAGCCAACAGGTTTATGCCCTGCATTAATCGCTTGAGTCATTAATTGTTTATTAGCACAACCTGCAAGTGCCCCAACTATATAAGGCATTTGCTCTGCTGGACTAATACGTAAGCCTTGGTGTTTAGCACTAGCAAAACCGGCTTGCTTTAGCCATGTATCAACTAAAGAGCCACCACCGTGCACAATGACAAACTCATTATTTTTTTGCTCATTGAGTACATCAAATAACGCTTTTGCTGCATTTTCTGTATTAAGTACTGCACCACCGAGTTTAATAACCCACGTTTTTTTACTCATTTAAAACGCCCCTTTTAAGCCGGTCGTGTGCTCTAAATTCATAGAAATATTAATACATTGCAAAGCTTGACCAGCAGCACCTTTTAATAAGTTATCAATCGCAGACATTACAATTAACTGCGTGCCTTGTTGTTGCCAACCAATATCAACAAATGGCTGCTTAGCTACACCTTTAATTGAAGGTATTTTATTGCCTAACAAACGAATTAATGGCTCGTTAGCAAGTACTTGATAAGCCGATGCAACGTTTTCCTTGGTAACGCCTGGCTTAAGTTGTACATAAATAGTTTCTAAAATACCGCGCGGGAAATTACCTAAATGCGGTGTAAATAACACTTTGTGGCCAAGGTGTTGTTCAATTTCAGGACCGTGGCGGTGGTTAAACAAACCATAAGGTGCAAGCGATACCTCACAAAAATGTGTTCCTACACTCGCTTTACGCCCGGCACCCGTAACACCCGATACGGCATTAATAATAATACTTTCACTGCTCAATAAGCCTGCTTTTTTAAGCGGTTTAAGTGCATTAAGTGCGGCAGTTGGGTAACAGCCTGCAACAGCAATTAGCTTTGCGTTAGCTATAGCATCACTGTTCCACTCTGCTAAACCGTAAGCCGCTTCATTTAAAAGCTCTGGGTGTTGATGCTCAAAACCATAGTAAGTAACGTAATCATCATTACTTGCTAGGCGATAACCACCAGACAAATCAAATACTTTTTTACCCATAGCTAAAAATTGAGGCGCTAAATCAACACTTACTTTATGATCGGTACATAAACATACATAGTCAGCATCATTTTGAATGTCATCAAAAGCTGATGCACTAAGAGGAAGTAAAGGACAATCTAGTAAGCCAAGGTGCTCTGGATATAAATCACTTAGTAATTTATTTTTATCTAAGCTACCCTCAGATACATAACAGCCTGTTAAGGTAAGGTTTGGATGATTAGCAACTAAGCTTGCTAACTCTGCGCCGCTGTAACCGCTTGCGCCAATAATAACTACATTCATTGATTACTCGTTATTTTTAAATTTACTGCTAAATATATATGTTGTTCGCTTAAACTAGCTAAAACGCTAAATTAAGACTTAATTTAATGAATTTGTAGATTATCGTCGCATTATTTTCATAGCTTTACTTTAATATATTTATGCTTAAAAAGTGAATTGATATTCATCATAAATACTTTTATATTGTTATGCAATTAAATTGAATAATAATTTTGGATTTTTTTATGCCTTTGCCTTCGTTTATTTCTATGTATCAACAATTGATTGCAGCCCCTTCTATTAGCGCAATTGAAGACAACCTGTGTATGAGCAATAAAAACGTAATCGAACTCCTTGCAAACTGGTGTGAAACACTTGGTTTTACGTGTGAAATTATTGAACTAGAAGGTAGTAAGGGCCGCTTTAATTTATTAGCAAAACGCGGGAAAGGCGATGGCGGATTAATGCTTGCGGGCCACACTGATACAGTGCCTTTTGATGACAGCCGCTGGAACCACAATCCGTTTAAACTTACCGAACTCGACAATAAATTGTACGGGCTAGGAAGCATTGATATGAAAGGCTTTTTTGCTTTTGTATTACATGCGATTAGTGAGCTTGATGAAAAGCAGCAAACTCAACCTATTTTAATACTCGCCACTGCCGATGAAGAAACAACTATGGCAGGTGCACAGCAAATATGTAAGCACCCTAATTTAAAACCTGCGCGCTGTATAATTGGCGAACCTACTGATATGACTCCAGTATTTATGCACAAGGGCCATATGAGTACAGCAATAAGAGTAGTTGGTCGCTCTGGGCATAGCTCAGATCCCGAACGTGGCCTTAACGCCATTGAAGTAATGCATAAAGTGATTACAAAATTGATGTTCTTAAAAGAGCAACTAAAGCATAAGTATTCAATAAATCACTTTGAAATTCCTTATCCAACATTAAATTTAGGTAATATTCATGGGGGCGATAACGCGAATAGAATTTGTGGTTGCTGTGAAATGCATATAGATATGCGCCCATTACCGGGTTTAAGCATTAAAGAACTACAAGCATTAGTGCACGATGCAACGAAAGAAATTAATGATCAATACCCTAACGCTGTGAGTGTTATTGATTTACACGAACCCATTCCGGCATTTAGTGGCAGCACCGACAGTGCTTTAGTAAAAATGGCTGAAAAAATAGCGGGGCAAAAAGCGGTCGCGGTAAATTACTGTACTGAAGCTCCTTTTATACAACAACTTGGCTGTGAAACAATTGTAATGGGTCCAGGCTCAATTAACCAAGCGCATCAACCTGATGAGTTTTTAGCGATGGAAAAAATAAAACCATCACAACAAATAATCACCGATATTATTAAAGCTAATTGCTTTAGCTATCAGGGTCACTAGCTGCTTATAACAACACAAATAATAAAGGCGCCAATTGGCGCCTTTATTAGATAATACCAATTCCATTAAGTATGTGATCTAAATTTTACGCCGAAAAAACAATTCAGTTCTAGGCGTAAATTGATGTAAATGGTTGTTCCCTTTGCGAAATTTACAACAAAGAAATGGGTTGTTTTAGCAAGTAAAATAGATCAGCTATTTATTGGAGTTGGTATAATTAAATACTAATATTTAATCACCTTTAACTTCTAAATTAATAAACTTAACTAGCTCTTCAGGTTGCCCTACTAGCATCATAACTTGTTGATTAATTTCCATCATGGTTTTACCTTCAGGTAGCTTTGCAGATACGCTAAATGAATTTAAACCTTTAGCAAAGCTAGTTAAAGCTGCGGCTATGTCTTCAGTAACAGGCGCTTGTTGCAACTGTTGCTCTAGCGTCATTTCCATCTGCTCAAGCGTCATACCTTGCTTTTCAAGCTCGCTTGATAATAAATCTTTTAGCTTACCTTGATTATTTAAAACAAAGCTAACATTACGTGGCTCTAACTTACTCATTGCTTGCACAACAAGTGTTTGCTGCTGCAACTCTTGCTCGTAAGTAAGTGGCTGGTTACCCGCTTCTTGCTGTGCTTTACTAATCGCCAATGAAGCATCCATTAATGCTTTTGAATTAGCCAAGCCCATATCCATATTAAAACTAACAATATCTTTTGCATCAAGCTTAACCACAACATCACTGTTGCCAGACTCTTCATCGTAATCAAGTGATGAATGTAAATCGTAACTTGCCGACGCTAGCATTTCGTTTGTATCTGCAGGTAATTTTGAAACAAAATCTTGATCAAACTGAAAGCTTTTTACATCAAATGATGTATGCGGTGATATTTTATCTGGCTCGTAACCAGTTATTTCAATGCTTTGAATATTAGCAACATTGTCACCCTCAGGGCTTATTACTTCCATGTTTGTTATTTCTACGCTTTTTGAAATAACACTTGCCGATAAACCAGCGTATTTAAATGTAGCGCCAGTTTGATCGCTTACTAAAGCAAGTTGCTTATCTACTTCTGCACGCACTTCTTGTGTAGCTACATAATTTGCATAGCTCACGCCACCAACGCCCGCAGCTACAATTGCTGCAACTATTACTAACTTTTTCATGTTATTTCCTTATTCTATTCTTTGTGTAAACCGAGTTTTCTTAAGAGTAACATTACACATTAACACCCGTAAGTGTTAATTAATTAAACTAAGCAACTCATGTACTGTTTTAACTGGCGTAATTTTAGCACCAAGCCCTTCCATTGATTTATGATAATTACGAAATGGAATATATATTTCAGTAAAACCATGTTGTGCAGCTTCTTTAACACGTGGTACACCACTGTCGATTGGGCGTACATCGCCGTTTAAGCTAAGCTCACCCATAATACACGTGGTACGAGGTACAACAAATTCGTTTAAGCTACTAAGTAATGCGGTAACCAATGCTAAATCAATACACGTTTCTGTTTCATCAATTCTTAAGCCGCCAACAATATTAAAAAAAGTATCGTGAAATATTTTAGTTTTAGTGTGTTTGCGTAATATACCAGTCAGCATTTTTATACGGTTCATATTTAAACCAACACAAACACGCTGCGGAAATTCTGCCTCGGTTTCGGTCGTTAAACACTGAATTTCGAGCAATAAATTACGATTGCCTTTACGAATACAGGTAATTGTAGACCCTGGTGAATCGGTTGTAGAACCCGATAAAAATATTTCACTTGGATTATCCACGCTCAACATCCCACGTTCACACATTTTAAAAATGCCCACAGTATCAATATCACCAAAGCGGTTTTTATTTGCCCTAAGGGTTCGAATTTGCCCATCATTGGTATCTATGTGTAAAAGCGCATCGACAATATGTACGAGTGTTTGAGGGCCTGCTATTTCGTTATTTTTATTTACGTGAGCAATAATGAACATGGTTACATCATTTTGCTTACAGTATTGAGTTAACGCTTGGGCGGCACTTTTTACTTGCGAAGGCGAACCTGGGCTACCATTTGCTGTATCGGTTACAACCGCTTGAATAGAGTCGATTACTGCAAACTTAATTTTATTTTTCTCGAGCTCTTCAATAATAGTTTCAACACTGGTTTCTGAAAGTAAATAAAGCTCGTCAGGGTTATAGTTTAACTTTAAACGATTTACCCTGTTTTTAAACTGAGATAAAGACTCTTCTGCCGTACAGTAAAGTGATGGCATACGTTGTGACATTCTCGCCACTAGGTCAGATAGCAATGTTGTTTTACCAGCACCTGGATCACCTGAAATTATATTAACAGAGCCGGTAGTTACACCACCGCTTAGCACACGATCGAGCTCGCCAATTTCTGTCAGCTGTTTTTCTGCCTCTGACGTAGCAATATCATTAATTTTTTTAGAGCCGCCACCAGCACCGCCAGCATAACCGCCTACATTTGCTCGAACTGACGCTTTTTTACTTTGTCCTGCTGAAGGTTTAAATTCTGCTAATGTGTTCCATGCACCGCAGCGGCACTGACCTTGCCAACGAGGGTAGTTCATGCCACATTCTGTACACACAAACTCTATTTTTGCCGCTTTAGTCATTTATAACTTTACCTACTATTCTTTAATTTTGAAAATACTTACCATTAAGCGCATATTTTGCCATTTCAAGCATTTACTTAGCAACAAACTCTTGCCTGCGTAAAAATCTACCGTCACAATCATTAAATACACATGGTGTTTCTTTTTAGCTATAATTTAGGGCATACTTTTTGCTTTGAAATAGTTTAAAGTAATTTGCCAATAAAATGGCAAATAACACATAAATAACAAGAGCTAAACGGTAGTTACTCAAATAATCGTACCTATATTAATAACATAGCGCGATTTAACGTTTATTGAATTTCTAATAAATGGACTTAACAGTATACCTACTTTTTCAATTAGACGGTGATGGTTTTATAAATGGCTGATGACATAATGCTCAAACACGAAGACCTCGTGAATGAGTTAAAAACATATTTAGGCAATGCTAAATTTGACCTGATTTTCAAATCAAAAACCGCTGGGTTAACCAAACCTGAGCAATTTTTGATGAAAATGGAAATGTCACGCTTATCTCAGCCAGTGGCACGTTTTGTTGATCTTCGTGGATTAGTAACAGGCCAAGTAAAACCGTATGAGCATAACGGCAAACAACACTTTATGGATGACACTGCCATTGAAGTGTTTGAAAAAGCGCTAAAACAGCATGGTGAATACACCTTAGCTGTTTACGAAGCTGTTATGAATACAGAAAATAATCACCGCGTATTACAAAAACAAGCCGCCGAAAAATCAGAATTACAAGAATTAGAAAATAACTTAAGCACTGAAGTCATTAAGTTTGCCTCTTACGAGAGCCGCCGTGAAGAGCGGATGAATTACTCAATAAAAGTAACTATTGATTACAAAGATAAAAAGAACATTGCAGCTAGCACCTCAGATATATCTTTGAGCGGCTGTAAAGTTAAGCTTGCAACACGCTACTCTATAAAAAAAGGCGAGCTAATTGCAATGCGCTTAGTTGGCCTTGAACAAGACTTTGAGCTTGGCTTAAAAAACGGTATTCAATACGAAGTTGTTGCCGTTGAAAATATTTCTCGTGAGTTTAATCATATTCGCTTAAAACGCACTTATATCGAAAATAACGATGCCTTTAATGACTTTTTAGAAAGCTTTATTCACGGTAATAAACGTCGTTATAAAGTGAATTTAGATAACACACTCGATGCTGTAGTATCAAAAGGATATGAACAATACTACATTCCTCGCGTAACGTCTTTATATGTATTTTTAAGCAAAAAAGATGATCAATATTATCCAAGTCTTAGCCTTACTACTGAAAATAATATTTTTATCCAACGCTATTTTACCGATGAAAGAAAAATACCGTGTTTGTACAATGTACTTAACCATCAACGCATTACACAATTACTAACCCAAATTACTGCGGTCAAAGAAGATTATCTTTATACATTTACTCATGTATCATCAGGTAAAATTTATTACTACTCAGCGACACGTACCGAACTAACTAATAGCCCCAAGTTACGTGATCTATTTTTAGGTTTTGGTAGCCAAAAAGAGAGCTGGAAGTGTTTTAAAATACAAATAATGCCAAGCCATCCTGATGACTCTTTTATACCCCTTTCACTACCTAATAGTGCTGGTGAAAATATAGAAAAACTCAATAAGCCGCCATCACCTCGCGTAAAGGGCCTTATAAAAGACGTTAAATATATTGTAGTACTAACAAGTATCGGCAATAAAACAGAGCAAGCGAGTTATAAACAACTTACTTTTGACAAAGCGTTAGTAAATCAGCTTAAGCATTTTGGCCACGCAAAACACAAAACGCCACCTTATTTAGACATTGTGCCACTTGAATACGTAAATTTACGCTCACATAAGCGCTACCTTTATAAGACACCAGTTAGCATCACAATTAATGGTGAAGTATTTAACGGTTATACACGTGATTTTTCAGTGATGGGTTTACAGTTAGAGTGCGAGCAACCTGCTACATTCAAAAAAGGGGATATAGTACTTTTAACATTTCCTGAGCTTCAAAAAATAACTAAAAAGCATAAACTTAGCGAACTAAAGTACGAAGTAATGGCTATTAGTAAGTCATTCACTACTATTAACCTAAAAGCGAATCGCATTGCTGAGTTACCCCATGCTGGCGTAACCTTTTTCACTCAGTTAATAGAAGGTAATAAAGACAAACTTAAAGTATCTGAAGAAGGCGCTAAAGTAGAAGGCTTATCTACCGCGCTTAGAAATATGGTGACGAAAAGTGTATGCCAATTTCCACTGTATTTACACAAGGAAGCTGCACACTTTAAAACGGGTGCAATTGGTTATGGTTTATACGCAAGCCCTCTGCATGTTATTTTACAAAACTTTGGTTTATTAAGTAACAAAACTGACTTTTCGAGTATTCTTACCGAAGAGCAAATTATTAATGTTATAACGCCTAATATAAAAGATCGCAGTCGCCAAGATGCACCGCTTGCTTTCACAATCGCGATTAACTTCGACCCTCGTAAGGGTAACATTGAAGAGGCCATTGTTAGCCAATGCACTTTAGGCGAAGACTACTCAAGCTTTTATAAACAAATTAGTAAAGACATTACATCGCAACTTATATTTGTAATGCGTTTATATATTTCGCGCACAGGTCGCCCTGACACTGACTACCTCTCTAATGAGCTAAAATACGTAAGCCAATACGCAATGCACAAAGCAAAAGATTTAGAAGAAGCCTTATGGGCTGTTGCGGGTGTGGGTGACGTAGTAGATATAACTGAAGAAGCTTTAAGCCATTTAGAACTTAAAAAAGAGCAAGTTGAACAAATGGGCCGCCGTAAGCTAATTTGGTTAAACCGCTTACGCTAAGCGGTTTAACTTAATTTATTTTAAAGTGTTGGTTGTTTTTCTAACGGAATAGCCAACATATACAGCAATTGCAATAATGACCCTTCACAAATAGCTGCTTGCGCTTGCTCAACTACTTTAGGTTTACCATGTACAGCAACACCAAGGCCTGCTTTTGCCATCATTACTAAATCGTTTGCGCCATCCCCAATAGCTACAGTTTGTGTTTTTTTAAGCCCTAGCTTTTGCTGAAGCGCCTCTAAAATAACCGCTTTTTGCTGCGCGTCTACAATTGTACCCAGTACCTTACCTGTTAATTTATCGTCTTTAAATTCAAGTACATTAGCGTGTACTTCATCTAAATTAATAAGCTCTTGTACGCGCTCTGCAAAAGGCACAAAACCTCCAGAAGCTATTGCTAAATACCAATTATGCTGCTTTAAAATTTGGCATAATGCTTTAATACCAGGCATTAAAGGCAATGCATTTTTTAGCTCTTCAATTAAGCTTTTTTCAATACCTGTAAGCTTCGCTACACGCTGATTTAAGCTCTCGCTAAAATCAAGCTTACCGGCCATAGCAAGTGCGGTTACAGAGGCAACTTCATCGTATACATCTGCAAGGCGTGCTATTTCGTCTATGCACTCAATAGTTATTGCAGTTGAATCCATATCCATAACCAATAAACCAGGCTCATATAAATTAGGTGGAGTAGCAACTTGCACTAATTGGCAATCTAGTGTGTTTGAAAACTCTTGTAGCACTAACGGGTTTATAGCTCGCTCTGCATTTTGCGCGTAAAAACACAATGCAGGTGCAAGCCCTAAATCTGGTTGATATTGGCATATAGCAGTGACGGTTTGGTTATGCGTAGCTAAAAAATCAATAATGCTAACAATGTGTTTTTCTTCAAAATCACCTGCAAACGCGATGCTGAATAACCCTAATGCTTTATTGGGAATATAATCAAGAAATGTAAATACACCATCACTAAAGCCAAACCATTTATTTAAAGTTAAGTGTTGTAATGGCTGCTCAGCAGTTGGCTGTGCCATGTTGATTTGCGACATGGGTTCTCCGTGTTTATTTTTATTTTCCTGATAGTTGGCATATCAAAACTGGTATTCTCAACACTAAATTCGCCATCAGGTGGGGTTTAAGGTTATAGTTAGTGTAGTTGTAACATCAAATCAAAATGCTGTCAGCAGCATAAACGGTGACTATGAAAAATAACCATATTAAAAACCCTATTACCGCTTCACAAAGAAAGCGACTTGTTCGCTTAATACTTGCGGCTGGCTGTTTTGTATTACTAAGCTGGGTAGGCGTTAATAGTAGTTTTCAAAGTCATCAATTGTTATACGATAGCGCCGATAGCACTGCAAAAAGCCTCACTCAATTTATGGCTTTAAATGTTAAAACGCCGCTCATAGAGAAAAATAAACCACAACTCAACGCCATTTGTAACGATATAAGTAAAGATGAGTTTGTGCTTTCTGCGACTATTTATGATCAACAGGGCATTTTAATTGCCAGTAGTGACAATTGGCAATCACACCATATTTATGGACAGCTTCCCGAATCAACACCGGGTATTAGTAAACTAAAAACACCTTTTATGGAACCAGTAATAAGCGATGATGACCGCCCTATAGGCTTTGTGTCTGTTACTTATTTAACTCGCGCTGCAATATCCGACAGCCATAATCATTTTCATGACTTAGGTCGGCAGGTACTATTAATGCTAGTGATTGCGTGTATTTTTACGTGGCAGCTAGGACGTGGATTAAAACGTTGGCAAGTAAATCGCTATATGCAAAAAACATCTGAACAAGAATCGTAAAGCTGCTTTGCAAGCGTCCCTCTTTCACTATATGGCTTTAAATCACATAACGCGTTAAATACATCAGGTATATGCAGCGGTGTGTTTATTTCACCTTGGTAGCCACTTAACGGCATTGAAGGTGAGTCGGTTTCAAGCACTAAGTTATCTGGCTCAATAGCAGCAATAACAGCGCGTGTTTTTACTGCGCGATCATAGGTAATAACACCGCCTACACCAAGTTTAAAGCCGTGTTTTATATAATACTGCGCTTGTTGGATTGATCCCGAAAATGCATGAATCACCCCGCCATTTTTTGGCTTACACCGTTTAAATGATTGCGCAATTAAATCGTGACTTTGTCTGTGATGTACAATAAGCGGTAAGCTTAGCTCGTTAGAAAGCCTTATTTGCTGTTCAAATAAATAAGTTTGTTTAGAGAGGTTTTCAATACTTCGATCAAGCCCGCACTCCCCAATAGCTACCAGTTGGCGCTTATTTTCAGTCGCAAAATCAAATAACGCTTCTATGTGCGATTCTTTATGTTGTTCTAAAAAATAAGGATGTAGCCCAGCGGCTATTTTTATACTTGGGTAAGTTGCTTTGAGTTTTATGAGGGTATGCGATTGAGCAAGCGTAATACCTGGCACAACAAACTGATTAACTCCCTTTGCTACACACTCGTTTATGAGCGACTCACGATTCGAATCAAACTCGCTAAAGTCGAGATGGCAATGAGAGTCAATAAATTGCACGGTTACTTACTCATCTATTTATTAAGGGTTTAAGCGCGTAACTTGCCAGCTGTTATCTGCTTGGCGCTGATACATAAAACGGTCGTGCAAACGATGCGCTCCGCCTTGCCAAAACTCAATTTTAGTGGGTACTACACAATATCCGCCCCAAAAATCAGGAAGTGGTATTTCACCTTTAGCAAACTTGTTTTTCATATTGGCAAAGGTTTCCATGAGTACTTTACGTGATGACACCGGACGACTTTGCGCTGATGCCCACGCGGCTAATTGGCTTTCTTTAGGACGGGATAAAAAGTACTTTGCCACAGCAGAAGTCGGTAAGGGTTTAGTCTCGCCATACACAATAACTTGGCGCTCCATGTGATGCCACGGAAAGTGCAAGGAAATTTTATTATTACCTTTAAGCTCTTGCGCTTTACGCGAGCCGGTATTAGTAAAAAACACAAACCCGTTATCATCTAAATGTTTTAAAAGCACAATACGCTGTGAAGGCTGACCGGTTTCATCAACGGTTGCTACAACCATTGCTGTTGGATCGGGTAGTTTGCTTGCTACCGCATGCTCAAGCCACGTTTCAAACTGCTTAAACGGATCATCTTGCAAATTATCTTCGCTTAACGCGTCTTGCAGGTATTCACGGCGGATATCTTCGAGTTTCATAACAAGTCCTTCTCTGTTTATTAAGCGTATGTGGGTAGGTAAGATCAGGCAATTAATCGTTATAAGAGCAAAAATAAAAGTGTTTTGTTTAATGTTGGGTTTCGTTTCACTCAACCCAACCTACAGTGCCAGAATATATATCTGCAAGTGTAGGAGTGCTAGCAAGGCGGTAAAACTATTTATGCCAAGGAGCATAAGGTTTGTATGTGACTTAGGCTAAATAGTTTTACCAACGCAGCTAAAGCGAACTACACGCAGCAGAAGGTTCACCAAAGTAGTTTAGCCTAAGACAAGACGTCCAACCCGACTTATCCCTATGAGCATACGGTTTGTATGCGATTAGGGTAAGTTGGGGTGGATAACGCAGTATTAGGTTAAAATACGACGGTGATTACATTTGCTCCATAACTTCAATGCCAAGTAAGTCTAATCCCGTCTCTAATGTTTTAGAAACCAAATTACACAGCACTAAACGGCTATCGCGCACGCTTGGCTCTACGCCTTCTTTAAGTACTGGGCAGGCTTCGTAAAATGTCATGTATAAGCTTGCTAACTCATATAAGTAACCACATAGTACGTGCGGTGTTGCCTCAGAAATCATTAAATCAAGTACTTCTTCAAGCTGTAGTAGCTTAAGTGCTAGTGCTTTTTCTTGAGGCTCAACAATTGCTACGTCTGAATTTAATGTAGCTGCATCAACGCCTGACTTACGGAAAATACTGCGGATACGTGTATAAGCATATTGTAAGTAAGGGGCTGTTGCGCCTTCAAAGCTTAGCATGCTGTCCCAGTTGAATATGTAATCGCTGGTACGGTGCTTAGAAAGGTCGGCGTATTTAACTGCGCCAATACCTACTTTACGGGCAATTTCGCTGCGATCGCTATCACTTAAATCCGATTCACGTTCAGCTAGTTTTGCAGCTGCACGGTTGATTGACTCTTCTAATAAGTCAGCAAGTTTTACTGTGCCGCCAGTACGTGTTTTAAATGGTTTGTTATCGGCGCCCATCATCGTGCCAAACGGGCAAAACTCGTAACTTGTTTCGTCTCGTAATAAACCTGCTTTACGCGCTGTTAGCTCTACTTGATTAAAGTGTAGGTTTTGACGTGCATCTACAAAAATTAAGATGCGATCGGCACCTAATTTATTTGAACGATAATCACATGCCGCTAAATCTGTTGTTGCATATAAAAAACCACCGCCAGATTTTTGTACGATAAACGCAGATGGTTCGCCATCTTTGTTAGCTAGCTCATCTAAAAACACAACTTGCGCGCCTTGCGACTCTACCGCAATATTTTTATCTTTAAGTAGGCTAATAATATCGTTAAGCTCTGCGTTGTACGCGCTTTCAGCCATAATATCGGCTTGCGTAAGCGTTACATTTAAACGTTTGTATACTTCTTCAGAGTGCTTAACTGAGGTTGCTATAAATAGTTTCCAAAGCTTTTCACAGTGCGCGTCGCCACCTTGTAATTTAACAACGTAATTACGGGCTTTATCTGCAAAGCCTTCTTCGTCGTCAAAACGTTTTTTAGCATCGCGGTAAAAGGTTTCTAAATCGGCAAGTGCAACAGTATCTAAATCTACACCTTGGCTAATTTGATCTTCTAAATGCGCGATTAACATACCAAATTGCGTGCCCCAATCACCCATGTGATTTTGACGTACAACCGTATCGCCTCTAAATTCAAGCGCACGTACAATTGAGTCACCAATAATGGTTGAACGTAAATGGCCTACGTGCATTTCTTTAGCAAGGTTTGGTGATGAGTAATCCACTACCACTTTTTGTGGGTTAGCGTGCTCGTTTACTGCAAGCTTTGCATCGCTATTAGCTGCTTTAACACTTTGCGCTAAAAACTCTGGCTTTAAATGAATGTTAATAAAACCTGGACCCGCAATTTCAGTTTTCTCTGCGATATCGCTTACATCAAGGTTATCTATAATTTTTTGTGCAAGCTCTCGTGGGTTGCTTTTCATTTTTTTAGCCGCGCCCATTGCTGCATTAATTTGGTAATCACCAAATTGTGGACGTGTGCTTTGCGTTACTGCTGGGTTTGTGTCTTCAGGTAAGCCTGCGCCAGCCATAGCGGCAATAGCTTTTTCGATTAAAATAGTACGAATGTTCATTATATTATTTACCTTTGTAAGCCCGCCTAAGCAGGCTTTCAGTTAACTTTAGTCGGTCAATTCTAGTTTTCGCGCGTGTGGTTAAACGTTACTTCTGGATAACGCTCTACCGATAAATTAAGGTTTACACGGCTCGGCGCTATGTAAGTTAAGTTATCGCCCCCATCGAGTGCTAAATTGCTTTCGCATTTGCGTTTAAAGTCTTCAAACTTTTTAACGTCACTGCACTCAACCCAGCGTGCTGTATTTACGTTTACACCTTCGTAAATAGCATCTACGTTATATTCAGCTTTTAAACGCGCTACAACCACATCAAACTGAAGTACACCTACCGCGCCCACAATTAAATCGTTGTTTATAAGCGGTCTAAATACCTGTACAGCACCTTCTTCAGAAAGCTGTACTAAGCCTTTTAATAATTGCTTTTGCTTAAGCGGATCGCGAAGACGAATACGACGAAATAGCTCAGGCGCGAAGTTAGGAATACCACTAAATTTAAGTTTTTCGCCTTGCGTAAACGTATCACCAATTTGAATTGTACCGTGGTTATGCAAGCCAATAATATCGCCAGCGTAAGCATCTTCTGCTCGCTCACGATCGCCCGCCATAAAGGTTACCGCATCAGAAATACTCACCTGCTTACCAATACGCACGTGGTTCATTTTCATGCCCTGGCTGTATTTACCCGATACAATACGCATAAATGCAATACGGTCACGGTGTTTAGGGTCCATGTTGGCCTGAATTTTAAATACAAAACCGGTAAAATTCTCTTCTGTTGCAACAATAAGTCTGTCTTCGGTTTCGCGTGGTAATGGCGTTGGCGCCCATTTAGTTAAACCATCTAAAACATGGTCAACACCAAAGTTACCAAGTGCAGTACCGTAATAAACTGGCGAAAGTTCACCGGCTAAAAACAGATCTAAATCAAATTCGTTTGATGCACCAATAACAAGCTCAAGCTCATCGCGTAATTGCGCAGCTAAATCTTCGCCAATCGCAATATCTAACTCTGGGTTATCAAGTCCTTTAATAGTGCGAACTTCTTGAATTTTATGACCTTGACCTGTTTTGTATAAAACAGCTTCGTCATTATGAATATGATAAACACCTTTAAACTCTTTACCACAACCAATTGGCCACGTAATTGGAGCACAGGCTATATTTAGCTCTGTTTCAACTTCGTCCAATACTTCCATTGGGTCACGAATATCACGGTCACACTTGTTCATAAACGTAACAATTGGTGTTGTACGCAGGCGCGTAACTTCCATGAGCTTACGGGTACGGTCTTCTACACCTTTTGCCGCATCAATAACCATTAAGCACGAATCTACCGCTGTTAGCGTTCGGTAAGTATCTTCCGAGAAATCTTCGTGTCCTGGCGTATCAAGTAAGTTAACAAGCGCATTGTTATACGGGAACTGCATTACAGAGGTAGTAACCGATATACCACGCTCTTTTTCCATTTCCATCCAGTCAGATTTAGCATGCTGATTAGAACCACGCCCTTTTACAGTACCGGCTCTTTGAATAGCTTGTCCGAACAACAATACTTTTTCGGTGATAGTTGTTTTACCAGCATCCGGGTGAGAGATGATAGCAAAAGTCCTTCGCTTGCTGATTTCATTGATAATAGTTTGGTCTGCCATTAATAAATTCTTTTAGTTTGATGCGGGGTTGAATGCATTTAAATAAGCGCTTGCGAGTAAACCCGTAATGTTGATCGTAATTAACTACTATTTCCGCTGATTTAAACGTTATAAACAGCTGATAATAAAACGCCAATAGCTAATTTTTTAATAATGACAATTGTAACAGGAGTCGGTATAAAAGTGTGCTATCTAACTTAAAAATTTCTTGGCTTTATAATGAAGAGATATGACTAGAAATATTTGAAATATGGTCAGCAATTAAATTACAGACCATTTTATAATTGTTTAAGCGATGATTCGTTGCTTTTTAAGCTTATTTTCACCGAGGAATTTATATAAGTATTTTATTTCACAACCTTAGATAAATTAGACTCACTAGTTAGCACGTACTCAACTCTAAATTAATAATTACTTAGCGCTCACCTAATACTTCAAAATCGTCACTTTTTAACTTTGCTTTTCCATCTGCTGCAACAACCCAATGTTCGCGATGAACAACACCATGCGCTTGGTTCATTGTCCATTTAGCTGATAAAATATAACCATCATCACCAAGCATTTCCCATGTTACATCAGTGTATTGCACATTTTTAAAGCCTTGATCCATGCTCCCTTGCCAAAAGCTTTCTATTGCAACCTCTCCTTTAAACATACCAAATGGGCGAGCATGCATTTCACAATCAGAAAAATACTGTTGCGCGCAGCCTTTTGCATCTTGGTTATTAAATGCATCCTGCCAATCCGCTATCCCTTGTTTGCATTTTTGAAGTACTAATTCGCTATTCATAGATCACCTGTAGTTAATAAATTACGCTTATATTAGCCATATCTTTTAACACTAAAAACAAAGATAATAAAAAATACAGTTTAGAAAAACAGAACAATAAATATGAGTAAATTTAAACAAATGTCGGTGTTTGCAAATATTATTGAGGCAGGTTCTATATCTGCCGCAGCTGATAAGCTTAATGTTTCTAAATCGGTAGTAAGCCAGCATTTAAAAGCGCTAGAGCTAGAGCTTGGGGTAACCCTTTTAAAACGCACAACGCGTAGACAAGCATTAACGGCAACCGGCGAGCTGTTTTACATACAATGTAAAGAGTTAAATAATATCGCGACTACGGCATGGGATACCGTAAAAACTCAACAAGCAGAGCCTACTGGCAATATAAAGATAACCGCCCCAAATGCATTAATGGAAACGCTTATTACCCCTGTTATTGCTAACTTAATGAATCAATACCCCAAATTAACGCCAGAGCTTGTAAGTGCCGATCAGCATATAGATTTTTTAGATCATAATATTGATCTCGCTATTCGAGTGGGTCCCTCAAAAGACAGCGCCCTAAAACAAAAGCGCATAGGTAGCTTTACTGACAGGCTGTGTATAAAAACAGGAGTAATTAAAAGCCCTAAACAGCTAGAGTCTAAAATATTAAATGCAACGCCTTACATCGCTAATACTTGGCAAGGGTTAAATATAGATCACACCTTTAAAAATAAACATGGAGAACTACTTCACTTCAGTACCCAAGCTCGTTGCCTTGCAAACTCTTTCCATAGTTGTTTATCGCTTATAAAAGCAGGAGCTGGAATGGGGCTGGTACCGGATTTTTACTTAAACTTAGTAAAGCCATCACTTGAGGTAATTAACCCCGATTACTCACTTAGTAGTAAAAGTATTTATGCATTAACGCCCTACACGCACAACATGCCAATCTCTGTAAAAATATGCATTGATGAAATAACAAAACACTTAAACAAACTTACAACTTAAGTTTAATAAGCGTTACTCCACTTTTTTAAATATATTAAGCATAAAAAGTCACTTTTACATGCATAAATATTGTAAAATCTATTCAAACACTAAAATACCATTTCAATAATACGTAACTTATTAAATTAAAATAACTTAATTATACAAATAAGTAGCTAATCTCAACTAAATACCGCGCAATTAATGGTTACATTTCAGCCATCAAGACCGCTATAAGCTTGTTTAATAAAGCCGTAACGCATATTATTGGTAGATTGCATGGAGGATAAGTCGCTTGGTCATGAAAACCAGTAAGTTAAGTATTCGATTATTATGGTATATAACACCCCTTGTTATTCTACCGCTGCTATTTTTAGGTGGCTTTACGCTCACCAATGTAACTAATTCAACACAAAAACAAGCTGATTTAATAATGAGCCGTTTTGTTGAGCAACAACAGCAAAAAATATTTAACTATATCGACTCTTTTCACTCTACAGCAAAACTACTTTCAACTTCGCCAGTACTTAGCGACTTTTTAGCAAACGACATTCGTGCCAACGGTAACCACACCCGAAAACTTGGCGCGCTTATGGATGTATTTGCCAGCTACAGTGAAGCTTATCCAGATATTATTAGTATTAATTTAGTCTCTGCCAGTGGGAAAAGTGATGCTTACTACTCTAACAACCTAACTACTGCACCTAAAAGCTATCCATTTTTTAATCAAGTCTTGCAAAGTAATTTAAGTAAACAGCAATTTATGATTCAAAAGGATGACGGCACCACTAGTTTGTATTTTATTCAACGAATTTATAGTGTTGATTACTATTTAAAACGCCCACAGCAACTTGGTTTTATTGTAATACATATAGAGCCTTCGATACTTAACTCCAGTATTTTAGAAGCCCCATATAACAACACGCTTAATTTGATGTTAACCAAAGACGGTAAGATATTATTTAGCTCTGACTACAACATGCGCGGCCAATATATAAGCGAATACGAACTCAACCAAATCCACGACCTGGCCGATATAGGCATGCTTTCGACCATTGAGCTCTCAAGTATAGATAAAATTGAGCGTATGATTTTTGCAGTACAAATGCCTGGCGGATATTATTACGTATCTACCATTCCAAAAGGTGTGCTTTACCAATCAGGCAAAGCTATAAGTTTAATAACGGGCTTAATTGTTATTATTTCAGTGATCACTCTACCAATATTAATTTTTGTAGTGGTGCGTAATTTATTACTTAATCCAATTGAGTTACTAGGTGCAGCGAGTCATCGTGTGGGTGATGGTGATTTGTCGGTGCACTTACCTGCGCACACTAATGATGAAGTGGGTGTTTTATTTAACGACTTTAACCACATGGTTAATCAAATAAGGCATTACCAGCAGCAGCTTGAAGAATATAAGCATCATCTTGAGGATAAAGTAGAAAGTCGCACCCAAGCACTTGAAGCTATGAACAGTCAACTTGAGTTGGCTATTGGCCAAGCTGAGCAAGCCAATCAACTTAAGAGCCGATTTTTAGCTAACATGAGCCATGAAATACGCACGCCACTTACTGCTATTATGGGCTTTACAGAACAGTTGCTACACAATGGCAAGGTTGAGAACGATAAGCAACATCTCAGTACTATTTTACGTAACTCAAAACACTTATTAGAGCTAATAAATAATATTTTAGATTTATCTAAAATTGAAGCCGAAAAGCTAGCTGTTGATTTGTCAGCATTAAACGTAGTGCAGCTTGTACACGACATTGAATCAATTATTCAACCACTGGCACAAGAAAAACAATTAACCCTTAATATTGACTATCAACTACCGCTACCTCGCACTATTTATAGTGATGTGACTCGCTTAAAACAAATACTTATAAACATTGCCAATAACGCCGTTAAATTTACCGAAAATGGCAGCGTGTCTATTTGTGTGCATTATTTACAAGCAAGTCAAAAGCTTGAGTTTGTAATTAAAGATACCGGTATTGGTATGTCTGAGCATCAAATAGAGCGTGTATTTAAACCGTTTGAACAAGCTGATGCAACAACTACACGTCGTTTTGGTGGTACAGGTCTTGGGTTGTGTATTTCTAAAAATTTAGCACTGCTACTTGGTGGGGATGTAAATCTTGAAAGTGAAGTGGGTGTTGGTAGTCGCGTTACAATTAGGGTGGCGTGTCAGTTATCTGATGATCAACCCATGCTTGAATTTTTAACGCAAGACAGCCAGTTAATACCAGAGAAAGACCCTCTATTATCATTTGCCAGCAATAGCTTCGACGCCAATATATTAGTTGCTGAGGATAACCCAGATAACCAATTATTAATTAAATTACTACTGCAAACCTGGGGTCTTGAACCCGATATTGCCAATAATGGTGCACAAGCCGTAGAAATGGCACTCGTAAACGACTACCAACTTATTATTATGGATATGCAAATGCCTGTAATGGGCGGGTTAGAAGCGACTAAAATGCTTCGCCATGCCGCGTATGATGGCCCTATTATTGCCCTTACTGCCAATGTAATGAACCACGATATAGGGACTTACCTAGAGGCTGGTTGCGATAAAGCACTTGCTAAACCCATTGATAAAGATGCTCTGGAAAATGTACTCGTGAGCTACCTGCATCTTGAAAAAGATAATCAAAATAAATGGGATAGCCTATTAAAAAGCGAAAAATTCCAGCAAATTGCTGATAATTATTTAGCTAACTTACCTACATATTTAAAAGAAGTTAAAGCTCTGCAACATTGTGATGATTGGGAAGCATTAAGAGGTGTAGCGCACAGTATTAAAGGTAGTTCTGGATGCTTTAACTTTGATGAAATTTACCATAGTGCAGCGGCACTTGAAGAGAACTTAAAAAGTAACAATAAAGTGCCAAGAGACGAGCTGGTAAATGATCTAATAGCAGCCATTGAGCAAGCAATTAGCGACAAAGTAACCTAAAAGCAAACTTACAAAATACATTACTTTAGCGACTCTGTATTTTAAATGCTAATTACCGACTTTAATTATGAAAAGTTTAAACCTAGCGCCATACCCATTAAAATAGCGTCTTCAAAGCCATTTTTAGCAGGGTTATCACTTGGGTAGTAGTTTTTACGCACTGACATCTCAGCAAAGCCTGCGCGCTCGTACAGCGCAATAGCACGCGTATTTGATTCGCGTACTTCTAAAAAGAGGTTTTCAGCACTTTGCTGCTCACCATATTCAATAAACTGCGCTAACAACTGCCTTGCAATACCCTTACCCTGGTGACTTGGTGTTACACAAATATCCATAAGTGTAAAATCAGGCCCTGCTTTTTCACCAATATAAAAACCAATCATGCTCGCATCATCAAATGCGGCAACATTAAAATAGCGCCCGCCTATGCATGAACTCATTGTATTTAAAGTCCACGGATGGCTATGACACGCTGTTTCGACGGCCATTAATTGAGATATTGCAGTTTCATCTACTGGTTTAAAGTTTATCAAGGTGTTCACTCATTAAAGCCCATAAAGCACGCTTTTCAGAAGCGTTGAGCTGTGGGGTTGGCAATGTAAGCTCATTATCGTTTAATTGCATCTCACGGCCCTGTACAACGCTATTTATAATAATAGGCTCGGCACTGAGTTTAATGTCTGCAAGTAGTTGCTCATTTAGCGTTAAAGAACTAGCTATCGTGCTTTGCGATAAAGTATTAGCTTGATCATTTGCTTGAGAACAATAATGTTGATTGAGTTCAAGATTTTCTATATCAAAAATAGCTGCGTAACGTGGATGCATAACAACTCAGTAGATTAGACATTTGAACAATATAAGAAGTAATAAAAACGATGTAAAGAAGAAATGGCAGGGGCGGAGAGATTCGAACTCCCAACCATCGGTTTTGGAGACCGCTGTTCTACCAATTGGAACTACGCCCCTGCAATGACGACGAATTATAGAGAAGTTTCGCCAAAGGTAAAGAGAAAAATCACTCTTTTAGCTCAACTGCTTTTAAAATAAACAAAACGGTGGATTAGCATGCTAATTCGCTGTTTTATCTACTGTAGTAACACAATAAATACTTTTATTTAGCGCTCTGCCCAGCGAGGGTTATTAAGAATAGACATCATAGAAACATAAAGAACATCAGTTCCATGCAAAAAGTTGGTGACAAAAACACCTAAAGTAACTGTCATTACTGTTTTATTAACTAAATAAAACTTAGCAGATGAGTAAACATACAAACAAATCAATAACATTGATAGCATTTATGATACAGTTTTTCCTCCAGAAGATCCGCGCTTTATCTCTAAATTGCATATTTCATCATGTATCTTATTCACGCGGGTTATACACAATACCAATATGGAGGAGTTTTACTATTCGCTTTTGCGGATGGTTTACACCATGTTATATGAAGTTTAAATCAAAAAAATATAGTATCGATTCAACCGATTATCAAGTAGGTCAAGATAACGTCAGTAAATGGGGGATGGATATTCATAGTAATGTGTTTTCTATTTCAATTGGCTTATCTTTACTTTTCATAATAACTTTACTCGCCTTGCCACCTAGCGAAACAAAAGACGCTATTAACACGATAAAAAATGCTGCACTCGTAAATTTTGATTTCGTATTTATGTGGGGGGCAAATATACTCCTGCTTTTTGCTATCGGCATTGCAGTATCTCCGCTTGGAAAAATTCGCTTAGGCGGCGATAAAGCAACAACCGACTACTCTACCCTTTCTTGGGTTTCAATGTTATTCGCTGCTGGCATGGGCATAGGGCTTATTTTTTGGGGTGTTGCCGAACCAACCGCATTTTATACAGACTGGGCAGGTACTCCTCTCAATGCTGAACCATTTACCGAGCAAGGTCGAGAAATTGCCTTAGGTGCAACGGTATTCCATTGGGGTCTTCATGCGTGGGCGATTTATGGGATGACCGCATTATGCCTAGCTTATTTTGTTTATAATAAAGGCTTACCACTTTCAATGCGCTCTATATTTTATCCACTTTTTGGGGATCTAGTATGGGGGAAACTAGGCGATGTTATAGATGTAATGGCTGTTTTAGTAACTCTATTTGGTTTGGCTACATCACTTGGTCTCGGTGGTTCGCAAGCAGCAAGTGGGATAAGCCATGTTTTAGGGTTTGAAAATTCGCTACTATTGCAACAAGGCATCATTTTACTGATTATGGGCTTAGCCATTTTGTCGATTATACGTGGTATGGATGGCGGCGTTAAACTGCTTAGCAACATTAATATGGGCATTGCTTTTGTGTTTCTTGCTCTAATTGCTATTTTAAATTTTACTACCGTACTTGATTCTGGCTACACCGCAGTCGTCGGCTATGTAAAAAATATTATACCTTTGAGCTCAAGCACAGGCCGAGAAGACACTGAGTGGCTACATAGCTGGACTGTATTTTACTGGGCTTGGTGGGTGGCTTACGCACCTTGCTTTGGCATGTTTGTGGCACGTATCTCTAAAGGCCGCACCATACGAGAGTTTTTAGTATACGTATTACTTATCCCAACGCTTGTTACTACAGCCTGGATGTCGGTTTTTGGTGGGATAGCTATCGATCAGGTTATAAATGAAATTGGAGTGCTAGGCGCCGATAAAGGTATTACTGATGTATCACTTAGCTTATTTTATATGTTGGATGCATACTCTTTTAGTACAGTGCTTTCGCTTTTAGCTATCGCGTTGATTATCATCTTTTTTGTAACGACTCTAGATTCGGGCTCTATTGTGATAGATAGCCTTACATCAGGCGGTAAACTTGAAGTACCAATAAAACAAAAGCTAGTATGGGCTAATATTGCAGGTATTATTGCAATGCTAATGCTCTGGATTGGGGGTACTGAGTCTATTCAAGCACTACAATATATAACGATCATTGCGGCGCTCCCTTTTACGCTTATTTTATTACTTGGCAGTATTAGCCTTGTAAAAGGACTAATGACAGAGCTAGAAACACACAAGTAAAAACCTATCAGCACGAAGCTGTAGTCGTAAAAAAGCCCGTTTTATAAACGGGCTTTTTAATGAGCGACTATAAACTGACTAAAATAAGCTTATACGCTTAGCGTTATTCCCACTCAATAGTTGCCGGTGGCTTACCAGAAATATCGTAAACTACACGTGAAATACCATCTATTTCGTTAATGATACGGTTTGATACCACACCTAAAAACTCATATGGTAAATGTGACCAGCGCGCAGTCATGAAGTCGATTGTTTCAACACAACGAAGTGATACAACCCAATCGTACTTACGTGCATCGCCCATAACCCCTACCGATTTAACAGGTAAGAATACAGTAAATGCTTGGCTTACTTTATGGTAAAGCTCAGCTTTGTGAAGCTCTTCGATGAAAATCGCATCAGCGCGGCGTAATAAATCACAGTATTCTTTTTTGATTTCGCCAAGTACACGCACACCTAAACCTGGTCCAGGGAAAGGGTGACGGTAAAGCATGTCGTACGGTAAACCTAGCTCTAGGCCAATTTTACGTACTTCATCTTTGAATAATTCACGTAATGGCTCAACAAGTCCCATTTTCATGTCATCTGGTAATCCGCCCACATTGTGGTGAGATTTAATAACATGTGCTTTGCCTGTGGCAGATGCCGCAGATTCAATAACGTCTGGGTAAATTGTACCTTGCGCTAACCATTTTGCATTTTTAAGCTTTTTGGCTTGCTCATCAAATACATTAATAAACGTGTGACCAATGGCTTTACGCTTATCTTCTGGGTCTGACTTACCAGCAAGATCATTTAAAAACTGCTCTTCGGCTTCAACTTTAACAATGTTTAAACCAAATTTATTACCAAACATGTCCATTACTTGTTGGCCTTCGTTTAAACGAAGTAAACCATTATCAACAAATACACATGTTAGCTTTTCGCCAATTGCACGGTGAATTAGCATAGCCACAACCGATGAATCAACACCACCAGAAAGGCCTAAAATAACTTCGTCATCACCTACAGTTTCTTTAATACGCTCGATAGCATCATCGATAATTTTTGCAGCAGTCCACAACTTTTCACAGCCACAAATATCAATAGCAAAACGCTCTAATAAGCGCTGACCTTGATGCGTGTGCGTCACTTCTGGATGAAACTGTACGCCGTAAAAACGTTTTTCTTCATTAGACATTGCAGCATGTGGACAAGTAGATGTTTTAGCTGTTGTAGTAAAGTCAGCTGGAATATCCATTACTTTATCGCCATGGCTCATCCAAACGTCAAGTATGCCGTTGCCGCCATCTGTAATATGGTCTTCAATTGCATCAAATAATGCACAATTGCCCACTTTTTCTACTTGTGCGTAACCAAACTCTTTTTTATCTGAGCTGTGTACGTTTCCGCCTAGTTGAGCCGCCATTGTTTGCATACCGTAGCAAATACCTAGTACAGGCACGCCTGCATTAAATACATACTCAGGAGCGCGCGGGCTGTTTTCAAGCGTTGTTGATTCTGGGCCACCAGAAAGAATAATACCTTGCGGGTTGAACTCGCGAATTTGCTCTTCAGTCACATCCCATGCCCATAGCTCACAGTAAACACCAATTTCGCGGATACGGCGCGCGATCAATTGCGTGTATTGTGAACCAAAGTCTAAAATGAGAATTCGTGAATCGTGAATATCTTTGCTCATGGAGTATCTCGTAAAGTCTGATGCTAAATGTCATTTGTTAATGTAAACGACTAAAAAGAGGGCTTGCAAAGCAAGCCCAGTATATTAAATTAATTACGCTGCTTAACCTAAGCGGTAATTTGGTGCTTCTTTAGTGATTTGCACATCATGAACGTGCGACTCACCCATACCCGCTGAAGTAACACGTACAAATTGTGGTTTTGTATTAAGCTCTTCAATTGTTGCACAACCAGTTAAGCCCATAGCACTACGTAAGCCACCTACTTGCTGATGAATAATCGTTGCAATAGGACCTTTGTAAGCTACGCGACCTTCAATACCTTCAGGTACTAACTTGTCTGCTTCGTTTGATTTTTGGAAGTAACGATCTGATGAACCTTCTTTTTGATCCATCGCGCCCAATGAGCCCATACCACGGTAAGATTTATAATAACGGCCTTGGTATAATTCAACTTCACCTGGTGCTTCTTCAGTACCAGCAAGAAGTGAACCCACCATTACACACGATGCACCAGCAACAAGTGCTTTAACAATATCACCAGAAAAACGAATGCCACCATCAGCAATAACAGGAATGTCGCGACCCTTTAAGCCTTCAACAGCATCTGAAATAGCTGTAATTTGTGGAACGCCACAACCGGTAACTATACGTGTAGTACAGATAGAACCTGGGCCGATACCTACTTTAACTGCATCCGCTCCCGCATCAGCAAGTGCAATCGCACCTTCAGCTGTTGCGATGTTGCCTGCGATAATTTGTAGGTCTGGGTATTCTTTGCGAGTTTTAGTAACACGGTCAATAACACCTTGAGAGTGACCATGCGATGTATCGATAAGTAAAACATCAATACCCGCTTCTACTAATGCAGCAATGCGCTCATCAGTACCTGCGCCAACACTTACAGCAGCACCTACACGTAAACGACCTTGGTCGTCTTTACATGCGTCAGGTTTGTCTTGGGCTTTTTGGTAATCTTTTACTGTGATCATGCCTTTAAGTTTAAATTCATCATCAACAACTAAGATTTTTTCAATGCGGTGTTCGTGCATTAAGCCTAAAATTTCTTCGCGAGCTGCGCCTTCTTTAACGGTAACAAGCTTTTCTTTTTTAGTCATAACGGTAGAAACAGGCTGTTCAAGCTTAGTTTCAAAACGCATATCACGACTAGTAACAATGCCTACAAGCACATTGTTGCTATCGGTAACCGGAAAGCCTGAAAAACCTTTTTCGTGCGAAAGTTCAATTGCATCTGCAATTGTTAAATCGGCAGTAACCGTTACAGGGTATGAAACAATACCTGCTTCGTAGGTTTTAACTTTACGTACGTTTTTCGCTTGTTCTTCAATAGTCATGTTTTTATGAATAAAACCAAGACCACCTTCTTGCGCAAGGGCAATAGCTAAACGAGCTTCTGTAACAGTATCCATAGATGCTGAAATAAGCGGCAAGTTAAGTTTGATACCACGCGTTAAGCGAGTTGAAATATTTGCCGTGTGTGGCAAAACAGTAGAATGACCAGGTACTAAAAGTACGTCATCAAAGGTAAGAGCTTCTTTAGCGATTCTAAGCATTTTGGCAACTTCTCACATGTGGATCTAAGATAAGGAATTGCGGCCAAATTTTAACAGCGTTGTTGGCATGAGTAAATAATATTTCGCAAATATTTATGATAAAGTAGCCCTATAAATAGATTTAGGTTGTTTTTTATGTTTTCACCGTCCTCAAAAGCAGTTTACACCGTGTCACGCCTTAATAGAGAAATTCGCACGCTTCTTGAACAAGGGTTTGCATCGCTTATATTAACCGGCGAAATTTCGAACTTTATTACACCAGCATCTGGGCATTGGTATTTTTCGTTAAAAGACGATAAAGCACAAATTAAAGCCGCTATGTGGCGCGGCAACAATCGCAACCAAAGCTACCGCCCTGCCAATGGCGCACAAGTTACAGTAAAAGCGCGTGTATCGCTTTATGAACCTCGCGGTGATTACCAGCTTATTGTTGAGCATATGGAACCCGCAGGCGAAGGTCAGTTAAAGCAAGAATTTGATGCGCTTAAAATGCGCTTAGCCGCCGAGGGATTATTTAGCTCAGTTCACAAACAACCATTACCGCAAAATATTAATCGTATTGGTGTTATTACCTCAGCAACCGGCGCTGCTATAAAAGATATTTTAACGGTACTCAAACGCCGAGCGCCGCAGCTAGAGGTCATCATTTACCCTGCTATGGTACAAGGCAAAGAAGCGCACGTGCATTTAATTAACCAAATTGACTTAGCCAACACACGTGACGAAGTAGACGTACTTATTTTAGGACGCGGCGGTGGATCACTTGAAGATTTATGGTGTTTTAATCACGAACAGCTCGCCCGCGCTATTTTCAAAAGTGAATTACCGATAGTAAGTGCGGTAGGCCATGAAATAGATACAACTATTAGCGATTACGTTGCTGATGTTCGTGCAGCGACCCCATCAGCCGCTGCAGAGCTTGTAAGCCCAAATACACAAGAGTTACATAACAAGGTAACGCAATTAGTTAATCGTTTATCCAACGCGTTTAAGCACGATATTGCTGAAAAACGCGCACTTGCAACGCAGCTACAACATCGCCTTAACTTATGCCATCCGCGTAATCAGCTTAATCAAAAATCACAACGTTTGGATGAGCTAAGCATTGCGCTGCAACAAGCTATGCGTAATCGTTTATACCAGCAAGAACGCACACTCAATAACTTAACGCCGCGTTTAATGCGCCAATCGCCTGATAAAAAACTCGCTACAGCAAGCCATCAACTTTCGCAATTACAAGCTAGGCTAAACCAAGCTATACAGCATCAATTACAGCAAGCTAATAATAGCTTGGCATTGCAAGCAAGTAGGTTAGATTCGGTAAGTCCGCTTAATGTTTTAGCGCGCGGTTATAGCATCACTAAAACACAGCAAGGGAAAGTAGTTAAATCTGTGGATAAAATTAAAACAGGCGATGTTTTAATTACAGAGCTCGTTGATGGCTCTATAGAATCACAGGTTACTTAAAGCTCGGTACTTAGCAACAATTTAAGCTCGCTATCGCTAGATGTAGAGGTAGTGCTTTTAAATTGCTGCCAAAATTCCTGCTTCATCAACTTGTCGTTTAGCTCTCGCCATTGAGCACTGCCAAATGTATCGTTATCAGCGGGCGCGGCTAGTTCAAATTCACATACCGTTGTTTTACATTTTGCGCTAACAATATCAGGCATAATTGCCAAATCAGCTGTTAATAAAAAATCTTGTAATGCCATTTCAGTACGATAAGCCCATTCTTCGTCACGCGTTTGCTTTTCAAATTTATCACGTAAGACCTTCTCAAAATCTGAAGGGCCTCTCATTTGCTTTAAAACGCTTTTAAGCGTCGCTTTCTGTTCGGCGAGTTGCTGCTTAAGCTGAGTGACTTGCTCTTCTAAAGGTAGCTCATCAAGCATTTGGGGTTCTAAATCGGTTGGAGACGTGTCTTCAGCGGGCTCTGTATTAGCTACTTGCTCAGGTACTACAGAGTCTGCATTACTTAATACCTCATTACTTTGTTGTTCAGTATGAAGCTTTTGCTGTTTTTCATAACTTGGCTGCGACTTAACAGATTCTGGATGACTTGAAGCTGCATTAAAGTAGCTCCAAGTTAAACCTACACCCGCAATAAACCCAATCCCTAGAGCCAATAAACTATTTTTGTTCATGTTAATTCCTTTTAAGTTTTATTATTTTTCATTACCTATAGCATTGCACTCGTGTGCGATTCGTTTTCAGGCTCAGGATTTGCTAAAAAGTTTTGGTTCATACTTTGCGCCGGACACTCACAATCCGGTCGACCAATAATTTTAGCGGGTACGCCAACAGCGGTTGTGTGTGGTGGAACATTGCTAAGTACAACTGAGCCCGCGCCAATTCGTGCGCCCTCACCTACTTCAATATTACCCAGTACTTTAGCACCCGCGCCAATTAATACGCCCGCTCTAATTTTAGGATGACGATCGCCCTGCTCATTGCCTGTACCGCCAAGCGTTACAGATTGCAAAATTGATACGTTATCTTCAATTACCGCTGTTTCACCAATAACAATACCGGTTGCGTGGTCAAACATAATGCCTTTACCCACTTTACATGCTGGGTGAATATCGACCCCAAACACTTCAGAGTTACGGCTTTGAATAAAGCGTGCTAACTCTTTGCGATTTTGTTGCCACAAACAATTAGCCAAACGGTGCGCCTGAATAGCATGAAAACCTTTTAGATTTAATATAACCGTAAGATAGGTTTCTGATGCAGGATCGCGGTCTTTTACCGCTTTAATGTCCTCAGCAACAAATGAGAGCATACGGTCACATTTTACAAATGCTTGGTCGAACAGCTCTCGGATAGTGAATGCAGATACAACCGCATCAGCCAACTTATTAGCAACAATAAAGCTCAATGCCGAACCTAAACAATCATGATTCAAAACACATGAATAAACATGACTTGCTAATAATGGTTCACGTTTTACTACATCGTTAGCTTCATCGCGAAGCTGTTGCCAAATTGCATGACGCATAATACTGCACTGCCTTAAGTTGATATAAAATAGCCTTTTCCCAAGTCTAACGGATTTAGCCACTAAGGTGTTAATCCCTTAGTTATTTGTTCTGGTTATTAGATATAACTAGGGCGTGTTGATCTTTGGTGATTGGATTTGCAGCTGTATATTTGGTTTTTAGGCAAGGCAGAGCCTATGTAGCGTGGTTACTCCCCATAAATAGGCGATAACGCAGCATAAAGACCAAACATGCGCTGCCCTTTGGGTTCTTTCTAGGGACGATTAACTCTTTGTTGCTCGGTTTTTACTTAGCCCACTAGGTTACAAACCTCGCGCCGCGATTAAATCGACCCTAGATTGAACAAATTTCAATCCACAGAGTTCAACACGCCCTAGCACCCAGAAATGATATTTTAAATACATACCCACTTTTTAGATTAAGTTATACGACAGTTGCTAAAATTTCCAATACATACTTAAAATACAATAAATTAATAAAAATCAAAAGCTAACAACATATGACAGCTCACCTGTCATATGCCAATATAGCTACTGGCGTACCGCTGACGGCGTAAAAAATAAAAACAAACGCTAAATTAGCATCATCAACTCAACAAGGATAACGATGATGAAAAACGATATATTAAATACAAGAAAATTAGGTTACAAATTTTACTTTCAAGATGGCGATGATCAAATAGCGTGTTTTGGTAGCTACTTTACAGGGAAAGAAGAAGTATACGTAAATGATGAACTTATAAGTAATAAGCGTAACCAAAGGATTCACAGTGGCCATCAATTTAATATTGGTGACAATGATTTTAAAGTAATGTTTGAAATGCGTAATATTTTAACTGGCAAGTTAGAGTGCTCACTTTATAAAAATGGCCAATTTATAAAAAGTTATGAACAATCATCATTATTAAATAACCCAAAAACTTCGTTAAAAGTGCTTTTTGGCTGCTTTTTTGGAGGCCTAGTTGGTGGCTACTTGCTAATTATAATTTTAGAATTCTTGATTGGGAAGCTTTAAAATGCAACTTAATCCTAAAACAATAAAAGAACTTAGGCAGCAATTTAATTGGACGCAACAGCAACTTGCTGATGCCTGCGATGTAAGCTTGAGAACAATCCAACGGGTAGAAAAAGAAGGCGCGGCATCAAAAGAAACCACAATGGCTTTATGCGCGGTTTTAGAAGTACGCCAGGGTAAATTAATTAAGCTTGATGAAGATACAACACCTCTCGGTGGTGCAACAACTTTAAACAAGCACACTATAACCACGGTGTTAGCATTGTCATCAGTAGTCAGCTTCATATTAGGCATGATAACTGTTTTTTTTATTATGAAATAAAGAGCTACAGCAATATCAAAATATAAGTCGAAAGAGCTACGTGGCCACATCACTTTAGTTGTAATAATAAGTGCAATGATACTTTTTGGGTTAGGTGTAAAAATTGGTTCAATACTATATCCAACACCATAAAAAATGCCCCAATATATGGGGCATTTTAATTATCTTAACTTATATAACTATTTAAACCTTCATTGAAAGACTTTATCGACTTTCATCACTTCAATATTTTTTGCAGGAATGGCTAATTTGTAATCAGCAATTACTTTATCCTCAGCAACCAACTCAGCAGGTTTATTAGTGTTGTAAACCATTGGTGATGTTTGCTCAGACGCTAAACGTTTTTGCATATCAGCACCGTCTGCAGTTATAAACACATATTGAACATTGTCTGTTTGTAAGTTTTCTTTAATAACGCGATTTACATCAGCAACGCTTAGCGTTTTAAGTTTATTAGTAACGTAACTTACAAAGCTATCTGTGTTGTAAAATTCGCTATCAAGTGCGTAACCTAATTGGCGATTTTGACTTGCGACCATTTGCGGCACAAAGTTAATTAAAAAGTTACGCGTTGCTTCAAAGTCATCTTCGCTCATACCATTTTTAATTAGCTTATCTAGCTCAAACAAGGCTGTACGTGTTGCAAAGTGCGCATCGTTATTAGAGCGAAGTGGGCGTAACCACACTTGAAAAATTTGCTCAGAGCGCCCTAGGTTTGCATCAGGCTTGGTTTGAAACATACCACGTGGAAAATATTCAATGTATGCGTAATCGCCGTAGTTCATGCCGCGAGTTTCACGAATGCGCTCATATAAAAAGCTGTTAGAACTACGGTGCTCACCAAAGTACGAACGCACAAGCCAAAGGGCTGTCCAGTCTTCGCTACTTCTTATTGTATCAATAGGAAAACCAAACGATACCGCAGTCGATTGTGCCGATTTTTCTACAATCGTTGCATGATGACCTTTAAGCACTGGCGCATCAGGAATACTTATACGGCTTTGCTCACCTTTTGGTAGCGTTGCAAAATCGCTCATCATTTTAGCTTTAAGTTTTACAGGCACAGCCCCAATTAAGCCAACCGTGAGTTTTGATTGCGTAAGCTCGCTGTTATAAAACGCTTTAACATCATCCAGCGTCAACGCTTCTAAATCCGAAATATCACCGTAGTTGTAACTTTCATAAGGGTGATTTTTGTAAAGCGCACTGTATAGCACTTCTTTGCCTAGCTCTTCATCGTTAGATGCTTTTAAGCCTGACTTAATGCCGTCGATCATTTCTTTTTTAAGGCGCTTAAAATCGTCATATCTAAAACCTGGATTTAGTAATTGATCGCTCACAAGTGTATACCACTGCGCCGCATTATCTTTATGAATACGCCCTTGAAACGACAGCATTTCTTTATCTATTTGGTAGCCAAAGCTACCCGCAAGCGGATAAAGTGCTTTTTGAATATCTTTATAGCTCGTCGCCTCTGAGCCACCTTGTGCAAGCATAGCCGCAGTTAACGCAGCAACACCTTTTTTACCTTGTGGGTCGGCAGCCGCACCAGTATTGAATAAAAAGTTAACATCAATTAATGGCGAGCTATTCGTTTTATCAAGCACTTTAAATACAGGTGCCGCAGGTGCTTGTTCAAGCTTTGCAGTAAGCGTATTTAAATCAACTTCTTGCTTAAAACCTGGGGCTTTATCAAGTGCCGACATTGTTAATGTGGTACGTGCGTTATCAGTAAAGTATTTATTAGCAACGGCTTTAATATCTGCGCTGGTAATATCATCTGCCGATTTATATAGCTGGTTTATAACCTCAGGATCGCGCTCAAAATGCATGTAGCTGGCAAGGGTTGATGCAATCGCTTGCGATGAGTCTAAGCCATTAATAAAGCTGTATTTAAGGTTCGATTTTAAATCACTCAACTTTTGCTCATCAACAAGCTCAGTGCGTGCTTTTGCATAAGTTCGGTTAATCGCATCGCGTGCAGTGGCTAAATCGTCTGCGTTTTCTACTTTAACAAATACGTGTAATAAACCCGGATCTTTAGTCTCTGGGTTATAGGTAAACATTTGGCTGGCAATTTGTTTGTCGACCACTAGCTCTTGATATAGATCTGAATTATTTGAAAAATAAAGCTGTGAAATTAAATCAAGTGCCGCTCTGTCCTTTTTAGCAGGCTCCCACGCAGCGCCTTTGTACGATACAAGTAACCAATGCCCTGGTAGTGCTTCATCTTGCTGGTGCAAATATTTTGGTGCTTGTTGAACAGGCTCTGCTGTAATGTCAGCAACATAGTTACCTTTTTTCCAGCTTCCCCAATGCTTTTTAACCATTGCCATTGTTGCTTGTGGGTCTACATCGCCCACGATGACAAGTGACACATATTCAGGCTTATAAAACTTAGCAAAAAATTCTTTCCCGTACGCCATTTGATCAGGCATGGCTTCTATGTCTTTAAAAAAGCCCATAGTGGTGTGTTTATACGTGTGCTTATCAAAGGCTTCTTCGCGTACAGCACTTAATAATTTACGAATTGGGCTCGCGTTGTTTTTTAAGTACTCACCTTTTACCGTTTGTGCTTCGGTTCTAAATTGCTCTTTGGTGTAGGTTAAGTTTTGAAAAATATCAGCTTCAAGCTCAAGTACTTTATCAAGATGCTGCTTTGAAAAGTTTAAATGGTAATTTGTGTAATCGTTTGTTGTATAAGCGCGGTTATCAACACCTGAATTTTTTAATATGTCTGAATATACGTCTTCAGGGTATTTTTGTGAGCCTTTAAACATCATGTGTTCAAAAAAGTGAGCAAAACCTGTTTTGCCCTCTTCAACTTCGTTACGCGATCCAACCGATACCGGAATTTGCAGCGACACTACATCAGGGTAATCGGTTTTAACAACCATGACACGTAAGCCGTTTTCTAGCTCTTCAATTAAATAATCTTGCGAAAAAACACGATCATCAGCTTTATTTACTTGTTCTTGTTGTGCTGTTGTTTGCGTGCTTTGGTTTTGTTGCATGGCGCAACCCGTTAACGCCAGCGATACCGCTAAGCTAGTTGCTAATAATTTAAATTTCATTGTTGTCCCTTTTTAAATTGAGCAAATTTGTTGTTAGATTTAACTCTTTAATTATGCCCCAAAGCCAATAAATATAAGAGCCCCAAGGGAATTTATTATGTAAACAACTGTGTCATTTATAAATAATGGGAACAATTGTGTATGAATAAAAGTCATGTTAGTTGAAAAATTTTCACTAAATAAATCTATCTAGACGTCTAAATGGCTGCTATATTAAATCCATCAAAACGCACTTGGCTGGAATGAGGATTATGGCTTTATCATTAAAAGAGAAAATAGAGGACACCAATCAAGGTGTTTATCTTATTGGTACTACCCCGCCTAAAATAGGCACCGATAAAGCGCAATTAAAAACTATTGCAGAAAAGCTATTAGGTCGCTTACACGAAATTGAATACGACGGCGTAATAATTTACGACATTCAAGACGAAAGCAGTCGAACTAATCAAGCGCGCCCGTTTGCGTTTAAACAAACCGTTGATCCGCGTGAATACAGCCATTTACTACGTGATTTATCTGCACAAGATGTAATTACTTATAAAAGTGTGGCGCAGCGTGGCGTAGGCGAATTTAAAGATTGGCTAAGTGAAACTAAAAACGACTACGATTTACAAAATGTAGTTTTAGTAGGGAGCCCGTCATCGGTAGGCGATATAAAGCTAAGCCTGCCAGATGCGTATAAAGCATTAGCTGAGCAATCAGATGATTTCTTTTTAGGGGGCGTTACGATTGCCGAGCGCCATTCAAGTAAACGAAATGAGCACGAACGATTAATAGAAAAAACAGCACAAGGTTGTCAGTTTTTTATATCGCAAGCTGTTTACGACGCACAAGCGACTATAGAGCTAATTACTAGCTACGCACGTACATGTAAAGCACAAGGGATTACACCACAACGTATTATATTAACGTTTACCCCGTGCGGCGGCGAAAAAACCTTAGAATTTATGCAATGGTTGGGTATCTCAGTGCCAGAGGCAACTAAATGGCGCATGCTTGATGCAGACAATACATTAAGCGAATCCGTCCGTATTTGCCGCGAGAACCTCGACTTAATACTTAAAAGCTGTGCACATTTAGACGTGCCGCTGGGCTTAAATATTGAAAGCTTAACAAACCGTAAAGAAGAAATTGATGCATCAATAAACTTATACCGTTTATTAAAAGCCATTATGGAATTGAACCTTGCGGAAAAGCTAATTGCTTAGAGCTTGAGCCTAAACTAATTCACACCCTTCTTGGCAAGCCTAGTGGCTTGCTTTTTTATGTCCGTTCTTTGAGAAATGAATTAATAAATACAAGTAAAGATTTGCAGCTTAAGCTATTTATTAAAGCTATTTTTGGTTATTACTCTCAAGCCTTTTTAAGGCAAACCCCATAGAGGAGCACATAACACCAAAAATTATTCCCTCATTAGATATAAATCTAATGTTAGGGAACGTTTCAAATAAGCTTATTATTGCTAAGGAAAAAATAAAACCTATCGCAGAAAAACTAGCCAAGTTTGTGTGGCATGAGTCATAACGAACTTCCTTTTATTATTGTTCTTTTTTAGCTAGCTTATACGCTTGTTTATTTTTATACATTGCCTGGTCTGCATCATTTAATAGCGTTTCAAAAGGCTGCTTTTGTTTGTTAGTAAAGCTATAACCTATGCTGAGCGATAAATCGCACACGTTTACTTTAAGTAAGGCTTTTGAATACTCGGTCGAAATTTTATTCATAATATAGTTAATTTTACTTTTATCGCTTACTTGCATTACTGCAACAAACTCATCGCCACCTAAACGCCCTACTATATCGGCATCTCTTAAATGCGTTTTTAGCGTATCTGCCAATATAATCAATGCTTTGTCACCCACTTCATGTCCGCAAGTGTCGTTTAATTTTTTAAAGTCGTTTATATCAATAAACAAACAACACACGTCAAAACCTAAACGTAGCGCTAAGTTAAGCTTTTGCTGAGCTAGTAAGTTAAGTGCTCGGCGATTATAAATATTAGTTAATGAGTCTAACATGGCTATTTCACGCATTTGCTCATAGCTATAAACAAGCGCTAAGTCGTCTTCAATCAAATCGCGTAGCTGTTCTATGAGTTCAAAGTATTCATCGGTATAGCTTGTTATTTTAGTGTCTTTTAAACATAACGTGCCAAACACTTCGCCTTCAGGCCAATGAATGGGTAAACCTAGGTAGGATTCAACACCGTCTTCAACGACTTCTGACAGGGTATTCCATGTATCGTTATTACTTGCATCATTAACATATAATGTATTGTTAGTTTCAGCTACGTGGCGACAAAACAGAGGAGTTTGAGGAGGGAGTATAGGGTTGGTCTCAAAGTTAGATCCACCCTCGTTACTTCTAATAACAACGCGATAGCCTTTGCTTGTTGCCTGAACTATATAACCAGACGGGGCTGAAAAAAGCCCCGTTATAAGATCAATTGTTTTTTGCCATTTATGCAAAGATATTTGGCCATCAATACCAGAAAATGCCCATTGATCAATTTCAAACATTGCTTTACCTCGGCTGCTTAGTAGCTCCAGTATAGGCAAAAAAGCAAAGTAAAAGCTATTATTTACGACGTCTACTTGGCTCTCTTTTACCAGTGATGCGTTTTTTATCGCGATCTTTTCGCGACTTATTGGTGTTTTTACGATTGTCTTTTGGCTTTTTATTAGGATCTGGCTCGTAACCTTCTAACCACTGCGGCGTTAGACGAGTATCGAGTAATACTTCAATTTCTTCTAGCAGCCATTGCTCATCAAGACTTACCAGCGACATAGCAAGTCCTTGTTCACCTGCACGACCTGTACGGCCAATACGGTGCACGTAATCCTCGGCAATGTAAGGTAGTTCAAAGTTAATTACGTATCTAAGTGTTGAAATATCTAAACCACGCGCAGCTACATCGGTTGCAACAAGTACGCGTGTAATACCTTCTTTAAAGTTTTGTAGTGCGCGGTCGCGCGCGCCTTGTGATTTGTCGCCATGGATTGATTCGGTTTTTAAACCGTCTTTACACATTTCTTTAGCGAGCTGATCAGCCATTTGTTTTGTGCGAGTAAAAATAAGCACTTGTCGCCAGTTTTTCATGCCAATCATGTGCGATACAAGTTCGCGCTTACGATCCTCATCTACAGCGTAAATAACTTGCTCTACTTCAACTGCGGCTGAGTTACGTTTATCAACTTCAATTAGCTCTGGGTTTTTAAGTAGTTTTTTACTGAGTTCAAACACGCTGTCATCAAACGTAGCTGAAAATAGTAAAGTTTGGCGATCGCCTGGGATATGACGCAATATACGTCTAATTTCATCAATAAACCCCATATCAAGCATGCGGTCAGCTTCGTCAAACACTAAAGAGTCTACGCTTGAAAGTACCACACTGCCTTTAACTATATGATCAAGTAAACGTCCAGGTGTTGCCACTATAACTTGGGCTGTTTTAAGTGCTTTTATTTGTGGACCAATACTTACGCCGCCATACGCTAAAGCACCATTAATGTTAGTGCCTTGTGCGTACTTTTCAAAGCTGGCAAATACTTGCTGAGCAAGCTCTCGTGTTGGCGTTAAAATTACAACGCGAGCAATGCCTGGCTCATCTTTTTTGGGGGTATTTAAAAGCTTATGTAACAGCGGTAAAACAAAAGCAGCTGTTTTACCCGTACCTGTTTGTGCACTGCCCATTACATCACTTCCGGCTAAAATAGGCGGAATAGTTTTAATCTGAATTGCGGTAGGCTGAGTGTAATTATTTTGCTCAATCGCAGTTAATAATAACGGGTCGAGATTAAGTGATGAGAACGTAGTGGCAGACATAGGCTTAGCTTTAAAATAACAAAGAGCGCTATTGTACGCATATTACTGTACTGCGTAAATTAACCAGTTCAGAAAAGTATTTAATCGTAGTTACTCACTTTCGCTTTAGCGCTAAAACAATAAAAAAACCAATAAAAAAGGCGCTAAATAACAGTTGTATTTAGCGCCTTTTATAATTTTCTGTAGCTTTAAGCTGGCTTTAGTGTCGCTTTACGTTCGTTGTAAAACGCTATTAAATCGTCAACTGTTGCTTGGCAGTATTCGCGTATACCCGAAACCACCATGTGCTTTTCACCACTACCCACTTTAACGCCGTTTTCCAACAGGTTAAAACGTAGTGTGATTTTTCCGCGCTTACCGGCATACTCAAAACTAGGCTCTGCAAACTCAAGTTCTGGTTCTGTAATATCAAGATTATCAAGATTGATAAGCATTGATTCGTAAATCACCATCGGACGAGCAGGGTTTATCATTACCTCTTGCTTACCCATTAATGGAATAATTACATGCGGAAAAGTAGTACCAGAAAACTCAACATAATTTTTTATAAGACTATTAGTTAATGCTGGGCATTGGCTGGTTTTACCGCTGCGCTTTACCTTTAAAATTACTTTTTCGCCATTGGTAACATCAAACTCATCAGCTCCCTCAGGAAAATTAAGTTTGGTGTTTTCATCAACCATACCAGCAAAAGTAAATTCCATTTGTTCACTAATACCGTAGCGGTCTAGTACCAATGAAAAAAGTAAGTCTCCTGGCGCGCAAAACTTTTTGGCATCTTTGTCGTGAAGTGGATTGTAATCGTCAGCAACGCATTTAGCGAATCGACAACCCTGCTCACGAGAGATAGAAACATAATCAGCATGCTGCTGAAAAAAAGGACTTAACATAGTTTGTTCACTGCTTAAACTGCTTATAACCTATCTATATTACCAGAAAAAAAATATTGAGAGGTCGAATCTGTTAGATTAATGGCTAAATAAAACAGAGCAATAAAAAACAATGACTTTTTATTTATTAGCGCTATCAATTATATGTGTTTTTCCGTACTGCAAAATATCAATAATGCGGCAACCCCTTTGGCACTACTTACTAGCTTTAGGTGTTGTAAGTGCGTATTTTCAAGGTTATATAAATTTATATGCTCTGCTGTTCACTGGGCTTTACGTTGTTTTATACTACTGTGTGCAAAATACAAAGCGGGCAATAATACGCGCTATATTAAGTACTGTTTTTATAGTTTCCTCATTGGCATTAGCGCTTCATTGGGTGCCTGGTTTTAGTAACCTCCCTATTGTTATAGACGAGCGTATTACAAGCGATGCGATTACTTTTACCCTTTATGCTAATTTTGATAAAGCTATGGCTGGGTTATTTCTTTGTGCTTACTTTTTTTCAAACCTAGATTCAAATAAAAAGCCTTTAAAAACAGACTCTAATAAAGCGGGCTCATTAAACGTTAAACAACCCATTTTTATAATTATTGCTACTGTTTTAGCTTCGCTCACTGCGGCTTTAATGCTTGGACTTGTAAGCTTTAACCCAAAAGTGCCCAACTTTTGGTTAGCCTTTATTGCTATTAATCTTTTATTTACCTGTGTAGCTGAGGAAGCTTTGTTTAGAGGATTACTACAAACTAAGCTTAGCAAAATAATTACACCGACCCGTTTAGCAATACTTGCCCCTGTAATTACTGCAGGTATTTTTGCTTTGGCACATTTTGCAGGAGGGTTTAACTATGTATTGGTTTCGTTTATTGCAGGCTTAGGATATGGCTATGCTTTTTATAAAACGCGGCGCTTAGAGTGGGCTATTTTATGCCATTGGTTAGTTAATGTTTGTCACTTCTTTTTGTTTACTTACCCTATGCTCAGTAAAATCTAAATACATTTACAAATGCTAACAATTTACTCAGCAGTAAACATTGCCAGCATTTGATTTTGTTAGTAATTTACTACTTTAAATAAATTAAAGGATTAATGAATATGCTACGTTTTATAGCAACAATAACTGTGCTCGCCACAATAACGGGTTGTTCAAGCATGACTTATCATACAGATATAGACAACGGCGTTTTATCTCAAGAAATTGGCACCTACGTTAATAAAAGAGATTTACAGCAATTTTATAGCGATCAAGAAGCTCACGAAAGTGGCGCAACACTTTTAGGCCGAATAGAAGCTGAAAGCTGTGATGGCGACGGTAGAGGTAAAAATAATGTAAGCTACAATCGCTCTAAATCAAACGCGATTGATTTACTTAAAGCTGATGCCATGCGCAAAGGTGGGAATGCTTTTACTATCAATTCTTGTAGTGAAACCTCTGTATCGTACTGCGACCTATCTGTTTTATGCACCGGACAGGCCTACGACTATTAATAACTTATATATTAAGCGCAAAGCTCAGTAGCACACGCTTTCCAGACTCGATTTTAGATACGCTGTGTTCGTACTTATCGGGTCTGAATAAATACACGCGATTAAATAAATTTATAATGCATTTTGAACATTTAAATACCCCACCCGCTTTAGGTTTTTCTAATACAAAGTTGAGCTTGTAATAGCGCCCTTGCTGCACAGGGTCAATATGGTTCATTACGCTGTGATTAGTTGGGTAAGTAACAAGGTTTATCGAAAATGTATTACTGCTAAAAATAGCTTTGTTTTTAACGGTTGCAATCATACTGCCTCCTATGAGTTTATATGCCGCATTGTAGCATTTAGTAAATTATGAATGCTTAGGCTAAACAATATCAAAATACGATGTCATATAGCTAAACAGACTGAAACAAAAAAGCCGAGCTTAATAAAGCTCGGCTTTTAATACTTTTAACAACTAACTATTGAGCCGTTATTATTAAATACTATGCGCTTGGGTATTCGCGGTACGCACGTTCTATATTTTTAGCCTGCTTTTTAGAAATACCTAAATGAGCAAGCGCTACACGTAAACGGGCGCGTGATAGGTCAGAGCCTAAAATTTCCATTGCATCAAGCACTGACGTACTTGATGTTTTGCCAGTAATTGCGACAAATATTGGCTCTAAAAAGTCTTTAATTTTTAACTCATGGAATGTTGCAACTTCTTTTGCGATTGCAAAAATAGCGGGTTTTTCAAAGCTACGCAAACCTTCAAGCTGCCATACAAAAAATTGTAGCGCTTGGCGAATTACGTTTTCGTCTGCTTTGCCGGCTGTTAATAACGCAGGATCGTAAGTTGGAATTCCGCCTACAAAGTGCCCTGCTAGTTCAACCATATCCGACAGTGTATTAATACGTGTTTTAACTTCTGGTAATATTTTAGCGAGCATTTCGCCGTTAAACTTCCAATCAACAAAGCGCTGAATTAACTGTTCGTCGGTTAGGTTTTCGCGGATCCACATGCCGTTTAACCAGCTTAGTTTATCTACGTCAAATACCGGACCACCAAGCGATACACGCTTCATGTCAAAGTTTTCAATCATTTCATTAAGTGTGAATTTTTCACGCTCATCTGGCATTGACCAACCCATACGACCTAAGTAGTTAAGTACGGCTTCTGGCAGGTAACCCATTTCTTTATAGTAATTAATAGACGTTGGGTTTTTACGCTTAGACAGCTTTGATTTATCTGGGTTACGTAGTAATGGTAAGTGACCAAGTACTGGTGCTTCCCAACCAAAATCTTCATACAGTTTTAATAACTTAGGTGCTGAGTTAATCCACTCTTCACCACGGAAAATATGACTAATTTCCATGTGGTGGTCGTCAACTACGTTCGCTAAAAAGTACGTTGGGAAACCATCTGCTTTTAAAAGTACTTGCATGTCTACGTTTTCCCACGGGATCTCAATTTCATCACGTAGGTAGTCGTTAAACTTAAATGTGCCTTCGCTTGGGATTTTCATACGTATAACGTAAGGTTTGCCTTCAGCTAAGTTTGCTTTAATTTCTTCATCTGTATGGTTTAAACCACGGCCGTCGTATTTAGGGCGTAAGCCTTCTGCCATTTGCTCTTCACGCATTTGATCAAGCTCTTCGCTTGTTGCAAAGCAGTAAAACGCTTTACCATCGTCAACTAACTGATGCGCGTACTTTTTATATAAATCGCTACGCTCAGATTGACGGTAAGGACCAAATTCGCCACCCACATCAGGACCATGATCCCACTCAAGCCCTAACCAACGTAGGCTATCCATAATCGCAAGTTCAGACTCTGGCGTGCTACGTACTTGGTCTGTATCTTCTATACGAAGTACAAATTCACCGCCTTGTTGTTTAGCAAAACAGTAGTTAAATAAGGCGATATAAGCGGTGCCAAGATGCGGGTCACCAGTTGGCGACGGGGCAACACGGGTGCGAATTGTCATGGTATATTCTCTTTAAATAAGTGAGATAGTAAAAGTGGTTTATGCAGCTACTTTGTTTAAATAAGCAATAATATCGTTTGATTCATACAGCCATTGTACTTGGCCATTTTGCTCTATACGCAGGCAAGGTACTTTAACTTTGCCACCTTGCTCTAGTAGCTCTTGACGATATTGCTCATTGTCTTTTGCATCACGCGTTTCTATGTTTAAGCCTTCGCGTTTAATGGCGCGACGTACTTTTACACAAAACGGGCATGCTTTAAATTGATACAGTTTAAATTGTGAGGTTTGCTGATCAAGCTGTGCTTGCTCGTCGCTTGCACGCTTTTTACTGCGAGGAGTAAATACAAAATTAAAGAATAAGATTATACAACCTAAAAACCAACGAACTAATTTCATGTTCTGTGCTCTGCTTACAACAATTTAAGGAGCCAGATTTTAGCACAAATTTACAATCAAAAAAGTGTAATACTCCGAGAATTACACTCAAGTAATTTAATTTACTAAAAGTGCTTCTATAGCAATACCATATCATCCCTATGAAGTACTTCTGCGCCACTATCGTAATCGAGTAATTGGCCTATTTGACTAGAGTGCGCACCCTTTATTTTATTTACCTCAACGCTACTAAATCGCGTTAAGCCCCGTGCAATCACTTGATTTTTTGCATCTATTAAATCAATTAAATCACCGCGTTCAAAATTTCCAAATGCATTAGTAACGCCTTTAGCGAGTAAACTTGCGCCTTTATTTTGAAGGGCACCAATAGCACCCGTATCAATAACAATTTGACCGGTACTTTTAGGCCCGGCTAGTAGCCATTTTTTACGGCCATCTTTTGGGGCGGTGAGTTTTAAAAAACGCGTGCCTGGTAACTCGTCACTCATACATTTTAAAATAACGTTTTTACCTGCACCTTTAGCAATAATAACTTCAACGCCTGCGCGCCTTGCAATATCGGCGGCTTGCAGTTTAGTTGCCATACCGCCGGTGCCTAAATTTGTGCCACTGCCACCAGCAAGTTGGCGAAGTTCATCGTTTATATGTGTTACTTCGCCAATGAGGGTGGCATCGGCGTTTGTGCGCGGATCGCTGGTAAATAAGCCTTCTTGATCGGTAAGTAGCAATAATTTATTAGCATTAGCCAAAATAGCGACAAGCGCCGATAAATTATCGTTGTCGCCTACTTTTATTTCACTGGTAGCGACTGCGTCATTTTCGTTAATGATGGGTACAACGTCGTAATTTAATAACGCATTGAGTGTATCGCGGGCATTAAGGTAGCGCTCTCTGTCGTCTACATCAGCGCGAGTAAGCAGCATTTGTCCTACATTTATCCCATATAAACCAAACAAGCTCTGCCAAATATGAATGAGTTGACCTTGTCCAATTGCAGCAAGCATTTGTTTATCAATTAAGCTTCTGCCACAGGGTTTTAAGAGTTGTTCGCGCCCAGCAGCTACCGCGCCGCTCGAGACTAAAATAACGTGATGTCCCAGCTTTTTAAGCTCGCAGCATTGGCGTACTAATTCAACCATGTGCGCTTTATCTAGTTTATCGGTGCCGCCAGTAAGTACGCTTGTACCAAGCTTTACAACTATTACCTGTTCCCTTTGCATGTGCTTTTTACTAATCATTAATTAAAGATGAATTAATTTATACCAGCTCGGTATTTTTGAACAAGTTAAAAATATTCATGCTAGGATCTGATTTTATTAAATTATATAAATTACTCTCTATGCCTGCCAGTTTGTGTTTAATTATTGCCACCTTTTTATGGGGCAGCTCTTTTATAGCGCTTAAATATGCCATTGCCATTTACGACCCTGCCTTGGTAATATTTTTACGCATGCTCACCACGTTAGTTTTATCGCTTTGCTTATGGCGCTACGTTATTCGGTTTGAGTATTTAAAAGGTGACTGGAAATATTTAGTGGGTATGTCACTTGCTGAGCCTTGCTTGTACTTTTTATTTGAAGGCCATGCAATGGAATATACATCAGCCTCGCAGGCGGGTGTTATTGTGTCGTGCTTGCCTATAATTATTGCGCTGCTTGCCTTTTTATTACTTAAAGAATACATAAGCAAAGCCATTGTTGTTGGCTTTACGCTGTGTATTGGCGGCAGTATTTTACTTACGCTTCTTTCACCCAATTCTGAGCAAGCACCTAATCCGTTACTAGGTAACTTTTTAGAGCTGATGGCTATGGTGTGCGCTGCATTTTATACCGTAAGTATTAAACATTTAGCTAATCGCTACTCCCCCCTTACTTTAATTGCTTTGCAAGGTATTAGCGGTAGTTTGTTTTTTGCGCCATTTTTATTTTTTATCGACCTACCAAGCGAAAATCAACATGACCTTACAGCGCTTATGAGCATTTTATATTTAGGCTCGTGTGTAACCCTTGGCGGCTACGGCATGTACAATTATGCTATTAGCAAAGTATCGGTATTAACCGCGGCTGCATACTCTAATTTAATTCCTATTTTTACACTTATTTTGTCAGCTATTATTTTGGGCGAAGTGCTCAACGTCTGGCAATGGCTGAGCATATTTGTGGTATTTATTGGTGTAATGGTAAGCCAGCGCCATCAAGAACTTGTGGTTGACATACCACTTAGTGAATCGGGTGAAGATATTTGCGCAGATACAAGCAATCTTAAATCAGTACCCGAGGCAAGCGAATCAAAAGGGTAACAGGTAAGCAAATACAGCCCAGGTGTTTGTAAAAATGAGTTTTGGGATTGATGAATAACCTCAATCCCCGTTACTTTATAATGTTGTACCTCCCCACTTTGTAACTGCAAAGTAAACTCATCACCCACTTTGGCGTGTTGTAAAAATGCAAAATGGGTGTCGTTATGCCCTGCTATTAGCGCGCCTTTGTTGTTACCAAACTCTTTACCACCAAGCGCCCCTGCGGGTAAAAATTGGCTTGGCGCAAATGCTAAGTTACGCCCGCTTGCTCCTGCCAATACACTTAAAGTTTTATTGTGGCTTGGCCAATTAAGCTTTGCAGTAACGTAACTGTCTGCGTAATACCACGGTTTTACTTTAGTGCCGGGTGATTTAAGCGCCTCTTGCCATGCTTGCTCAATTAACACTTGAGCAAGCCACGCTTTTGCCTGCATATAAGTGCCGTGCCCAAATAATCCAAGCCCAGCTATTAGTAAGCCCGCGCTTAGCCACTTTTTCATTTATGCTCCCTACTTAATTTAAGCCCTCGGTTTATTTTAAGCGCGCCAAATCCTAATAATAAAATACAGCCTAATACTATATGCAGCCTGCTTTGCCCATCGGTTTGTGGTAAACGCATTGCCATACCTTGCGGTACTGCATTAGTAGCTTGCGCCGTTTGCTCTGCCACTTCTTTTATTTGAGTTTGTTCAATCGCTATAAAAGCAGTAAACGGGCTAAGTAATTGATGAGTAAGTGCGAGCTGCTGTACTTCATCTTTAACTGTATTTTGCTCGTTGTATAAAAGTAATGACTTAATTTTTTGTCGTGCCCACAGTTTTGCTATACCTTTTGCATCTGAGCTATTTTGTGTACTTAATTTAATACTTAAAGGCCCTTGTGCAGTTTGCCCAGCAAGTACCACTCTTTTAGTATTATTAAGTTTTATAGCGACCATAATAGGCTCACCAAAATATAAATCAGGTAGTGGTGATGGCCAAAAATCTAAGCTGTTACCGCTTTCATCGCTTAGCGCCAAATTAGTAATAGCCGGATGTGCAAGCTTATCAAACAACTGCTGCATTTTAGGTTGCACCTCGCTTGTGCTGCCTATAAACGTAAATGAGCCTTTGCCTATATCTGCCGCTCGGCGCATAAAAAAGCTGTTAGGTGCGCTGCCAATACCCACTGTAAATAAGCGGCTATCGCCTAATTTACTTTGAATATTTTTAAACAATACGTCTTCATTACTTACGCTGCCATCGGTTAAAAATACAACTTGGCGTACAAAACCATCAAACTCGCTGCCATCAAGTACGGCATTAAGGGCACCTTGTATTTCAGTGCCGCCGTCGGCTTCTAGGCTATAAATAAATCGCTCTGCACGGCGTAAATTAAAGTCGCTGGCTATAAGTGGTTTATCGCTCATTGGAGTCACTATGTTATCAAAACCAATTATGTTAAAGCTGTCGTCGCTATCAAGTAATGAAAGCGCATAAAACAAGGCTTTTTTAGCTTGCTCCATAGATTGCCCGTGCATAGAGCCTGACGTATCAACTACAAATACCATTTCGCGAGGTAATCGCTGAGTTTGTGTAAAGTGATCCCCTGGTGGCATTAGCATAGCAAGCCCGTATCGGTCACCATTTTCAAACTGCTGAGTAAAAAATGCGGCTTGAGCTTGCTCTTTTTGCAGCGGTTTAAACTCCAGTACAAAGTCGCGATTAACTGCATTTTTCTCATTTAACGCTATTTTATATTGCCCAAACGCGGTGTTTTGCACATTAACATTATGAAATTTAGAATTGATATCCACCAGCTCTAAGCCCACGTCTATATCAATGTTTAAGCTAAATTGGCTACTTGGTGCGTTATCAGTTTGAGTACTATTTTGAGTGATGTTTTGAGTGCTGTAAACAGGGCTCAACCATCCCGTTGGGAGCGGATTAACATGCGTTTGGTTTTGAGTATTAACTTCAACTTCACCACTAATCGCGTGATAACGCGGTGTAATGGTAGTAGGAAACCTAATAGCAAATGTGCCGCTGCTGTAATCTATAATTTCTTGATATTCAAGATCAATAATTACTTGCTCACCAGGGCCAATGTTTGCCACATTCGTAATAAACATATTGGCGCGTTGCTGGCGTACAAAGGCCGCTTGCTTACCTGCTTTTTTAGCCTCCTCGTATTTTTTTTCAGCTTCCACTTTTTTATCAATTTGGCCTTTAATGACTCGCTCACCTATACGCATCGTCATGGCATGTACGGCGCTTTCATCTGGCAGTGGAAAAACATAGCGCGCATTAACCGCAAACGGGTTTTCGTTTTGATAGGTCTGCGTTACTACAACATGATTAATCAGGCCGGTTAAGGTCATATTAGCGTCGCTTTTTAATATTATTGCTGGCCCTGCTGACGCACCATTGCTATCAAAAAGCTCTAACTTGGGTGATTGCGCATGGCTTTTAAAGCTCGCTAACAGCACAATCACTATGAATATAAAAATGCTTACTTTAGTAAGCATTTTGGTTGGTTTACTCAATTTAAACATAAATCACTCCATCGAACGCTTAGCTTTACTTAGATTCAGTTAGTTTTAGTTACTCGCCGTTTGGCCATTTACACTATTCATTGAGCGAGTGGTAAGCGTTACGCGTCTATCAAAAAAGTTGTCTTCCACCGTGTTGCTGTTAGCCAACGTTTGCTGCTCGCCAAATGCCTGCGTGCTTAAGCGCTTATGGCTCACACCGTGTTTTATTAAATAGCTTTGCACAGCATTTACACGTGCTTTAGAAAGTAAAAGATTTGCTTGCTCATCGCCGCGCTGATCGGCAAAGCCACTTAAATCAAGTGCGAGTTGTGGTTGGTTGTTTAACAAGGTAATGAGTTGATCTAACTGCAGCGTAAAATGCGGGGCAATAACACTTGAACCTGTTTTAAATTGTACCGTCATCGCCAATAAGTTATTAATTTGAACTTGAGTTAACTGCTCATTTTGATTGGCAAGCACTTCTAGCTGTTGCTCTAACATATTATTGTGGTTAAGCACGTGTTGGTAATCGCTGGTTTTTTCTTTCATAACCGTAATGGCACGCTCTTGCTCTGCAATTTTGTTATCAGCTACTTTTGAATCACCTATTAAGCCACCGGCAAATGCCCCAATAAACGCACCAATTGGCCCGCCCACTACGCCGCCAATAATAGCGCCTGCACCTAGCCCAATAGCCGTTTCTTTATGGGCTTCTTTTGATGGCGAGTTAGATGTTGAGGCAATTGCTGGAGTACAAAAACTAGCAACCAGTGTTAATGCAATTAATGTCTTCTTCATGATTTGATCCTTAAACTTACTTTTTAATTTGTGACGTTTTGTTTTGATGGCTGTATTAAAACAAGCTCAAGTGGCAATAAAGGGGATCAAAAATGGCAAACTGCTGAGCAATTGTGGCAAAAAAATGGCAATTGCCTTTTTAAGCGTACTTAGCTTAAAAACTTCGATATAGTGCACAGCAGAGCCGATAGGATAATGATTAAGATGAAAAAAATAGCCATCGTTGAAGATGAACCCGCAATCCGCGAAAACTACATAGAAATGCTGAGCGCACAGGGCTACCAAGTAAGTGGCTTTGCCGATCGCGCTTGCGCAGAAGCTGAATTTAAAAATGCCCTGCCCGATTTAGCCATTGTTGATATTGGCCTAGGCCATGAAATAGATGGTGGTTTTTTACTGTGCCAAACATTGCGATCGCTTTCTAAAACACTGCCTATTATTTTTTTAACCGCCCGCGATAGCGAAATAGATACCGTATGCGGCCTGCGCATGGGCGCCGACGACTACCTAACAAAAGACATAAGCTTGGCTCACTTGGCTGCACGTATTGGTGCGCTGTTTCGCCGAATGGAAGCACTTGAGCAACCCGCTGATGCAAACGCACTCATAACACGCGGGCAATTAACGCTCGACACACAACGTATGCAGGTATTTTGGCAACAACAATTAGTTGATTTAACCGTAACCGAATTTTGGATGCTGCATTCACTCGCCCAGCGACCAGGCCATGTTAAAAGCCGTAACGAATTAATGAGCGATGCTAAAATTTATGTAGACGACAGCACCATTACTTCACACGTAAAACGTATCCGTAAAAAGTTTATAGCACTCGACAGCGCCTTTGATTGCATAGATACCGTGTATGGCATGGGCTATCGGTGGGAACAACACTAATGCTACGATTTGGTCTGCGCAGTAAATTTATATTACTTTCATGTTTTTTGTTTTTGCTGCCGTGGCTTGGCTACGAGTACGTATGGGAAATGGAAAAGTTTTTACGCCAAGGCCAAGAAAAAACCCTCGTAGGCACTACTCGCGCACTTGCTACTGCACTACATGAGCGCCCCGCATTATTTGACGAGCAAACCAACTTTTTAGACCAAGTAGTAAAAGGCCGCGATTTATACGCTTATAATCTTAAAAATCCTATTCAGCTCGACGGTAAACTTAACGATTGGGACAACTACCAACCGCTATTTTGGCATTACGACAAGCGCTACTTACAAAAAACAGATAACAAACATCAAGCCAGTGACTTATCGTTTGATCATATGGTGGGAAAGTTTGATAACTACTTATACGCCGCATTTAAAGTCACCGACAATACCCTTATTTATCGCGCTAAAAATAGCTTAAGCATTACTAATAACGATTATTTACAAATTGGCCTAAAAACGCCTGACGGCCAGTTTAATACTTACATTATTGCGCCACGCCAAAACGGCTGGGTTAATGCGTTTGATGCAAAAACCAAAACCCCTTTTACAAAAATTCAGGGCTATTTTGAAAGTACCAAATCTGGTTATAACGTAGAGCTGCGTTTTCCTATTAACATGCTGGGCAACAAACTTGGCTTTGCCATTGTTGATGTTGATAATAAAGAGGCGTTGTTAGAGCCTAAAATAATGTCGACCTCAAACTTAAATAACCCAAACGATTTAGGCTCGGTACTCGTACCTTCCCCAGAAATTAGCCGTATTTTAAAAGGCATGGGCCACAGTGGTAGCCGCATTTGGGTAGTTGATAACCATCATCGCGTACTTGCACAATCGGGTACTATTCAAAATGCAGATGGCGTATGGGCTGATGGGCTTACTAACCAAGCACCTAAAACTTGGTGGCAGCGCTTTGAGCAAAATTACTTACACCCAATTTACTATAAAATATTAACGCGCCCCGAAAATGAGTTTTTAGATACCCTGCACGATGTAGCTTCTATGCAGGGCACACATTTAGCTAAAGCATTAAAAGGGCAACCAGCATCGTCTTGGCGCTTAACTCCCGACAGCAAAGCTGTTATTTTATCGGCCGCTTACCCTATTTGGATCCAAGACCAAGTAATTGGTGCAGTAATAGCAGAGGAAACCACTAACGGCGTACGTACGCTACGTAATAAATCGCTCGAAAAACTGTTCAACGTTATTTTAGCCGTAATGCTAATTGGTACTGTCACCTTGTTCTTTTTTGCCTCGCGTATATCGAACCGAATTAGGCGACTGCGCGATACAGCTGAACAAGCAATTGATGCACAAGGGCGTGTTACCGGCAGTATTAATTACAGCGATGCTAACGATGAAATTGGCGATCTGTCTCGTAGTTTTTCAAACATTGTTAGTCGACTTGGTGGCTATACCGATTACTTAGAAAATATGTCGTCGCGGTTGTCACATGAGCTGCGCACGCCTGTTGCCGTAGTGCGCTCGTCACTCGAAAACTTACAAAGCTTGCCACAAAACGAGCTGAGTCAAAAATACCTCGATCGCGCCAGTGAAGGCGTTGAACGCTTAGGTAAAATAATAACCACCATGAGCGAAGCCACTCGCCTTGAGCAAAGTATTCAAAGCAACGAGCCTGAGCCTTTTGATTTACAAAAAGTCATAAATGGCTGCATGCAAGGCTATCAGCTTACTTACCCAAACCAGTTATTTACGCTTGATGTATGCAAAAACAAATTACCTATGCAAGGTGCTCCGGAGTTTATAGCTCAGCTACTTGATAAGCTTATTAATAACGCGCTGGAGTTTAGTGAAGCCAATACGGCTATTAATGTAGGCCTTAAACAGAGCGAAAATAAAGCAACATTAACAGTGAGTAATACAGGCCCCGCATTACCCGAAGGATTAACTGAGCATATTTTTGACTCTATGGTGTCGGTACGTAGCCAGCAAATGCAGCAACAGCCACATTTGGGGTTAGGTCTTTATATTGTAAGGCTGGTGTGCGACTACCATAAAGGCAGTGTAACAGCGCAAAATGACGAGCAAGGTGATGGTGTCGTATTTACCGTAACGCTGCCGTTAGTTACTGGCTAAGTCTGTATTTTTACCATTATATTTATAGCTACAGTCTTATATGCAAATAGTAAGTACACAATAAATTAAATTCAGCTGTATATTTTTAGTTAAAAATAGTTACTTTAATTTACCTTAACTCCATATAAATTAACAAATAAACCCCTCTCATCCCTCAAAACCTGCCGGTTACAATTTAGTACAACTTCAAATGTAACTATTCACTTTTAATTCAGTCGAATGACCATACCCTACATCATATTAAAGTATTAAATTGAAGGAATACTCATGAAACCATCACTAGAGCGTGAAGAACTAGACTTTATTTTTGACTTATACAGGCCCTCTAAAAAACCTAAGTCTGAAAATGTAAAACCAAAAAGTACAAACTACAAAGAGCTAAGAAAGCACGACGCGACTAAAAACCAAGGCGTATCGCACTACTTAGTCTAATTTTATTGCGCTTGGGACTTCTCATGTTTTAAAAATGCTTTAATGCAGTTTATTTCTGCAAGTTTTACTTCTTCGCCTATTTCAGGGCCTTTTTTGCCATTTTTAAGTGCATTTTGCACTACCAGTTTCTTATCCATTTTTTGCAGTTCAGTATGAATTGCTCGCAGCTTAGCTGCTTGCGGATATGGCTTATCTACCAGTGTTTCACCACGCCCTTGTGCATCGCATTGGCATGCTTGGGTAAACGCTATAAAACGTTCTGGGTGTACCAACGCATTTAAGTTAGTCACTATTAGCTTGTGAATAGTTTGCGGCCTTAACTGGTCAATCGTGTGGCACAGGGTATGATTATCACTGGTGAGCACGCCAACATCACGAAAACGATTAGGCACTTTTAACCGCTCACAAAACGCTTCAATAACTGCAACACCTTCGCGTTCGTGCCCACGTAGGTTCCCATACTTTTTAAAGCTAAGCGCTTTTCCAAAATCATGGGTTAGTGCAGCAAAACGTGCTTCCAAGTTAAAATTTAAATCGGCAGCACGCCTAAGTACCAGCATAGTATGTACAAATACATCCCCTTCAGGATGATGGTTTGCTGGTTGAGGTACGTTAACCATGCGCTCAAGCTCTGGAAAAACACCTAAGCCTTGCAGTGCTTCAAAATAAAGCTCAGGGTACTTTTCACCCAGTGCTTTTTCGGTTTCAAGCCACACGCGCTCTGGTACTAAATGATTTAGCTCACCTTTATTTTTAAGCTCACGCATTAGTGCATACGTACTTGGGTGAATACGCCAATCACTGCCATAGCGCGCTAAAAAACGGGCAATACGCAGTACTCGAACAGGGTCTTCTACAAATGCCTCTGTGGTGTGGCGCAGTGTTTTATTTTGTAAGTCAGTTTGGCCATTAAACGGGTCAATAATATTACCGTGTTCATCAAGCGCCATTGAATTTATGGTTAAATCACGCCTTGCTAAATCTTCTTCTAGCGTTACAGTTGGGCTGGCATCAACCACAAAGCCTGTATAGCCCTTCCCGCTTTTACGCTCCGTGCGCCCGAGTGCATATTCTTCTTTTGTTTTTGGGTGTAAGTAAACCGGAAAATCGCTACCTATTGGTACAAAACCTAGCGACTGCATTGTGTCTGGCGTTTCACCAATCACTACATAATCGTTATCTTTTGATTTTATATTTAGCAGCTTGTCGCGAACTGCCCCACCAACGAGGTAAACTTGTTTTAAGTTACTTTTCACTTTATTCCCATAAACATTAATAAAATTGTTTGATGTTAATCATAACATTAATTAAAAAATTCTGCGGTGTTTGCCAAGCTCAAGTAAGCTCATTACAATGGCGCATTATTTTCAGCTATAGCCTCACAATTAATGAAAAACCATTCATCAAAAAAAGAACTTATGTTACTACCCATTTTATTAGTGGTTATTTTAATGTGTGTGGCGGGTCACTTTTTACTACAAGCAAATTTTCAAGACAGTAATGTGGTTGAATACATGTTAGCAGCACTGCCGTTTGCTATGTTTGGATTGGTTATTGTAGCGTTTAAAATGGCGGCTAAAAGCGAAAAGGATGAACAAAACGAGCAGGACTCTTAATCCTGCTTTTTGGCTGATTTAAAGTACGTGGTAGCCAAACCAGTCTGGCTTTATCGGCTGCGATATACCGCTGGGCGTGAGTTTAATGCTTAGCTGGCTATCGAGTAAATCAATGGCAAAGCAATCGTCTACGTCATGTAAATCATCTTTATGAATATGGCTAAGGCCTGCAAGTAAATCGTTTTTAGCACGCTCTTTAGCTTCATGGCTACTACTTGCAACATACAACGCAAAGTCGTGTTGCTCAGCCATAGAATCACTTCTGTAAGCGCCTAAATTTACAAAATAGAGTTGTTTATTTTGCTCCACATAGCTATCGACTACTTCTACTTTAAAGCCATCAATATGATTAATTGCCATGTAACTATCCATGTGAACACTACTTCTGTCGCCTACCCACTGGCTTTTTAACTTTGAGTAGGTTTGCTCTATATTCTCCCCTACAACAAAACGAATATCATGCATTTCAATGTGGCAACCTCGAATCCGGCCACCTAAATAAACCATAAATAACTGCATGCTTTTCCTTAACCTAAATTATCAACATCAATATTATGCTTTTTAATCAACTTATAAAAATCTGAGCGGTTACGTTTAGCAAGCTTAGCGCCTTCGGCTACGTTACCACCTGCCATTTTTAAAGTGTTAATTACATAGTCGCGCTCAAACTCTTTTTTAGCGTCGTTTAGTGATAATGGTTCTACATTTGTTTCGTTACTATTTAGCGCTGCTAACACTAAGTGCTCTGAAATAACATCGCTTGGCGTTAATGCTACAACCTGCTCTACTACGTTTTGTAGTTGGCGGATATTACCTGGCCAGTCGTAACGCACAAGCGCATGCATCGCATCGCTTGCAAAGTGTTTTTCAATTTGCTTCATGCGCTTAGCAATGCTTGCACTAAAATGCTGTGCTAATAAGCTTATATCTTCGCGGCGCTCACACAGTGGCGGTAATTTTAAATTAACTACGTTTAAGCGATAGTATAAATCTTCTCTAAATTGCTGGCTTAAAATAGCTTCAGGAAGATTTTTATGTGTTGCCGATACAATACGTACATCAATTGCTATTTCTTCTTGAAAACCCACCGGGCGAATTGTTTTTTCTTGTAATACGCGCAGTAACTTAACCTGCAAGTTAAGCGGCATATCGCCTATTTCGTCTAAAAATAACGTGCCGCCCTCAGCTTGTTGAAACAACCCTTGGTGATCTTTAATTGCGCCTGTAAAAGAGCCTTTTTTATGACCAAATAATTCGGACTCTAAAAGCTCCCCTGGTACAGCGCCGCAGTTAATTGCAACAAAAGGTCCGTTACTTACATGGCTATGTTGATGAATCGCCTGTGCGAGTAGCTCTTTACCTGTACCACTAGCCCCCGAAATCAATACATTAACTTGTGTTGGCCCAAGTAGTTTTACTTGCTCAAGCAAGTGAAGCATTGTGCCGCTACGCGTAACTATATTACTTTTAGGTGCGGCTTCATCAGCGTTAACACCGTGAATTTCTATCGCTTTAGCAAGGCTGTCAAATAGCTCATCTTTATCTACAGGTTTAGTTATAAATGCAAAAATGCCCTGCTTAGTTGCCTCTACTGCATCAGGAATTGAACCGTGCGCTGTCATCATAATGACAGGTAATGCAGGGTAGCGGCTTTGCAACTGACGATGCAGTGCCATGCCATCCATTTCATCCATACGCAAGTCGGTTATTACGGCGTCAAACACTTGGCCTTTAAGTATTTGTAGTGCGGTTAAGCCGCTTTCACAGGTCGTTACTTCGTATCCTTTTGATTCGATACGAATAGCGAGCAGTTTTAATAAGCTAGCGTCGTCGTCAACGAGTAATACTTTTGCACCTTGCACTTTAGTTGCTGCCATAGTTACTGCTCCTTAGTTTCTTCTCGTAGTAAAAGCTGCTGCTCAATTGTTGCTAACGATGAGAGGGTTTCTTGCATTTTATTGTTAAGTGCTTGCTGCTCTTTTTTAGCATTTATTTGCATAGTCACTTGCTGCTTTTGAAGCCATAAATATTGCTTTATATCATCTGGCCAAAAGTAAGCAAGATCGAGTTTTAGCAACTTAGTCATTACTGTATTTGGATCATCATTTATGTTTAAGCACATAAATTTAAAAAAGCGTTTAAGATCGTTTTCGCCTGTAAAAATATCTTTTTTTGGCACCAATTTAAATCCGCCACACTGATTAGCGTGCCATGCAATAACTTGCTCTGCTGGAGGGTAGCTAGGTTCTATTTTTGGTCTGGGTTTTGGGCTTGGTTTGCTGTTTTTGTCGTTTTTTATTTTAGTATCGACCACAGGTGCTGGTGTAATTGACACACGCTCTTCTTGCCCATTATTAATTTCACAACCAGATATAACCATGCTGCTACTGAGCACACATAAAATAGCGATTAAACGCAAGCGCATGTTAATTAACTCCTAGATTTTTTGTTATGGGAATTTTAATTGAAAACCGGCAACCATGTGGCTCGTTATGTTCAACAGTAAGTGTACCTCTTAGCTGTTCAACAGACTCTTTTACAATAGTTAAGCCCAGCCCACTGCCTTGCAGCGTAACATTTTTACTGTGTTTACCTTGATAAAATGCGCTGAAAATTTGAGTTTTTTCTTGCTCTTTAATACCGCACCCTCTATCGAGCACAGCGATACAAAGTTGATTTTGCTCAAGCGCTAAATTAATAGTAACGCTTTGCTTATCTTCTGAAAATTTTAAGCCATTTGAGATAAGCTGAATTAAAATCATCTCAATAAGCTCACTAGGTAAAGCAAGCGGTTTATTTGGTAAGTCATTTTTCCATTGCAGAGTCTGTTCACGCGCACTTAAGCGATGCTCAAAATGGCTATTTATTTTATTAATAAGGAGGCTAAATTCAACTTCGCTTAGACTGTCTTTACTGGTACGAATCGCATTATAGCTCAATAAACTATCAATCATTGTGCGAAGGCGCACCATAGATTGACTAATCAGTTCAAGTACCGCTTTTTGCTCACCTGTAATTGGGCCTACTATTTCATCAGTTAGTAAGTCAGTGCCTTCGACCATTGAAGCTAACGGCGTTTTTAGCTCATGGGTAACATGGCGTAAAAAAGTATCTTTTTGCTGCTCAAGCATATGTAGTTGCTCTTGCACCCACTGAAGCTTTTCTCCTAGCTCAACTAGCTCAGCGGAACCTTTAACTGATATTTTTTGCTGCCAATGTCCCTGTCCTAACTTATCAATAACCGTGGTTAACCCTTTTAGTCGCCCACTTATGCGCCATAAAAAACCACCACCTACAATTAAAGTAAGTGGAATAAGTGCCACCAGCCAGTTTATAAATGAGGCTTGCAGGCTTGTCAGCTCATTTTGGTTATTGGTAATTTGCGCTTCGTTTTTATCACGTAACCATAAAGTAAGTTCAGCGACTAAATCGCTCACTGGCACAAACAACTCAGCTTGTTGTTGTTTTTGCTCAACCAATTCAACATGCGCGGTTTGTAAGGTGGTATATAAGCGTTGCCATTGGTGGGTATAATCTTTATTCATGTTTACAAATTTAAGCTCATCAATGCTTTGCAGGGATGATTGCCATTTATCAACAATGAGTTTGTCGAGCGATTCACTTTTTAATACCCAGTTTTGCCTAGTGGCCCGCTCAAGACTGTTGAGTTCTTGTTTTAGAGTATTAAACGATTTAGTAACTTGGTAATTGTTACTCACAAGACTTTGAGTAATAGCTAATTGTTTGTTAAGCGCATTTAAAAATACAATCACCACTATAGAAAGCGGGAGCAACGAAAGCAGCATACTCATTGCAAATTGCCCGATTAAATTAGGCCGCCAGTTAAGCATTGCTTGGTATTTTTTAGCTATAGTTACTGGCATTTCGTTTAGTCCTTTTAAATTAAGCGTTCTATTATTAAGTGCTTACCTTATACACTAGCTGAACCAGCAATTATATTTAATACGATTAACAGCCAGTGCTACAAAAACAATGTGTCGCCAAACAGAGACAGTGTAAGTCATTGATTTTAAAAGCATCTCTTTAATCTCGCTACATAGTGTTGCAAAAGACATACAAAAATTACAATAAACCCCGTAAAAAATTCTCACTCTCCTCAAGTTAAAACGCTAAGCATTTGAAAATTAATAATAATTATTATTGGCATCATTTTTGTAATGCTGTTACTAACTTTAATCAATAAGGAAATAATTATGAACAAACGCATTTTAGTAGTTTCATCATTACTAGCTTTAGGCTTTTTAGGCGCTAACGCACACGCAATGGACGTTCACGCGACTTTTAACGAGCTTGATAAAGACAGTAACGGTACATTAAGTGAAGCCGAAGCAGGTGAAGATGCCGTTTTACATGAGAATTTTTCTCAAATTGATACCAATCAAGATGGGCAATTGTCGCTAGATGAATTCAAAAAATTTATTCAATAAACTCATTTAATAAGGAACGTGATTATGAAACAACTTATAGCCGCTTTTTCATTAATGTTTTTAGCAATTAGTGCCACTGTAATTGCATCCCCAACAAACGTGCGCTTTGCTCATTTAGATAAAGATATGGATGGACAAATATCAATTGTAGAAGCAAAGGAAGACAAAGAAGTAATGAGACAATTTGCCGACTTAGATGAAGACGGTGATGAAAAAGTCTCAAAAAAAGAATTTGAAAGCTTTAAACCTTAATCAGCAATTACTGATTAAGGTTTACTTAAGCTTGTTACAGGTAAACTGAGCTTAAAAGCATTTGCCATAATCCCTGAGGGAGTGTGTAAAAGGATTTAATGTTGGGAGTTAAATTACGGCAAGTGCTTTTTCCTTTTTACTTTGTTTTAGTCACGAACTTTTAATACATCTTTTGGAAGGAACACCATGAAGATACTTCCCCTTGTTATAAGCATTTTAATGCTATTAAGTTTTGATGCCGCGGCACTTGATGTAAAGCAACGCTTTGATCACCTAGATAGCGACAAAAGTGGCTATTTAACACACGACGAACTTGATCCCCAACCACAACTTTTAAACACCTTTGTAAAATGGGACAAAAACCAAGATAACCAAATTTCGCTAGTCGAATTTAAAAGTTATCTAACTAACAACCTTTACTAAGTGATTTGTATGAAAAGTATTAGCTATATAACGCTGCTGGCGTTTAGTATTTTTAGCACATTTAGTTTTGCCGCAAGTAACGATATTGCAAAGCAATTTAAAAAGCTAGATAGGAACAAAGATGGTTTCTTATCACGTTCAGAAACCGCTATAGATCCGGCTTTGTGGTCACGATTCTCAAGCTACGATAGTGATAAAGATGGCAAGTTAGCACTAAATGAATATGGCTTATATGCAAGTAAGTAGTTTTATAGCTAGGTAAACAAGCACCTAGCTTATTATATTTATATCTATTAATTACGTTCAGGCTTTATTTTTAGAACAATGCGCCAAATACTCTGCATCAGTAGGTTTTGGGCTCACCATAAAATCCATTTTGAGATAAGTTAGAATAGGTTGCTTACTCGTATTTTCAGTTGTCGCTTTCCAGCGCCATAAACCCACAGCAGCAGCTGCATTATTATCAAACACACCCTCAGGGTAGGATGCAATAACCTTATACCCTTGGGCTTCACCTTGTGAATTAATTAACATAGCAAGCTCAACACAACCTGAAATACTTTTCTTTGCAGCTTCTATCGGATATCGCGGCTCTACTCTTTTAGCAACATCCCAGTATTCACCTGCCTTACTTCGCAGTTCAGGACTCGATAAATCAATAAAACTCGGCATTTCATCGTTTACTTGTTGATCAGACGTTGAGCCACAGGCTGTTAGCATCATGCTCAACGGGAGTAATAAATAGAGAGCTTTCACAGTATTTCCTTATTCTTGATGCTTATTTAGTTATTTGTAATATCCGTATTAAACTCATACCCATCAGATTTTATAAAGGTTCGATCTAAAACGTTACACACACTTAAAGTAACTTTAGAGTGAGGTAAATAAGTACTTTGTTCAAACCTTATAATCTTTCCCGTTACTTGAAATGTTTCATCAGTAGGAGGTTTTTTTAATTTTACCTGTTACTTGAAATGTTTCGCCAGCCGGACAATTTTTTAAATATTTTTTACCTACTGGTATTGAATCAATCATAAAATCAATTCTGATATGAGTAAGTACAGGTTGTTTAGCTACATTTACGTTAGTAGGTAGCCAGGCCCATGTATTTAAAGATTGCGCTGCGGCTTCATCAAATAACCCCTTAGGGTATGAAGAAGTTACTTTATATCCTTGCGCTTTACCCTCAGAATTAATAATAGTCATGAGTTCTACACAACCAGCAAGACCTTTTTTTGCAGCAGCTATTGGATATCGTGGTTCTGTTCTTGTGGAAATATTCCAATAGTCTTTCACCCTGTCGCGCAGCTCAACACTTGATAAATCTATATAATCGCGTATTTCAGCATTTGATACATCAGTATGGTTTAGCTTTTCTACACTTTTATCTGCAGTAGGTATCGATCCACATGCCGCAAGTAATGAAGTTAATGGGAGTAATAAATAGAGGGCTTTCATAGCGTTTCCTTATGCTTTATTGATTGTTTTACATACTAAACAATCACATCAATTACCTATTTTGTAAACAGTTAATATAGAGAAAAGCCTTAAAATGAGGTCTATCAATTCATTGGTATTATAAAATCAAGTTTGTTAATGTAAGTAAATTAACAATAAAAATTAAGTAACTATGCCACTCAAAAAAATAATCAAACCACTCATACTAGCCAGCCTTTGCGCTAGTTCTAGTTACACTCTCGCACAAACAAAAGTAATTTATAACGCCAATGGTTATACCCCTTTATACAAAGGTGAAGTACAGCAGTTTTCTACCCTCGTTATTAAAAATGGCAAGGTAGTTAAGCTCGGTAGCGAAACACTTAAAGATAGCTACCCAGATGCCAAGCTAATTGACGCGCACGGTAATACCTTATTACCTGGCTTAATTGATGCTCATGGGCACGTTATTGGCCTAGGAGATAATTTATCGCAACTTGACGTACGCGGCGCAAAATCGGTTGATGAAGTAACAAATAAACTAAAAGTATTTGCCGATAACAAACAAGGTTGGATTATAGGGCGAGGTTGGAACCAAGAGCTTTGGGCTGATACACGCTTTCCTACGGCTAAAGATTTAGACAAAGTAGTGAGCGATCGACCTGTGGTTCTTTCGCGGGTTGATAGTCACGCCATTTGGGTTAATTCAAAAGCGCTCGAACTTGCTGGGATTAACGCCCAAACAAAAGCGCCCGAAGGCGGTGAAATAATTAAAGACGAATTTGGTAATCCTACAGGTATTTTTGTAGATAAAGCAGAATCGCTAATTACCCAGCATATGCCAGCCCCTTCAAAGCAAGATATAAGTGACTCACTAGATGCAGCAGGTAAGCATTTATTAAGTTTAGGCATTACCTCTACTCACGATGCAGGTATTGATAAAGCCACATGGGAGGTTTACAAAGAGCGCGGCGACCTTGGTAATTTACCGCTACGTATTGTGGCAATGTTAAGTGGTGCAAGCCCTGATTTAGATACAATGTTAAAGGCAGGCCGATACCACGACAAAAATGACTTTATGGAAATTCGCAGTGTTAAAGTTTACGCAGATGGCGCACTTGGCTCTCGCGGAGCTGCTCTGATTGAAGAATACGCAGACAGACCTGGTCACCATGGTTTAATGCTTGAAACACAAGAAAAACTCGAAGCGCTCTTTACACAAAGCTTTAAAAGCGGCTTTAGCGCAAATACCCACGCCATTGGCGATAAAGCAAATAAAGTAGTACTTGATGCCTATCAAAATGTGTTTAAAAAAACGGGCGGTATATTACTACGTAACCGAATAGAGCACGCACAAATTGTAACGCCTGAGGATATCCCTCGCTTTAAAGCGTTAAAAATAATCCCTTCAATGCAGCCAGTACATGCCACTTCTGATATGCATATGGCAGAGCAACGCTTAACTGAAAAACAATTAAGCGGAGCCTACGCTTGGCAAACATTTTTAAAGCAAGGATCGGTTGTTGCAGCAGGGTCTGATTACCCTGTAGAGCTTGCAAATCCATTTGATGGTTTGTATTCAGCCATTACACGCATGGATCATAACAAACTACCTGAAAACGGCTGGCGCGCAAGTGAAGTACTAAGCCGCGAAGATGCATTACGTGCATTTACTCTCGGTGGCGCTTATTCAGCTCATCAAGAATTTAAGGTGGGTAGTTTAGAAAAAGGTAAATGGGCCGACTTTATTTTAATTGATAAAGACTACTTTAAGGTGCCTGTTGACGAGATATACAAAACAAACGTCCTGCAAACATGGGTAGCGGGAATAAAACGGTACGAAAAAACCAAAACAGAAAATACTATCGATAAATAAAACCAAAAAGGGTTAACGCAAGTTAACCCTTTTAGTTTGCTATGATAAAACATGTTTAGCTAAACATGTTTTTCACATCTTTTAGCATATCGTTGTATTCATCACTTGTGAATAATTGCATTGACGGTATTACACCTTTATCTATATATGTTTGCAGCGCTGCTGACTTATCAGAAACCTGTAATGTTCCCTCTAAAATAGCGCCTACTCGAATAAAGTCTACGTAACTAACTTTATCAGGTTTGTAACTTGGATCTGCCCAGCTTAGAGCTACATCAACAAACTCTTTAGGAAACTCCCACGCTTGCATGATGGATGAGCCAATTTTTCCACTCAGTTTTTGAATTGCGTGAGCTAAAAAGCTTGGATTAGCAAACACTTCAGGGTGGCGCTCAGCTTCAGTTAAAATTGGTAATACACCAATATTATAAACAAGTGCTGCTAATGTAATTGAATCACGATTTAATGAAGTGTGTTTATTGTTTTTTAAGTAAAACTCCATGAGTGTTATTGAATGGCTAGCAACGGTTAATGTTTTTTGCCAAGCCTTACCCATGTAGCCTTTAATCAGCTCATTGTTTGATACAAATAATTGCTCCATGGCCATAGCCGTTGCAATATTTTTAATTTGGCGCAACCCAATACGAGTCACCGCTTGTTGTAAATTAGATACTTTTACAGAACGTCCCATAATCGCACTATTAGCTACTTTTATCATACGAGCTGAAAGCGCTGGGTCTTGTGAGATTACATCTGACATTTGCATTAAGTTCACATCAGGGTTATCTGCAGCTTGGCGAACCTTAATCGCTACTTCAGGTAGCGTTGGTAAAACCAAAGTATCGTTATTTATTCTATCGACTAGAATCGTTAATAAAGCGTTTTCTGTAGACATAAAGCTGCCGTCCTTTTGTGTTCAGCCTGTAAATTAACTGCAAACTCAGGCAGTTAATTTTCGTATTAGTAATATAATTAGTATTGTCTAACTTACCGATAAAGTTAAGAAAATTATAGAAGTTTATTTTATTTATAATGCTTTACCGCTCATGCTTGCCTTACAACGCCAAATACTTGCTATTTACTATTTAGTTTTGCTTTAATGCACTCACGATAAGGAAGCGTTTGTACATATTTAGTTATTTAACTAAGCAGTACAAGTTATTAAACTTACTTTTTTAACAGGCAATATAATGATCTTAAATAAAATTAGCCAAGCAATTATGCTCTCAGGTGTCGTTTTTCTTAGTGCATGTTCTGAACAAGCACCGTCTTCTACCGACAATACAGCCGTAGAGCTTGCTCAAAAAAGCAGTGCACAATCAGGCCCTGAGCTTATTAATACAGATAAACAACGTTTAGATATTTATACCGACTTTAGCCTAGAGGCTGACCTTTCGCATTTGAGTGATAACCAAAAAGCGATGGTGTCTAAGCTTATTGATGCTTCAAAAGTGATGGACGAGTTATTTTGGAAGCAATCTTTTGGTGAGAATAGAGATGCGTTTTTAGCAAAACTCAATGATGAAAAAGTCCGCAAATTTGCCGATATTAACTACGGTCCATGGGATCGCTTAAATGGCGATGAAGCATTTTTATCTAGCTATAAAGAAAAACCTCTTGGTGCACAGTTTTACCCTGCCGACATAACTAAAGAAGAGTTAAATAATGCAGACGTTGAAGACAAAACAGGGCTTTACTCTATAATCAAGCGTGATGAGCAAGGCAAACTTTATAGCGTACCTTACTCTAAAGAATACGCTGTTGAGCTTGCAAAAGCCGCTGACCTTTTACGTGAAGCAAGTAAACTTGCTGACGATAAAGAATTCGCTAATTACCTAAATCTACGTGCTGATGCCCTACAAAAAGATGATTTTCAAGTGTCTGATTTTGCGTGGATGGATATGAAAAACAACCCTGTAGATGTGGTTATTGGCCCAATTGAAACTTATGAAGATCAATTGTTTGGTTACCGCGCAGCGTATGAATCTTACGTACTAATTAAAGATTTAAAATGGAGCGAGCGTTTAGCTAAATTTGCAGCTTTTTTACCTGAGCTTCAAAAAGACTTACCTGTTGATGCTAAGTACAAACAAGAAGTACCGGGTTCTGACGCAGACCTAAATGCATATGATGTTGTTTATTACGCTGGGCATTCAAACGCGGGTAGTAAAACAATTGCAATTAACTTACCAAACGATGAGCAAGTGCAACTAGAAAAAGGGACTCGTCGTCTGCAACTTAAAAATGCGATGCGAGCCAAGTTTGATAAAATTTTAGTGCCAATTTCAGAACAATTAATTGTACCTGAGCAGCGTAAACACATTACCTTTAACGCATTTTTTGCCAATACTATGTTTCATGAAGTGGCGCATGGCTTAGGTATTAAAAATACACTTACGGGTAAAGGTACTGTTCGCCAATCACTACAAGAACACGCAAGTGCACTTGAAGAAGGTAAAGCCGATATTTTAGGTCTCTATATGGTTGAACAGTTACTTAATAAAGGCGAAATTACTGAAGGTACCCTTGAGGATTACTACACAACGTTTATGGCCGGTATATTCCGCTCAGTTCGCTTTGGTGCATCAAGCGCACACGGTAAAGCTAACATGATTCGTTTTAACTTTTTTGCACAAGAAGGCGCATTTTCTAAAAATGACGAGGGTTTATACCGCGTAAACATGGAAAAAATGAGCATTGCAATGGCCAAGCTTTCTCGTCTAATTTTAACCTTACAAGGTGATGGCGACTACGAAAAAGTAGATCAACTAATCGCAACGCATGGCGATATTAAAGAAGAACTAGCTAAAGACTTAGAAAAACTAAGTAAAGCAAATATCCCTGTAGATGTAACGTTTAAACAAGGTAAAGAAGTACTAGGGCTTAAATAAGTTTAGTCAAACTTAGCTAAACCCTAAATAAGCGTTGCAGCTTAAAACTGCAGCGCTTTTTTTATCTCTGTAATTTGTACATCAGTATAAGGGACTGCAGGAAATTTACCCCAAATTGGCGCAGGCCAAGCTGCATCACTCGTAAAGCGTGCAATATGGTGAATATGTAATTGCGGCACCATATTACCCAAAGCAGCTATGTTTAACTTATCAGGGCTAAACACATCCATTAATAATTTACTTAGCTTGGCTGACTCTTTTAAATACACAATTTGATCACCCTCAGATAAATCAATTACCTCTCTTAAGTCAGCCTGCCTTGGTACTAATACAAACCACGGATACTGACTATCGTTTAATAAAAGTACTTTACACAGCGGCCAATCTGCAAGTTCTATACAGTCGCGCTTAAGCTCTGGCGCAAGTTCAAATTTAGGGTTCGTCATAGTTATATCCTACTTTGTCTTTAATAATCGCCACTTTATAGCATTTAGTTGCAGTTGCACACGCTTGGCTTTAACATCAAAGCAATATTTATAATAAGCTAAGGCAACCTTGTGCTAAAAAAAATAAAACACCTCTCACTAGCCCTACCATTAATGGTTGGCGCTATTAGTGTTCAAGCAAAACCTTTATCGTTGGAGCGTATTTTTGACGATCCGAGCCTTTCAGGTAAATCACCTGTACAACTTAAATTTTCGCCTGACGGCAGCCGTGTAACTTACCTGCAAGGTAAAAGCGATGACTACAACCGCTACGATTTATGGGAATATAATTTAAAAGATAACACCAATCGTGTGCTAGTTGATTCGGCAAAATTATTTTCAGGCCCAGAAAACCTATCAGATGAAGAAAAAGCCCGCCGCGAACGCCAACGTATTTTTGGTAAAGGCATACTTGAGTACAAATGGTCTAAGGACGGTAAAGCACTTTTATTTCCACTGAACGGCGACCTTTACTATTACGATTTAGCCTCAGGTAAAAGTAAAAAGCTAACCAATACTGAAACATTTGAAACCGATGCACGCTTTTCACCTAAAGGTAATTATGTATCATTTATTCGTGAACAAAACCTTTATGCTTTAGAGCTTGATTCAGGAAAAGAAATTCAGCTTAGTAAAGATGGCGGTGGCGTAATTAAAAATGGTATGGCTGAGTTTGTTGCTCAAGAAGAGATGAGCCGCATGACGGGTTACTGGTGGTCAGGGGATGAAACTAAAATTGCCTATACCCGCGTTGACGAAACCCCAGTAAAAGAAGCTATCCGTAACGAAATTTACGCTGATGAAGTTAAGTTATTTAACCAGCGCTACCCGTTTACAGGTACCGACAATGTTAAAATTCAACTCGGTGTGGTTAAACTAAACGACCAAAAAGTAGATTGGATTGATTTAGGTAAAGATGAAGACATTTATATCGCGCGTGCTAAATGGCTAAAAGACGGCAATACACTGTCGTACCAATGGCAAAATCGCTCACAACATAAATTAGAGCTTCGTTTTTATAACAGTGAAACTAAAGCACAAAAAGTAGCACTAACCGAAAACAGCGAAACGTGGATTAACCTACATTTTGATCTTGAGTTTTTAAAAGACAAAAAACATTTTGTATGGGCATCTGAGCGCGACGGTTTTAAACATTTATATCTGTATCGCACAAACGGTCAACTTGTTCGTCAAATTACTTCTGGCGATTGGGCTGTTGATAGCTTAAAAGGCATTGATGAGAAAAAAGGCATTATTTACTTTGCTGGTCGTAAAGACACTCCTCTTGAAAGCCATTTATACAGCGCGCCTTTATTTAAAAAAGGCGATGCCAAACGTATCACCGAAAAAGGTCAGTACCATAATGTTGTGCTAGCAAAAGACAGCAAAACCTTTATCGATAATAGCTCATCTGATAATAAACCAAACTCAGCAGCGCTTCGCAAAGTAAACGGCGAGTTTATTACATGGCTTGAAGAAAATAAGCTAGATAGTAATCACCCGCTTACCCCTTATTTAAGCGATTTAACAAAACCAGAATACGGCACAATCAAAGCTGAAGATGGTCAAGTTATGCACTACCGTTTATTTAAGCCAAGTAACGTAACCGATGGTAAAAAGCATCCTGTTATTGTTAACGTATACGGCGGCCCGCATGCTCAGCGAGTAACGAATAGCTGGCGCAGTAAAAACTTGTACTTTCAGTACATGGCGCAACAAGGTTACGTAATTTTTCAACTCGATAACCGTGGTTCGTACAACCGTGGTAAAAAGTTTGAAGATGCAATTTATAAACACTTAGGTGTAGTAGAAGTTGCCGATCAAATTAAAGGCGTAGAGTTTTTACGTACACTTGATTACGTAGATCCACAGCGTATTGGTGTTTATGGCCACAGCTACGGTGGCTACATGGCACTTATGACTATGTTTAAAGCGGGCGATTACTTTCAAGCGGGCGTATCGGGTGCTCCAGTAACCGATTGGGCTCTATACGATACCCATTACACTGAGCGCTATTTAGGTCATCCTGATACCAATGCTAAAGGCTATGAGGACAGCGCAGTATTCCCCTACGCAGATGGCTTAAAAGGTCCATTAATGATTTATCATGGAATGGCTGATGACAACGTGTTGTTTACGCATTCAACTAAATTATTTAAGCAACTACAAGATAACGAAAAACAGTTTGAAATGATGACCTACCCAGGCTCTAAGCACAGCCTACGTGGTAAACAGGTGCAAACACACTTACATCAAACAATTACAAACTTTTTTAATCGTCATTTTGATGTTAAATAATTAAACTATTTTAAAAATAGATAAAGGCTGATTGATAAATCAGCCTTTTTTTGCATTATTACTCGTCGGACCTAGATTAAACTCTCTTTTTAGCTACGCTTATCCTATGCGCTAAAGCGCACACTTTTTGAGGATAAATGTATGCCTAGTCTACGTAGTTTCAGTATATTCCAACGTTTCTCGCTACTTATAGCAATTGTGGTGTTTGGGCTTATAGCGCTTAGTATAGCCAGCTTAACTCACCAATATAGCTCTCTTAAAAACGAGCAGTATCTAAAAACACAAAACGTAGTAGAAACTGCTTACAGTATAATCGAGCACTTTTATGACCTTGAGCAAAGTAATTCACTTACTCAACAACAAGCTCAATCGCAAGCACTTAATGCAATAAGAGCAATGCGCTACGACAAAACCAATTACTTTTGGATTAACAACTATCAGCCCACAATGGTTATGCATCCTATAAAACCTGCGCTTGAGGGAAAAGATTTAACTAATAATAAAGACCCCGATGGCAAAGCATTATTTGTTGATATGGTGAATATAGTTAAACGTTCTGGCGAGGGGTTTATTCCTTATAAATGGCCAAAACCTGATAAAGAAAAACCAGTTGAAAAAATCGCATTTGTTAAAGGTTTCAGTCAATGGCAATGGATTATTGGTTCAGGTGTTTATCTAGACTCAATTGACGCAGCATTTAGCGAGCAGCGTAATCTTATAGTTATCAGTGCTACAATTATGATTATTGCTGTTATTTTACTTAGTTACTTTATAGGCAAGAGCATTTTAATACCTACTCGTTTAGCAGCAGATATGATGAAAGATATTTCACAAGGCGAAGGTGATTTGACCCGCAAATTGAGTGAATCTGGAAATGATGAAATATCTGAACTATCACGCTCGTTTAATTTATTTGCTTTAAAAATGCGAGAGTCACTTGCCCATGTATCTCAAAGCGCAAACGACGTAAGCGAGCATGCGCATACAGTTGATGAATCAAGTAGAACAAGCCACTCATTTATTGAGCTCCAAAACGATAGCTCAACCCAAGTTGCAGCTGCCATGGAGCAAATGACTCACCAAATACATGATGTAAGCCGTAACGCCGAAGCCGCAGAGCAAGCAGCTAAAGACGCAGCACAAAATGCATCAACAGGTAAAAACGTAGTTGCTCAAACAATTACAGCCATAGAAACACTCTCAAGCAACATAGAAACGGTCAGCCGTGTAACAGAAGATTTAGCCAACGAAAGCCACAATATAGGCTCTGTACTTGATGTAATAAGAAGTATATCTGAGCAAACAAATTTACTGGCATTAAACGCTGCCATTGAAGCTGCTCGCGCAGGTGAACACGGAAGAGGTTTTGCAGTTGTTGCTGATGAAGTTCGCACACTTGCAAGCCGTACAGGGCAAAGTACCGACGAAATTCAAACCATGATCACTAAACTACAAGAAGGTGCAAAAGCAGCAGTAGAAGCAGTTAAATCAAGCCAAGCACTTTCGGTTTCTACCGTAGAACAGGCGTCATCAGCCAATACTTCGCTTAATGAAATAGAACGACTTGTTTCAATTATTACCGAAATGAACAGTCAAATAGCACGTGCTACAGAGCAACAAACTCAAGCTGCTGATGAAGTTAATTTACGTATTAATGAGCTATCTCAATCAACTGAGCAGTCACTCAATAATACTAAACAGCTTACCAATGCTAGTGATAACCTTAAACAAAGTAGCCAAGAGCTTTCGAGCGTAGTTAATCGTTTTAAATTAGATTAATCGATAGCATTGTCATAAAATGCAAAAGCCCTGAATTAACAGGGCTTTTTTATCACATATAAACTTTTAGCTTACAAACAGTAACGTGCAAACAAGCTCGTTACTGATGCAGCCGTTGGCTTGCCATGCTGCCAATCACCGCCTTCAACACCGCTACCAGCAATATCCATATGAACATAAGGTAGTGGCTGAACTGAATCGTTACCGTGCTTATCAAGCCCACCAACGATAGCCATAAAGGCCATTGGGAACTGATGACCACGAGCTGTAACAGCCGATGCTGCGTTATTGCTAGATAAAACATCGTCAGCTAGCGTGCGTGGTTTAATAAAGTCGTAATCTTCGCGACGTGAACGCGATACTTCTGCACCATCAGCCCACAAATCACCAAGATCAGCTATTTGACGTGAAACACCTGCGCTACGAGCAGGGCCATTTTCAACATACGCACCGTAAGGACCCATCGCACGTGCCGCGTGACCCGTTAATGTAGCTACAGTAAATAACGTTGGATTGACCTCAGTTTTAGCTAAATCTTTCATTTCGCTAAGCAGGTCGCCCATTGCTAAGCGCCCTTCTGCATCGGTATTACCAATGCGTACACGAATACCTTCGCGACTAGTAATAATTTCATCTGGTACAAAACAATCCGAGCCAATAGAGTTACGAACAACGGCTAAGTACGATACTACTTTAACGCCTTTAGGCTGATAATCCGCAACAGCTTTCATAAAGCCCGCAACAGAAGCTGCGCCGCCTTTATCACGACTCATGCCTGCCATATGGCCGCCTACTTTTAAATCTGCACCGCCTGTATCGTATACAAGGCCCTTACCTACAAACATAAGCGTGCGAGTAATTTCGCCCTCTGGTACATATTCAAGCTTAACAACACGTGGGTGATGGCGCTCAACTGCATATGATGCACGCGCAACAGTGCTTAGCATTGGGTAGTTTTTATCAATAGCTGCAATATCATCAATTACGTCAACCGCAATGTTTGAGCCTTTAAATAAGTCAACGCAGTAATCAGCAAAACGTGGTGGAGCCATACGCTCAGGTTCAGTGCCACATAAATCACGCGCGGCATATTGGCCAGCTGCAATTGCATTAACAGCTTTGATTGTTTGCTCACTTGCGCCAACTAAACCAATTTGAGTAATAGGTTCAATACTTTCACCGTGATATTCACGCGCTTCTAATGGCTGCCATAAGGCTTGGCAAGCGCCTAAATAAGAAACTTCTAAAGCGTGCTGATAACGGCTGTCGCCATTTAAATTTGGTAAAAATAATGCAGGATTAACACTACCCGACGCTTTTGCTTCGTTAATTGCTAATTTAGCAGCATCAAAATAACGGCGAACATCATCGTAATCTCTATTTAACGGACCAGTAGGCGCAAGTACAACGCGCTTGTTTTCAATTACTAATAAAGTAACTTGTTTACCAATGCGAGAATCAACGTTTGCTTGGTCTAAAATAGCATCACGTAATGAGTTATTTGGTAATAAAGAAAAGTCATCACTAATAACAATAAGCGCATCATGTGATGTGCATTTAAGGCTCGCACTAACCGCTTGAGGGTATGCCATAAATAAAGTCCTGTTAGAAAACATAGGCCTCTATTATCGTCGATTTAAATATTGAAGACCAGCTAGGTGCGATGAGCTAATTACACAACTTGTCAATAAATGGCAACTTGGAGTTACAGGCTTTACAGCTTAATCAAGAATACTCAGTTGAAAGTTTTGATCTGGCTCACTTTTAATGCCAACGCCTATGCCAAGTAATCGAACAGGCTGCTGTAAACCTCTTTGATAAGCCTTGGTAAGTAATTGAACAAGTATTTCAGTGTTTAGTTCGTGGTATGCCTGGTCGGCTGAGGTTACTACAAAATTTGCAAACTTCACCTTAACACTCAGTTTATTAATACGGTTTTGTAATTGTTGCTTATTAAGCCTTAAAACTAATTCGTCTAACAATTTTGGCAGCTCATCTAAGCACTCTTGCAAACTTGTTTTATTGTATTCGTAGGTATGTTCAACACTCAGCGATTTTCTTATGCGATCTGTCGATACTTTACCAATATACTCACCTGCACATTTTTGATAAAGCGATACACCAAAATTGCCTACATGTTGCTGCATCCAATTTACGCCCTTTTCACGTACATCTTTGCCGGTATATAAGCCTTTTAAATTGAGTTTTTCGAGCGTTACTTTACCTACCCCCGGAATTTTCCCCAGCGGTAATTGCGCTAAAAAGTCATCGACCTCATGAGGCAAAACGACAAATTGACCATTCGGTTTTTTTTCGTCGCTGGCTATTTTGGCAATGAACTTAATAGGCGCAATTCCTGCTGATGCAGTTAATCCTGTGGCACTGTAAATATCGGCTCTTATTTGCTGTGCAATTAGTGTAGCACTGCCTTTACAAGCGGTGCTGTCTGTTACATCTAGGTAGGCTTCGTCAAGGGAGAGAGGCTCTATTAAGTCTGTATAGCGGCTAAATACTTCGCGTATTTGATTTGAAGCTTCTTTGTATACAGCCATGCGCCCAGGAACAATAACTAAATCGGGGCATAATTGTTTAGCATGATAGTTCGACATAGCCGATCGTACGCCATATTCTCTCGCTATATAGTTAGCGGTTGAGAGCACGCCTCGTCGGCTATTGCCTCCAATAGCAAGCGGTACACATGCAAGTTTAGGATTATCTCGCATTTCTACTGCTGCGTAAAAGCAATCCATGTCTATGTGAATAAACTTCTTCATCACCACAACACAACACAACTGTTTATTTATACAGTCATTATTATGTAATCACTTGTGATAAGCAAGCCTAGGGCCTGTTTATCTTTCGAGGTTAAATTTGCAGCAGTATGTTTGGTATTTAGGCAAGGCAGAGCCTATGAAGTGTGGTTATTCCCCATAAATAGGCGATAACGTAGCACAAATGCCAAACATACGCTGCCCGAAGGGTTCTGCCTAGGGGCAATTTACTCTTTGTTGCTCGGTTTTTACTTATTCTTACAGGGATGTAAGTCAGTAGAATAACGCAGGAGCAGTTATCGAGCCCACTAGGTCACAAACCTCGCGCCGCGATTAAATAGCCCCTAGATTGAACAAATTTTAATCCTGAAAGGTCAACAGGCCCTAGTTAGCGATTAAAAAAAGTGCTTATTATCTTCTGGCTCTTTATGACCACGTAACCAAAACATAACTTCGAAGAAAAACCCCGCTAACATTAAAATAATAGCGCCAGATTCATTACCCATTGCGTAGCAGGTAAATGAGGCTATAAAAACCAAACAAGCTAAAGACCAATTAATTATATTGTGCATACATACCTCTGTGTGTGTTTTTGTGTTTGTGTTTGTCTGTGTAATTTAACTGTAGACCTAAAATTAAATAGGTACAATCATCTTATAAAAAAACATGCTATTAATTACCTTGAGCTCACAACTCCATATTGATAATCTAAATACTTTAAAATTAAGGGCCAATAAATAATGCAAACGTTTAAAGATCAGCACCCTATCCATACCGACATCACCGTAGCGTGGGCTGATATGGATGCACTACAACACGTAAATAATGTAGTGTATTTACGTTACTTTGAAATAGCCCGAATCGACTTCTTAAATAAAATAAATCTGTTCGATACAATAAGCTCTAATGGCGTAGGTCCGGTAATAAGCGAAAACAACATTCGTTATAAACGCCCAGTTACTTTTCCAGATACGCTTACAGTCGGCGTTACTATTTCTGATATAAAAACAGATCGATTTGTTATGAATTACACCGTATTTAGTCACGCGCAAAACGCTATAACAACAACAGGCACTTCAAAAGTGGTTATGTTTGATTTTGAAACAGGCCAAAAAGCACCAATTGCAGAGCCTCTTTTATCAGCGTTAGTTAGCTACTCTCAATACGATCAATAAGGAATTCTCATGCAATACAGCGCACTTGGCAGCAGTGGTATTAACGTTTCAAGAGTATGTTTAGGCAGTATGACTTGGGGTAAACAAAATACTCAAAGCGATGCTGATGAACAAATAGCCTACGCGCTAGAGCAAGGCGTAAACTTTATTGATACAGCCGAAATGTATGCTGTGCCTCCTTCTCCAGAGACCTATGGCAAAACCGAGGAAATTATTGGCGACTGGCTATCGCGTAATCAGCAAAAGCGTGGCGATGTAGTACTTGCCACAAAAATTGCAGGCAATGGATTATCTTGGGTACGTGATGGCGGTAATATTACTCGCCAAACAGTAATAGAAGCCGTGGACGACTCACTTAAGCGTCTTCAAACCGACTACATTGATTTATATCAGCTGCATTGGCCAAATCGCTCTACTCCACACTTTGGCAGACAATGGCCTGGCACACTTAAATTTACCGACGTAAATACACAAGAACACCAAGCTAGTATGCTTGATATTCTACAAGGCCTTAATGAATGTGTTAAAGCAGGTAAAATTAAGCACTGTGGTTTATCTGACGATACGCCATGGGGTATAAGCCAGTTTTTAAGCTTGGCCAAAGAGCATAACTTACCGCGCATGGTATCTATTCAAAATGAGTTTAGCCTAGCGCACGCTAAAGACTGGCCGTATTTAATAGAGCAATGTGTACACGAAGATATTGCCTACTTACCGTGGTCACCTTTAGCCGCCGGTTTATTAACGGGTAAATACCTAAATGGTGCTCGCCCAGAAGGCTCTCGTTGGACCTTCATGCAGCGCAACGGTATTTTTAGAGATACACCAAACGCAGAGCAAGCAACTAAGCAGTATGTTGAACTGGCTCATGCAAACAATATTACTCCAGCACAACTAGCACTCGCATGGTGTAACCAAGTAGATGGCGTCACATCTTCAATTATTGGTGCAACAACCATAGCCCAATTAAAAGAAGATATTGATGCATTTAACATTACATTAAGTGACGAAATCCTCAGCGAAATTAATACTATATTTAAAAACTATCCAATGCCTTATTAAGCGTGTAGCAGTTAAAAAGCAGCCTTGCATAAAGGCTGCTTTTAACTAAAATATTTGACCCTACAACAACCAACACTATACTTTAATTAAGTTTTATTAATTCAACGAATAATTATCAATGCTGAAAAATGGATACTATGCATTTTGCTTATTAATTGTATTTAACGCACATGCCGTTGAGCAGAAAGTACAGCCTCTAGAAGAGATTATTTGGCTGCAAAGTTACACGCCCCCTTTTCATATAGCTAAGAGCGAAAGTGCACCACAAGGTGGAATTTGCGACAATCTAACTGAGCAACTAATCAGAACCATAACTGATGTAAAACATACTCGCTTAATAGTCCCTCAGCAGCGTATAAATAAATATTTAAATGAAGGAAAAAACGTATGTTTCCCATGTGTTATTTATAAAAAATATAATAACCAACTACTTAACTACTCAAATCCAACAACGGTATATCCTCCATTTTCAATTATCACGACAAAAGAGCTAAAGCCACAATTAGAAAAAAAGCACGGTTCACCTATTCATCTTATTAATTTATTAACTGATCCCCAATACGTATATGGACAAGCCGCTGCACGTAAATTTACAACTGAAATTAATACTATTATCGAAAATACAAAACGAGATAAAGAGTCATCGTTAAGTTGGAGCAGTGAAAACGAAAGTCAGGCTGTTATAGCGCGTTTGAGTCACGGATTTTTAGACTATTCAATTGATTACCCGTTTATGGCCGATTACTTTAATAAGCAAGGCGAATTTACGAATATAGAGAGTGTACCAATAGAAGAAAATGATGTTCAATTTATAAGAGGAGCAATAGGCTGTGCGGCTAACGCCCCCAATAATTTTGCAGAGCAAGCGCTCAAAAAAATTAACCGTTCACTAAAAAACAACGTACTACAATCACCTGAGTACCAACAAAGTCAGCATACTTGGCTTAAAACTACCTTTACCGACTTTGATAAACACTACCAACAGCAAGTCATTAATTTTTACTTACTTTCCACTGATGCTCAAGTAAACACTGATCATTAGCATAAAGTGCAACAGCAAAAATACTTTTAGCCGTTACCTCACCTACGCCCGAAGGTGTGCCTGTCATTACTACATCACCGTCCTCGAGGCTCATAAATTCATTAATCTCTTGTAAAATCGAGTCAGGATTATGTAGCATAAAATGAGTATCACCTCGCTGAATCACTTCATTATTAATTTTAAGTTCAAACGTAAAGTGTTTCATAGCATCAGTTAGTTCGACAAAGTCACTTAAAATAACAGAGCCATCAAACGCTTTAGCACGCTCCCATGGAAGCCCTTTATTTTTTAATTTACTTTGTACTGTGCGCTTAGTTAAATCTAAGCCCAACCCAACACCTACAAATTTTTTATCTTTAATTACAAAGCATAACTCGGTTTCATAATGCAGCGTATCGCCGTTATGAGCTGCAAGTAACGTATTAGTAATTGCGCTATTTGGTTTGTTAAATAAAACCATTTGATCTGGCGTTTCGTTATTTAGCTCTGCAATATGTGCGGTATAGTTACGGCCAACACACACTACTTTTGATGGTATTAATTCTTCAGATACTAACTTTATTGAATGCATATAAATAATGTCTCAGTTATTGGACCTGTTGACCTTTCAGGATTAAAATTCGTTCAATCTAGGGGCTATTTAATCGCGGCGCGAGGTTTGTAACCTAGTGGGCTCGATAACTGCTCCTGCGTTATTCTACTGACTTACATCCCTGTAAGAATAAGTAAAAACCGAGCAACAAAGAGTAAATAGCCCCTGGGCAGAACCCTTCGGGCAGCGCATGTTTGGCATTTGTGCTACGTTATCGCCTATTTATGGGGAATAACCACACTACACAGGCTCTGCCTTGCCTAAATACCAAACATACTGCTGCAAATTTAACCTCGAAAGATAGACAGGCCCTAGCTAATAAGCGTTTCAAGTAAGCTCAAATTAATAGGTTTAAGTAAAACTCGGTCTATATTTAAATCTTTTATTTCTCTAGGATCTGGCTCTGCACCACTTACAATTACCAAGCGAAGCTCTGGATATCGCTCATTAATTTGCTGGCCTAAATCAGTGCCACGTCCATCGGGTAAATGCATATCTAGCAATACTTTATTAAATTGCTGGTCGTGATTAAGTATTTGTAAACATTGCGCGCAACTTGACGCAATCACCGTCTCAACACCTAAACTTTCTAAAAGTAGCTGCGTAATTTGCGCTGCATCGTGATCGTCTTCTACCAGTAAAAAACGTTGTTTTTTCTCGGTTAAGCCATTACTACAATGTATATTTTTAGCTTGCGGTGCATGCTCCGGCGCGACTAAATAATCTTGCAGGCACTGGTATAAAGCAGCGCTATCAACGGGCTTTGGTATTACATCGTTAAAGCCAAGGGCTGCAAGCTCTTCGCGTATCCCTTTCATTGTAGCTGCCGTAAGCGCAATTATTGGGCCTTTGTAGCCCATTTTTCTGAGCTCTATGGTAGCTTCCTTGCCGCCCATTACAGGCATATGAATATCAATAAAAATAATATCGTAAGGCGCTTTATACGCATCTGCAATACGCACTTTTTCAAGTGCTTGCTGCCCATGTTCGGCGTAATCTACGCGCGCACCACAGGTACTGATCATATGCCCTACTAACATGCGTAAATCACGTAAATCATCAACTACTAATACTCGCCCATGCACTTTGCATGGGGCCGATTTACTTTGTAGTTGTGGAACGCTGCTAAAATTAAGTACTTGTCGTTCTACTTCGCTAATATCACCTGGATACACCGAAATCGTAAATGTAGCACCCTTGCCAATTTCAGAGTGCAAACTAATATTACCGTGCATACGCGCTAACAACTCAGCACATATTGCCAAGCCAAGGCCTGCACCACCTACAGAGCGTGATTCCACATCGGCTATCTGCTCAAATGGCTTAAATATTAGTTCTTGTTTTTCAGGGGCAATGCCCATGCCTGAATCTTTAATGCTAAAAAATAGCATTTCATGATCATCAACCCACTGCGTCCACGCATTAACAACAATTTCGCCTTTATCGGTAAATTTAACCGCATTGTTTATTAAGTTTATTAAAATTTGGCGAACTCTTGTTGCATCCAGTCGTGCAACTAAGGGCAATGGCTGTTGAGATTCAAAACGCAGTGTAAGGCCTTTATCAAGCACCGATACACGCATTAAGGTGTATACATCGGCAAGCATGCTATCAAGGTTAACTTCGCTTAAGGTCAGTTCGAGTTTATCGGCCGCTATTTTAGATAAATCGAGCACGTCGTTTAACAAGCTCAATAAATGTTTACCATTTCGATAAATAACACCCAATTCATTTTCTGCTTGCTGACTAAAATCGCTCTGCATTAATAATTCGGTGTAACCTAAAATAGATGATAGAGGGGTTCTTAATTCATGGCTCAAATGAGCTAAAAAGCGGTCTTTTGAACGATTTTCAGCTTCGGCTTTTAAACGTTCAACTCGCTCGCCCTCAACATCTTTACGAGCAAGTGCATAACGAATAGCACGTGCAAAACGGCTCGAACTCATTTCTGTTTTTATTAAGTAATCTACTGCACCGGCGTCAAGCGCTGCCGAGTCTAACTCATCGTTTGACTGCCCGGTAAGCATAATAATTGGGCCGCTAAAGCCATTCGCAATGGCCTCTTTTAATACATCTAAACCATTAGATGCACCCAAGCGGTAATCAAGCAGGCAAATGTCGTGCTCATTTTTACTAAGCGTTGCAATTGCCTGCTCTGGGGAGCTTATCCATTGAATGTTAAACGTGTGTGAATCCAATTGGTCCAGATAGTCGCAGGTGAGTATATAATCATCTTCATCGTCCTCTACAAGCAGCAACTGAGTCACTTTATCTAACATACAATCTCCATTAATCGTTAAATGTTGTCGGTAGCTCTACAAACTCTACCCAGTATTTTCCTAGCGTTTTCATCAAATCAACCAAACCATCAAACGTCACTGGTTTTGTAATATAAGATGCAGCACCTAAGTTATACCCTTTAACCATATCTTCTTCTTGCTTAGATGTAGTTAAAATAACAACCGGAATTCCCTTTAAATTAGGGTTCCCTTTTATAGCTTCAAGCGCTTCACGGCCATCCATTCTTGGCATATTTAGATCAAGTAATATTAATCCTGGTCGCGGCGACACTGTTTTATCTTCAAACTTACCTTTACGTTCTAAATATTCAAGTAACTCAACGCCGTCTTCTACAAAATGAAGCTCGTTAAGTACACGGCTTTCGGCAAGGGCATCTTGTGTTAACAAACGATCATCTTCATCATCGTCTGCCATTAAAATAGTAATCGGTTTTACTTTTGAATAGGGCATTTAAGCCTCTCCTTGCAATGTGAAAAGCGCAGCTTCCACAGGTAGTTTTATAATGAAGGTTGCACCTTCACCGTCTTTACTTTGGGCTGTAATTGTTCCGCCATGGCGTTCCACAATACGCCTACATACAGAAAGGCCTATACCCGTACCTTTATATTGTGAGCGGCCATGTAAACGTTGAAACGGTACAAATATTTTATCGGCATAGTCTTGTGAAAAACCAATACCGTTATCTTCTATAGTAATAACTTGAAAGCTTAAATTAGCATTATGATCCTCGCTAAAAATGTCTTCATGCTGGTAACTAATTTTTATATGTGGACTTACATCTGGGCGTCTAAATTTAACAGCATTCGACAACAAGTTTAAAAACAACTGCTGCATTTGGCTCTTATCAGCCTGAATAACTGGTAAATCCTCTACATCAACTTGTGTATTAGACTCGCCTATCGCAATTTCTAAATCACTGAGTATATCGGTTACAACGTCGTTTAAATTTGTATCATCAAAATCTTTACCACGGGTGGTAATACGTGAAAACTCTAATAAGTCGTTTATTAAATTAGACATGCGTTGCGCCGCATTTTTCATGCGTCCAATATAATCAATACCCTTTTCACCAAGCTCATCTTTAAACATGGTTTCGAGTCGGTCACTAAATGCCTGAATTTTCCTAAGAGGCTCTTGTAAGTCATGGCTTGCAACAAAAGCAAATTCCTCAAGCTCTCGGTTACTTCGGCTCAGTTCATCAGAATACAAAGTTAGCTCTTGTGTACGCTCAGACACTTTAGTTGCTAATGTTTCGTTTTGTTTTTCAAGCTCAAAGCGATACCGTGCCGCATTTCTTAAATTAAGCCGCGTCATTACAAACATACCTATAATAAGTAATATGCTTGTGACTGCTGTAATAGCAAACGTGATTTTAGCTTCATTCTTAATTTGCGCTAACTTTGAAAAATGGCTCACTTTAAAGAGTAATTCACGGTCTTGAATTTCATTAACATACTCTCTAATTTGCTTATAAAGCTCCCTGCCTTTATGTGTATTTAACACATACAATGCACGCCTTTCTCTATCATCAAGTGCCAGGTTTACGGTTTGTTTTAGCTCTTTAATTTTACTATCGACAAGTACAAGCAACTGAGCAATACGCTCAGCCTGACCGTCAATTTCAGAGTGCAACGACTTAACATGCTCTGTCTGCGCTTCAATTTGCCCAACAGCATCGTAGTAAGGCGTTAAATAGTCAGTCTCTTCTGTTAATAAATAGCCACGCTGGCCTGATTCAGCCTGCACAATTGACAAATGTAGTTGCTCAATTGCTGTTGTCAGCATATTAGTGTTGTCTAAACTTTTTTGGGTTTGTGTTAAACCTTGAATCGTATTCAATGCTAAAAATGCGTTACCCACAATAATACTCAACACAACAACTATAAAAGCTGCCCAAGTAATATTCGCTTTCCCTTGATGTTCTTGTTTGCTCATTTAGCTTCCCGAATTAGCGTTTATACAACACTTAATATTTATTGAGAGTCAGTTATTTTTTGTAAACTTTCACTGCATTGTTGACAGTTGTTAATAATCTTATCAAGTGCATCTAGCGCTTTATCTTTTGGCATATCGTTTTCGAGTACCAACTTAATAAGCTCTGCATTCATCGATATACGATTAAGCGGCGCTCTTGCATCGTGTACTAATTTGTTTAGCTGCTCTGTTTGGTTATCGGATGTCATGCCCTTCCTCAAATCTATTTGTATTCGCCAATACCGCCATATGCATTAAGGCGGTTATAAAGTGTTTTAGTACTAATACCCAGCATTTGTGCAGCAAGCGTTTTATTACCTTGCACCTTATCAAGCGTTGCATGAATAAGTTCTTTTTCAACTTCTTCAATAGTTTGCCCTGCTGATACTGGCTTATCTGCAGTTTGGTTATTAACACGTGAAAACGGCGACTCTAAGTTATCAGGTAAAATAATATCGCTAGTTTGCGGGTCACTCATAATGAATGCTCGGTGTATTGCGTGGCGAATTTCGCGCACATTACCTGGCCATTCATAGCTTTGCAGTTCTTTAAGCTGTGCGGGTGTCCAACTAAATGCGGTACCGTTTTCATCATTAAGCTGATCTAAAAATGCTTTCGCTAATAAAGGAATATCTTCTTTTCTGTCGCGTAGTGGCGGTATATCAATAGGGAAAACAGCCAACCTAAAGTAAATATCTTCACGAATAATATTATTTTGCGCTAAATCAGTAAGCGAGCGGTTAGTAGCCGAAATAACGCGACAATTGGTTGGTATTTCTCTGTTACCACCCACGCGTGTTACTTTTTTAGTTTCAAGCACTCGCAGTAAATTTGGCTGCATATCAATTGGCATTTCGGTCACTTCATCTAAAAACAAAGTACCGTTATTTGATTGCTCAAATACCCCTTCTTTGCGGGCTATAGCGCCGGTAAAGGCGCCTTTTTCATGGCCAAATAATTCACTACCTATTAATTCTTTTGAAAGCGCACCACAGTTGCTCGCCACTAACGGGCCTTCGCACTGGCTTGCGTTATGAATAGCCTGAGCTACAACTTCTTTACCTGCACCACTTTCACCCATCAACATCACGTTAGCATTTGTTTTAGCTACGCGTTCAATCATGTTGTATAGCTTGTGCATTACTTCTGACTCGCCAATTAAACCACCAAAGTGACGCGTTATACCGCCCGACTTTGCTTTTTTAACTGCTTTTTTAGGGCCATTTAAAACCAGTTCTAAATCTTCGCGTTGTAATGGCTTTAATAAATGCCCTACATTTGGCTCACACATCTCAGCTAAAATGCCTTTAACTGAAGGATGACCCGATATAAGTGTAATTTTTGGAGATTGCCCAATCGTTTTTAGGTGATCAAGTAAGTGCAAACCGCTACCATCAGGTAACATAAAATCAAGCAGCACATGGTCAAAGGTATTATTTTCAAACCATTGATGTGCTTCTTTTAAACTGGTGGCGGTGCTTATATTGTGGCCGAGGAATTCGACTATGTGGCATACAACGTCACTAAACTCGACGTCATCGTCTACTAAAAGTATGTCTAACATGATAAATCCCTATGCTTTTTTTCTTATTCTACGCATCCTAAATATTAATTTAAAGGCGCACCTAGAATCTAATTACTTAAATAGTTAAGTAATCCAATACTATCTATATTACTAACTCAATATTTACGTATGCTTAAAAAAAACGATCACAAATTACGAAAAATAATTAAAATCGTTTCTATTTATAGAATGGTAGCAACTGTTATCATTAAAAACCTAAAAAAGGAGACGAAATGCAGCAATTAAAAACCTTAATACATTCAGGTATTAATATTGACCAAGGCAGTCAATTTACCCGTTTAACGGCTCGCGCCATTGTTATTAAAAATAATAAAATACTTTTAATGTATACAAACCGCTATGAAGACTACAGTTTACCTGGTGGTGGAGTAGATGAAGGCGAAAGTATTGAGCAAGGTTTGATGCGTGAACTAAGCGAGGAAACCGGTGCACAAAAAATAAGTGTTGTTAAAGCCTTTGGACTCTATGAAGAATATCGCCCTTGGTATAAAGACGACTTTGATATTATTCATATTAAATCGTATTGCTTTGTATGTAATATTGCCGACGAGTTTGGCAAAGCACAGTTAGAGCATTATGAGCAGCAAAATGGCATGACCGCTAAATGGGTTGATATTAACGACGCAATTGCACATAACGAGCGCACACTTGCTAATAGTGAAAAACAAGGACTCTCCATTTTACGAGAAACCTACCTATTAAAACGTATTGCTAGAGAACTTCTATAAGTTAAATAAACATGAGCAATCACCCTTGTAACTTTTGCATAAATCAGAATTTTTTACTGCCTTGGATAATATATTTACAGTAGTAAAAAGTTATTAATAGAATAAAAATAAGAAATAGACTTTATATTTCAATAGCTTGAAATTAATTAGCATTGCTTTTTTGATATTGGCTTTTGTTTTGCACCCTTATAGATAATTAATTTGTAAGGAGATAGAAATGAGTAACACAGTTAAAACGATTAATCCGGCAACTGAGCAAACCATTGAAACCTATACGCTACTTTCTCAAAAAGAAGCTGAACAGGTAATCGAAAAATCTCACGAAACATACTTAAAATGGCGCTTAACGTCGTTCACTGAACGTGCGAGATATCTTAATAAGTTAGCCTCACTTTTCGAAGAGCAAAAAGAATCTATTGCAAAACTCATGACCGAAGAAATGGGTAAAGTATACGAGCAAGGCTTTCAAGAAGTTGAACTATGTGCAGCTATTTGTCGTTACACCGCCGAAAACGGCCCACAAGTACTTGCTGACGAAGAACGTGATATGGACGGCGGCCGCGCAATCATTAGCTACCAACCAACGGGCGTATTATTAGGTATTCAACCGTGGAACTTCCCGCTTTATCAAGTAATTCGTTACAGTGCTGCCAACATCATGGCGGGTAACACAACCGTATTAAAACATGCTGGTAACGTCTTTGGCATGGCTGAAAGAATTGAAGAGCTATTTAAACAAGCTGGTTTCCCAGAGTATTGCTTTAACAATTTACTTATCGACGGCAAAACCGCCAGTTCTCTAATTGCACACAAAGCAATTAGCGGCGTAACCTTTACGGGTAGTGATGCGACAGGTAAAAAAGTAGCTGAAGAAGCGGGTAAACACGTTAAAAAGACAGTGTTAGAACTTGGTAGTAATGACGCTTACTTAGTACTCGATGATGCCGATTTAGAGCTTGCAGTTAAAACCTGTGTAACAGGTCGCATGATCAATAACGGCGAAACGTGTGTTTCAGCTAAACGTTATGTTGTTGTTGAGTCACTTTACGATGACTTTAAAGCGCAAATTAAAGAGCAGTTTGATGCCATGAAAATGGGCGACCCAATGGCAGATGACACAGACTTAGGTCCAATGGCCCGTGAGGATTTACGCGACGGTATTCACGACCAAGTAATGGAATCAGTTAAAGCAGGTGCAAACATAGTAACGGGTGGCGAAATACCATCGCAAACAGGTTACTACTACCCACCAACACTACTTGATAACTTATCGCCTGGCATGCCTGCGTACGATGACGAACTATTTGGCCCAGTAGCTTCGCTAATAAAAGCGAAAGACAACGACGACGCAATGCGCATCGCCAACGACTCTCGCTACGGTTTAGGCGGTGGTATTTTCTCTAAAGATGAGAAAAAAGCTATTGAGCTTGCTAAAAAGCACTTTGACACAGGTATGATCAACATTAATGGCTATGGTTTAGCACAGCCTAACTTACCGTTTGGTGGTGTTAAAGGCAGTGGCTATGGCCGAGAGCACGGCGGCTTTGGTATGCGCGAATTTGTGAATGTTAAAAGCATTATGATCGCTAGCTAATTTAGCTGCATAAATGAAATAAGTGTTTTAAATAGATATTTTTAATACCTGTTTAAATACAAAAACTACTAAGCCTAAAAGTGGGTAACCGCTTTTAGGCTTTTTTATGACTTTTAGAAAGTAATTTTCAGGAGACAGTACTTAGTTTTTAGTAAGAGATAGAACCGAGTTTTAGTAAGAGATAGTACCGAGCTTTTAGTAAGAGATAGTACCGAGTTTTAGATATATTCGTAGGTGCGATTTTACTTCGCGCTTTTAAGAATTAAATATACTTCAAAATAAAAAGTTACAAGCTAACCATTGCTACTTCATTAAGTTTTAATAATTTAAAACTCACTTCACAATTTAGCTTATTTAATAAAAATGTAAGCACGCTACCTTTGTCGCTATTTTAAATTGCGCTTACAAACCTGTTAGCCGTGTATTTAAAGACATAAACATAGTGAGGACTATTACAGAAAAACATCACAAATATGATGCTTAAACAGAGCTAGAGCAAGTACTATTAAGCCCAGAGCTAACTATTGATATCTAGAAGCTAATACCTGAAACCTAACAGACAAAAATGAGCGATAACTGGTCATTGAGATTGGCTAATTATCGTAGTTAATTGATTGGTCAAAGTGCTCTTTGCGCACATATTCATGAAAATGAGCTGCGCGCATATTTTTCTATTTAACTTTACTTTAAAGTTTTAGAAAACTTAGTGATAGTAATGCCTTAGGTTATTTGTTAAAACTATATAAAGTAGATAAATGAGCGTTAACTCGTCAGAAATATGCGCGATGAGCGCACTATTAAATTGTTGAACTAAGCCGCTACGCGGAGATCCTATTCTGACCATTTGAGCCACACTTACCTTGGGGTTATCCCATATTTGGAGGTAAGTAATGAATACACTCATTGAACAAGTCAAAACTGAAATAGCCTATCGTGGTTATTCACAAAGTACCTGTAAAAGCTACTGCGAGCATTTACTTAAACTCAGCCATTATTTTAATAAACCACTCGATTTAATTACTGATGATGAGCTGAATATCTTTTTTAAAGATCCCGCTATTCGAAAGCTCTCCAGAGCGAGTCAAAAAATACAAATAAACAGCATTTGGTTTCTGTTTAAGAATATTTTACATCGCCCACTGAACTTAGACATAGCCTTGCCTAAAGCAAAACCTCGGGCACCCACTTATTTATCGCGTGATGATATTCGACGACTTATAGAAAGTTGCACGGATATGCGCTTAAAAACATTGATAGTGGTGTGTTATGGATGTGGTTTGCGTATTGGCGAACTGCTGCGCATCAAAGTGCAAGACATCGATGGACAGCGTAAAACCATTTTAATTGAACATGGTAAAGGAGATAAGTCACGCTATGTTGTTGTATCAGATAGCGTGCTAAATCAATTACGTTGCTATTGGAAAATGTATCACCCAACGGGCTGGATGTTTTATTCACGATGGTTAATGGATAAACCCATGTCACCCTCAAGCTTCAGAAAGGCATTGAAAAACATGCACAAATGTGTGGTTTAAAGCACTGTAATCCACATGTATTACGCCATGCTTATGCAACACATCAACTTGAGTTAGGGATGCCGCTTCATCAACTTCAACATCAGCTTGGTCACAGTGACATTAGAACCACGCAAAGTTACTTACACTGGTTACCTGAATTAGGGCATGGTGGTATTGATTTACTCGCAAGTTGGGGAAACCAATGAGCGGCTTGCATCTCGCTGATATTTTGAATTCTGGCCTTGGGAATTATCGGCAGCACCACATAATGAGTTATCAGCAGTTACGAGTCTGCCAACACCTTCAATCATGCAGAACGGGACAGCTCGGTTATCAAGCATGGCAATGTGATAACTGTAGTGAAGTACAACAAATTGGATGTAGCTGTCGAGATCGGCATTGCCCACGTTGCCAAGGTATGGCAACGGCTAAATGGGTGCAAAGACAACAAGAGGATTTATTATCGTGTCGCTATTTCCACCTTGTTTTTACGCTCCCGCATGAGTTAAATATCATTGCGCACTACAACCCAAACGCGTTGTATCAATGTTTATTTAAAGCCGCATGGCAAACGCTGTGTAAATTTGCGAAACGAAAGAGGCATGGCCAGCTAGGCATGACAAGCGTACTGCATACGTGGGGGCAGAACTTGAGTCAGCATATCCACCTGCATTGCTTGATACCCGCAGGTGCGCTTGATAAAGCGCACTGGCATGAAATAGAAAAAGGCTATTTATACCCCGTTAAAGCATTATCAACAGTGTTTAGAGGGAAAATGCTCGCGGCGCTCAATGAATGCGATAGTTCATTCGCGAAAGTAAGCACACCAACCAAATGGTGTGTGTATAGCAAAGCCTGTTTAACGTACAGTGAAAAGTTAGTCAGTTACCTTGCACGTTATACCCGAAAAGGCGTGATGTCAGAATCGCGATTAGTGTCAGCGACTGAAGAAACAGTGAGCTTTAAATACCGCGATTATGCAGATAACAACCGCGATAAAGTCATGACTCTGAGTTGTGATGAATTTTTACGGCGCTACTTACAACATGTATTGCCCAAAGGGTTTATGCGCATTCGCCACTATGGCTTTTTAGCTAATGCGTGTCGCAAGCGAAAGTTAGGGTTAATAAAGGCTCAAGTATCAGCATCCCCATGCAAAGCGGTGAAGCCGAAGGTAGAGCAAGAACGATTAATACCCCATTGGTCTTGCCAGTCATGCAAGACGGGTACCTTACGATTTATTGGTGTGATGAATTTAGATGAGGCGACAAATAAAATAGCGCGAACGAGTTAGCAGCCTTGCTTGCTGCATCAAATCAATAAGTTAACCTGCTTAATTGCTCAGGCTAATAGCGACTGTGCGAGCGAAAAATATCCTTGCTTAACGGTTAAACATTCGGTTTAATGAATAGATAATAAACGCTGAGCAATGCAGGGAAAGCTTAAATTATAATAGGTAAGCTTATTAAATTAGCTGATTTAGCTAGAGCCTCTAAAAAGCAAATTCCCATAGCATAAACAACACCAACTCTGACACACCGAGCAGGTAGCGCCTCAGTCCAACAAGCGATTATGCAACACAAACTGCGTGTCGCATAAATACTAAAGTGTTATACGAATAGGTGTTCCAAATGGATTTAGTCGCAATAATTAGCACTTCAGCTCTTGTTACTGCTGTAATCAATGTTATTGGCGTTTTTTGGATCAAGGAACGATTGAAGCAATCAATTAAGCATGAATACGATCAAGATTTAGCAAAGCTAAAAAGTGAACTTGAATTCGATTTAGATAAACAAAAGAAGCTGTACGAAGGTAAATTATCTATTTATAAGAAATATTATACTTTGATGGATTCTTATACTGCAAAATCACGTAAAGCACTCTTTGATGGCTTTCAAACTGGAATTATTGATGTTCTAAATGATCCATCGGATAGTAATACCACCGATTACATTCGGAATATGCTTGCACTTCAAGGTGATGTATCAGAGATATTTCTCACTTTTAAAAATGAAATTAATGGGTTAAGACTTGAGGCTGGAGAAAAGCTCCTCAAACTGCTAGATGAGTATGTTATTTCTTTAGAAATAACCCAAGAAAAAACGGTTGAGTTCCTACAATGGATGAACGCCAATGCAACAAAGTTCATTACAAACCCTGAAGAGACTAATAGAATTTCCCAAGAATATATGGCTACAGAGTTAAATGGGGAAGGAAAGAAACTTATTGATTTACAAAATCAAATATTCTTAGAAATGCGTAACGAATTAGGTATCGTATAACAAGTTGCTTAAGTTCGTTCGTAAACTCACTGGGACAATTAACAGTTGGCTTGGCGCTTCGCGCAAGTTTAGCCAACTGTCAATTGCCCCTTAGCAAAGCGTTATGTGCTTATCGAATAATAGCCTATACATGTAATTTTGGAGACTAAAGATGGTACCTGATCCGGAATCAAATAAAGAAAATGCAATTGCATTTTATAGGACAGCTTATCTTGGATATCCATCTGAAGCTGTGGAGAAGTATGTAGGCTCGGAATACATCCAGCACAATCCAGTAGTAGGTGATGGTAAGCAGGCCTTTATCGAATATTTCGACGAAATGGCAAGAGACTACCCGGAAAAAGAAATTGAATTTGTGCGGGTAATTGCGGAAGGCGATCTGGTAGCTCTCCATACCCACCAGACTTGGCCAGGAGACGAGCAGTATGTAACTATGGATTTTTTCCGCTTTGATGACCAGGGGAAAATCGTCGAGCATTGGGATTCGATCCAGGAGGTACCAAGTGAATCTAAAAATGGTAATCCCATGTACTAAGTCAGCACATAACAAGTGACTATGGTTACGACCGTCCGCTCATGGCACATTAAAGCCCTTGGAATTGAGCCTGAAACTGATTTTGATCGCTCGAACTAACAAGGAGCTTATTTGAGTTAATAAATGACAAAATTAACATATTATAAAAATTTATCTTTATCAGTTATTTCCATCGCATTAGGCCTAGTCATCGGGTTTGTAAATCTAAATCAGGTTAATAGTGGCTTTCCCTTTAAAAGTGACCTTGTAGAAAAAAGTGGTCTTGTTGATTGGGTTCAAGCACATGATTATGGAATACGCTTCGGGTTTGTTAATGATCCAATGAATTTTAATTACCCGTCAAAATCAAATGGGCAAGGCATTGTTGAAGAGTCTCTTTTGAAATCAAAAGATCAGCTTGTTACTATTTTATTTGAGGCTTCTGATACGCATTCGCCAATCTACTCTTCGAAGATATATCATAATTTTTTTGAGTTAAAAGTGAATGGACTGCTTGTTCGTTCTTATGAAGAATCTGAACAAGCTTGGAAGTCAGACAACAAGTTGACACCTTTTATTGTTGCTCTATTTTTAATTGGAGGAACATATATCTGGCGCAAAACAAAAAAAGAGTACAAATATACTCGATATTGAAGCACAGCTAACTCTCACATCATCAGGCCAAAGGGTTCTAATCTTGACTCCTCATATCACGATTCATCAATGTCTGCTCGTACAATCTCCTGCCACTCGAAACCATAAAATATTGATAAGGTATTTTACTGTGTCGGATGGCGCTTCGCTTATCCGACCTACATTGGCACTGATGAGACTATCTAATTTGATCAAATCTGATTAATCAAACCTGACAGTTCAAGTTAAATGTATTCAACTAATAACTAGAAGCTGACAACTAGCGTCTCTCACTCCTTTTCAAACCTCGGCACTTTTCGCTTATCAGCCTTACTCATTGCGAGCTCTTGAATTTCTTCTTGCTTTAGTTCTTCAGGTTTATCTTCTAGCGACTCCTGATTAGCATTCTCAAAAGAAAGCTCAGTCAGTAGCGCAAAGTGATCAGAGCCATACTTAGCTAAGCGCTTAATACGTTTTACTTTAAAACCTTCGCTGTGAAATAAGTGATCGAGCGGCCAACGCATAAAAAAGTAACTTGCATGAAAGGTGTTATAAAAACCACGGCCTTTTCGAGGGTCTAAAAAGCCACTTATCTGCATAAACAAACGGGTGCTACGCGACCATGCTACGTCGTTTAAATCACCGGCAACGATGGTAGGTCGTGTTGGGTTTTTAAGTGCTTTAGCCACCATTATTAGCTCTGAGTCGCGCGGACGCGATGAGTCTTCTTCGGTCGGGCTTGGCGGTGCTGGGTGAATAAAGTGCCCTTGCATTTGCAGGCCTTCATCGTTTTCAAACAGAATATGAATTGAGGGAATATCTTCTTCTATGAGCTCACATATTTGTGCATCGAGTATTTTAAACTTGCTGTATAAGTGCATGCCGTAACGATTATCTTTAGGGCATTCTATGTAATACGGGTAATTTTTTTTAATGACTGATAATTTATTTTCCCACCAGCTGTCACTTTCAAGCGTGATAAGTAAGTCGGGTTGGTGCTCATCTACAAGGCTAATTAACTGCTCACTTTTGTGGTTCGACATGAGTACATTTGCCGACATAATCCTTACGCTATGATCTATGTGCTTTGGTGCGCTTTGCACTTCTTTTTTAGCAAGCCATGTATACGGGTAAATCCATTTACCTTGTAAAACCATTATAAGTAATGAGGTTAAGGCTATAAATACATAACCTATTGCGCTACTTTGCCATAATAAAAACAACGAAGTAACGGCTACAAAACTGGCAATATAAAATACCTGTAAGCGCACAAAGTCGCAGCTACGCACTAAGTAATGCTGGCTGTACGACATAGGTAATAAGGTAACCAGTAAAAAAAAGCCAATAATTATAGCCAGCGCAATGAGCATTTTAATATCCTTATAAAGTTAATTTAGCGACTTAAAATTGAAAGTATTTCTCGAGTATCGTGCACCATATGGATAACTGTACGGTCTATTTCTATACTCACTGTACCATTATCTCTAGAGCGTTCAATCACTCTACCTCTTTTGTATAAATCGCGTTCTAAAAAGTCGCCTCGGTGATAGCTTTTACTTAGCCCTGGTGGCGTCCAACCTGCGCGAATTAGTTGCTTTGCCTCTTTTTTAGAAAGGTAGCCATTGTCGTTATGCTTATGCGAATGATGATTTTTGTGGCCGTGTTTATGACCATGCTTATCTTTATGTGGTTTTGCGTCTGCACTGATTGAACATAAAGTTAATGCTATTAGTGCTGTGTATATAGGTGCTCTCATAAATAATCTCTAGCATAATTAATAGCTAAAGGTTAACAAATACGGATGAACATCGTATGAAACAACTAACACCTATTTAACGTTGTTTATATTGAGTTTTACAATGGCTTCGCATAATAGCGGGATCACGTAATTTTAAATGCTTTGTTTTACGCCCTGCATGGCGCTTACGCCAAACTTTAAAACTGCCTTTTGAAATATTGTCGCGCATAAAAACCACCAGCTGCGGATACTTTAATCCGTATAGCTGCTCTATTGCCTCGTAGGGGGTTCTATCTTCCCACGCCATTTCGATAATGCGTGACTGCTGCTCTGAGTTAAACATGGTATATCTCACAAAATTTAACTTATACGCTAGGTAAAAATACTTAGATCAATGCAATTTAAGCTCAGTAACTGTATAATTAGCGTTCAGATTATGTATTTAAATGGTATCGAATTTATATTTATGCGCGCAATATTTCTGTTTTTAGCCTTAACTTTTCCCTCGTTATTACTTGCAGCGCCAAGTAAAACTCTGCGCTGCGTTACAACGCACTACCCTCCTTTTACTATTTACGATGAAAAAGCCGATACATTTACAGGTTTAGATATTGATTACATTAAGTTTATTGAAAAAAACTTAAACCTCAAAATTGACGTTGTTCATTTACCTTGGGCGCGTGTTAAAAAAGAGATGGAGCTGGGCTATTACGACTGCTATTTCTCATTGGCCAACTATAAAGAGCGTACAGAATATTTAGACTTTACTAGCGAGCCTTTGCATACCACTAAGTTTGGTTTATTCACGTTAAATGAAGATAATCTGCTTATTGATGATTTATCAAAAGCAGCTATAGCTATGTTACGCGGTGTTATTCTTCCCAAAATTATCGCTAAAAAGTACAGCCTTGATGAGAATAATCTGCTTCGTTCACTTTCAACTAAAGACACTTTTGAGCTACTTGAAAAAAAACGCGTTGAATACGCAATAACTAACTATCAAGCGGGTTTGTGGTACTCAAAGGAATATAAAAACATTTATGCTCGGCAATTAAATGAGTTTACATTTCCTACTTACATTGCTTTTAAGCGTGGCGTAATTGATACAAAATTAGTTGATGAACAAATAAAGCGTTTTAAAGCACAAGCTCAATAATTAATTCTGCACACATTAAGAGATAACCAATGTTTACAAAACTACCAAAGTGGGTTGAATATGGCGCGTTTACACTGGCATTTATAGCGGGCATAGTTAACGCTGTAGGCTTATTAGGTTTTGAGCATCAAGCCATTTCGCACTTATCAGGCTCTGTTACTTTGTTGGGTATTAAGCTAATGAGCAATACCTCAGCCGCTTTGCTGTTATTTAGCATACTCATTAGCTTTATGTTGGGCTCGGCACTTTCTGGCTTTTTACTTGCTGGGCGTTCATTAAAACTTGGCCGCCATTACGACACGCTCTTATTTATTGAAGGCGCTTTACTGTTAGCAAGTGCCTACCTACTTAATCAATCTTATGTTTATGCAATTACGCTTGCCTCTGCTGCTTGTGGGTTACAAAATGCGTTAGTCACTAATTACAGTGGTGCGGTCGTTCGTACCACACATTTAACGGGTATTTTTACTGACCTTGGTTTAATGATAGGTAAAGCACTTAAAGGTGAGCAATTTGATATGCGTAAAGGCGTTATGTTTTTACTTATTATTGCAGGCTTTTTATTAGGCGGTGTAGCCGGTTTTGTTTTATTTGAGCATTACTTAGTGCTGGCTTTGGTGTTTCCTGCTGTGGCTTGTTTTGTTTTATCAATTACGTATCGGGTTTATAGGTTACGTACGCTTTAACGCAACGAGTTTAAAAGCACATTAAAACCGCATATTATAGAGGCAATGCAATATAGATTACTTTCAAGGAATGTATGAAACCTTATTTTTTGCCGCTGTTATTACCCTTCAGCCACACTGCGTTTGCCAACAATCAAAATAACGATGCAATAGAAACCATAACAACGACGGCATCACGTATTGAAGCGCTATCTACCCCACTGCCTTTATCAATAAGTACACTAAGTGAAGCGCAGCTAAATAGCATAGCGCCTACGCATATTGAAGAAGCCCTGCAACGTGTAGCGGGTGCTAATATTCAACGCGGAAATGGCCAAGAGTATTTACCCGCGCTTCGCTCACAAGTGCTTTCGGGCGCAGGCGCTTGTGGTGGCATATTGACTCTAGAAGATGGCATACCACTCAGAGCCGCTGGGTTTTGTAATATAAACGAGCTATTTGAAGCACACAGCGAAATGGCGCAGCGCATAGAAGTACTCAAAGGCCCTGGCTCTGCACTTTATGGCTCAAATGCTGTGCATGGTGTTATTAATGTAATAACGCCCGATACCACGCAAGGCGGTGGCTTAGTTGGTTTAGATTACGGCTCGTACGGCTATACTCGCTACAAATTACGTGCAGGACAAGATTACGGCAACAGCGGTATAGCCATTAACGCAAGTATTACCGACGACAGCGGTTACCGCGACGACGAAAGCGTAGAGCAACAAAAAGTTAATATTCGCCATCGCTATTCAAATAATAATTTATTACTGACCTCAGGACTTACTTACACTAACCTCGATCAGCAAACGGCTGGATTTATTACAGGTTTTGAAAGTTACAAAGATGAAGATCTCGCGCAAAAAAACTTTGACCCAGATGCATTTAGAAAAGCACGCGCATTTAGAGCGTGGAGCAACGCAACATGGCAATTAAATAACGATGATGTGCTCTCTACTACGTTATATTTTCGCGACCAAAGCATGGACTTTTTTAAGCACTTTTTACCCGGCACACCGCTTGAAACAAACAGTCAAACAGGCTTTGGCGTGCAATCGCTTTATCAACATAATTTACAAAGTAATGTAAAAATAAACCTAGGGCTTGATGGCGAATACACGCAAGCCGATTTTACTCAAAGCCAAAATGAGCCCACGCAAGGTTCTGCATTTTTAGTCGCGACAGTGCCACAAGGCAAACATTACGATTACGATGTAAACGCTACGCTTTATGCCCCTTTTGCATCTGTAGATTGGCAATTAAATAAGTGGTTACTAACAGCTGGTGTGCGCTACGAGCATATGCAGTACGACTATACCAATAATATGCTTGCAGGTAGAACAAAAGACGATGGCACAGAATGCGCGTTTGGGGGCTGCCGATACAGCCGCCCAGCGAGTGGGAAAAATAGTTTTAGTAATTTATCGCCAAAGCTTGGGTTGAGTTATCAGTACAATACAAATAACACGCTTTATGCGAACTTTTCTCGCGGTTACCGCGCCCCACAAGCCGCTGAGTTATACCAATTACAACGCGAGCAAACGACTACAAATTTAAGCGCCGAAATAGCTAATAATGCAGAGCTGGGTATTAAAGGAATTTACGAAAAACTACGTTATGGTGTGTCGGTTTACGCTATGAGTAAACACAATACGATTTACCGTGATAGTGACTTTTTTACGGTAAATAATGGCAGCTCTCGCCATCGCGGTATTGAGCTTGAGCTTGATTACCAGCTTACAAATACACTCTCACTCAACTTTGCAGGCACGCACGCAAAGCATACTTACACTGACAACCAAGTGCTTAACGGTCTAAATATAAACGGCAACGACATAGATACCGCGCCGCGTAATATAGCTAATCTCGATTTAACATGGCAGGCACTAAACAATGCACAGTTTGCTTTGCAGTGGCATCGCGTTGGTAACTACTACACCGACCCAGAAAACTTAAATAAATACCAAGGGCAGGATATTTTAAGCCTGCGCGCACAGTGGCAAGTTACCAATAATCTTGAAGTACTTGCTCGCATTATTAATTTAACCAATGAAGCTTATGCAGAGCGCGCCGACTACACTAGTTTTACCGGCGACAGATACTTTCCTGGCAAACCTCGTAACGCGATGCTTTCGGCAACTTACACGTGGTAATGCTTATTTAAGGACTAAGCTAATTTAACTGATTTAAGTCGCTCATGTATTTCATGGGCGACTTTTTCATTACCTTTTTAAACATAGTAATAAATGCACTCACCGACTCATATCCTAATAACTCCGACACCTGCTGCACACTTTGCTTATCTGAAAGCGCTTTTAAGCCTGTAATTATATGCAATTGCGTACGCCACTTTCCAAATGTCATGCCGGTTTCTTTTTTAATTAACCGCGCTAATGTGCGCTCAGTTAATGCAAACTGCTTAGCCCATTGTGGTAATGTTTTTCGATTGTTTGGCATGTTTATAAGCTGATCGCTCATGGTTTGAATTACCTCGTTTTTAGATAATACAAAATCAAGTGGCTGTACAGGCATGTCGATAAGTTGATCAAATAACACCTGCGCCAAACGTGCTGTTTTACTATTTAAAGTATAGTGCTGATTATGCCCAGCCAACTCGCACATTAGCTCTTTAACCAGTGGCGTAATGGCTAATGTACACGTATTTAGCGGCATACCACTTTTACTACTATCAACAAATAAATGACAGAGCTTTGCGTTATCAGACGCCCTATTACTATGCACTTTTTGTGCGGGGATCCAAATTGCACTGTGCGTAGGCACCATCCACATTTTTGCCGACACTTCACAGGTTACATAACCATGCAGGGCTAAAATTAATTGCCCTTTAGGATGGGTATGCAGTGGTATTTCGTGACTTGCATGGGCATGCTCTATTTTGGCTATTATGGGCTGCGCCATAGTTTCAAAATTTTTAATGTCGTCCCAGCCAATTGCATCAAACATAGTTTTGTCTGTTTTTAGTTATTTAATGTCATTATCTCTAAATTATAGTTTTTGCTAAGCCTTTATACTAGCGCCCATTAAATATTAGCTTTAATGGCCTTCTCTTTTGTTAAATAACACACCTAAATCACGCTTTGCTGGCATATTGCTAGTACTTGGCATATTGCTTATTGCCGCCAATTTACGTGCAACATTTACAGGTATTGCACCTGTGCTTGAACAAATTATTAATCACTTTGGGTTAAGTGCTTCGCAAGCAGGTTTTTTAACAACACTGCCACTCATTGCCTTTGCGGTTATATCGCCAATGGCCGCAACTCTTGCTAAAAAACAAGGTTTAGAGCGCACCTTATTTGTCGCTTTATTATTTATACTTGCGGGAGTTGCAGCACGGGTAATAAATACCTCGGCCATGCTGTTTGTGGGTACCGCTATTATTGGTGTGGGTATTGCTATAGCAAATGTATTATTACCGAGTTTAATTAAGCGCGACTTTCCTGCAAAGGTCGCGTTAATGACTTCGGCTTATGTGCTCACTATGGGTGTTGTATCGGGCGGGTTTTCTGCTTTGGTATTCCCGCTGAGTCAGTTAAACGGATTAGGGTGGCAACTTGCGCTGGGCTCATCAGCCATTATCACTCTGGCGAGTATTATTGTGTGGATATCGCAATTAAGTAAACATACTAAACCCGCGAAAATTGCTCAGCACGCTAACACTTCAAAAAGTGTATGGCGTTATTTACTAGCATGGCAAATTACCCTACTGCTGGGCTTAAACTCGTTTTTAAATTATATAATTATTACGTGGTTACCCAGCATATTAATCGAAACCGGCCAAAGTGCTACGCAAGCGGGTGCTTATCATGGGGCTTTTCAAATAGCGACTGCATTACCAGGTTTAATATTAATTCCGCTACTTGCAAAATTAAAAGATCAAAGCGCGCTTAGCTTTATTTTAGCCATGCTCAGTGCACTTAGTGCATTGGGGCTACTTTATATGCCAAACTTTGCCTTAGTGTGGACCTTAATGCTGGGCTTTTGCTCTGGTGCATGTTTTATATTGGGACTGTCGTTTATTAGTTTGCGAACTGACGATTCGCAGCAAGCGGCCTCGCTTTCTGGTATGTCGCAAAGTGTAGGTTATTTACTTGCCGCTGTTGGGCCTATGCTAGCTGGTGCATTACACACAACGACGGGAAGTTGGAGTGCGCCATTATGGCTGTGCGCTATTGCCGGAGTACTGTGTGCTTTATGTGGTTTAGGCAGCGGTAAAAACACCACTTTAGCTAAATCAGCTAACGAGTTGCTGTAACCACGAAAACAGGCCAGACGAAGGTTTGTTACTCGTGTGTTTTTGCTCATATCGTTTATTAGTTGCTTCGCGCTGTTCACGGCGCTCTTGTGCTAAATTAGCTTTTGCGGCAAAACGTAGGCGTTGCTCCTGAGTTAGCTCATCATTAAAACTAATGGCTGTTTTTTTAACTGCTCGGCTGCTTTTAGGTGAACTACACATAATATTTCCTCTGTTGTGTAACTACTAAAATAGACAGCCTTTTAGCAAATAAAATTTCAGAAAACTTAACTTTTAATTTAAAGTGAGCCTATACACTCAACTTCTACTAAAGAATCAAGCGCTAACGCCTTTACAGCAAAAGCACTACGTGCAGGATACGGCGCACTAAAATACTGAGTGTAAATGGCATTGAATGCTTTAAAGTCGTTTATGTCGGTAAGCATAACGGTGCATTTAACTATATTGCTCATACTGTAGTTATGTTGCTCTAAAGTGCGTTTAATATTTTCAAGTGTTTGTTTAGTTTCACCTTCAAAACCACCAGCCGCTAACTTACCTGTTACAGGGTTAATCCCTATTTGCCCCGACATATAAAGCGTATTACCGGCTTTTACTATTTGCGAAAATGGTAAGTTAGGATTAGCTTTGCCTGTATTTAAAAAGTCGACATTACTGGGTTTTGCCTGCGCAAAACCAGTAAGTAGTACGCTTGCTAATAAGGCTGTTTTCATCAGTGAGTTCATCATCTGGCTTACCTTATTTTTGTGGTGTGGTTTCAAAAGCAGGAACTTCGTGTAAATTATTTAACCATGTAAGCGTTGATTGTGACCAAATTTGTGCAGACGGCTTAAACTCATCGCGCTGATCAACCGCACCAATACGCAACCCATAAACACGACCTTCTTTTTCTGCATTTGTAGCATAAAGTGTTGTACCACATGTGCCACAAAAGCCCTGCGCACGCTTGTTACCACTTTGGGCTGTTTTAACAAACTCTTTTGGCTCACCTTGGGTAAACACAACCGAGTTTGGCTCTGCAATTATAACGGCTCTAAATGGGCCGCTCGACATACGTTGGCAATCGCTACAATGGCAAACAAGTGCGTTGTTATTTTGAGACTTTGCTTGGTATTTAATTTCACCACAGTAACAGCTTCCAGTAATTTCCATTATTTAAATCCTTAATGCTTATGAAGATTGAATCGAGATATAAGACCGGCAATATCGATTCATTATTTTTAAAATATAAAAAACTGCTCGCCGGTTCATTTTTATATTCGGTTAGATTTTTAATTTTTTAGAGTGATTTTTTAAAAGTTGAGCAAGTGCTACAAACATGATCCGATGTTTTAAATAAAACAGCAATACCACGTTAAGCTAATAGCGTAACGTGGTGTGTTTAAGCTATTTTTATACCAATTCGCTTAATTAAATTGTCTATTTTGAGGTAAGAAAACCGTGTCGATAACAAGGCAAAAATTTCGTTATTTAGTTGTTCTATATGAGATATTTTTAACGAAGTTAACGTGCGGTTTAATCCCTCAAATTGATTATGTATTATTGCGAGTTGGTATTAATGTGCGTTTAAATAATCAACAGCTAAGAGGCTAAGCGCCTTAGTGCCTACTTTAAACGACGATTCGTCGGCATAAAAATAAGGTGAGTGATTACTAGCCACTGTATTTAAATCTTGCTCACTTGGTGTGCCGCCTAAAAATACAAATACACTCGGCACTTCTAATGCGTAAAACGAAAAGTCTTCTGCGCCGGTTATTTTTCCCATTTCCACTACGTTTCCATTACCTGCTGCTTTTTTAAGGCTAGGTAACATTTGCGCAGTAAGCTCAGGGTTATTAATCGTTACCGGATAACCTTCGTGAATGTGTACCTCTGCAGTTGCACCTGACGATTTAGCAATGTGCGTGGCTGTGGTTTTTATTTTTTCAAATATTTGTGCACGATTATCCATATCAAAGTTACGAATTGTGCCTACCATTTCAACTTCTTCAGGAATAATATTATTACGTACCCCACCCGCTATCTTACCAAACGAGACAATAGCAGGCTCTTTGGTAATGTTGATTTGGCGACTAACAATATGGTTAACGCCTGTTACTATTTGCGCTGCTGCGGCAATGGGGTCAACCCCAGTCCACGGTGCAGAGCCGTGTGCCTGCTTGCCATGTACTGTTATTTCAAATCGGTCTGCACTGGCCATTGCAGGGCCACTTCTATAACCAATTTTACCGCTGTGCAAACTAGATGTTATGTGTAACCCAAAAGCAGCCTCTGGTTTGTATTGTTTAAATATGCCTTCTTTAAGCATTAACTCAGCGCCACCCTCTTCCCCCTCTGGTGCGCCTTCTTCTGCAGGTTGAAACACAAACATGATGTTGCCATGCAATTCATCTTTCATATTTGCTAATACTTCGGCTGCGCCCATTAACATAGCCACGTGCGTGTCGTGCCCACAAGCATGCATTATGCCTACATCTACACCACGGTAATTAGTGGTTTTAGTTGATTTAAAATCAACATCGGCTTTTTCAGTAACTGGAAGCGCGTCCATATCTGCACGTAGCATTACTGTTGGACCTGGCTTTGCACCTTTTAATAACCCCACAACGCCAGTAAAAGCAACCCCCGTTTGTACTTCCATACCCAGCGACTTTAAGTGCTTAGCTACAATACCTGCTGTGCGGGTTTCGCGATTTCCAAGCTCAGGGTTTTGATGAAAATCACGTCGCCAATCAATAACCTGTTGCTCTACCTTTTTCACTTGCTGATCAATGTTTGCATTGGCATTAAGCGCACTAAGGGCAGCAAAGCCCAGCGCTATTGAAATTAGTGATTTTTTCATCCTGTTTGTCCTTATTATATTTATTGGTTTTATAATATTGATGAGCACGAGCCCTTATATACTATTGAGAACATAATTAGTTCGCTCTATAACTACTATTACTGAAGGCTCCACAATAATCAATCCCATTTAAGCTAGATGCCCAACTATGAAGGGCCACTTCACTTTTCACTGGTTTTATCTATTTTTAGTTTGAAGATTTAGCGCTAATAAAACCTACCACTTTTGCTTTTGTTGATTTAAAAATGGCATTTAATAGTCAACCAACGCACGTAAAGTGAGTTTTAATAAGCGCGGTGGTGGATAGAGGAAGTTAACGAGTAATAGGCTTGGTACATAATTGCTATTCAAACTATAAAATAAGAATAGCAATGTAGAACCTCCCCTCATGTTGGGGATAATTATTTAAATGCGTTCGCATTCTTAATGCTGTCAAAATCGTTAAAGCGCACGTTATGCTGCGCCATTACTTTAAGTATTTTTTCACTTAGCATTTGGCGTAAATAAAACGGCTGATTTGGCACAAAATGATGGATGGTATGCGTTTTACCAAAGTTAAAACAAAACAAGTGAAACGGCATAAATAAACGACTCGTTAGTACGTGTGTTTGTTCAAGCATATTATTAACGCCGCCATAGTAATGCATGCTTGAGGTAACAAAATTAAGTGAACTTGAGCGAATAATATTAGGCACAATAAGTACGACCATTAAAAATTCAAACACACTCATTGTACTTAACAACCAGTTAGGTGAATTTAGCGAAAGTGGTATAAATAAATCAACGATATGAAATACGATAACGCTATATAAAACAGCAAAATACGCAGTCGCTATCGGAAACCCCGCATTAAAAACACTCGAAAAACTAAAGCCATTAATTTCTTTTCTAAAACGTTTAGTAGAAATAACTAACCCTAATAGCCCATCGACAATAACTAGCGCACGTAAAAATGGGTTTTTAATACCATTACCCACCAAGCGTTCTTCAAGGTCTTGTTGTGTGCCTGAGGTTTTGTGATGATGTAAATGCATTTTACGTCGGTACCACGGGCTAATAGTATTTGGCCGCATTAACCATACTGTTAGCATCATAAAGTTATACATGAACGGCTGGTTACTAAAGTATTGTTTATGTATAAGGTCGTGCTCTAACTCATGGGAAATAGACGCAGCAATAGCCGCAAGTACTATACATACCCAAGCAGGTATGATGGCTAAATAATATAAAACACCAACACCAATTAATGCGCTAAGCGATAGCAATAAAATAATTAACCCTAAGGTATTTTGGTGTGCAAATAATGGGTGCTTCTGACGAAGTGATACTTCTTCTGCCTTAATTGCTTTAACAATCGCTTGAATGTTCTGCTTGGCACTTAATTGAGTCATGATTATTATTTATTTCAGAGTAGTCTATTAATTACTATCATACCTTAATCAAATGTATGTTAGAAATTGATAGTTAAATAGCTACCGTTGGCAGCTATTTAAAACTAAATACTACTTAGTTTTCGTATTATCAACTTCATAAATTGGATTGCCTTCAACTTCAAAGTAAGACTGTCCATAAATTAATGGGATATACCACTGAACAACTTTAACGGTAACGTTTGAAAGACCCACCGCCGAAGGTGTTTGCTCGATAGCATTATCCATGGCCTCTTTCATGTTAGATCTTCCCGTTGGAAAAATTAAAACAGTATGTTTAACATCCTTACCAATCACGCGTGTGTCATAATCAACTTTGTGATTGCTGTTTGTATGATTCATATTTTTTGTAGAGGCAACTGTAAAATCGCCAATACGGTGAGTACAACCAGATAAAGCCATTGCACCAACCAACAAACCAATTACTTTTTTCATTACTCTTCCTTTGCTTCATATTTACTACCCAACACTTGGGCGACTTCTAAATTTAGTAGCTTGATACCCAAAAATATAACTATGACCATTAATCTTAGGCATAAAAAAACCCTAACCAATTTGGTTAGGGTTATAAAAAGTGGTACCAGCGGCCGGACTCGAACCGGCACTCCTTTCGGAAGGGGATTTTGAATCCCCCATGTCTACCAATTTCATCACGCTGGCATAATTTTTCTTTAACCTTCTAAATACAAGAAGATAAAGAAAAACCACTTTAGAGCTAAGGATTATTTATGTGCCCTCGTCTCTATGCCAAGCATTATACAAACAATAGAGTTAGCGGCAAGCGTTTTATGACATTAGCGTGATCAACCGCTTAACAATTAGACAATTAGACAATTAGACAATTAGACAATTAGACAATTAGACAATTAGACAATTAGACAATTATTAACATTTGAAAGAATGCATAATTATTTGAAGCTCAGGACTAAATAAAGCCTAAATACAATGTTAAAATATGCGGACGTTTCAGGTAAATACCTTTACCTCTAATCACTATGCTTCACTACCTCTGTTTCATAATAAAAGATATATTATGTAGCGGTGAATATATAACCTTTAAAATGGATTTTATAAAATGAGAAACATAATAACTTACACTGAAAATTTAAAAGAAAATAAGTGGGGTGATTTTCACTTTGATTTAATAAAAATAAATACACTGCCTGAGTTTGAAAGTTTAGATGGCTTTGATGCTATGGATATTTTTAGCGAATCTATTTTTAAAGAAATATATAATCTAACAGCAAAGAGTACGTTAAAGTTACTCATTATTACTCCAGATACAACGTCTGAAAAAGCGTATGGTATTGCTTTTTTACAGGACAAAGAAATTTTAACCATGGAAGTAGAAGCAACGCCTCTATTTAATCAGTGGTTTAGCTCAATTAATGACGATGCCTCAACACCTAAAGTATATACGTTTACAAGTAATAGCAGCTCAAGTCGCTCACTTTTTAACAACGAAAAAGAGCTCACTCATAAAGGTATGGGAGAGTTTATTTGTAGCCAAGTTCCAAATAGCTTTATTGCTGAAAAGTTAACTAAAGAAAAAGCTGACTTTTTAACGCCTTTTATACAGCTCAATGCATCTGATAACTTTGAATTAATTGAACAGTATTTTAAAGCGTTGGTAAAACAAAATAACCTCAATGTTATTGAGCCCAAAAACAACGATGCTATTTATGCTGAATTTGAAAACGAAGCCGGCTTTGCATTCCCAGCTATACTAAAATCGTTTTTAACACTTCATAATGGTGTCGAAAATACAGCATTTATGGGCGTTCAACGTATTTTAAAAGAATGGCGCGACTGGCAGTCTATTTATAATGAATGGACTCAAGAAGAGTTATTCGACACCGATAATGAAAGTAATATAAAAACCGTACCTATGTACATTACTCCGTATTGGGTGCCATTTTTTAATTTGGGAGGTGGTAATTTTATAGCGCTAGATTTTGCACCAAACAGCCAAGGCACAGCTGGGCAAGTAATATCATTTGGCGCGGATGAACAAAGTGCCATTTACGAAGCTAAAACATTAAGTGAGTTTCTAAAAGGCTTTATTACTGCAGATAGCTCTGAATAATTCTAATAACTAAATAACTCTAACAACTAAAGTATTTACCTTATAGCACCTCCCCTTAAATAAACGCTCTTATAGTTACTTTAAGAGCGCTTACTTAATTTATTAAACACTTAAATTACGCTCAAAGTTTACAATATCAACGCCTGCTTTTACTTTGTATAACTGCGCTAAGCGTCCGCCCGATTTAACTTTTTCATCTAGTGTTTCAAACATATCAGCAGCTTCAATGCGCCTTATAATACTTTTACGCTGAACAGGCTTGCCTATAATGGTTTCAATTACGGACTTAAATTGCCCTACGGTAAAATGCTCTGGCAAACAATAAACCGGCGCCATTGAGTACAACGCTTTTTGTTTTAAACGCGCTTTAGCTTGTTCAATAATATACTTATGATCAAAAGCCACAGGTAAATTATTTACTTCATCTATATCTATCCACTTTGCATCCTCAACCGTTTCTATATGGGTTGATACTTGCGCCTCTGCAATTAATGCAAAGTACACCAAAGTTACACTAAACCCTCTAGGATCGCGATTAATACCAGAGTATGTTTGCAACTGCTCTAAATATTGAGGCGCTACACTGGTTTTTTCTTTAAGCTTTCTAAGCGCCGTCATACTTACACTATCGTCAATATCTACATCAACAAACCCACCTGGCAAACCCCATCGACCTACAAATGGTTCACTCGCACGCTTAACCATGAGTACTTTTAGAGCATCGTTCTTAACAGTAAATAACACACTGTCGACTGTAAATAATGGGTTTTTGTATTCAGTAATATCGTAATGGTTAATCACAGCATGCTCATATTAAGTTAAGGTCTTAGTGACACAATAAATTAAACACATCTCAATTTCAACCTACAGTAAAATTACAGACAATTTATAAGTTCAGCTAGTTAGTTTAAAAAATAACTTGATTACTATAGGAACATTTGATAATTTAATTGTGTCGCTAGGACACAAACATTTAAAGGGCAAAAAATGAAAGTATTTAGCTATGACTCAACAGGAAGTAAATCGTTAGTTGATTATGAAAATTTTACTTTTTCAGGTGGTGAAGAGCATATCAGGTTTAACGCCGCTAATTTTTCAGACTCTATAAAAATAGAGATTTTTGAACGCCTAACCAATTCATCAAAAATGGTTAGATTAATGATTGCTGTCGATGCCTTAAAAAGATTAACAAATGAAAATGCGCCTATCGAACTTGTTATTCCTTATTTTCCTTATGCACGCCAAGACCGAGTATGTGTTGAAGGAGAAGCGTTAGGCGCAGCTGTTATGGCAAATTTCATTAATAGCTTAAACTTCTCAAAAGTGACTATTTGGGATGCGCATAGCGATGTATCCCCTGCTTTAATTAATAGAGTCACCAATATTGAACAAATTTCGTTACTTGCACGCTGCGAAGAGCTAAGCCAACGCTTAGCAAAAGGCGAACTAACTCTTATTTCTCCAGATGCTGGGGCGAGTAAAAAAACCATTAAAATTTCAGAAAAATTCAATGGTGTACCTGAAGTTATTCAAGCTCAAAAAGTAAGAAACTTAAAAACAGGCGAAATAGTAAAAACAGAAATTATTGGCGATGTTAAAGGTAAAAGCGTACTTATTGCTGATGATATTTGTGACGGAGGCAGAACCTTTATCGAACTAGCCAAGGTACTAAAAAGTAATGGCGCTGTTGAAATTTCTCTTTTTATAACTCATGGCATTTTTTCAAAAGGGCTTGATGTTTTTGAAGGTCTAATTGATAAAATTTACACAACAGATTCGTTTAAACCGGCTAATGAGTTTAAAAATAGTAACAACATTAGTTTACAAATAATTGAGATGTAAGGAAAACACCATGACTATTACAGCTGCAAGTATGCAAAAAGACGTTTATAAAGAATTTCATAGCCGCGCTTATCACCCTGACGTAACAGAGGTATATGCAAATTACACCTCTCGTAGTGGCAAACTAAGTAACATAGAAAATAACGATAAAGTCGCGTTTGTTGGTCTTCAATACTTTATTAAAAGTTACCTTCAAGAAGAATGGGATGAGTTTTTTAAAGTAGATAAAGCGACGGCTGTTGCTAACCATAAACGTATTATGAGCTCAATGCTTGGCTATACTGTTGATGTAAAGTACTTAGAAGATTTACATGACTTAGGTTACTTACCATTAAAAATAAAAGCATTGCCTGAGGGGACATTGGTTCCTTACTTAGTACCGCCAGTGACTATAGTGAATACAAAAGCGGGTTTTCAATGGCTCACTAATATGATTGAAACGGTATTAAGCTGTGAAAACTGGCCAATTCAGACAAGCACTACAACGGCTGTCGCTTATTTAAAAGTATTTAAAGAATTTGCAATTAAAACTGGCTTAGATATGGATTTTGTACCATTTCAAGGTCATGACTTTAGCTTTAGAGGCATGTTTGGTAAACATGCTGCAGCAATGAGTGGCTTTGGTCACTTAGCATCGGGACTTGTTGGTACCGATGTTATTACTGCGGTTTTATTTGCTGAAAAATATTACGGTGCAAATGTAGATAACGAACTTGTTGGTTGCTCAGTAGATGCAACAGAGCACTCGGTTACGTGTTCTTGGATATTGGAAGGCGAAATTGAGTTTTTTAAATACTTAATGCAAGAGCAGTCACCTAAAGGAATTTTAAGTGTTGTATCTGATACGTGGGATTTTTGGACTCTAGTAACTGATTATTTACCGCAGTTAAAAAGCGAAATAATGGCACGTGATGGCACGCTAGTTATTCGCCCCGACTCAGGGGATCCTGTTAAAATGTTAACCGGATATAATGTTTCGCCTGTATCTGATTACAGTGAGTTATTTACAACTCAAAACGAAGCTGAAGCTGAAGTTGTTAATAAAGGCTATGAAGCGTATTACTTTAACGGTCAATATTTTGGGTTTGAAGACAACAACACTATCGAACTCATGGAATGCGAAGTTAAAGGGCTTATTGAATGTCTATGGGACATATTTGGTGGTACAACAACACCTAAAGGTTACAAGTTACTTGATGAGCATATTGGTGCTATTTACGGTGATGCAATTACTTTAACGCGCCAACGCCAAATTTTACAAAGACTTATGGATAAGGGTTTTGCATCAAAAGTGGTTTTAGGTATGGGTTCATACAGCTATCAATATGTTACACGTGATACTCACGGCTCAGCAGTAAAAGCAACTAGCATAGTAAAAAATGGTAAGCGTGTTGCTATATTTAAAGACCCAAAAACTGATTCAAAGAAAAAGTCAGCTAAAGGGCTTTTAAAGGTTGAACGCGTAAACGGCGAGTTAACTTTATTTGATGACGTAACCGAGCAAGAAGAAGCACAAGGCCTATTAGAAGTTGTTTTTGAAGATGGTAAAATAACAAAAGAAACCACGCTAAATGAAATAAGAAGCTTAATAGATCAACAAATTTAAAGCTTATTCGCTCTAAACAAAAAGCCGCTGTAGCAATACAGCGGCTTTTAGTTTGGTAATAAATTTAATGAGAATACTGGTCTATAACAGATTTTGGGTATTAACTATTTACAGCCGTGTATTTGGTTTTTAGGCAAAGCAGATCCTATTTAGTGGGGTTATTCCCCATAAATAGGCGATAAAAGGCACAAAGAGCAAACACGCGCTAATTATGCGTCTTGCTCTTGATTTGTTATATCCCCAATTCGATTATTTAACTCTTCGTCACTAACATCTTCTTTGTGTGTACCAATGATCCATATATGACCAAATGGGTCTTGTAGTGTGCCGGTCCTATCCCCATAAAACTGGTCATGTACGGGTCTTATTAGTGTTGCACCAAGCTCAATTGCTTTTTTAAATACGGTATCAACATCTTCAACATAAAGCATAAGGCTTAGCGCAGTACCACCGAGTTCTTTTGGACTTTTTAAATACTCTTCAGAACCAATATCTGAAAGCATAATATGCGAATCACCAATTATTATTTCTGCATGGGCTATTCCACCATCAGGTAAAGGCATTTGCATTACGTGTTCTGCACTAAATGCATCACAATAAAAATCTATCGCTTTTTGTGCGTCATTCATAATTAAATAAGGTGTAACTGAATGAAACCCTTTTGGTATTGCTGAGACTGCCATAATATTCTCCTTTACTTACACGGTGATTTTTAATATTTAATTAACTAAATATGTGTTTAATTGCCCCCTAAATTTAAGCTTAGCTCATACAAAAAATTGCGTTACTTTTCGAGGTTTAAACGCTTATGCCAAGCAGCAATACTTTCATCAGGGTACTCTTCAAATTGCTTGTCACCTTCATTAATGGGCGCATTTACCCAATTTGCTTTACTACCAAGCATTAAATGAGTGCGCTCTGGTGGTATGGGTAACTCACTATCTATTGCACCTGCAAAGGGGTGAATTTGCTCAGGCCAACGTGCATCGTATAACCACAAGTTAGCGCTACAATGCTTACAAAAATGACGCTCTGCGGGGCTGATTTTATCGCCTATTTTTGCATGATAAATAGTTATGTGTTCACGCCCTGTGACTTCAAGCGTGTTGTATTGCGCATTCAAGTTAATAACAAACCCGCCGCTCCCTGCGGTTTTACGACAAATAGAGCAGTAACATAAATTGTAAGGATAAGGGTGTTTTGAGTTGACCGTAAATACCACTTTGCCACAATGACAAGCGCCATTAAGCTTCATAATAAATCCAATTTTATTGCTGGCTTGAATTAATACCTTAGCTAGGTGAGCTTAAAAAAACCACAACAATTCATGCTGTGGTTTTTTTAATTATTGGCTTACTATCGTTTCCAATATCTTAAATTACGCAATATATTTATAAATTTATCGGCTGAATGTGCCTCTAAATCTATCCAACCATCATCTGCTTTTCCATCAAGACCTGCCGCTTTAAATAATGGCTTAGCCTCATTTGTAAAGCCTATAAATTTCATGTGTGCGTATGCATCACTTACAAAGTCTTTGGCTTCTGCAATGGCAGCTAGTTTTTTAGCTCCCTCTTCGGTGGTTAGTACAAGTACCGCATCATATAAAACCGATGGACCACCATTAATAACCTGGTCTGCTTTAAAGTGCTTACCTTTACTGCATTTAGCACCGCCGACTTGTGGGGCAATAATTTCAAAGTTTGCGCCTTCACTTTCAAGTGAATTAGTAACCGATTCAAAAATTTCTGCATCAAACCCGTCACTCACTAAAATTCCTAATTTGCGTCCTTTAAATGTATTTGGCGCATTTTTTAAAATACTTAACGCATCAGACACAGGTAAGTCTTTACGTGTTGGTATAGCAGCTTCTGCTGGATCTGGCATTTCTTGCAAGCCAAGTCCTTCGGCCACTTTATTTGCGAGGGTTTCGTCAATATTTAACAAGTGCGATACCAAGCGTTCTCGTATTGGTAAATGCTCAACTTTAGAAAGCTCAAACACGTACGCAGATTGAATATGCGCCTGCTCTACCTCTGTTTGACTTAAATAAAATTGACGAGCTTGACTGTAATGATCGCTGAATGTTTCTGAGCGATAACGCAGTTTATCACCGCCGCTAACTTCAGGCTCGCTTGAGCTTTTAAAGCCATGTACCGGGCATTCGCGCGGGTTGTTTTCGTCGCCGCTCCATGAGTTTGGCTCGTAATTAACACGCCCTTTTGGATTATGCATTGCCATGTGGCCATCTTGCTGAAAATGACGCATTGGGCATTTAGGCGCATTCACCGGAATATGCGTAAAGTTAGGACCACCTAAACGCTTAGTTTGAGTATCTAAGTATGAAAAGTTACGACCTTGCAGTAGCGGGTCGGGCGTAAAGTCGAGCCCTGGTACAATGTTTTGAGTACAAAATGCAACTTGCTCTGTTTCTGCAAAAAAGTTGTCGACAACACGGTCAAGCACCATACGGCCAACAATTTGTACTGGTACTTGTTCCTCTGGTATAAGCTTAGTGGCATCAAAAATATCAAATTCAAATTCATCAGCAAACTGCTGATCAAACACTTGCACACCTAACTCCCATTCAGGGAAGTCGCCGTTACCAATTGATTCCCACATGTCTCTGCGATGAAAATCAGGATCGGCGCCGTTAAGCTTAAGTGCTTCGTTCCATACTACCGATTGCATACCGCCTTTTGGTTTCCAATGAAATTTAACGAATTTTTCATCGCCTTTGGCATTAATAAATTTAAAGGTATGAACGCCAAAACCTTCCATAAAGCGTAAAGAGCGCGGAATAGCTCTATCAGACATTGCCCACATAACCATGTGCATTGACTCAGGTGACAAGCTCACAAAATCCCAAAAGTTATCGTGCGCGGTTTGCGCTTGCGGAAAACCTCGGTCAGGCTCTGCTTTAGCTGAATGAACTAAGTCTGGAAACTTCATTGCATCCTGAATAAAAAATACCGGTATATTGTTACCCACTAAATCCCAGTTTCCCTCTTGGGTATAAAACTTAACCGCAAAACCGCGTACATCACGGGCTAAATCTGGCGATCCTTTATTACCTGCAACCGTAGAGAAACGAGTAAACACTGGCGTTTTTTCACCTTTTCGCTGAAAAATATCTGCACAGGTTAAATCTTCAAGTGTGTCGTAAGTTTCAAAATATCCGTGTGCACCATAACCTCTAGCGTGCACTACTCGCTCAGGAATGCGTTCGTGATCAAAATGAAAGATCTTCTCGCGCATTATATGATCTTCTAATAATCCTGGGCCACGCTTACCTGCACGTAATGAGTTTTGATCGTCGCTTACAGGGCAGCCCTGCGCGGTGGTCATGGTAGGGTGTTCGTCCGACGCCTTTTGATGCAATTCGCCGCCATGCCCTTTATTACCTGAGTATTTAAATGATTCAGCCATGTTTAGTCCTTCATACAGTTTGATTTAATGGGTCAATAGTTTTTATGAGCTTTAAAGCTAAAAGCGACTATGCAAATGCAAAATAAAGACCAGCCATCCAACCTAGTAAGAAAGGGCTGTACAGATAACAATGTAGTATTTGAGGTGGTTTATAAAAGAAAAAGTTACACAGGTATGTAACTTTTTCAGACAAAAAAAGAGCACTTAAAAGTGCTCTTAGATTTAAATCATTTTAAATTTAGTTAATCTTTGCTTTCGTTAACTAAAATAACTTTACGATGTGGGAAAGGTATTTCGATGTTGTTTTCATCTAGTGCTTTTTTAATTAACTCTGGCACTGTGTAAAGAATATCGAAGTAATGCTCGCCCTTACAAAAAGGTCTTACTAAAAAGTCTACTGAGCTGTTGTTAAGTGTTTCTACTTCAACAAAAGGAGCTGGGTCTTTTAGTATGTGTGGATGCGCTTCAAGTACGGCATCTATAACTTTACGTACAGCCGTTGTATCTTCACCGTAAGCAACACCAAAATGCATATCCACACCACGAATTGGATGATGTGAATGGTTTATAATTTGCGCGCCCCAAATTTGACTATTTGGAATAATAACCTGTTGGTTATCGAACGTTTGTAAAATAGTAGTAAACATATCGACCTCAGTTACTTTACCAAAGCGCCCTGCTGCCTCAATAAAGTCATTCACTTTATAAGGTCTAAATATTAGCAACATAACGCCTGCTGCAAGGTTCGACATTGCACCTTGTAACGCCAAGCCTATAGCAAGTCCCGCGGCACCGAGTAAAGCAATAATAGAAGCTGTTTGTACACCAAAGCGATTTAACACAGCAATAATAACGAACGCTAATATGATGTATCGAGCCATGCTGCCTAAAAAGCGAAAAAGCGTGTCATCAAGGTGAGTGTATTTGTGGCATAAGCCAATAATTAAATTGCGTACTTTGCCTGCCAACCACAAGCCCGCAAGTAAAATTGCAATCGCCAGTAATATGTTGGTTGCCCACGTAATTGCAGCGGGTAAATATTGATTAATATCAATGTTGTTTATTATGTCTTCCATTGTTTTTCCTGTTTTAAAAACTTTTAACTAGCTTCAATCCATACTAAGCGCAACAGTTTAACAAAAAATTAACTAAAGTACGACTATAGGAGTAATTTAAAACATAAAGAAAGAGCGTTACCCTCAATACATGTTGTCGCTCACGTAAATCTTTCACCCATAATTTTGCTTTCAATCCTTGGTTTATAGCTTAAATAATTAAACTTCAACTAGTTCATAAATAAAGCTAATACCCGAGATAAATCTCGGTTAACTCTCTTAATTTTCTAATTATTACTGGCACTCATCTATAAATTTACCGATAATCTCACCTAAGCGCGCATATATTGGCGAGACAACACAATTGGATGAAATTAAAAACAAAGGATTATTATGAAAAAGTACTCAATTTTACTTACAGCGGCAGCACTTATTGTACTTGCTGGTTGTTCAACATCTGTTGCAGTAAGAGACTTTGAACAAAACCCTATTCCGCAAACATCAACAATTACCAACAGTGAAGCTGACGTAGAAAAAGGTATTCTAAAAGCATGTATTCAGCTTGGGTGGAAGTGTACGCCTATGAGTGAAGGTAAAATAAAAGGTGTACTGGATATTCGCACACACCAATTAACAATCGATATTGCGTATGACAAAACGGCATACTCAATCAACTATAAAGACTCAATTAACTTAAACTACAACGGCAAAAAAATTCACCGTCAGTATGTTAATTGGGTAACAAACCTTATACGCCATATAGACGCTGAAATGATTTAGCAGCGCGTTAATCTGCTTTAAACATTATAAAAAGCACTAAATATGAATAATAAAAATGGAGAAGCTACCTATAGCTTCTCCATTTTTTAGTTGAGTTTTAAACAGTAATAATTACGTCAAAAATATTACTAACGTTCAACTAGCTAAAAGGCAAAAAAGCACCAAACCTAACACTATTAGTAAAAGTACTCTCCCGTATTTTCACTCTATGATGAATGAGTGATTTTTTACTTATCCCCCTTCGTAAAAACATATTTTATATCTTGCTATAACGCAGCTTCGCTCATATAGTCAGCAAATTATCACACCTTTATTTTGAACACCTTTGTTTATGAAATCTTCTGCTCCTGCTAGTGATTTTGGTACCTTATTAGGTTACGCACCTGGTAATGTTGCTGTGTATTCATCTGATTATGATACGGCTGACGAAAGTATTTATCCTAATCGTAGCGCCTTTCGTAGTTACCTTGATGGCATTTACATGGGCTATAAATGGCAATGCGTTGAGTTTGCACGTCGATGGATGTATCTCAACCATAGTTATATTTTTGATGATATTGCTATGGCTTACGATATTTTTGAGCTGCGTTCTGTGCGCGATGTAAATAGTCAAAACAGACTGCCACTAAACGCGTTTAAAAACGGTGCTAAACATCATCCTCAGGTAGGTAGCTTACTTATTTGGGAAGAAGGCGGCGAGTTTGAAGAAACAGGCCATGTTGCTGTCGTTGTTGAAGTATATGAAGATAAAATACGCCTTGCTGAGCAAAATGTAGGACACCAAATATGGCCAAAAGATCAAAGCTGGTGTCGTGAACTAAAAGCAAAAGTAACTAAAGATGGCGACTATTGGATTGAGTGCTCTTACAGCGACGCCACTATTTTAGGCTGGATGACACAAACCGATGAAACGCAGTACGCTGAGCCAACAACTAAGCTAAATACTAACTTATTTACTATAGAAGCCCATAAAGCAGTAGATACAGGCCAAGCAAACAAGTCATGGTTAAATATTGCGAATGACGATGAAGCTGCCTACGTAGAAATGATGCAAGGTCATAAACTTACATCAGTAGCTGAGGATCAGCATAATTACTTTGCGATATCTCAAACGGCGCAACAAAACATTGAGCATGCTACAAATGAGCTGCATGGCTTATTTATGCACGCAACCGACTATGTACTGCAGCATCCGGAGCTATTAAAAAAGTTTAATTTACCCGATATTGTGCTTAATAAAATTCGCCAATCGTGGGATAACCGCTTAAACCAATTAATTACCAGTCGGTTTGACTTTGCTCTAACCACAGCAGGTTTAAAAGTTTACGAATACAATTGCGATTCGGCATCGTGTTATATGGAAAGCGGCAAAGTTCAGGGCAAGTGGGCAAAACACTTTGGTGTTAAAACAGGTGTAGATGCAGGCCAAAATTTATTTAAAGACTTAGTAAAAGCATGGCGTAAAAGTGAGGTGAAAGGTCTTGTTCATATTCTGCAAGATGATGAACCAGAAGAGCATTACCACGCATTATTTATGAAAGAAGCTATTGAAGCCGCAGGCTTTGAATGTAAATTAATCATAGGTTTAAGTTCACTTAGCTGGAATGAATCGGGCAACATAGTAGATGCAGATGGCGCACAACTGAGTTACGTGTGGAAAACGTGGTCGTGGGAAACCGCACTTGATCAAATTCGTGAAGAATGTGAAGCTGACCAATCATTAGGTGATAACTTTGAACCACAATTCAAAATTGGTGAAACGCCACGCTTAGTTGATGTATTACTACGTAAAAATGTCATGGTGTTTGAACCGCTGTGGACATTAATTCCTAGTAACAAAGCTATTTTGCCAATACTGTGGAGCTTATTCCCTAATCATAAATATTTACTTAATACCGCGTTTGATCTTAACGACGAGTTATTACAAACCGGATATGTAGTTAAACCAATAGTAGGACGCTGTGGCGCTAATATTCAACTTGTTGATGAACAGCAGCAAGTTATAGAAAAAACAACTGGGCACTTTGCAGAGCAAGACCAAATATATCAACAGTTATTTGCACTGCCCAAAGTAGATGATTACTTTGTACAAATATGTAGTTTTACAGCTGCCGGAAAATACTCTGGTGGTGGCGTACGCGTTGATAAAAGCATGATCATAAACGGCCATAGCGATTGTATGGCACTGCGTATTAAATAAATAATACTAAGCCCGCAATTTTGCTGCGGGCTTAAGTTTGTGTAACCCCCTTCCCTCTTTTAAGTTTTATAGCTATCTCAAGCGAGTTACTCCTGATAGAGTAAATTTATCAAACACCACAAATTAAGGTATTTCATGGCGAATCAATTTAATGTGCTTGGCACACGTTTAAAACTATGTTGCGGTAATGGTGGTTACACACGTGAAGGGTTTTGTTATGTACCAGAATCAGATCTTGGGAATCACAGTGTATGTGCAATTATGACTGATGAGTTTTTACAATTTTCAAAATCGCAAGGTAACGACTTAATAAGCCCAAACCCTCTTTACGATTTTGAAGGTTTAAAAGCCGGTGATAAATGGTGCTTATGTGCAGTAAGGTGGCTGCATGCAATTTCGGCTAATGTCGCGCCGCCAGTGGTACTTGAAGCCACAAATAAAAAAGCGCTAGAAATAGTACCGTTCGATGTTTTAAAAGCGCATGAGTATATAGCCAAAATTTAAATTCACTTAAGCGTTATTAAAATAAAGTCTGCAGATTTTACAAATGTATGCAGGCTTTTCAAAAATAAAATGCTCCCTTCATCACCTAAAACCTCAACAAAAAACATAACACCATGTTTTTAAGGTTATTTTTAAAAAACTCACTTACGGCATAGCTGTTGCTTCATTAAGTTTAAGTCACGCTCATAACGCAACATTTTATATGAGCAACACATTACTTAAGTAGGAGAAATTATGAGTAACAATAACGAATCAAACAAAACAACTAAATTTACCGCGCCAGGTATGAGTGACGAATCAGCTCAAAAAACAATAGCAAAGCTCGATAACCGCATGGTTGCATTGATAGACTTACAGCTTACTTTAAAGCACATTCACTGGAACGTAGTGGGACCAAACTTTATTGGCGTACACGAAATGATAGACCCACAGGTAGACATTGTCCGCGAAATGACAGATACCATTGCAGAGCGAATTGCGACTCTTGGTGGAGTACCTGTCGGTACGCCTAAATCTATTGTAGATCGTCGTACATGGAACGAATACTCAGTAGGTAAAGGGTTAGTAACCGAGCATTTAGCCGCACTTGATAAAGTATACAACGGCGTTAATGCCGATCATCGCAAAGCAATTGAGACTCTTTCTGAGCTAGATCCAGTGTCTGAAGATATGATCACCAGCCAATTAGCTGACCTAGAGCAATTTCAGTGGTTTATTAGAGCCCATTTAGAATCATCTACAGGCGAGCTAAAAAGCTAATATATTAAATCTAAGAAAGCCCAGCATTAATATGCTGGGCTTTTTTTTGCGTAAAAATCACTCTATTTATTATCATATATAGATATGTATCAGTAAGCTCTAATACAAAATTAATATAAAAACAATAGAAAATTGGTATTACCAAAAAAAATAACCAATAGAAAATTGAATGATTTTATACTCCTCACTATTTCGTAAATTTATAAGCCATACCCAACCTTCAATGAACATATTATCATTTTAACATCACTTAAAAAACAAACTAAATACGTATAAAAGTACGACATAAAATTTAAAAACAGTACTAAAAAATGTATTTAATAGTACAAATAATATAAAAAAACGCCTTTGGTAAACATACTTCAATAAAATTCACTCAAAATATAAAAAATAAAAATACAGCATAAGCCATTAAATTTATTAAATATAAGCAAAATAAAAGAACATTTTGTAATACACCTTGTGAATTTTTGGTAAACAAAGGTTGTAATAAAAGCTGAATTGGACTAATTTCAACCATACCACCTGTATGACACACTACAGGGAAACAGCAGTTAAATTGGTTAACCAAACCAAGTAACAACACACACAATGACGTAAGTCGTACCCAAACGGGAGAGATACATGAAACTCAATCAAATTACTTCAACATTAATTAATAAACATAAAAGAAGTAGCTCTACAACAATCAGTGCAGCAGCCCTTTTATTAATGGCTTCTTCTACTATTGCAGCGCAAGAGGCTCCGACAGCTTCAGAAACAGCAGCTGCAGATATTGAAGTTATTGAAGTAAAAGGCATGCTAGGTAGTATGAAAGCCGCCGCTATGCTTAAGCGTACTGACGGACGTATTGTAGATGCGATTGTTGCTGAAGACATTGGTAAGTTACCTGATAATAATATTGCAGAAGCACTGCAACGTATTACTGGTGTATCTATTAATACCGATTTTGGTGTGGGTGACAGTGTTTCGATTCGTGGCTTACCTCAAAACCGTGTTGAATTAAATGGTCGCTCTACTATTGGTGACTCTCGTGACGGTATTAGCTTACAAGATTACCCATCAAGTTTCTTAAAAACGGTAGAAGTCGTTAAGTCTCCTACTGCCGATATGATTGAAGGTGCATTAGGCGGAACAGTTAGTCTAAAAACGGTTCGCCCATTAGAGCTAGATAAACTAACTGGTGCTGTTTCATTAGATGGTGAGTACGCTGATAAAACAGAAAAAGTAGCGCCTATTTTTAGCGGTTCACTTGGTAACAATTGGGATTTTGATGAAATGGGTACCTTTGGTGCCATTGCTATGTTTTCGTTTCAAGATCGCGAAATTCGTCAAGATGAAACGTCTAGCCGTGTTAAACCTCAAGACATCGAAATTAATGGCCAAGAAGGTAATACATCAAGTGGCAACGCTATCGTACGAGACGAGCACAGTGTTGAACAATACGTAGAACAACGTAAACGTACTGCTGTAAATTTATCACTTCAGTGGGCACCGCAATCTGGTAATGGCATGGTGTATCTAGATTTAAGTGGCACTAAACGCTCTGGTGAGCAAAGTGGTAACTCTATATTAGGTGTTGCAGGTTCACTATCAACAGATGCAAATACAACTCAAGATGCTAACGGCGTAAATAATTACACGTTAACCAACGAATTTGGTATTCCTAAAACATACAGTGACTTTCGTGAAACCGACTCATTTTCAAATGCACTTGGCGCAGAGTGGAACCTTACTGACAGTATAAAAATCTCTGGTGAAATTGCGGTAGCATCATCAGAAAGTGTAAGACCAGATTCTGAATTTACACTTCGCCCAATCGAAAAATCAACATTTGAAGCAAGCGGCGGTGTTGATTTAGTAAACCATTTATATGATGGTGCATTTTCTCAAAACGGTAATAAATTACCAAGCATCATTCATTCAGATCCAAATGCATTTACTGACCCACAAAACTTAGCACTACGTACGTTTAAAAGTGAAGATAGAAGAACAGATAATGACGAAACAGCTATTCGTTTTGATGTTGAAATGTTTGAGCCACTCAGCAGCTTGAGCTGGGTGTCTAAAGTGAAAGCAGGTGTACGTGTTACTAACCGTGATTACGAATACGAGCAATACAAAGTAGAAATTAAAGACATTTACAAAAATGCATTTAACGACTCAGATGGTTCATTAGCTACTTTATGGGTTGATGACTACAACGCCGCTTTTTCAAATAGCTTCACAACAGTTAGCCACGACAACTCATTTGACCAATTAGGTCATTCAGGGCAAAACGACCTACTAACGTTTTTAAGCTACAACGGTTTATCTAACCCAGCAAATACTTATGCTCAACTTCAGCAGTTACTTGCAGGCACAAACCTAGCGTCAACAGGCAGTCTTTCAGATAACCAAGAGTTCCAAGAAAGCGCATACCGTAACGTAGTTGAAGATACAGCTGCCGTGTATATATCAGCGTACTTAGACTTTGATAACATTACTGCGATTGTGGGCGGTCGTTATGTGACTACAGATTTAGAATCAAGCGTGTTTCTTAACGGCGAAAAAGTAACTGGCGACAATGACTACAGCGACTTTTTACCAAGCTTAAACGTTACGTATAACTACTCAGACGAAACATTATTTCGCTTTGCTGCTGCAAAAGTTATGCGACGCGCTGACTTTAGCGAGCTAAGCCCTGCGTTTGACGTTAATAACGACATTACAGGTGCAACGCAAGGCTCTATTGATTTAGAACCATACCGCGCAACGCAATACGACTTATCTGTAGAGCATTACTTTGATGAAGGTAATGTACTTTCTTTCGCTGTATTTTATAAAGATGTTGAGTCTTTCTTAAGTAACGAGAGTAGCTGTCAAGCTGCATCAAGCACTTCAACAGGTCAAAACGTAACTCAGTGGAACCAAGTATGTCAGCTTGACGTTGCAGGTGTATCACAAGACAACCTAGTTTACTCAGATGCAACTGACTTCCCAGTAGATGCAGATGGCTTTAACCATGTTGCGGGCTTGCGTGATGCAGGACTAACGGGTATCGATACAGTTAAAAATGTAAATGGCGAAAACGGCTCAGTACAAGGTTTTGAAGTTGGTTACCAACAGTTCTTCACAAGCTTACCTGGTGCATTTTCTGGCTTAGGTATTAATGCAAACTACACGTATGCAGACAGCGAACAACCAAACGGAAACCCGTTATTAGATATTTCTAAAAATACGTACAACTTACAAGTATTTTGGGAATACGAAGGGTTCTCTACTCGTATCGCTTATAACTACCGTGACAGTTTCTTAGATACTGAAAACGAGAAACGTGTAGAAAATATTAACTCAGACGGCAGTATTTCAGCAGAAGGCACTGTTTACGGTAATAACTATCGTGACGACAGAGGCCAGTTAGATTTCTCTGCAAGCTGGGATATTAACGAAAACGTGACCTTAGTAGGTAATGCGACTAACTTAACGGGTGAGCCTTCTATCTACCTATCTGAACTAGGTGGTGCTTGGAAGTACACTGAAGCGGATCGCCGTTACAGCTTTGGTATTCGTGCTAAATTTTAATTTTCCCTAGAAACTAAAGCCTGCTTTTATGCAGGCTTTTTTACGTCTATAAAAAAATGACACTTTTGTTAAAACACAACACAATTTTTATAACTGAATATTTATTTAAAGCAATAAAATTATCATTGAATAATACTCCAAACTAAAATTTAGCTACCGTGTAAACAATATCAACCTCCTGCACATCACCTTTAGCGCACACCATAAAAATTCCACCAAAACCAAGTAACCTTGCGACTTGGTTATAAAGTGTCTAGTATTCTAAATGCCGTACTCATAATTGGTACGAAAAAGGATTAACAATGTCTCTAAAATATATAACAACAATATCAATCACATTATCATTACTATTATTAACAGCATGCGGCTCTGGGGGAAGTGAAACAAAAGTGGCTGTAAATACTGAAATAATAAAATCAACAGCAATCATTAATAACAGCCCCCTAAATGACTACAAAATAATTATCTATGGAAATAGCCATAGTTCGCAGTTAGGGGGATTATTAAATACGATTATTACAGCGCAATTACCTAACACTTCAGTTAAAACGATGACTGTCAGTGGCCGATTTTTAGATGAAATAGTCGCCGTAGATGCGAATGTCGATAAATTAAAAAGTGATAATTGGAGTCATTCTATTTTTCAAGGACAAAAGTACTCACAATCAGGTTCGACTGACTACCCTACGAGTGCAACTGAGCGATTAATCTCGAACGCAAAAGAGCATAAAATTACACCAATTTTATTTCCGGAGCATCCTCAAAAAGGGGATCCCACAGAAGCAAAGCTGGTTTACGACCTCCATTTATCAATCAGTAAAAAACAACCTAGCTGCATAGCGCCTGTTGGCTTTGTATGGAATCGAGTATTAGAAATAATGCCTAGTATAAACCTTCATAGTGCCGACGGTAATCACGCATCCTATGCAGGCAATGTCCTTACAGCGATGACCTTTTATCAAATCATTACCTCAGAATTAACAGATACAATGCCATTTATACCTGCTATAGATTTAACACAGCAAGAACAAGCCTTATTTGCACAAGTAGTAACAGAAGTACTTGAGTTATATCCGGCATGTGGAGCTAAATAATCTTAAAAAATTTAAAAACTAGATTTTAGATTTGGTTATTTCCAGAGGCGTTCGATATCAGTAGATTAATACCATGCACATAATCTGACTAAAAAGACAAACGCCTCAGGAGCATTAACTTTTATAATTAACTTTTCTGCCAAATTATAAATTTAATATCTTGATAAATAATCACCTGCAATTTATTAAAATAACCACCGTCCTAGCTATACTTATTTTGTTATTAAATTTACTATCGAAGCGTTACCACCAACAGGAAAATTGCAGTGCTGTCGCGTTTATATAATTTTATGCCGGGTTTAGATACATTGCTGCACTACGAGCGACAATGGTTTGCTGATGATGTAAGAGCGGCGCTATCGGTAGCTGCCGTAGCTTTACCTGTTGCCATTGCTTACGCACAACTAACCGGTGTTAACGCCGCCGTAGGGTTATATTCTTGCATACTGCCAATGATGCTATATGCTCTTTTTGGCACTTCCAAACAACTAATAGTTGGCCCTGATGCCGCCACCTGCGCCGTTATTGCCGCCGTAGTAACCCCTCTTGCTGCAGGTGACAGCTTTAAACATTGGCAACTTGTTGTCACCATGACCGCTATGACCGGCTTTTGGTGTTTTATAGCTAGTAAATTTAAGCTAGGCGTATTAGCCGACTTTTTATCTAAACCTATTTTAATGGGCTTATTAAATGGCGTAGCCATCACTATTATTGTTGGTCAATTTTCTAAAGTATTCGGTTTTACCTTTGACGAGCGCTACCTACTTGAACGCCTAGGTGGTGTACCAACATACCTAGCGCAAACACATGTTCCCACCTTGTTAATGGCCTTGTTCACATTGGCGGTTTACTTTGCCATGAAACGCATAAAACCCACGTGGCCGGCATCAATGTTTGCCATTGCATTTGGTGCGATTTTGGTATGGATTTTTGATTTAAAACAACTTGATATAAAAACTATTGGCACCGTAACTGGCGGACTTCCCGTTTTTAATACTCCTGTTTTTGATTTAGGAATTATTCGTGAGCTAGTGGTACCCGCACTTAACTTAGCCATCGTGAGCTTTGTAAGTATGATGCTAACTGCCCGCAGCTTTGTCGCTAAAAACGGCTACGATATAGATGCCGATAAAGAATTTAGAGCATTAGGTATTGCCAATATAGCGTCAGCTCTTTCGCAAGGTTTTGCAGTCAGTGGCGCCGACTCACGCACCGCAGTTAACGATGCAACGGGTGGTAAAACGCAGTTAGTATCAATAATAGCAGCGGCTATTATTGCGGTCATAGCCGTTTTTTTAACAGCCCCGCTTGAGTTTATTCCAAGCGCAGCGCTGGGTGTTGTACTTATTATTGCTTCTGTTCATTTACTCGATTTAAAAGCTGTTTGGCAATTAAAACGAAAAGATAAACAGGCATTTTATCTCGCCTCAGCCACCTTACTTGCGGTGTTATTTATTGGCGTTATACCAGGGATCACACTTGCTGTATTACTGGGGTTATTTCAATTTATTCGCACTGTTATGCGCCCAACCGACAATGTACTCGGCGTAGATGTTAACGGAGTAGTAAGAAGCTTAGACGCCACAGATAAAGCAAAGGCAGTCCAAGGCGTGTTTATTTATCGCTTTAATTCACCTTTAACTTACTTTAATGCCAGCTACTTTAAACGCAGATTACTTGAGCAATACGCAAGGCAAAAAGGCGACACCCAATGTGTAATAATTGACGCTGTGCCCTGCTTTACTCACTTAGATTTAAGCGTAATGGCCATGCTTGCCGACCTCGACGTTATATTTAAAAAGCGCGATATAAGGCTTGAACTTGCAGGTAGAAAACGCCAGCTGCTCTCATGGTTTGAAATTGCCGGTATGAAGTCAGGAACAGAGGGTATATACATTCACTCAGACCTATACATCGCCCTAAAAAGAAATAGCGTAAGCCAGCATACAGAGGAAGTTAATTTATTCGTGGCAGATGAAAATAAAGAGGCGCTCACACATCCATAAAATACTAAACAGCAGATCAGCTAGCTGGCTCTGCTGTTTGTATTAAGTACTTTTTATACTTTTGGGTAATTTGAAGGGAAAAACGCTTTTTTAGCGTCTTCATCAAACTCTTTTTTAAATGCTACATCAGTACCAATTACGCGTGCACGTGCAACCGCTGGGCGGCTATCAATGCTTTCAAACCAACGCTTAAGATTTGGATACGGTGCTAAACCTTCTTCACCTAATACAACCGGTGCTTTATCAATCCAGCCCCAAGCAGAAACATCAGCAATAGTGTATGTATCACCCACAATAAAGTCACGACCTTCAAGATGTGTATCAAGTACTTCGTAGTGGCGCTGCGCTTCACGTAAATAACGATTAACCGCGTAATCAAGCCCTTCTGGCGCCATATGTCTAAAGTGAACACTTTGCCCTGAATACGGGCCGAGGCCAGATGCGATAAACATTAACCACGACAGCATTTCAGCGCGGTCATCGCTCTTACCTTCTAGCTTTTTATATTTTTCAGAAAGGTACATTAAAATAGCATTCGAATCGAACACACGCGTTTCGCCATCAACAATGGCAGGTGCTTTTGCATTAGGATTAATAGCTTTAAATTCAGGTGTATGTTGCTCACCTTTTAACGTATCAAGAGGAACAAGTTCAAACGGCAAGCCTGTTTCTTCTAAAAAAAGTGCAACCTTCATTGGGTTAGGAGTATGGTGAAAATAAAATTTAATCATGTAAAGTTCCTCAATAATTGAGCAATGATTAAAGCATAGCTTGAGCGAGTGTTCAAATTAAGTTTTCAATAAGTTAAATATGGAGTTAAAACGTGATTCAATTGTGAGTATTTCGTGATACTTCATTCGTAAATATCATTTAGGCTAAAGGCAATATCAGCCTTTGCGAGAAGTAACATGCCTTTTAGAGCATTATCCCGTCCATTATTTATAGCGTTAACTGGGTTAATAATTTTTTGCTCTCAAAGCCAAGCAACAGAGCAAATAACTATTTCGAGTACCGCTAATCAAACTACCTTTTTAGAACTTTATACATCACAAGGCTGCAGTAGTTGCCCACCAGCTGAAAAGTGGATTTCAAAATTTACAGACGATGAAAAACTATGGACTGATTTAATCCCAATTAATTTTCATGTTACTTACTGGGATTATTTAGGATGGAAAGACCCGTTTGCTTCAGCTGTTTTTAGTAAAAGGCAACGTACTTATAAAGCACTCGGTAAAAGTCGTATTGTAGCAACCCCTGGATTTATAGTTAACGGCAGCGGGTGGCAAGGTTGGTTTTATAAGCAAGCTATTCCTGTAGCTAAAGCCCCTTATTTAGGTAATTTAAAAGCGACTGTAAACAACAGTAAAATTAATCTCGAATACAATACTGTTAATACCAAAGATAATACTAACCAAAACTTAATAGCCCATGTAGCTCTGTTAGGCTTTGGCATAGAAACACAAATACACAGCGGCGAAAACGCAGGCCATAAGCTAAAACACGACTTTGTGGTTATTGGTTACGAGCAAAGTAACATGCAAACTAAGCAGCAATTATCCTTAACTGACTTAACCCTGCCTCGCGCTAATAATGTATCGCCAACAAAGCAAGCCTTAGTATTTTGGGTATCTGAAAAAAGCGACCCTACCCCACTACAAGTTGCAGCAGGTTGGTTTTAATATGGATAAATAAACAGCTGAAGTTTAAAAATAGGCCACCATTACACCTTTAACTATACAGCTTGTTAGTAGTCCGCTCATACCCATATACGTAAACATAAAGCGTTGTTCAGAATCTGTTTTAAACACGAAAGCGACTAAATAAAGAGAAGTAATAATAGCTAAGCTTAGCATAAGCCCATAAATAAATGAGCCGCAATAGTGTGGTAATACAGCTAAAGCGAGTGCGATTAAATTAGTGCCAAAGAATGCTACGGGCTTTTTAATACCGCGTAAAATGGCAAATAGCGGTATAACAAAAGTAAGACAATACAGCCAAACAATATGAGTAGACCATTCGTAACTTAAGGGAGTTTTAACTTCAAAAGTAGAAAGCTTAAAATTACTCGAAAAGGTCAATCCTGTATTAATAATTACACTTACAATAAAAGCCCCAATAAACAGAGCGACTAACACCGCAATTGCACCGCCTGCGGTAGCCCCTGCTTTCTCTTTTTCTATAATTAAAATAATGACACTTAACAGCCCACTTAATTGTAACCACTGCCAATAGTCGCCCGTAAAGAGAGGGATAGCAGCTAAAACGATCGTAGTTATAATTAACTTACTTCCATCATTTGAGCGCAATAAATAAAAAGCCATAATAGCAATATAAAATAGAGCAGTTACATCAGGCATATCAACAACTTCCTTGTAAGAATTTAATAACAACCAATAAACGCAGCGATTATACCTATTACTGAGCCCCTATAAAATCCGATAATTGTGTTTACTTTTTAGCTGTGCAATATTAACTCACTATAAAACACAAGGATCGCCAAACCTATCTACAGGTTTGGTATAAAAACTAAAAGGGATGAATATGATTAAGCCATTTTACGCTAGCTGTTTGTTAGCCCTCACGCTATTAACACCCGGCCTCGTAAAAGCAAACCCAACGGCCTCGCAATATCAGCAAATTCTTAACGAAAACCTTGCTGAAAACGAGCCTGGGGTATCTGTAATTATAAGCAAAAATGGCAAAGTACTTTTCAAAGGAACGCGCGGGCTTGCCAACCTTGAACATAACATTGCACTTAACGAGCAAAGCGTTTTACGTTTAGGTTCTATTTCAAAACAATTTACTGCAGCTGCAATTATGATGTTGCAAGAGAAAGGTAAGCTAGCGGTTACCGATGATATTCATAAGTATGTTGCAAGCTTCCCTACTGAAGGCAACCTCGTCACAATCGAAAACTTATTAACCCACACCTCAGGCATCGCCAACTACACAGATGATGACGACCTATTCGATAAAGAAATACAAGTGCCCACCAGCGTTGACGATACGTTAGCGCGATTTGCCAAACACCCAATGGTGTTTAAACCCGGCGAAACAATGGCTTATTCGAACACAGGCTATTCACTGCTTGGTAAAATAATCGAGGTAGCAAGTGGCCAGTCTTATAAAGACTTTATTGAACTACACATATTTAAAAAGCTAAAAATGAACCAGAGTAGTTATGAAGGTCAAGAAATTGTTGCTCACCGTGCAGCCGGATATGAGCAAACAGAGCAAGGGTTTATCAACACCAGCTACATTAATATGGATTGGCCCTATGCCGCAGGTGCGCTTATATCTACTCCAACTGACTTAAACATTTGGTTTAGTGCACTAGCGTCTGGCAAGCTTATTAGTAAAGCAAGTTATGAGAAGATGGTCAGCCCTTTTAAACTTAACGACGGCAGCTTTTCATCCTACGGTTACGGATTAATTATTGAGCCTTTGAATGAATACACCGTAGTTAGACACACTGGCGGAATAAATGGCTTTTTAGCGCACGCACGCTATATTCCAGAGCAAAAGCTATATGTGGCAGTACTGGCTAATTCAAACCACATAAACCCTATTTTTATCAACGAAAAACTCACAGCCAGAGCACTAGGTATTGCACTTCCCGAGTTTAAAAAAGCAGATGTAACAGAGCAGCAATTAGCGCCCGTATTGGGTGATTACCAAATTGATGAAAACACCTTACGCAGCCTAATTTTTGAAAATAACGTTTTGTATTCAAAGCGCACTGGTGGCGATAAAACAAAACTTATTACGATGTCTAAAAATAGCTTTTACTACCCTAATTCAAACAATTACTTAGTAATAGAGCAAAACAGCCAAGGCCAATTGGTAATGAAGTATTTTAGTGGATTATCAACAACGCCTACTGAAGCGATTAAGATTTAACTTTATAACTCTCCCAAAAAACAATGCCCGCAGCTTTCGCTACTTATAAGCTCGGGTGTTTTTATTTTTAATCCTCGTTAACGCAACAATATATTATAAAATTAGTATGTAATGTGTGAAAGGTAATAAATATGTTACTTTCTATATGCTAATTTTATACTTGACCTCTTTAGAATAATTTATAAACCGAAAATAAGGAATAAGCATGCTTTTTCACCCTCACGGTAAATCCTATATTTTCGCGCTTTTGCTCATTATTTTGCTATCTGCCTGTACTTCAAACCCAGCTTTAATGCCTACACCCAATTTATATGTAAGTACGCCTTATTCAGAAGCCCAAGTACCTAAAAACCTGCATACTACAAGTATGGAGTTACTCTATGTTACAGACCGAGCAGTTTCTGAAAAAAAAGGGGTTATGTATAACGCAAGTCGGTCGCCATCAATTGCATACGGTGTGGCAAAAGTAAATTTTGGCGATAAATCCTTGCTGTGGGGTGAGTTATTAGAGCAAAGTAATCTTAAAAATCGCTCCGCAAATTTAACTTACGTAATGGAAAAAGCGGATGAATTAGGTCGCTTTCCTTTATCGCCTTATAAATTTAGACGGGTAAAAAATAAACTCCAAATTGACGAAGATATTTTAGAACGCAAAATTTTTCACGAAACCCAATTAAACAAAAACATTAATCAGCGTTTAAAAAGCAGTAATAATAAAGACGTTATTTTGTTCGTGCATGGTTTTAATAATACCTTTAACGAATCGGTGTTTACCCTTGCCGGTATTTGGCATTTTTTGAACCGACAAGGCGTACCTATTGTTTACTCTTGGCCAGCTGCCGCCACAGGATTAACCGGCTATTTTGAAGATAAAGAGTCTGGTCAATTTACTATTTTTCATTTAAAAGAAACCTTACGACTACTTTTTAAAAATCCTGAAATAGAAAACATTCATATTATTGCGCATAGCCGTGGCACAGATGTAGTAACCACAACTCTTAGAGAGCTTATAATTGAAAACAGAGCTAGTGGCGGAAATCCTCGAGAAGACCTGCGTATTGAAAACTTAATTTTAGCCGCCCCCGATCTCGATTTTGGTATTATTAAACAAAGGTTAATGGCTGAGCAATTTGGACCTGCATTTGGACAAATTACCATTTACACCTCTCAAGAAGATAGCGCATTGGGTATTTCACAGTGGCTAACAAACAGCTTAAGCTTTGGTCGATTAAACACAAAAGATGTAAACATAAACGAACAAGACATATTTACTTCTGTAGGTAACGTAAGCCTAATTAAAGTACCTAAATCTGGCAGCTTAATAGGTCATGATTACTTTCATAGTGATCCTGCGGTAAGCTCGGATCTTATTAATTTGATACTGCATAAGGCGTCGCCTGGTTCTAAAAAGCGACCTTTGCAAAAACTCGAAAATAATTTTTGGTCACTCGATTCAAACTACCTAATTACAACGGATGCAGCTAACTTACAAAATTAAATGTTTACTGCTTGCTCAATAACCACTCTTTTGGCGCTTGCCCTGTTTTTTTTCTAAATACACGGGCAAGTGCAGAGCCATTTTCGTACCCAACCTGATTAGCCACTAAATCCATATTTTGATTTTTTAAAATAAGCTTTTTAGCGACCGATAAGCGCCAATCAGCTAAATAATCAGCCGGTGTTTGCTCAATTACACGCTTAAACGTGTCGGCAAATTTAGAGCGTGACATGCCGCATTCCTCAGCCATAGCGCTAAGCGACCAGCTTTGCTCTGGGGTTTGATGCATTTTTATTAATACCTTAGCCAACTGAGGATGCGCAAGCCCTGCCATCATCCCGCTTTTAATTGTGCCCTCTTTCAATACCTTACGCAGCACACTAATTAAAAATACATCACATAAGCGATCTATAATTAAATCCTTACCACTGGCGTCTTTAAATGCCTCTTCAAAAATCCAAAAAGCGCTCTGCTCTAATAATCCATTACCCGTTAATTCGTAATTTAAGCAAAAAGGCAGCGCCTGCAATAAAGGGCTATGCCCTCCACTTTGATAGCTAATTTGTGCACACACTAAATCAGCACCATCGCTTTTATCCGAAAATAAACAGTGCCCTGTAGAGTGAGGAAAAAATATAACCGAAGGCGTAGATAAAACCACTTCAAAGCCACTGTTACTGCGCACTTTGAGAGTACCTGAGCGCAATAAATGTAAATGCCCAACACCTTGATCGTCACTAAAGTCGCTCGTACCGCACATGTTTCCACTAAAAAACACATTGGCGTTAAGTGAAAAGTGACTCAGTACACTCGAAAGTACGTCCATAAGCGCCTCTTTGGATTATTGGTATGAAAATATAGACTAATAGACGCATATTAACCAAACAATAACGATAAAGTACAGTTGAGTTTAAACAAACATACTAATTAAATTACCCTTTGGAGATACACATGAAATTTTCGACACTCACTAAATCAGCTTTTTTTGCAGCATCTGTACTTGCCAGTTCACTAAGCTTTGCAGCAGACATAGACGCAAATGCCGACGTTAACGATATTGCAATTAGTGGTTACGATACCGTTGCTTACTTTACCCAAAACAAAGCAGTAACAGGTAGCTCTGAATATACTGCAACACATAAAAATGCCATTTATAAATTCACCTCAGCTAAGCACCGCGACTTATTTAGAGCGAATCCAGAAAAGTACGCACCACAATTTGGTGGCTTTTGTGCGTTTGGTGTATCAATGGAGAAAAAGTTTGACGTAGATCCAGAAGCGTTCAAAATTGTTGAAAACAAACTTTATTTAAATCTTGATAAATCAGTTCAAAAGCAATGGCTAAAAGACGTACCTGGCTTTATTAATTCAGCCGACTCAAACTGGTTTGACATAAAAGACAAAACAGCAAAAGAGCTTTAATAAACAAAGTTTCATTTAAATATAATATTGTGAGGCTGCTTTAGCTTACACCAGCAGTCTTAAATTTAGTGCGTTGTTCATTATTAGCAGTAGAGAGTTTTATGTTGAAATCGTTGTTAGTTATTATAAGTGTTACCTTTTTATCGTTTAGTACATTGGCTGATCAAGCCTCTGACAAAGTAGCGATAAAAGCCGCAGTAAACGACTACTTTCAAGGTCAAGGGGAGGCGAGTAAAGCGCATTTATTTCGCGCATTTGCAGCAGAACACGCAACAATGGTGGGTGTAGTAAAAAACGACGACGGTAAAGAAGTTATTAAGTCGTATAAAGACATGACCAGTGTACTTAACCAATGGGCATCAAACAAAAATCCAGCAGGTGGAAACCTCGATGGTGAAATAATTAGCATGAACATTGTTGACGACCGTTTAGCTGTTGTTTTATTTCGCTCTACTAACCGCTTTTACGATGCACTAACATTAGCTAAACTAGATAATGAATGGAAAATAGTCGCTAAAGCTTATATTTTACAATAACTATTAAACCAATAATCGCTGTTATAAAATTTTAACCAGTTCATTTGACCATTAACGTGGCTCAACTATTACTTTGATTTATTTAACAGCGCTTTTAAATCGGCAAATGGGGAATGCGTTGCAGCCTCAACTTTTCGCTCTGTAGTCGACCCGCCATACATAATATGTTCATGGTATTTATTGTGTTCATTATCGTGGCAATAAATACACAATAGCTCCCAGTTACTGCCATCTTCAGGGTTATTACTGTGATTATGATCAACATGATGCACCGTTAACTCACGCAAATTAGAGTACTCAAACTCACGAGCACAACGCCCGCATACCCAAGGGTATAATCTTAAGGCTTTTATTCTATAACCTTCCTCTTGCTTCACATAAGCCTGAGGTACTGCGTTATTATTACTCATAGTATTCCTGGTAAATTCACTATTTCGGTGCTCAATACTAAAAAAACTTAATTACTGACAAATCACCAAAAGAAGTATCTATGTGCCGGCCTGTTTGCTCCCATGCACGAAGTACAACCATAAGTTTTTTATTGTCAGAAGTCCAAGAAATTCCACCGCCGTACGCTTCAACTTTTTCACCGCCCGAATCTTTTAACCCCAGCCCAGGGTCTGTATTTCGAATATTTCCCTTACCTATTTTGTATTCAGCAAATACGTGAACATTATGCGGTAACGAAAATGATAAAAGCGAGCCAATACTCGCTCCGTACGAATTAGAAATTAACTTAGTGACCTGTGGTGCAGACGAATTTAAAAAATCAGCCTGAAATACAATATTATCTTTATTCTCAAGGGATACATGCTTGAAAGACCACGCGCCAACAACACTTAACGACAAATCAAATTTGTTACTTAGCTTTGGCCTATTAAGAAAAAAATGCTCAAACAAAGACTCTTTATTGTTGAAGGTATAAAAATTGTGTTGGCCAGATAGCTCAAACTTGGTTGAACGTGTATTTTGCGAGAAAATTTGATCCGTTTGATTGCCGCTTAAATTGCTAGCCGTGCTTTGCAGTCCTTCAAGCGTTTGATAGTTAAAAGTGATTTTAGAATTTTTAAACTTTCTATATGAAAGCAGTATATCTTGTGTTTTTGTTTCAACATCATCTTCAAAAATATCGGCAGAGTAGCCAATTTCAATGTCGTTAATATCAAAAAACACACCCACACGTTGGTTGTTTATGGGCTCTAACGAAAACAGTGTTTTTTGATTACTCCCAGCCAAGTCGTCGTATATTAACGCGTGACTAGTGTTAGGGTTTGAAATAGTTGTTCGTACAGACTTTAAGTCAAAGTCGAAAGCCAATACAGCACCAGATTGAAATGCCGCTAAAACGGCAAAGCTCACAATAGCCAAGTAATTGCGAATCATTAAAAACACTCAAAAATTAATTTGTATTAGAGTAGCGTTTTTTTTACCTTAAATTATCACAAAAGGTTAACAATTGATGAAACTTTAAATAATGCGCTTTATGCCATTTTTTGGGGTGCTTTCAAGGTCAAACTCACTTACATGCTTAATTAGCTCCGGAAAGAACGCTAAAAACACGGCTTCTAATTCATCGTAATTCCGCGCTATATCATCAGCCGCCCCCGCAAAGTTATTAGTAAAACGGATGCGGTTAGCAATATTATCAAGTGCTACTCCTATTCCCTCAACGGTTTCGTACTCTTTAAACCAATCGTTTTTGGTCATACTTGTTACAACATGCTGCATGCGCGGCGGCATAACAGGTATGCGATTATTCAAAAGCTGATAGCTGGTGTACTTAAAATCACTTAAAGGTTGCTTGCTAAAGCGCTGCCAATGCACAATTAAAAAATGATCAAACACCACATCAATAGCCACACCAGCAAAACGTTTACGCTCAGGTGAAAAGTACTGCTTGGCTTCTTTTACTAACGGGTGAGAGTCGGTAAATTTATCGACTAAGTAATGGTTGTTTAGCCCGTTTTTAACCGTATTTGGTAAGTGATCTACATGCCTTTTACCACCAAAGTCACCTAACAAGTTTCCAAAGTGAGAATCGGCTGTGGGCTGCGCTAAATAAAGGTGAGCTAAATAATTCAAAGTGTTCTCTGGCTTGGCTAATACAAACAAATAATAACGTAAATTTAAACCAAACTCACATTCGTGTTTAAAGCAGTACTTATGGTTTTGCTTACCAATTTTACTCAAACACGCCGTAAAGTATTGTTTAACGGATAAATAGAAAAGTGATTAATCACTAGGCTCTATAAAAAAGCCACTACAATAAGCTGTAGCGGCTTTTTAATGCTTTAGCTTTGTTAGTTTGATCAAAACTAGTTACTCGACTTAACCCAATTTCCATTATCATTTTTACTGTAGCTATTTTTAACCGCAGACCAAGCCACTTTGTGCGCAGTGGTTTCGCGGTCGTCGTCGTTTTTTCTATCGCTTGGGTCCTTGTAGGTATCCCACGCACTATTAAACGCCTCTTGATATATCTCTTGAGCATGTTTAGGTAAGTTACTTTTTACCGACTCAGGTAGTTCGTCCCGGTTTTTATATGGCATAGCTTTCTCCTTATATTTACTCAATTACGCCACAAGCAACACGGCTACCACCGCCACCTAATGGCTTTGGCTCATCTGCATAGTTGTCACTTCCTTCATGAATCATCACTGCGTGTTGTTTAAGTTGTTCAAGCGTGAGCCTTGGCGCTAAAACAGGCGATTTAGCTTGGCCACTTTCATTTACATACAACGCCGGTAAATCACCTAAATGACCGTTAGCCCAAGGATAATCATGATGCTCGCTAGCTTTTGGATCGAAATGCCCACCAGCGCCACCACCAGGCACTACCTCATCGTCTTTTTTCTTGGGTTCACAACTAGCAAATTGATGAACATGAAAGCCATGCTGCCCAGGCGTTAAACCTTTTAAGTTTGGTGAAAAAACAACGCCGTGATCATTTTCTGTTAGTGTAATAGTGCCTAGTAATTGCCCCTGCCCCGACTTAGTAACTTGGTGCATTTCAACGTTTACATTAGCCATTGCACTATTTTGTAGTAAAACGCTGGTAAATAATATTGCAAAAGCAGGTTTTAAAACGCGGTTTAAACTTCTTTTAACTTTTGAATCAAACTGCAAACAATTCATCATCATCTCCTGGTTTAGTATCAAATTAATAAAACAGTAACGCTAAATTAAGCGACTATTAAATAAGTAGTTTCAATGTCTATACCAGTCCTATGTTCAAACATACATTTATGTATTTTTTAGTCGCAATTTATTGATTAAAATAACTTTAACTAAATAGCCATTTAATTAATGAGCTAACTTTTACTCAAAGATTAAGTAAAAACCGAGGCATATTTACAAAGCTCGTGAGAAAAGATTACCAACGTCCCTACCAAAAAAGACAATCCAAGTGAAAAAGACGATATTAAAGAGGCCCTTATTACTTAGGCGGTAGTCTCGAGTGTTGGTGTTGGTTGAATGGCCGTACGTTATAAAATAAAGAAGCGCCAATCTAAATAAGTCTTTTACAGAGACTCTTCACGCATTATATTTATAAGGGGTATTTATTAATCAAAGCATGTTTTAAAAAAATCCGCTTATATATGGGTCCATTTAATGACAAAAAATTACGTTATTTAGTTGTTTTATATCATAATTTTTAACGCAGTTAGCGTAAGATTTAATCCCGCAAATTAATTAAGTATTATTGCTCCGCACTAAAAATCGAGCACAAAAAAAGGTGAAACCAAGTTTCACCTTTTTAATTAATTAGCTAGCATTACGCTGTAGATACGTTACTTGCGCCTGCATTGTTAAGTATTTCTTCAATAGCGTTTTTGTTGTCACTATCGTACTTAATACCAATTAATATAGAGCCTTTTTCAATGGCATCTTCATAATACTTAATTTCGTGCTCGGGGATAAACGCACCAATTGCGGCACCTAAAGTACCACCTACTGCGGCGCCTGCGCCACCAGCAGCAAATGCAGCGACTAATGGTCCAGCAACTAATAAACCAGTACCACCTGTTGCTACAGTCCCTACGGCAGTGAAACCACCAATAATTGCAGCAAGAATACCACCCGAAGCCGCGCCAATAAGGCCGCCTTCAGAAGCTTTAGTACCTTCGTCTACAGCAAAATCTTCCTTTGCGTATGAGTCGTTGGCTACAATACTAATATCAGCTTCATTAATACCTAAAGCTTCTAATCTATAAATTGCGAGTGTTGCTTGTGATGCACTTTCGAATAACCCAGTAATAACGGTACTCATAATAACTCCTTTATTTATTTAAGAAAATACACTTACTACCAAGCAAAACCCGAACCAAGTAAATTATTATTTAAAATCAATAACATAAAACAAAGCCCCGTGCTAACACTCTTATTATTAGAGTAAAAACTGCCAAATTTTGTAAAAAACTCCTACCCACATAAACAAACTTAATAACAAGCGATAGCAGTTTTAATATAAATATATTTACAAAAGGAAAATTTATTACTCAGACCATGTAATTTCGGCTAATTGGTTAGTCGCTGTTTGGTGAATAATCAGCCCGTTATTCCCCATGCGCATATGCCTAATTAATCCTGAGTAAACCCCCTCTTTACTCGGAATTTGCCAGCTCTGCATGGTTTCGGTATTAAGGTCGAACCTTACTAAGGTTTCAGGGCGTTTGGCTGACTCGTTAAACCAAATGGCGTTATCGGCATATTCAATTGCATACGGGTGACTGTTTTCACCACTGGGATTATCCCACTGCGTTATTTTACCGTTTTTAGGGTTATAGCGGCCAAGTTTACCCATACCAGAGTTAACATAAAAAACCATATCGTCAGGCGTAATGGCAAGCCGCCTTGCATGCGTTTTGGCGCCAGGGAGTTTAATTTCGCTAAGCTCCATGGTCTTTTTATCAACTTTAACCAAACAGTTACTACCATTACACGAAACCCAGGGCGTGCCGTTTGAATCAAGCTTAATACCATATGGCCGTGAGCCTTTAGTGGGTAAAGTAGCGAGTTTAATATCGCCAGTTGTAGGGTCTAGCTTGCCAATCATATTACTGTGCTGGAGGGTAAACCAAAATATACCTGCCTCGTCAAATACACCAGTATGCGGGTCGCGGGCATTTTTATCGGGCATTTTATACACTTTAAATTTTTCGGTTTTTAAATCTAAATATCCAACCGTGCCATTTTTATTACCTAAAAACCAAGGGGTTTGGTTTTTATCAAGCGACACACTGTGCGCATAGGTACCACTTGGCAGTGTGTACTCTTTCATATCGCCGGTTTTAGGGTCTAACCTGCCTAAAATATTACCCCACTGGCCAACCCACCAAATAAGTCCGTTTTTACCTTGTACCGGATCGCGAGCGCGCTGCCCAAGCGTAGGCACTTGCCAGTACTTAAAGCTAAGCTTTAAATCGCCCGTAACAACCTTAGATTCGCGCTTGGTATTAACAGGATAATGATCAGCTAAGTAAGCGCTTATATCTTTACTAAGCGCAGTACCCTCGCCCGTATCAACCATATAGCTTATTAATGTTTGCCAGTCCTGCTGACTATAACCCGCGCTACTCTCAAGGTTATTTAAACTATGGCAACTAGCACAAAGCTGCTCAACTAGCGGCCCTTGCTCGTTACTAAGCACAGTTACCGGTGCAGCCAAAGTGCCCGACACAGCCATTACCGCAACGTATTTATTAAATAAAAATCGATTTTTACTCATAACGCCCTCCCTTGTTTTTTAATATTAAAGCATAGGGCGATGGTGTTTACTATATGTACAGACAAGCCGACTAGAAGGTAAGTTAATTTGCAGAGTAAATGCCTGAAAAATAGACCTGAGCACAGTGGTACAGGCTTTACGTTAGTTACTTAGCTGATGCTTAAGTGTGATTTAAAACGACTAAATTGCACAAAGAGAATAATAACCGCTTAAAAAAACCTGATTTAAAGTCTTCAGAGTCTATCGGTATGTAAATTGCTGGTACTACTGTTCTTACTTAAAGAGTTACATATTAATAACTCACGCTACAACTAAATAATCGAGGGTAATATGAGTAATAAACAGCTAATTACGACGATAGGTATAGGTCTGGCCGCTGCATCTGCAGGTATGTTAACAAGGAAAACTTTACAAAAATCGTGGGAAAAGGTTACCAACGAACCAGCCCCAAAAGATAGACCAAGCGAAGAAACCGATCTCAAAGAGGCCGTTACATGGGCGGTAGTTTCGGGTATTGGTGCGGGTGTTGCAAGAATGGCCGTACGTTATGTACTAGACAAGCGCCGATCCAAATAAACCGACCCAATTAATACCTCTTATAAGTATTAAGCGCGTAATGCGATGAGGTTCTAAAAGCGGCTTGCGACAACCACTCCCTAGTTGTTGCAAGCAACTTGGCAAAACCCTAGGGCGCCTTCCGACATCCCCTCCAGATTTTAAGCTGATACACTCTATTAAACATTAACTCCCTTTCAAAGTTGTTGCCTGCCTACAAGCTTGCGTATAATGCCCGCATTCCGGCTGCATTTTTTAGCCGCTAACTTGGATTTTATTAATGAAAAAACTCTCTGCAGTGCAAATAAAGCAGCAAACACTTGTGCTTAATACAGCTGAAAAATTAGAAGAACAAGGCCGCGCTGAGCTCCCAGGTATGCTGCAATGCTGGTTTGATGTGGAATATCACTTATTTCCAAGTTCACTCCTGCTGTGCTTTCAGTTTGAAAACGAGCAAGCCTTAGCCGCCGCAGAGCCAGATTTATTAAAGTGGCAAAAGCGTTTAAGCGGCGCAATGCTTAAAAAAGGCGTTATTTTAAAAGATATGCGTAAACATTTAGTGTTTACCTTAAAAGGGCCTGACGATTAAAGAGAAAGGTTTAAAACTATATTGTGGCTTACGCTCGTGTCGCCACAAGCGCATAAAAGCATCATGAAAAGCCGCTGCATTACTGCACCGGCTTTTTACTTTTGATTAAAACTTAAAGTAACATCCACAAAGATCAATTTTGACTCGGGGGTTTTTATTAGCCGATGATGCCAATTGGCCATTAAAAAATACGAATGCACTGCAAAAGCAAATTTTAGTCGATTCAACGTTAATAGGTTGCTCTAAGTTAGCAATCGTAGGATAGTAAATTACACATAAAACAATCGCTTTATCTTAGGAGTATCATGATCAAAGTATTACTAGCGACTAGCTTAATTGCCTCTTCATTCGCTGTTTTAAGTAACCCTTTAACTGTTGAAGAACAGCGTATCAACAAAGCCCAAACAGCTATGCCAAATGTTTTAAAAGCATTTACCCCAGAAGTATCAAGTTTTGAGCAGCAATTTAAAGAGCTTAACGACTTTAAAAGTGCAAAAATATTAGTACAAAGCTTTAGCTTTGAACTGTGGGAAAACGCCAAGCAACGCATAGTAAAAACCAATAATTACGACGACCGAGAGCTCTACTGGGCACGCCTGCTTTCAAGTAAAGTAATACGCACAACATCACCTAAATTTTCAATTACGCAGGCCCAACTAAATACTTTACTAACCCTACTTGAGGAAGGCAGCAGAGGACGTACCGACCTTGCTTTTTCATCAGGCAGCACTAAAAAAATATTACTTACAGGCTTTGACCCTTTTTTACTCGATAAAAACATAAACCAAAGTAACCCCTCAGGTGTTGCGGCGTTATTACTCGACGGCCAAGTTATTAATTACAACGGCGTGAGCGCAGAAATAAACACCGTTATGGTGCCTGTACGCTACGAAGACTTCGATCAAGGTATAATAGAGTCACTACTTGCCCCCTACTACGCACTTAATAATGTAGACATGGTAGTAACCGTAAGTATGGGCAGAACAGAGTTTGATTTAGAGCACTTTCCGGGTAAACGTCGCAGTGTAACTGCCCCCGATAATGCCAACATTGTGTATGGTGGCACGCAAACAAGCCCAGTAATACCAAAACTTAATGGACGACCACTCCCGGGCAACGAGTTTGTAAAATTTAGCTTGCCTGTAAATTACATGCAACAAGCTAAAGGCCCTTATAAGGTTATCGACAATCACGAAGTCACCACGCTTGAAAAAACCTATAAAGCGGGTTCGTACGGCGAGCTTAAAAATAGTATTGCGGTAAATGGCGGCGGCGGTGGTTACCTGTCTAACGAAATATCGTACCGAAGTATTCGCCTGCGCGATGCGCTTAATTCAAGTATACCTACAGGGCATATTCATACCCCACGTATACAACAATTCGAACCTGAAACAGAAGCTAAAATAGTAAAACAAATAAAGGCAATGCTAGAGCAAAGCTTAGTAGCGCTATAGTTTATAACAACTAGTTTAAGCGCATAATAAAGGGCAATAACATTGCCCTTTATTATAGCTCACTCTAAAACATTAGCTTTTTGGATAGTTAGGTTTGAAAATACTTTTATAATAAAATATATACAAAAATAATTATTTTATTAAGTTATGAATACTTTTATATACTTCTTCAGAAATATCTTCAATACTTTTGATAGAACCACCTTTAAGGCAATTAATTATTTTCCAATTTTTGGAGTTCGATGCAAGGGAGTTGTAAACTGTTGCCACCTTTTCTAAATAGCTAGAATCTTCTTCATGAAGGTCTTTAGCTTTATCAGTATAATCTCTGGTGTTCTTCAGTAGCACAAGTTTTGATGAGCTCGCAGCATCTAAATTTAATAAAATATTAATATCAGCTTTTGGAAGACCATATACGTTATATTCTAGATTTTCTATCCATAGTTGGAGCTCTAATCTTTCAGAGCCAGATATTTTAGCTGATTGATGCGCAATGTTTGATGAAACATAACGATCTATAATCACTACTTTACCTGCAGATGAAGCTTCAAGTATTGAAGCTTTTTTCTCGAAACGATCTCCAGCATATAGCATCGATGCAAGCTTGGGAGGTACAACATCTAACCCACCAAACTCTCCGTTCAAATAACAACCAACTTCTTTACCAAAAAATGTTTCCGAATAGCACGGAAATCCCATTAAAGTAACATCAATTCCTGATTTCGATAATCTATCCGCAAGTAACTTAGCCTGTGTATTTTTCCCGCTACCATCAATACCTTCAATTGCTATAATCATTTAAATTTTATTCTCTATGAAATTATTAGTAATAAACTTTTTTAATACTTTGAATTAAAGAACCAAACGCATTCTTAATTCTTTTAGGAATGAAGGGTCAATATTATTCTTTTTCAAGATTTCAAGATGCTTTAACTTTCTCATTTCTGGTGAATAATAATCTGAAATATCTGACTCTTTTTTTATGTCTTTCAAAGTATTAAAAACAGTATTAGCTACATCAAGCAACTTCCCTTCTAATTTTCCATTTTCTATTTTAAGTTTTTGGTCTAAGTCGCCAGTGAACATACCAGCATTAAACACTGTTAAATTAGGCTGCTCATGCTCTATTTCTATGTGGTTGTAACCAACTAAGTAAATTAAATTTGAAATTATAAGTTCACTATTGGGTGCATTCAGAATTTCATCGAATTCTAAATTAAGAAAGTTTTCAGAATCAAAAAAATCATTTATTTGCATATTACCCATTATTTCTCCAAAATTGAACTGCTGTTAAACTTTCTTCATAAGTATCAGTCACGAGAGAAAAAGCTTTAACAATTTGATCTATATCGCTATTATCTTCACTATATTTCAATTCACCACTACCTATCGGTGCTAGGTTAATTTTATTTGTGATGATACTTGATTTTACAAATTTTCTGCCTACAACTACACCAGTTACATTATACTTTTTAACGACATCTAAGTAAGCCTTGAGGTCTTTTATAGTTACATTTTTGATAACAGGCTTGATATAGAGGTACAGAGGAACGTTAAATTTTTCTATCAACTCAAAACTTCTGAACCTAGACTCTGGTGAAGCTGTACCGCGTTCAATAGTATTCCAATGGCTAATTGTTGTCGAGGAAATGAATATCGATAGCTGTCCAATATATGTAATATGAGGTATTAATCTCTCTACATCATCTGAAGAAACGAATTGTTTAGTGGCAAATTGTATCAAATTATTTTTTTTTAAAAAATACTGAATTACTTCAACAGTAATACTCTTATTAACTTGGTCCCAACACTCGGAGTAGCAGCCCAAAGATATTATGGTACCATTTTTCCCTGGTATAAATTGGCTGTGACTTTCAATTTTTTTTATTAGTTCTTGGCTGCTCAAGGCTAATAACTTGTCTGCATTAATCTTATAATTTAGAGATGGGAGGTAACAGTAGGAACAACGAGATTTACACCCTAATGTCGAGTTCACAAATAACCTATCACTTGTTCCATATACATACATTACACAGTCCTTTTTATAGTAACGCTAAACCTTACTTGATAGAACACTCGGTCGCTATTGAAAAACTAATTATTATAACCTTTAAATCAACTAATTATTAGGACTTTTTACTTGTTAAGTTTCGATGATTTATTATATTCAATGATATAAATTTAAATGCCTAACCCGACACTAAAATATGAGTAGTGCAAACCCACTACGCTACACCTTAATAATAGAGATCTTGAACTCAAGAATACCTTATAATAAATACTTACCTTGACTTAAAGCGCTTCTTCTATATAAATCAAGTAAATAATAGTCACATCCAACCATAGGTACACAATGAAAAGGCAAAACATCGTCCAAGTTTTAATCCTTTTATTAGGTCTAATCTTAATGCTTTCAGCATTTATTGTAGAAAATAGTAATACCAACACAATCCTACTAAGTATTGGTTGTTCGATAATATCCGTCGTCATTATTAACTTTGTGGATTATCACATAACATTACCCGAGAAAAAAACAACTGAGATAGTGAATAATTGGAAGTTAATTTCAATATTTGAAACTAAACAAAGCATGAATAAAGAAGCTAATATTTGCCTTGAAAAAGCTAAAAAATTAGACATTGCAGCTTTAGGCTGCAAAGGACTCCTTAATTATTGCGGAGATACAATTAAAGAGAGATTAAATGATGGGTTGGAGATAAGGTTTTTAATCCCTAAAAAACATTCTGCGTATATACATCAGAGAGAAAAGGATGAAGGGGCTTCAAAAGATGAGATAAATAATAATCTTGAATTTCTAGTTAGCTGGTCCACAAAAACTATTAAAGATTTAGATTTAAATCCAAGTCAAATAGTCATTAAAGAGTACGATCATTTACCAATAGAGTCTATTATGAAAGTAGATAAAAATTTATTTACAGGTCCATTTATGGTGGATAAAGTTAGTCAATTGACGATGGCATACCAATATCGAAAGGGCGGCATTGGTTATGAATATTATGAAAAATATTTCGATTCCATATGGAGTAAAAGTACGTCAATAAATTTGGTAACTAATTAAAAATGAAAAGAATACTTATCACGGGTGTGTTTGCGTCAGGCAAAAGTACTTTAATCCAAATGATAAAAATTGAACTGGAAAAGTTGGGGAAAAAAGTTTTCGTTTTTAATGAAGTAGCTAGAGAATGCCCACTGAACTTAAACTATGAACAAAATCTATTAACTACATCATGGCTTGTCATGAGACAAATGGAAAATGAAATAAGTAAACTTAATAAAGAATATGATTTTGTTATTTTTGATAGAGGGCTACCTGATATAGTTGCTCATACTAGAGTAATTATTAGTAGCAAAAATGAAGATTCTATATTTTATGAAAAATTAAAAGAGCTAGGTGAGGCAAGTCTTAAAAGCTTTGATTATGTATTTTTATCTTTGATGTCTGAAAAATTTCAAATTCAGACTGATGGATTAAGAGTTAATGACCCTTGCTACCAGCATCGATTGGAGTCTATCCATACTGATTATCTGCGGGATACTAGATGTAAATTTGAAACACTACTCGAAGTAAATAATGAGCGTTTGATACAAGTATTATCAATAATATAAAGAGTAGTTTAAAAGGAAGAGCTAACGTGGCAAACCGATGTAACTTCACACCAATTATGCTTTGAAAGATTGAGCGTGATGCTCGGGTGCGCTGAGAGGTGACGAATAACCGAAGCGCAGCTTCGCAGTATGAGGAAGTGAAGGCATGGATGCCGACAGTAACCCAGCTTCAAGGATGAATTACTAGCAGCAGAGTTAAGTTTGAAAATCTATAGCCCCTCTTTGGCTGCTGTCGCCAGCGCGACAAAACCTTGAATAAGGTTTCTAATTTCTAGAAGTGCCCAACGTATTCGCGTTATCTGTAATAGTAATCTCAAACACCTATTCAAATACTTATTCGGGCTATCGCCCGCGCGTCAGCAAGCTAAACGCCTACAACAAATAACACATACTCTTGGCTTTTAAGCGAGTAAGTATAGTTGGGATTTGTTGGGTTTCGTTTCACTCTACCCAGCTTATGCAACTTGTGTTGTAAGGCGAAAGTTAAGTGCTTTCATCACTTTAAAAATAGTTTCCCAACGTGGCTTGGTTTTACCGTTAACGGCTTTATATAAGCTTTCACGGTTTAACCCCGTTGCTTTAGCAATATCACTGACGCCATGTTTTTTAACTAATAAGCCAAGTGCTTCAATAAAGGTATTTGGATCATCATCAGCTAAACACTCTTCTAAAAATGTATTAATTTCTTGCTGTGTTTCCATATAGTCAAACGGGTTAAAATCTGATGTTTGTAGCGCCATAATAATTACTCTAATTTATTCAACTTGCTAAATAAATGTAGCCTAAAAGCTACAAGCGCACAATGTTATTTATAACTTTAAGGCTGCCGCCAGCGCGCCAGCAAGCTTTACGCCTGCAATAAATAACACATACTCTTGGCTTTTGAGCGAGTAAGTATATTTGTGATTCGTTGGGTTTCGTTTCACTCTTCCCAACCTACGTTCATATAATTTATGGCGAATTACTATGCACAAAAAAGCCGTTGCATTGCTGCAACGGCTTTTTTAATTTTTGATAAATTCCCAAACTATAATGGAGCTTACTATCCATTAAAGGTCAAAAAATTAGTCTCTGCTCTTAGTCGCGATAAGTCTCTACCGCTGGGCATGAACATACTAAGTTACGGTCGCCGTATACGTCATCAATACGTGTAACGGTTGGCCAGAACTTGTTTTTGGCCACTGCAGGCACTGGGAATGCAGCGTAAAAACGGTCGTATGCGCGGTCCCATTCGTTACCTAACACGTCGCCTTGTGTATGCGGTGCAAACACTAGCGGGTTGTTTTCGATTGACCATTCACCAGAAATTACTTTTTCAATTTCGCCTTTAATCGACACCATTGCTTCGATAAAGCGGTCAATCTCACCTTTTGATTCAGACTCAGTTGGCTCAATCATTAATGTGCCAGCTACTGGGAACGACATAGTGGGTGAATGAAAGCCGTAATCTTGCAAGCGCTTAGCTACGTCCATTTCAGTAATGCCTGATAGCTCTTTAAGCGGGCGCAGGTCAACAATACATTCGTGAGCAACACGGTTGTTACGACCACGGTATAAAATTGGGAAGTGCTTGCTTAGTTCATGCGTTAAGTAGTTAGCATTAACGATAGCCATTTCAGTGGCTTGTTTTAAGCCCTCTGACCCCATCATGGTGATGTAAGCCCATGAAATAGGTAAAATAGCCGCTGAGCCGTAAGGCGCTGCTGATACCGCACCGTTACCAATGTTAGTACCTGGTACGTTAATTACGCTGTGGTTTGGCATAAACGGAGCAAGGTGCGATTTCACACCAATTGGGCCAACACCTGGACCACCGCCACCGTGTGGAATACAAAACGTTTTATGCAAGTTTAAGTGCGATACGTCTGAGCCAATAAAGCCTGGGCTTGTTACGCCAACTTGCGCGTTCATGTTTGCGCCGTCCATGTAAACTTGGCCGCCGTGCTCATGAATAATGTCACAAATCTCGCGAATTGTTTCTTCGTATACGCCGTGCGTAGACGGATATGTGATCATGATACACGATAGGTTTTCAGACACTTCCTCAGCTTTCGCTTTAAGGTCGGCCATGTCTACGTTACCGTTTTTGTCGCAGTTAACTACCACAATTTTCATGCTCGCCATTTGCGCTGATGCAGGGTTAGTACCGTGCGCAGAGCTTGGGATTAAACATACATTGCGGTGTGCATCACCGCGTGACTCGTGGTATTTACGAATCGCGATTAAGCCTGCATATTCACCTTGTGCACCAGAGTTTGGCTGAAGTGATACTGCATCGTAACCGGTAATGTTTATTAGCCAGTCGTGTAACTCGCCAATCATTATTTGGTAACCCTCTGCTTGATCCAGCGGGCAGAATGGGTGAAGGTTTGCAAACTCAGGCCACGTAATTGGGATCATCTCTGCGGTCGCGTTTAGTTTCATAGTACATGAGCCTAACGAGATCATTGAGTGATTAAGCGATAAGTCTTTGCTTTCTAGTCGCTTAATGTAGCGAAGCATGTCTGTTTCGCTGTGGTAACTGTTAAAGTTTGGATGCGTTAGTACTTCGTCGTCACGTACTAAACTTGCCGGAATTGACTCGCTGCCATTTGCCTCAACGTCGGCTGCAATAGCGTCAACACTTAGGCCATGGCCTTCGCCTAAAATAATATCGAATAACTCAGCTACATCGGCACGTGTTGTAGTCTCTGATACCGAAATTGAGTATTCGCCGTCGTGGTTTGTTGCAAAGTTTACGCCTTTTGCAATTGCACGTGCTGTTACGTCGTTTTTGCTGTCGCTTACTACTGTTAGCGTATCAAACCATGTGCTGTGCTTAAGTGCGATGCCTTTAGCTTTAAGACCACTTGCTAAAATATCAGCAAAGCGATGTATACGCTGCGCGATAGTTTTTAAGCCTTGTGGGCCATGGTACACCGCGTAAAACGCTGCCATGTTGGCAAGTAATACTTGCGCTGTACATATGTTTGAGTTGGCTTTGTCGCGGCGAATGTGTTGTTCGCGCGTTTGCATTGCCATACGTAGTGCGTCGTTACCTAAACGGTCTTTAGATACACCAATAATACGACCTGGTAATGAACGTTTGTATGCGTCACGTGTTGCAAAAAATGCAGCATGAGGACCGCCGTAACCCATTGGTACGCCAAAACGTTGAGCCGAACCAAGCACTACGTCTGCGCCTAGTTTACCCGGTGCTTTTAGTAGTAATAAACTCATAATGTCGGCAGCAACACAGGCAATGGCCTTTTTGCTTTGTACGCCGGCAATTAGGTCCGTTATGTCTACCACTTCGCCTGATGTAGTTGGGTATTGGAACAATGCGCCAAAAATGTCGTGGTTTACGGCATCTTCTGCTTTACCTACAATTATTTCAAAACCAAACTGCTCTGCACGCGTTGTTACTACGTCGATTGTTTGTGTGTGTACGTCGTCTGCGATAAAAAAGGCATTGGCTTTTTTAGCTTTTGATACGCGTTTTGCAAGGCCCATAGCCTCTGCAGCGGCTGTTGATTCGTCAAGTAATGACGCGCTTGCTAAATCAAGACCGGTTAAATCTAGGGTCATAGTTTGGAAGTTTAATAATGATTCTAAACGCCCTTGTGCAATCTCTGGCTGATACGGTGTGTACGCTGTATACCAACCTGGATTTTCTAGTACGTTACGTAAAATTACGTGCGGTACGTTAGTTGGGTGGTAGCCTTGGCCAATGTACGATTTGAAAACTTTATTTTTGCTTGCTACTGATTTTAGGTAGCTTAGTGTTTCAACTTCAGTACGGCTTTCGCCAACTGTTAATGGCTGCTCTAAGCGAATGCTAGCCGGTACAGTTTGGTCAATGAGCTCTTGCACACTCGATACTTCTAAAGCACTTAGCATATCGCTTACTTGTGCTGGGCTTGGCCCAATATGGCGGCGAATAAAATCTTGCTTTTGCTCTAGTTCTTCAAGAGATTTGGCGTTTGACATGAATCCAGATTCCTATGATCCTAAATGCTAATGGGTAACTAGCATTAATTAAAATATTTGACGATTTAACAGCTCACTCAGTATGGGGTTGTGCGCTGTAAAATCATAAAAGCCCCATTTTTATACATTAAACGGGGCTTTTAGTTATCTTCAAAAAATTATTATTCTTCGTCGATAGTGTGCGAGTAACCTTCAGCGTCTAATAAGTTGTCTAGCTCAGACTCGTCAGATGCTTTAATACGGAATAACCAACCGTCGCCGTAAGCGTCGTTGTTTACTGTTTCAGGTGAATCTTCAAGCTCTTCGTTAATAGCAACAATTTCGCCACTGATAGGTGCGTAAATGTCTGATGCTGCTTTAACCGACTCTGCTACTGCACAGTCTTCGCCAGCGTCTACTTCGTCGCCAACTTCTGGTAATTCAACAAATACCATGTCGCCAAGAAGTTCTTGTGCATGCTCAGAAATACCAACAGTAAATGTACCGTCACCTTCGTTGCGAACCCACTCGTGTGAAGGTGCGTATTTTAACTCGCTAGGAATGTTGCTCATTTTATTTGTCCTTTGGTTTATATTGGGAGGATACCAATCGCAATAATTATTGTGATTGGTATAACCAAATTATTTAAATTATTGATTTACCGTTACGTACAAAGCTAGGCTTTACTACTTTAACGTTTACTAATTTTTTACGCATTTCTACTTGAGCTTTATCCCCTGTTGAACGTGGTACACGTGCAAGGGCTACACTAAAACCAAGTGTTGGTGAGAAAGTACCTGAGGTAATAACACCCTCCCCACCGTCAACAATTACTTTAGAACCGCTACGCAACACGCCTTTTTCTTCAAACACTAAGCCAACTAGTTTGTCAGTGCTTTTTTCTGCGCGTTGCTTAACAAGTACGTCACGACCAATAAAGTCGCGATCTTCTGGTTCCCATGCAATGGTCCATGCCATGTTAGCGGCAAGTGGTGATACGCTTTCGTCCATATCTAGGCCGTAAAGGTTCATACCTGCTTCTAAACGTAGCGTGTCGCGTGCACCTAAACCAGCAGGCTTAACACCTGCGTCTAGCAGTTGTTGCCATAAATCGGCTGCTTGGTCGTTCGGTACTACTATTTCGTAACCGTCTTCGCCAGTATAACCCGTTGTGGCAATAAATAAATCACCTACTTGAACACCAAAAAACGGCTTCATACCTTCAACCGCTGCTTGTTGCTCGGCATTTAAAAGAGTGGCTGTTTTTGCTTTAGCGTTAGGGCCTTGTACTGCAATCATTGCAAACTCTGGGCGCTCTGTAACAGTTACGTCAAAGTCGCTCGATACGTTAGCTAAATGCGCTAGGTCTTTTTCGCGTGTTGCTGAGTTAACAACTAGGCGGTAAAACGTTTCGCTAAAATAATAAATAATTAAGTCGTCTATTACACCGCCTTGCTCGTTAAGCATGCCTGTGTAAAGCGCTTTGCCTGGTACGGTTAATTTTGCAACGTCGTTAGCTACTAGCTTACGTAAAAATGCTTGTGCTTGAGGCCCTTCAATATCAACAATGGTCATGTGTGATACGTCAAACATGCCTGCGTCGGTACGCACGCTATTGTGTTCTTCTATTTGTGAGCCGTAGTTGATTGGCATTTCCCAGCCATGAAAATCAACCATTTTTGCGCCCGCTTCTAGGTGCTTAGCATGTAGTACAGTTTTAGAAGTCATAACATTCCTTCACGTTTAAATTAACCCTGTTTAGGGCGTGGCTTAAATAGACTTTAATTGCTTAATCGCAATTAAAAACAGGTAAACATTATTATGTTTACCTGTTGTTTGTATTCGTTATGCGGCTTCACTATGCATAAGTGCAAAACCTTGCGCTTGCATGTAGCTTTGCCATTTTTGTAATTCTTGTTGTTTAGCTACTAATACAAAGTGTTGTTCGTCGTTTTTATCAATGGCGGTAATAAATACATCACCACTTTGCGCACCGTAGCATAGTTGCGCATTTGATAAGCGCAAACCTGGTGTTAATTTAAAAGCATTAACTAGAGTATCAAACGCATTGTCGCCACTTAAAATAAAACTTGCTAGGTCGGTGCGTACTACATAATCAATATCAAAACGTAGTTGTTGCTCGTTTATAAGTGCTTGTAGTTGAAGGCTTGCGTTGTGTGGCAGTACGAATCTAAAAGCGGTTTCGCTAAAGTAATAAACAGCAAAACTGTAGTCAGAATTATAGTCGCCATCTAGTGTGCCTTTTAAGCCTAAACCGCTGGCGGTAAGCATTGTTAAATCAAGGCCTAAAATGGTACTTAAAAATACACTGGTTTCGGTGCCGCTAAAATCCATTACAACGTGATTGTTGTTAGTTTGCAAAGCGTTAGTAACCGCACTACTTGCGTTGCTGTGGCGGGCAAACATTATTGGGTTAAAAGTCATAACAAATACCTGTGTATTTTCGATTATAAAAGTATATTGCCCACGCCTACCAACAACAAATTGTAATTTTTTATCAATTGATAAATAATACTTATATATATAGCTATATAAATTGTAATTTTAAATATGAAAAACATATCAACCGATGCTTTACGTACCTTTGTAATGGTAGTTGAAATAGGTGGTTTTGCTAAAGCTGGCGATTTACTTGGCCTATCGCAACCAGCTGTTAGTTTGCAAATAAAGCGCCTAGAAGACGTGCTCGGATATAAACTATTTAAAAAACAAGGACAGCGCCAAGTATTAAACCAGTACGGCGAGCTATTATTGCCTATGGCAAAACAAATGATGCAACACAACGATGCTATTTTGCAGCAGTTCACATCAGAAAATATCGCGGGTAAAGTGCGCTTAGGTATTCCGAGCGAATTTGCAGCGCGTATTTTACCCTCAATTATTGGCGACTTTGTGGCGCTCTACCCTGAGGTATCGTTAGAGGTTAAATCGCGTTTAAGTAAACATTTACTTTCGGCCTCAAGGCAAGATCAATTCGATTTAGTACTTGCGCTCAATGAGCGACTTAACTCTGATAAGTTTCCTATTTTTATGCAAGACGAACTGGTGTGGGTGGGCGACCTGTCACTTGCGCAAAACGACGTGGTTACGCTAGTTACTGCCCCAGAGGGGTGTATTTATCGTCGCCGTGCAATTGATGCATTAAAAAATGCGGGCATAAAATACCGTATTGTCTATAGCAACGCAGATTTAACCGGCCTTATTGCTGCATTAAAAGAAGGCTTAGGTATTACCGTACTTGCTAAAAGCACAGTACCGAGTGAGCTTAACTATCAAGTTCAAACCAAACATTTACCGGCTCTTGGCAATATTGGTATTAGTTTAATTAAAAGTTCGGGTGAATCTGATCATGCCGTAGATAAGCTCGCGGAGTTTATAGCGCTACGTTTGGGTTATAGCTAATCAAAACTTTATAATTAGTTTATGAGTTGTGAAGTAATACAAAAGAAACAATTTAGTTAACTAAGTTGCATAAGTAGGTGTTTTTAGTTCTATTAAACTGAATAATTAAATAGTTAATAACATTGATTCGTATTCGTTAACGTGTTCAAATTACGCCAATTAAGATAATTGACATGATTAGGAACACAATGAACCCTAAGTTTTTAGTATCTACTTTGGCAACTGCGGTTGCTTTGTCTTTTAGTGCTACTGCAATAGCAAAAGACACCAGCGATAAAGAACAACGCTTTGAACAAATTACTGTTATTGGCTCAGAACAAGCAATTAACGACATTCCTGGTTCGGCTACGTTTATTTCTGATGAAGAACTTCAAAAATTCAAATTTACTGATATTTCTCGCGTTTTAGCGTCTGTTCCGGGCGTTTACGTGCAAGAAGAAGACGGCTACGGCCTTCGCCCTAATATTGGTATGCGCGGCACAGGTACTGGCCGTAACGATAAAATATCAGTAATGGAAGACGGTGTATTGGTTGCACCAGCACCATACTCTGCACCTTCTGCTTACTACTTCCCTACTATGGGTCGTATGGAGTCTATTGAAGTATTAAAAGGCGCGGCATCAGTTAAGTATGGCCCGCGTACTACGGGTGGTGTTTTAAACTTACTTTCGCGCAGCTTACCTACTGAGCCAAATAGCTCAAAAGGTATGGTAGATGCAGCCCTTGGTGGTGATGGTTACTACAAAGGTCACGCTTACTTCGGTAAAGAAAAAAACAACACAGCAGGCTTAATTGAAGTATTTACTTACGGCGCAGACGGTTTTAAAGAGCTGCCAGTAGGCAATGACAACACCGGCTTTGAAAAAACAGATTTACTATTAAAATTTGGCCATACGTTTGGTCAAAACGATGCGCATAATCTTGAGCTAAAAATTAAGTACTCTGATGAAACATCAGACGAAACATACATGGGCTTAACAGACGAAGACTACCAAAAAAGCCCTTACCGTCGTTATGCTGCATCGCAAAACGATGAAATGAATACTCGCCACAACGCATACCAACTTAACTACGCGTACCGTTTTGGTGATGGCTATGAATTTTTAGCTACGGCTTACTTAAACGATTTTCATCGTAACTGGTATAAAGCCAGCAGCGTAGGTTTAAGTACTCTTGAGCAGTACAGCGATTTTGAAGCAAACCCAACAAGCGAAGGCATTGAAGGTATTGGTGTTAAAGCTAATAACCGCGATTACCAAGCTAAAGGTATTCAGTCTGAATTACATATTCCTGCAGGCGATCACTATGTGACTGTTGGCGTACGTTACCACGAAGACGAAATGGATCGTTTTCAGTGGCAAGATACCTACACTCTTAATCAAGACTTGAGCTTAACGCTTACAGAGCAAGGCGTTCCGGGCTCAGACAGCAACCGTGTAGATAGCGCAGAAGCAAGCACCTTGTTTATTCAAGACGAGTGGACAATTGATGCATTAGTAGTAAGTGCAGGTCTTCGTTATGAAGACATTACCATTACGCGTGAAGAGTGGTCTAAATCAGATCCAACACGCAGCAACGGTTTAACTAAAGATGTGTCGAACGACACCGAAATTTTAGTTCCGTCGCTAGGTGCTACTTACACCCTTAACGAAAATGTAACGCTACTGGCGGGCATTCAAAAAGGTTATGCACCAGCAGCACCAGGTAATGCAGACCAAGAAGAAGAAGAAAGTGTAAACATTGAGTTTGGCTCTCGCTTTAATATGGATGGCTTTAGCGGTGAAGTAATTGCCTTTTACTCAGACTACGACAACATGCACGGTAACTGTACTGCAGCGGTTGGTTGTAGCGACGACAACATTGGCGACCAATACAACTACGGTGAAGTAGAAGTAGCAGGCTTTGAATTTAGTGCAGCACGTACGTTTGCAACTGATACAGCTATGTTCCCAGTTAAATTAACGTATACCTACACAGACTCTGAGTTTAAAAACGATTTTGATTCAGAAATTTGGGGCGCGGTAGAAAAAGGTGATGCAATGCCTTACGTACCAGAAAACCAAGTAGCGCTATCGTTAGGTGCTGAGTTTTCTGCGTTTGTAGTTAACAGCCAAATACGTTACGTATCTGATGCGCATGCTAATTTGACTGAGTCGGGCTTAAACGCAATTGATAGCCGCGTAGTATGGGATTTAGCTGCTAAATACTTAATCGATGAGAATCAAAAAGTATACCTAAGCGTTGATAACTTGTTTGATAAAACATACGTTGCTAACCGTTCAAACGGTGGCATTCAGCCAGGTAAGCCACGTACAGTACAGATGGGCTACACTTATAGCTTTTAAGCTTAAAGCTGGTTAAACGGTTCACTAACAGCGTTAATAATTTTTTATGTAAAAGCACTACACATCTAAATTATTGCCTTGTTATTAAACCGTTTACCTGCGCTTTGTATAGGATAAATGGTTCTCTAGCTGCGTTAATAATTTTTTATGTAAAAGCACTACACATCTAAATGATTGCCTTGTTATTAAACCGTTTACCTGCGCTTTGTATAGGATAAATGGTTCACTAACAGCGTTAATAATTTTTTATGTAAGAACACTACACATCTAAATTATTGCCTTGTTATTAAACCGTTTATCAAAGCTTACAAAGTTAAAGCGTAAATTACAGACACAAAAAAGCCGAGATTGAATTTCAATCTCGGCTTTTTTAATACTTAATTTAAATTAGGTATTATTTATTAGGTATTAGTTATTTGCGTTACGTTGGCGTAATACTTCAAACAAACAAATACCCGTAGCTACCGATACGTTTAAGCTTGAAACAGTACCCGCCATTGGGATTTTAACGAGCATATCGCAATGCTCACGCGTTAAGCGTCGCATGCCCTCGCCTTCTGCGCCCATAACAATAGCCATTGGGCCTGTTAAGCTTGCATCAAATACGTGGTTATCAGTTTCGCCAGCAGTGCCTACAACCCATACGCCTGCATCTTTAATTTCGCGAAGCGTGCGTGCAAGGTTAGTAACTTGAATAAGCGGTACTGTTTCGGCTGCGCCACAAGCTACTTTGCGTGCTGTGCCGTTAAGTTTTGCAGAGCGATCTTTAGGTACAATTATAGCGTGAACACCTGCCGCGTCTGCACTACGTAGGCATGCGCCTAAGTTATGCGGATCGGTAATACCATCAAGTACAAGTAAAAACGGTGTGTCTTCACGAGCGATTATCGCATCAAGATCTTTTTCATTAAATGTAGGAGCAGCTTTTACGTTGGCAATAATACCTTGATGCTGCTCACCTTTTGATTTGCTATCAAGAGCTTTACGCTGCATAAACTGTACTGAAATGCCAAATTTACGTGCTTCATCAATAATCGGAGTTGAGCGTTTGTCGTCACGACCTTTAAGGGCGTAAATTTCTACAAAGCGCTCTGGCTCGCTTTCTAAAATTGCTTCAACAGAGTGAAAGCCAAAAATTAATTCATTACTCACGTATTATCTGCTCCTGGACTAGTACTTTTGCGGGCATTTTTGCCAGCTCTTTTAGGCTTTCTAACTGCCTTCTTCTTCGGTTTTTTCTTTACGGCAGTGTCTGCTGCTTTTTTATCTGCGGGTTTTGTTGCAGACTTATTTGCAGGCTTGCCTTTATCTTTATTTGCTGGCTTTTTTTTGCCCTTTGGTTTGTCATCGCTGTGCGACTTTTTACCCGGTACTTTGCCTGCTTTTAATTGCGAGCGAACACTTGCTGGCGCATGCTCAGATTTACCTGAACCTTTTTTTGGCGCACGGCGACGTGAGTATCTGTCTTGTGCAACATCGCCTTTAAGCGTTAAGTTTATACGGCGATCGTCTAAACTAACCGATGCAACGTTTACTGTTACTTTATCGCCAAGGCGATAAACTTTGTGAGAGTGCTCACCTATTAGGGTGTGTTTTGCTGCATCATGCGCAAAAAACTCGTCGCCTAAATTAGTAACGTGAACAAGCCCATCAATTTGTAAATCGTCTAAACGAATAAACAAACCAAAGTTAGTGACCGATGAAATAACACCGTTAAATTCAGTGCCTACATGATCTTGCATAAACTCACATTTAAGCCAATCGGCTACTTCGCGAGTTGCATCGTCAGCGCGGCGCTCTGTGGTAGAACACTGCTCACCTAGTTGATCAACTTCGTCGTCGGTATAAGCATATTCGCCAGACGTTTGCTGACCCTGTGCTTTTATGACTGCTTTAATAGCACGATGTACTACTAAATCTGGGTAACGACGTATTGGCGATGTAAAGTGCGCATAAGCCGATAACGCTAAACCAAAGTGACCAATGTTATCTGGCTGATATACAGCTTGTTTCATTGAACGCAGTAGCATAGTTTGAATTAGTTCAGCTTCTGGGCGGTCACCTAGTCGCGCTAATACTTGGGTTATTTCTTTTGGTGTTGGCTCGTCGCTTAATGTGCTTTCGATACCTAACTCGCCTAAAAACTTAGTAAAGTTACCTAGTTTTTCGCCATCTGGTTCGTCATGCACACGATAAAGCGCGCTTGCTTCATGCTTTTCAAGAATTTTAGCCGCCGATACATTGGCTAAAATCATACATTCTTCAATTAGTTTGTGCGCGTCGTTACGAATAACTGGCACTATTGATTCTATTTTACGCTGAGCGTTAAATACAAAACGTGTTTCTAGGGTTTCAAACTCAATGGCACCACGGTCTTGGCGTGCTGCTTTAAGTGCCATATACATTTGCTGTAAGTCAGTTAAATGTGGCACTACGGCTGAGTATTCTTCGCGTAGTTTTTCGTCGTTTTGTAAAATGGCATTTACTTTGGTGTAAGTTAAACGTGCATGCGAGTTCATTATCGCTTCGTAAAACTTATAGCCCGAAAGTTTGCCCGCGCTCGATACGGTCATTTCGGCAACCATACATAAACGATCTACTTTTGGATTAAGCGAACATAGTCCATTAGAAAGCACTTTTGGTAGCATCGGAATTACTTGCTCAGGGAAATACACTGAGTTACCACGCAAAATTGCTTCTTTGTTAAGCGGCGTGTTCATTCCTACATAATGCGATACGTCGGCAATGGCAACCCATAAGCGCCAGCCACCCGATTTTTTTGGTTCACAGTATACGGCATCATCAAAGTCGCGCGCGTCTTCGCCATCAATAGTTACAAGTGGTATGTCACGTAAATCTACGCGACCTTGTTTGTCAGCTTCGTCAACAAATTCACCTAGGTGGGCAACTTGTGCTTCAACTTCTTCTGGCCATACATGTGGAATATCGTGATTGCGCAGTGCGACTTCAATTTCCATACCTGGGGCTAAATGCTCACCAAGTACGTCTATAATTTTACCTACCGCGTTCATGTTACGGCTTGGATTTTGTGTAATTTTAACCTGCACCATTTGGTTATGGCGGGCACCGTTTTCGTTGCCTGGTAAAATCATTATATCTTGCGTGATGCGCGGATCTTCAGCGACTACAACAGCAACACCATGCTCTACAAAGTAGCGGCCAACAATTGGCGCGCGCTCGTTAGTAAGCACTTTTATAATACGTGCATCGCATTTTGAGCCAGAGCCACGTTTAGTGCCTTTAGCTAGTACAATGTCGCCGTGTAACACCATGTTCATTTGGTGTTTAGCAATAAACCAATCTTTACTCTCGCCTTCAACTTCTAAAAAGCCAAAACCGTCTCTGTGGCCTATTACTTTGCCTTTGGTTAAACCGGCTTCGTCAATTAGGGCATAGCATTTAAATTTATTAAAATACAGCTGTCCGTCACGCTCCATAGCGCGAAGGCGGCGTTTAAATGCTATTTGGCGTTCGTCATCGTTTACTGCTAATTCTTCACATAATTGTGCGTAGTTAGCAGGCTTTGAACGCTCTTGAAGGTGAGTAAGTATAAACTCACGACTAGGGACTGGGTTTTCGTACTTTTCTTGTTCTCGACTGAGATTTGGATCTTGGTTTGACATTCACTATCTTGTTAGTTGGTTATGTAGGTATTTTAACCCATATAGTTATAATGAGACAGGTAAAAGCTATTAAACTTTTAAGAAAGCGCTTTTACCTTAGCTGTATAGCCTAAAAATCTAGCGCAATGGGGCTTAACGACCCCTTAACTGCAAAGTGTTTAGTCATCTCGTTGCAATGCTAAAACCCTTTCGCGCTATTATAACCTGAGCTCTGGATAACAAATCTATCTCGAGCAGCTATTTTCAGCGCTAACAGCGTTGAATATACTTGCAATAGGCCAGCTATTGGCGCGTAAATTCGTCTTGTTTTCACTAAAAATCTCTGGCTAGAGAAAATAAATTTAAATATCACCATGATTCAATACGTTAGTAAATCTCTTAACCAGAGTTCAGGTTATTTATTTTTTTGTAGGTTTTTCCAGAGCAGTTTGCTTATATTATCAATAAAGCTTGGGTCTTCTTCTTTCATTGTAAGCAAAATTTGCTTATTCATTTGTGTTTTATTTTGAGCGTAAATCCAGCGGTTTTTATTAAACTGCTGGGCAAACTCAAGTACACCTGCTTGTAGTTCGTCGTTATTAATAAATGTAGCTTCAACCACTTTATTGTCTAGCAACTGCTCTGCACCAACACGCTCTCCTGACATAGCTAAACGATTAAAGAATGTTTGCGAAATTGCTTTATTAATTATAGGAAACATCGACGGTACAAACGGCACCATTACATCCACTTCAGGAAAACAAAAGAAGCCTCTGTCTGACTTCATAAATCTAAAATCGCACGCACATGCAAGCACAGAACCATTACCGTAAGTATGGCCGTTTAACGCCGCAATAATAGGCATAGGAAAAGTAACTATGCGCTTAAACAAGTCGCTTATTTGAATCATAAAATCAGAAATTGCTGCTGGTAAAATACTTGGATTAGACATCCACTGGAGGTCGATACCTAGTGACCAGTTTTTAGCGCTCGAAGACGTTAAAATAACTGACTTTATATTTTGATCTGCTTCGATGTGGTCAAGGTGTAAATTAAACTCAGCCAAAAACGCTGGATTGTGACGGTTTTCAGCGGTATTCATGGTGAGTATAGCGGTGTTATTTTTAGTTGTTAGTTCTATTAGATTTGCCATTAAACCCTCTTTTAGCGCTTTTTAAGCTAACTTTAAGCGCCGTTCGTTACTTTTATAAGTAACATAGTAATACTTTGCTTATAATTTATAAACCCACTATTTATAACCACCCTTTTTGTTTAGCTATACGCGCAGCATCTATGCGGTTAGTGGCGTTTAGCTTAGCTATAGCGTCTGATAAATAATTACGTGTGGTACCTTCGCTTATAAATAACTGCTTGGCTATATCGCTTGTTTTAAGGCCGTCGCTTGCAAGTTTAAGCGCTTTTCGCTCTTTATCGGTAAGCGGGTCGGAGTCGTCTAGTGCATTAATAGCAAGCTCTGGGTCAATTACTTTTTGCCCCTGCATTACTTTTTTAAGCGCATTTATTAGCTCTTCACTGGGTGCTTCTTTTAAAATAAAACCTTTAACACCTGCCGTAAGCGCTCGCCTAATATAACCCGCACGAGAAAATGTGGTCATAATAACCATTTTTATAGCGGGGAACTTAGCGGCTATTTTTTCACTCAGCTCTATACCATTCATGGTTGGCATTTCTATATCGGTTAAAATTATATCGGGATGTAAATCACTATCAAGCGCCTCAATTGCATTAAGTGCATCTTGCCCATTACTTGCTTGCCCCATTATCTCAATATTAAAATCGAGACTTAATAGTGCTGCGATTGCGTCGCGAACAAGCGCTTGATCTTCCACTAAATAAACTTTAATCATTGTAAATCCTTATCTGTGATTGGTAGCATTACATTTAAAGTAAAAGTATCACCACACGTAAACTTAGCACTGCCCTTTAATTGCTCTGCTCGCTCTGTAATACCATTTAGACCATTACCTGCTTTTAATGTATTGCATGGCGCGTAATCAATCACTGTAATGAGAAGCTGCTGCACTGTTTGATCTATATTTATTGCGCAATTCTTTGTGCTGCTATGGCGTAATAAATTAGTCACAGCCTCTTTAATTATTAACCCAGCGAACCCTTCAACCTTAGCGGGTAAAGTACTTAAATTTGCATTAACCTTTACGCTAAAGCCTTGCTCTATTAACCTTTGCTCTAGCTGTGCTATTTGACTGACGAGGTTGAGCTGTTTTAAATCACTTACTGCGTTTCTTACATCGCTAAGTAACTGTCTTGCAAGATCTGCCACTTGCGCTATTTCGTTGTTGGCTTGAGCGTAGCGCTCTCCTTGGTTTAATTTATTAGCAAGCTCAGCCTTTAGAGCAATAGATGACAGTGAGTGGCCTAAAATATCGTGCAAGTCGCGAGCTATTCGTTCTCGCTCAGCAATTGCTGCTAATTGCTCTAATTGGTTAGCGCTTTCTTGTTCGCGCTTTTTGTGTAAACGCTCTTTTTGACCTGCTATACCAAAGGCAAATAAAGCCCCACATAATATTAAAGATCCGGCAAAAAAGTACTTAACGTTATGTACATCAGCAGCATATGCAGCCCCTATAACACTTACAATAACCGCTAGTGCTGCAAAAATCCGCTGCTTGTAGCTGTATGATGACCCCGCTATATAAGCAATAAATCCAAATAACGTTGAAGTGCCTGACGTATAAAATGTGGCACTAAAGCACACCAATAACATCACTACAAATAACTTGGTAACATTAGAGTTTTCGCAGTCCATCGCCTTGACGTAAAGCAGTATAAAAACAATGTAAAATGCGAACGTCATAACAATGTTATTTGCGCTTAAGTTAGAAACATTAAAAATGGTGGGCAGTAAATAAAAACCGGTGAAAATTAGCGGTGCATAATCCCAAAACTTTTTCCCTGACGTTTTTTTAGCTGTACTTAATGTGTCCATATTGGAGCCTCTGACTTATTCTTTTTATTTATAGCACTGTTTTTATTAATAAATATAAATAACATAAAAATGCTCATGAGTATAAAGCAATCATTTATTGAAACTGTAAAGCCCAGCCCATCAACAAATTCACTAATAGACAGGCTTATTAAAATTAAAGTATTCATAGCAACCTCCAGTTGAGTACATTAACTATGCCTGTGTAATAAAATAATAAGAGTGTGAAGTGTCATTAACTTTAATGACTTTTGTCATATTGGGAAAATTTCATCTTGTAAAAGTAACCTCAATGATAAGATATTAAAAAAAGGAGATAGCGTTTTAATGCAACCACAACAGCAAAGCCTGATTTACTTACACATAGCCGTTTTACTTTTTGGCGGAACCGCTCTATTTGCCAAGCTTATTGGTTTAAATGCTTTAGATATTACCGCTTATAGAACTGCAATTGCAGGAATGGCTATTTTAGCTATGCTGTATTTTCAAAAAAAACAAATTAAACTAAACAAGCCTAAAGACTACCTTATTGCATTATTTTTAGGAGTTGCGGTGGGTATTCACTGGGTAACCTATTTTGCTGGTATGCAAATGGCCGGTATAACAATTGGGATGCTGGCGTTTTTTAGCTACCCTGTAATGACAGTGTTTTTAGAGCCCTTATTTAATAAAAGCAGGCCAAAAGCAAAAGATATAATAAGTGCGGTGGTAGTTGTTTTAGGTATTTACCTATTAGTCCCAAATGCAAACTTAGGCGACGATGTAACCCTAGGTATAATGACAGGTGTAATATCGGCATTGTTTTTTTCAATCAGAAACATTACTCATAAGCGCTACTTTAGCCAATATGGCGGGCCGCAAACGATGTTTTATCAAACCTTAGTGGCAAGTATTATGCTGTGCGCATTTATTGAAGTGCCTGTGTATGAGGTTAGTGATCATGATCTGATTTTAATTGCTATAGCGGGTATTATTTTTACGGCTACACCTCACTCATTATTTGCAGCAAGTTTAAAGCATTTATCAGCGGCAACCGCTGGGTTAATTTCTTGCTTACAACCACTTTATGGCACCATACTGGCTATAGTAATTATTCATGAACGTCCTACTGTTATGACGTTAGTTGGTGGAGCACTTATTGTTAGTGCCGCTTGTTTTGAAACGTGGTCAATCACTAAAAAGGCTCGACAATGAAAGTATTTGCACACCGTGGTGCCAGTGGGGATTTTCCTGAAAACACCGAAAGCGCTATTTTAGAAGCGTTAAAAGTAGGTGTTGATGGTATTGAAGTAGATATTCAAAGTTCCTTAGATGATTACATGGTAATACACGACTCATGGCTCGATAGAACCACCAGCGGTAAAGGTAGGGTGAGTAACTTTACGGCACATGAACTCTCTAAACTTGATGCTGGAAATGGCGAAAAAATTCCTACTCTTCAACAGTTATTTGATTGGAATAATAATAAATCTTTATTGAATATTGAGCTTAAACATACGTTTGAACTGGAGAGGTTTGCAGTTCAACTTGAGAGAAACATTAAAGCTAACAAAATATCGAAAGCCAATATTTTAGTATCATCGTTTGATCATCATCAACTACAGTGGCTTAAAAACAGGCTACCATGGCTTAAAATAGGCGCCCTTACTTCTTCTATTCCAATTAACTATGCAAAGTTTGCAAGTGACTTAAACGCTTATAGCGTGCATGCAGATAAAATCTTTATAAATAAGGCTTTTGCAGATGATGCAAAAAAAAGAGGCCTAAAGATTTATGCTTATACGGTCGATAGAGAACAAGATATAGCGCTAATGCTTGAGTATGGCATAGACGGAATTTTTACAAATTACCCAGCGCGAACCAAAGCTTACTTGTTGTCGTTACAAAAAAGCTAACTTACATCTCCCTAACTAAAATAAAAATCGTAGGGTTTAAGCATAATGAGTAGTTTTATGAAGATTTATAACTATATAGAGCAAACATTCTTTTTTACGTTAACGCGTAAAATAGTCGGTAATTTAAGTTTTGTATTATTGTTCCAAGCAATTACGTTATTTTGGCTGCATCAGAGCTTAAGCGAACAACAGCAAAGTACAGGGCTATTTTGGCTGCTTACGCTTGTTATTATATCTGGTTTTATTTTTACTCTTTTTTATATGCGTTTTTTAATTGTTCGCCCTGTTAGTGCTATGCGCGATACTTTGATAAAAATAAATCAGCAAGATGCAGATTTAGCAGCAAAGCTTCCCCACTTTTCATATGACGAATTTAAAGATTTAAGCACGCAGTACAATATGTTTACTGCCCATTTAAGTGAGTTACTCAGCACAACATACAACAGCGCTCAAGCCAGCGCACACAGTAATACACAAGTCACCCAATCAATGCAAAATACTGAGCAATCAAGTGAGCAACAAATACAATTAAGCCACAGTATTATTAACGCCAGTATGCAAATAACCCAAAGCTTACAAAACATTGTGAATAATACAGATAACGTGCATAACGTTAATAATGAGCACCTTAACTTCGTAAAACTCTCTGCATCAGAGCTCGCTGCTTTAGTGGAACAGGTTAAACTTATTACTAATATGCTGGGTAGCTTTTCAAATACAATTGCGGGACTGAAAGAAAACAGTGAAAACATTCGTAGTATTTTAAAAATGGTTGAAGAGTTTTCTGATCAAACTAACTTATTAGCCCTTAATGCCGCAATAGAAGCAGCTAGAGCGGGTGAAGCTGGTAGAGGGTTTGCCGTAGTTGCAGACGAAGTGCGTACACTTTCAATAAAAGTGAGTGGCGCAACTAGGCAAATAAGTGACTTTATTACTCAAATGAATGATTTAGTAAACGAGACGAATAAAGAGTCAGAGCAATTAATTACCCACTCCAATAACGCACAAAGCTCAATTAATGCCACTTGTGATGGTTTTACTAAAATGCTGAGTGAATTTGAGCACAACCAACAACAGTTACAACAAATAGCTAACGCGGTGCATATGCTTGAAGATACTCAAACCGATACTCACCAATCGGTAGAACAAATTGTAGCGCTAGGTGAGCAAGCTAAACTGCAAATAGATACAGCCCTTAGCGATTGCCAACAATCTCAACAGTTAAGCTTACAAACCCAACAACAGTTAAAGCGCTTTGTGCGCTAAGAAGCGTTTTCGGGCTCAGAGAAATATGGTAAATTACGCAGCTATTAATTTAAGTGTGTGAAGTGTGTGAGCAACCCTACCCCAGACTATGAAAAATTAGCCCTGCAAATAAAAACCTGGGGGCAAGAGCTTGGTTTTAGCGAAGTAGGTATTACTGATATTGACCTATCTAAGTACGAAGCCCAACTGCAACGTTGGCTTGATGCTGGCTACCATGGCTCGATGGATTATATGGCTGCTCACGGTATGAAACGCGCTCGCCCTGCTGAATTAGTACCAGGTACGCAGCGTGTAGTCTCTGTAAAAATGAACTACCTCCCACCTGATGCAGGCTTTGCGAAAACCTTAAAAAATAAAGAAAAAGCATACATCAGCCGCTATGCTCTGGGTCGTGATTACCATAAATTAATGCGTAATCGTTTAAAAAAACTAGGTCAAAAAATAGAACAAGAAATTGGCGAATATGGCTTTAGGCCTTTTGTCGATTCAGCTCCTGTACTTGAACGTCAACTCGCCGAAAAAGCCGGTTTAGGTTGGCGTGGTAAGCATTCGTTGTTAATTAATCAAGAAGCGGGATCGTGGTTTTTTTTAGGCGAGCTATTTATTGATTTACCCCTACCAATAGATGCAGAGAACACCTTTGAGGGATGCGGTAAATGCGTTGCTTGTATTACGCTTTGCCCAACAGGTGCAATTGTAGAGCCTTACGTTGTTGATGCACGTAAATGCATATCGTACTTAACGATAGAACACCAAGGACCCATACCCGAACAATACCGAACTTTATTAGGCAACCGCATTTATGGCTGTGATGATTGCCAGTTGGTATGCCCTTGGAATCGTTATGGACAAATAACGGATGAAAATGACTTTCATCCCCGTACTCAATTAAAAAATAAAGATTTACTTGCGCTGTTTGCTTGGGATGAGCCTACATTTTTAAAAAATACCGAAGGCAGCCCTATTCGTCGCATAGGTCACGAACGTTGGTTACGTAATATAGCGGTCGGTTTAGGTAATGCAGAGTTTAGTCCGGCTATTATTCATGCCTTACAGGATAAAAGCCAAATATGCAGCGAGCTTGTTTTAGAACATATTGAATGGGCGCTTACTCAACAAAACGATAAGCAACGATTACAAATTCGTAAAACAGCCAGATTAATCAGAATAGTAGAAAAAGGCTTACCCAGAGATGCATAATGCAGTTGGTGTAAGCCTTAAAGTAACATTATTTAATTAAGTATATTTAGCTCTTTAAAAGCAATGACAGATCTTGCTCAATTTCAGCAAAAGCTGCTTTTACCTGTATGACAGACTCTTCTCTGGCTACTGAGTTTTGGATAGTTTCATCTACTTTTTTATAAATAAACACCTCCTGGTCTTCATCTAATCCCATTGTTGGGATACGCTCTTCAAGCTCTTCTTGTAACTGTTTAAACACTTTTTCGTTGTTTTGACGGTTGTCATTCAATAAGCTAATTAAGCCATGAAACTTACTATGGACTGTACTTGCTACGGCATTAAGTTTTGCTTGTTGTGCTTCAAGCATTTTCTTAGTCGTGATGGCGCGTAGTTGCTGCTCGGTTACACTGACAATAAAACACACGTGATCGCGTATACGCCCGTGCTTATCGGGGTCGTGATCAGGCATATTTAAAATAAGTAAGCTAATCAATTCATAGTTAACTAAAATTCGATGCGAAAATTCATGTAAGCGACCTTTGTTTTTAAGCATTTCAAATAGCTCCACCACAATAGGTGAGCACACGCCATTTAGTGCAAAATGACTAATTTCATTATTTTCTCTAAACTCAACATTACTTTGTAAATCAAAAGACTGCAGGCAATCAATCAACGCTTTGCCTAGTTCTTGAGGATCGTTAATAAAGCCTATATTTTCAACGTAGTTAACTATTTGCCCCATCTCACTGCTGTTAGCCATGGCATTAAATGCAGTAGATGTAGCATCTTCAACTTGCTTTTCAAGGCTTTGTTTTTCAACGAGTACTTGGTTTAAATTTTTAAGCTTTGATTTAAGTTCGTCATGCCCAAAGGGTTTTACAATGTAATCTTCTGCGCCAACCGAGTAGCCTTCCATTCGCTCTTCAACTGTGCCTCGAGCAGATACAAACATAACAATTATGTGTGCTGTATTTGGATTTGCTTTAAGTGCCTTACATACTTCATAACCATTCATTTGCGGCATACTTACATCGAGTAATATAACCTGAGGCATATAACCTTCAACCATGTTTAAACACTCAGGGCCACTCGTTGCTACTTGTAATTCAAAATCAAGTTCCTCTAAAATTTCCTCAATAATTTCAAGGTTAAAGGGTTCGTCATCAACGGCAAGTATTTTAGTTAAGGCCATAATTTATCATCCATTCAAATTCTCAAAAAAGTTACTTGGCTTGCCAAAAAACAATTAATTACTGTGCTGTATTAATTGATCTTCAGCCAAATGCTCGTCTAGATTTATTTCTAGTGGCACTTGTATAGATATAGTGGCACCACCATTTTCGTTGTTACGTGCAGTGATCTCACCTTGGTGTAAAGATACAAACTCTCTACACAAGGCAAGACCGAGTCCTGTACCACCAGCACCGCTATTTGTTTTACTGCTTTGTACAAACTTAGTAAAAATATGCTCTAGTTCATCTTCAGGTATACCGACCCCATTATCGGTAACCTCTATAGTAGCAAGCTTATTATCTGACTCTAAATTTACCCGTATTTTACTTTTTGGTTCGCTAAATTTAAGTGCATTACCTAATACGTTTCGAAGTAACTGATTTATTTGCTCTTCATCACATTGCACAATTACAGGTAATGGCTGCGCGGTAAATACAATCTCAATTTCTTTTTCCATTGCCGTACCAGATACATCATCAATACTTGTTTTAATGATGTTCGATAAATTATATGGACGAGGATTAAATGGAAACTTACCCACATCTAGCTTAGATAGGTCGAGTAAATTATTTAGTAGCGACAGTAAACGCTCGCCACTACTCTCTATGCGAGATAGGTATTTAATGAGTTTTTCTTTTGCAAAATCTCCAGCATCTAATTTACTTAGACCAAAACGAGAAAAGCTTAAAATAGAGTGCATTGGTGTACGAAGTTCATGCGACATATTTGCTAAAAACTCTGATTTACTTAAGTTTGCAGCCTCAGCCACATTTTTAGCGTGCTCGAGTTGTGAAGTACGTGCTCTTACTTGCTCTTCAAGGATATCTTTTGCTTCAAGTAGTAAGTCTTCCTTTTGCTTGAGATGAGTTACATTTTTAAATATTACGGCAAGTGCTATTTCGCCATGGTGATCTATCTCATTAAAAGATCCCACCAACGGTATATATCCCCCTGCTGTTTTAGATAAACGTAAGTCGCAGCTAAATTGGCGATTACTATTTAATGTCGAAATTTTATCTTTAATACCTAACGTTGAATCATCATCTAAAAAGTTAAATACTGACTTACCTTCGAGTTCATTAAACGGTAAATTAAATAGTTTTAAACAAGCATCATTAGCTTCTATTACCCTACCGCATTTCTCAAACAACATAATTGCATCGGGCGTATGCTTATAAATAACCTGGAGTAGACTGTCTTTTTCAATCAGGGCATCAACTGTATCTTGTAGCCTTTCAACAAGTTCTGCGTTATGGCGTTTTAATAACTCTGTTTGCCATAATTTATGTATTGATTGTAATAGTGAGCTGTCGTTCAGTGGCTTAATAAGTACGTCTTCCACACCTTGACGAATAGCTTCAATCATCGAAACTTGATCGGGACGTGAGGTAAATAGTAAGCAGCGACAATGTGGTTGCGTTACTTTTAAGTTTGAAAAAATTTCTAAACCTGTTCCGTCATCTAAAACAAAATCGCTTATCAGTATATCGATTTGCTTTTCTTTAGTAATTTCTAAAGCTTCTGCGGAGGTGGTTGCTGTATGAGTCTCTATATGAGCGCCGATTAAGCTATTTTTCATTTTTTCGAGGCGTTCAGGAACATGATCGACGAGTAAAATAGCGGGTAATTGCAAAATATGATTAGAGCCTAATTCTAGTAGGCTCTCTAAAAGAGAAGTAATTTCTTTATTAGAAAAAAACGGGTAGATCACTGTTGCGTCAGGCGCAGCATGATTTAGCTCACTAAATGCAGTTAGTTGCTCACCACTTTCAGCTTTTGGAGCAAGTAACATAAAACGCTCTTGCGCTACTTCACTAACAAGGGGTTTTATAGAATCAACAGGCACACCATGGGCAACAACAACTAAGTCGTAGTCGCCTATATTGGTATACATGTCTAGCATGCTGAAATGAATTAATTCGACTTCACATCCTATTAATTCTAAAAGCACTTTCACACGCATTGCGATGACACTGCTACTATCAACAATTAATATTTTTCGAATCATCAAGCTACACTTCAAATTAATAAACTTAATATGTTAATAGCGTAGTCTATTTTTATTTAATTGGCATAAACCCTTCGTCTTATTTTGTAAAAAAATATTACAACATTATGAAAAATAATTTATTCCAGATGTTTTCCAAAAATAGTAAGGCTGTACGCCTTATCATCCATTATTGCAACACTTGGCAACTCGCCCCATATTGCAAAATCAAAATGTTTAAACAATTTAACACTCGGTAAGTTATGACTAAAAATAAAACCGAGTAATACCTTAATATTTAGTTGCTTAGCTTGTGTTTGGGCAAATATCATTAACTTTTTACCAAGCCCTTTACCTTGTGCTTTACTGGTAATATAAATGCTCATTTCTACTGTGCCATCGTAAGCAGGACGGCCATAAAACGATTTATAGCTCACCCAAGCAAGTACTTGGTTATTTTCGCAATAAACGTAAATAGGCCTTTTATCGTTATGGCTATTAAACCAGTCACGTTTTTCGTCAACGGTCACTTCTTCGGTATCTGCAGTTACCATTCGCCCTGCAATAGTTTCGTTGTAAATGGCTACAATTTCTTTAAGGTCATTAATAGTTGCTAAACGGATTGTCATAGGTCATTTGAGGGTTGATCAATTTGTTCCATATTAGCGTATGATTATCCAATCAAACAATCGTAAATTTTAGGTAATGTAATGCTAAAAAAAATTATAATAGGATTAATGGCTTTATTTATTAATGCTTCACTCCAAGCTGAAACATCATCAACTATTAACCAAACCTCTGCCCAAGACTGTCAAGATTTTACTAATGTAGATATGCGAAAGCTTCGCTCAAAAGAATCGATTAACTTGTGCAAATTCAAAAATAAGCCTTTATTGATAGTAAACACGGCGAGTAATTGTGGGTTTACGCCTCAATTTAAAGGCCTTGAAGCATTATATCAACAATACAAAGATCAAGGTTTAGTCGTATTAGGGTTCCCCTCTGATGACTTTTTTCAAGAAGAAGATAATGAAAAAGAAACAGCAAAAGTATGCTTTGTAAACTATGGTGTAACTTTTCCCATGTTTGCCACCAGCAAAGTTCGTGGTAGCGAAGCAAATCCAATTTTTAAATATTTGAATGAGCAAACTAGCTCTCCAAATTGGAACTTTTATAAATACTTAGTGTCTGCTGATCGTAAAACAATTTTACGGTTTAACAGTAAAGTGGCACCTAACTCAGAGCAAATGATTACTGCAATTGAAACTGTGTTTTCTAATAAATAAGTTTATACTGGTACAATTAGTTGAAACTAACTAGAATGACATTTCAATTCGGTTAAAAAAACACCACATTATATTCGGGAGATTTTATGACAGTAGCAAGCGCACGACACATACTTGTAGACAGTGAAGCACAATGCTTAGACTTAAAAACAAAAATTGAGCAAGGCGAAGACTTTGCTGAATTAGCAAAAGCACATTCTAATTGTCCTTCAGGTCAAGATGGCGGTGCTCTTGGTGAGTTTGGCCCTGGTATGATGGTTCCAGAGTTTGATAAAGTTGTATTTTCTGCGCCAATTAATCAAGTACAAGGCCCTGTACAAACTCAATTTGGTTATCATTTACTTGAAGTTACTAGCCGTTCAGAATAAATTTAACTGTACTGTAAGTAACATTTGATAAAAGCCGCTTATGCGGCTTTTTTATGGAGTAATTATGCAATTAATTGGTTCTGTACCTTCACCTTACGTACGCCGAATTAGAATTTGGGCGCAAGAAAACGACTGCAAGCTAGAACTTGTAAGTTTAGACATATTTTCTGATCAAGACCGCCCTACCATGGCCAGTAAAAACCCGGCTCGAAAAATCCCGATTTTGGTAGATGGTGACTTAACACTTAGCGACTCTAATTCTATATTGCGTTATTTACTTGAAAAAACAGGTCAGCCAAAACTAACGTGGCCTCAAGAGCACTTACTTACAACTATAAATGCCTGTAACGATTCGTTAGTAGAAATGGTTTTATGTAAACGTTCTGGATTTGACACCAAAAGCGATAAATTATTTTTTAATCTGCAAAACGAACGTATTGAGCAAACATTGAGCTTTTTGAATTCTCATTTAAGCGATGAAGAATTTAAAGGCTGTGAATACCTCAACATCAGTTTATACTGCCTGCTTGATTGGATTTGCTTTCGCGAATTGGCTGACTTTAGTCAGCATTCAGCGCTTGTTGCTTTTCATAAGCAATATGATGAGCGCCAAGCAGCAATAGACACTAATCCTCGTCACTAATTTAAAAGGGTAAACACATGAGCGATATCGAAATTGAATCACAACTAGTTAGCTTCGTAGAAAAAGTACGTGTTAGCGAAGTAATTTGGGCACTTGGTGCAGAAGATAATGGCTTTGTAGTGTGCGATTCTAACCAATTTGACGAAACTGACGTACTACTGCTTTGGGAAAGTGAAGCAGCAGCTAAAGCACAGTGTAAAGAAGAGTGGAAAGATTACAGCCCAGTAGAAATCAACCTTGATGAATTTTTAGATGCATGGGTTGAAGACTTAAATGAAGATAATGCACTTGTTGGTATTAACTGGAATGATGACCAAGTATGTGCAGAAATTGAGCCTACAGGTTTAGCTCGCGCATTGAGTGAATAATACTTTATACGCTTTGCGTTAAAAGCGAATAAAACCCGACTAGCATCTATTGCTAGTTGGGTATAAAATAAAACACATCATTATTTTCAAGGTATTACGTTGAAAACCCATCTTGGTCGCCGCCCCTTTTCCGCCATGGAATTGCACACCCTTTATAATGGATATATATACGGTGATTTTAAAGTTGCACGAGAGCAACCAAAACACTGGCACTTTTGGCTCCCTTTAATTGCATATTATAGCGGTGCTTATAGCGATGAGATTGGTTACTTAACGCTTGATGATCTGTCTCTTGAAAAAAATGTCTTATGTTTTAATTTTTATACCCACGGTAAAATTAAACCTCGTTTAGTTCCAGTACATCAAGCTCTTATAAATGCTGGATTTAATGAATATATAACATTCATCAAATCGCAAAACCAACACCGATTAATGTTCGACTTACCCGCTAAAACTGGCAGGTACAGTGAAAAAGTACGTATTTGGTTTTCAGGTGAAGGTGAGCGAGCCGGTTACCTGCAAAAATGTGATATACCAAACGTAGATCAACTCGGTATGAAAACAGCAATAAGCAGTCTTCGTCTTAACTTTGAGCAACAAGTGCGTATATACGCCCTGCAAGCTAACTCTAAAGACACATTTAATTATTTAATGGGCTTTAACGAGTATCCACATGATGTGTTTAGCGATACTCACTTATTAAATACCGTTGTCCAACAAATACGTATTATTAACTCACACCTGCATTGGCAGCGTTTTATAACACGCGAAAGCCACTGACAAACTTTGTTACTATTTCCCTTTAAAGTCACCGTTATAATCAATTACTCTATTTAAAAAAACTGTTAGGATATCTAACCCCCTAATTATATGAGCATAAAAAAGCCTATTTAGGGTAGTTTCTAACAACAACAATCTAGGGATCACTATGTTTCTTAAAAGCCTCTTAACAGTGAGCGTTGCTTTGGCAATGGGTGCTGCAAACGCTAACGAATTCGTTATTGAAAAACTCGCAAAACCAAGTTCACAACAGGTCTCGTTAACACTCGACCCGAGCCAAGATACATTCACAGGGATGACTGAGATTTCCCTAGAAGTACTAAAGCCAACAAAATATATTGAGTTAAATGGCGTAGCTTACGCTGTTAAAATGGCGCAACTGCTTGGTGATGAAAACTGTGATTTAAACAATGAAATGCTTAAAACAGGTAAAGTTAAATTTAGCTGTGATGAACAAATTCAACCAGGTAAATACACACTTAAAGTTGATTTTTCAGCGCCATATAACCGTCAAAGTGTTGGTTTATACAAAACATTAGACCAAGGCACACCTTACTTATTTACTCAATTTGAAATGAGTGATGCACGCCGTGCATTTCCTGTTTTTGACGAGCCAAGTTACAAAATTCCATTTCAGTTAACGATTACTGCGCCTACATCACAAAAAGTATATTCAAATACGCCAGAACTAAAAACAACGGTTGATGGCGATATGACCACACACTTTTTTGATAAAACACCGCCAATCCCTTCATACCTAGTGGCAATGGCCGTTGGCCCATTTGAAGAATTAGAAATTAAAGGCATGCCAATTCCTGGTCGTGTAATTACGCCACAAGGTAAAATTCACTTAGCCCAATACGCAAAAGAAAATATGCCAAAAGTACTAGGCGCACTTGAAGCGTATTTTGGTATTCCTTACGTTTACAAAAAATTAGACTCAGTAGCGGTACCAGAATTTCCATTTGGCGCAATGGAAAACTCAGGCTTAGTTACCTACAGAGAAGATATTTTATTGGTTGATTTAGCTGCCGCAACACGTAGTAAAAAACAACGTAATGTATCTATTATTGCTCACGAACTTGCTCACCAATGGTACGGTAACTTAGTAACCATGAAATGGTGGAATGACTTATGGTTAAACGAAGCGTTTGCTAGCTGGATGGCTGCAAAAATTACTAAGCAGCTTAACCCTGAGTTTGAATCGCACCTAGACTTGCCACAAAATAACGTGATGGCACTTGATGCACGTTTAAGCACTAAGCCTATTCGTAAGCCAATTAAAACCGAAGCCGACATTATGGATGGTTTAGGTCTTGCTTACAGTAAAGGCAGCTCAGTACTTGCTATGGTTGAAAACTGGATTGGCGAAGATGCATTTCAAAAAGGTATTCAAAGCTACTTAAAAGAGTTTTCGTACAAAAATGCTGAAGCGGCTGATTTATGGGAAGCACTAGGCAAAGCATCAAACAAAGATGTAGCAAGCGTTTTAAAATCGTTTATTGAGCAATCCTCTTTCCCACTAGTTAAAGTGACTCAACAAGGTAGCAAAGTAACTATTTCACAAAGCCGCTTTGTAAATGCAGGTGTGGATGCGCCAGAGCAGCTATGGAATGTACCGGTTGCAATTAAGTATGGTGCTGGCGATAAAGTAAAAACAGCAAACGTATTACTTAATAAACAAAGCCAAACGCTAGACTTAGACTTTGAACCAGAGTGGATTTATCCTGACCAAGGTGCATTAGGCTACTACCGCTGGGTAATGGATGACGCACAATTTAGCGCACTTGTTAAAAAGGCGCCAAGCGTACTGAGTGACCGTGAACGCTTAGCGTTGTTATCGGCTACTGATGCACTACTTGACGCTGGTGTTATATCTGCTGCTAAGTTAATGCAAACACTTGAAGTGTTCGTAAGCGATAGCCACCCTCGCGTAGCAAATACCGCACTAGGTTACTTAGTATCGCAACAACGTACTTTTAAAGACGATAGCAATAAAGACCTATGGCCTGAATTTATTCGTAATGCAGTAACGCCTGCAGCTAAAAAATATGGCCTAGAAGCTAAAGCGGGAGAAGATGGAGCTATTGCACAACTTCGTGCAGCCGTTGTATCACGCTTAGGTTTTGATGGTGAAGATCAAAACGTCATCAAAAAGGCAAAAGAACAAACACAAGTTTATTTAAATGATCCACAAAAAGTAGATCCTTATTTAGCGGGTACGTACTTAACTCTTGCTGCTTTTCATGGTGACAAAGCGCTGCTTGATCAGTTCATGACAACGTTTAAAACCACAAAAGATCCACAAGTACGCACTAACATGCTTGCTGCAATGGGCTTTTTTGGCAAACCTGAGTTACAAAAAGCGGTATTAGCTTATAGCTTAACGGATGAAGTAACGGCATCTGACATGCGCACTATTTTGTCAGGTCAAAGTTATACAGATGAGCGCCAAGCGTTATTTATTGACTGGGTTTACAATAACTACGATAAAGTAACAGCAAGCTTACCGCCGTTCTTTATTCCTAACTTACCGTACTTTACAACTGCAAGCTGTAATGCAGAAAGCCTAGCTAAAACAAAAGTATTTTTTAACGAAAAAGTAGCTGATGTAGCAGGTTACGCTCGTACATTAAGTAAGCTTGAAGAAAGCACAAACGATTGTATTGCGCTTAAAACACGCGAACTTGAATCGGTTAATAGCTTCTTAAAAAGTAAGTAACTCTTAGTTATTAAGCTATAAAAATACAAAAGCCGCTGAATATAAATTCAGCGGCTTTTTACGTTTTATATAAAATTAGTTACCAATAATCATAGTTAGCTTGGCTATAAAGTCTTTTGCTGCTTGCTCAGAATTTATTTTAAATGCCACGCCATAGTGAATAGGTTGGGCGCTTTTAAAAATACGCGTAGGAAAGCGTGTCATCTCGCTGCTATGAAAGTACCCTTGAGCACGCGTTACGCCATCAATATCACTAAAATCATCACTAAACACTTCAAATGCGGGGCGAATTACTATTTTACCCTTGCCACTTTCGCTGTGGGTATAAAATGCTTCTTTAGAGTTTACTAACATGTACTCTGCAATATTTTTAATCTTAAAATTACTTCTACACTGTAATTTAATAAGCTGTTCTGTCAGCTCGTCTGCACTATAAGCCACGTGTAATCCCTATTAGTTAAATTTACGCATTAGATTAACGCATACACACAATAAAATCTGAATTTATTTGTCTACTTTACTTCGTTATATCACATACAAAAGCGAGTTTTTCATTGTTGAAACTCATTCTTGTTATATTTGTTTCGCAGTAAGTGCTTAAATTAAGCCATTGCGATACTTCGTCACTGCCCTCAAGCTTGCGTTGATAAACGCGGTTCTTAATTGCGTAAGCGATAGTTGCATCATCTTTCAAAATAAAATCTTGTACTTGAGCCGGCAATCTTAGTAAGTCTTCAACTTGTTTATCTTGTGGATTAAAACTCGCTAAAATGTGTTGCTCGTTTTTAGTGTAACTAAATAAAAATGTAGCCGTCGCGTTATTATAAATAAGTGTTCGGCCAATATTGCTGGCAGCTATCTTTCCCTTTGCTTCTTCAACTGATGTATATTGAAGGGTATGAGGCTTTCCTAAAATAAACATCACTAAATCATTTTGAACGCCCCAAGCATGGTATCCAACAGGCTCAATCCAATCAAAAATACGACTCGGCGCATCTTCGTTGTTACGTGGGTATTGCCACAACTTTTGTTTACCATCTGCCTCAACAACAATCGCTGATACTGCATCACCACTAGGCATAACAGTTGGTGAATATTCGCTTACGGGAGAGTTACTGATATTAGTTACTTGTTTTGATGTTAAGTCATAATAAGCAATATCGGTTTGGCTCTGCCCATCTGTAATAACCTCATGAGTAAAATATAAACCGTCGCTTGTTAAGTATGGTTGGTTGTTATAACTATTTTTATCACTCACTATACTAACTTGTACCCCATAAGGCGTATTTAAATCAGCAAGTAATACTTGGCTTTTTGGCATGCTAGCCTGCGCCATAATTGGGCTAAGCGCTGCTATAGAAAATACCCCAAGTAATGGTTTAATAAGTTTCATGCTTTCTCTCGTTTTAATTTTAAGCACCTCATGATAACGTTATTTGCTGATGACGTCACTTGAGCTAAGTCAGTCAACTCTTAAGATACCCAAACGACTTAAAATAATGTTAAGTTTAGTCTGGTTATAAAACCTGGTCCTAAAAAAGAGAATTAACATGTCAGCTAAAAATCCTATTATTGCGATTACGGGTTCGTCTGGTGCGGGTACAACCACCACAACCAATGCAATTAAACATATTTTCCGTAGCCTTAATATTGAAGCGGCTTTTATCGAAGGAGATAGCTTTCATCGTTACACTCGCCCTGAAATGGATAAAAAAGTACGTGAAGCACAACAAGAAAATAAACACATTAGTTACTTTGGCCGAGAAGCAAATGATTTTGGCTCTTTAGAAGCGTTGTTTGAAAACTATAGTGAAACAGGCCAAGGTAAGTTACGCCGTTATTTACACACTTTTGATGAAGCCGTTCCATACAATCAATTACCGGGTACATTTACCCCTTGGCAAGACCTTGATAGCAATACCGATATTTTGTTTTATGAAGGATTGCACGGCGGCGTAGTTGATCAAGATGTAGACGTTGCAAAGCATGTTGATTTATTAATAGGCATGGTGCCTATTATTAACCTTGAATGGATTCAAAAATTAATACGCGACACATCCGAACGCGGCCATTCTCGCGAAGCGGTTATGGGTTCAATTGTGCGCAGTATGGATGACTATATAAATCATATTACCCCGCAATTTTCTCGTACCCATATTAATTTTCAGCGAGTGCCTACTGTCGATACCTCAAATCCATTTAGCGCCAAAGATATTCCATCACTCGATGAAAGTTTTGTAGTTATTCGCTTTAGAGGAATTGATGATGTTGATTTTCCTTATTATTTACGCATGATCGAAGGCAGCTTTATGTCTCGTATAAATACACTTGTAGTACCAGGCGGTAAAATGGGCTTAGCTATGGAGCTTGTGCTTACCCCATTGATTAAAGATATTATTTTGAAAAAGCGTGCACTGGAAAATCTAGCTCCTCTCGATTTGCCTATTTAACTCCTCTTCTAAGATTGAGCCAACTCACGTACACTGCTGATTTTACTCAAGGTGAGATCAGCATGTCACAACAATTAAAAATTATTGTCGGTTCTAAAAATCCTGTAAAAATAAATGCCGCTAAACATATTTTTACTATGTATTTTCCACAATGTATCATTGATTGTGAAGGTGTGAATGCTCCCTCAGGCGTGCCCGATCAGCCTATTGGCGAAGACGAAACACGTATTGGCGCGCAAAACCGCGTAAATTATTGCAAAGAGTACCACCAAGCTCACTATTACGTTGCAATGGAGGGCGGTGCTGAGCAATTTAGCTATGGTGCAGCAACCTTTGCTTACGTAGTTATTGATAATGCGTTAAATCAAGTTGTAGGGCGTAGCAGCAACCTTCCTCTACCCCAAGTGCTTTATAATGCTTTACTTAAAGGTGAAGAACTTGGCGATGTAATGGACAAAGCATTTAATACCACCAACGTTAAACAAAAAGGTGGCGCTATTGGTCTGCTTACAAACAATCATGCCACTCGGGAAAGTACCTACACGCAAGCACTCACTTTAGCTATGGCGCCTTTTTTACACCCTGAGCTATACAGCCAAACAAATTAATTTAGGAAGTTTAATGAAGTACAACTATGTATTGTTTGATGCAGACGAAACCTTATTTAGGTTTGATATTTTAGCGGGCATGACTCGCATGTTTAAAGCTTACAACGTAGATTTTAGCCAAGACGATTATATTCATTATCAAAAAACCAATAAGCAGCTGTGGGTTGATTATCAAGATGGCACTATTAGCGCAGATTACTTACAAGTAACTCGCTTTAATGAATGGGCTGCAAAGCTAAATGTGCCAGCAAAAGAGCTAAATGATGCTTTTTTAGATTCTATGGCGCAAATTTGCGAGCCATTACCTGGTGCTATTGAGCTTTTAAATAAACTTAAGCCGCATGCTAAGTTAGGTATTATAACTAACGGATTTGCCCGCTTGCAAACCGTACGCCTTGAGCATACTGGCTTAAAAGATATGTTTGAATGGTTAGTTATATCTGAGCTTGTAGGTATAGCAAAACCGAATAAAGCGATTTTCGAGCACACATTTGAGCTAATGGGTAACCCAGATAAATGCGAGATACTTATGGTAGGTGATACAGCGGCAAGTGACATACTTGGCGGCAACAATGCTGGTATTGATACTTGCTGGTTACAGCACCCTGGTGAGCGATTAGCCGACGGAATAAAGCCAACCTATACAGTAACTAATTTAAATCAGTTACAAACTCTTTTAGAGTTATAATAAAGTAAATTTCACGCAAAAAGAATGACGCTAATAAGCGTCATTTTTTATAACTGTTTTTCGAGCTTCGCTATAACGCTTTTAAGCGTGGGCTAACTCAAGACCGGGTGCAGGCATCGTCACAGGCGTTTCAAATGTTGCCCACTCCCATGCTGACTCTGTTGCCATAATTTTACGAAGTAATTTATTATTTAAATCATGACCTGACTTAAATGCAGTTACTTTACCTAAAAGGTTATGGCCTGTCATAAACATGTCACCAACACAGTCTAATATCTTGTGCTTAACGAACTCGTCGCTATAACGTAAACCGTTAGGATTTAAAACTTTGAATTCATCAAGTACAACTGCACTATCCATGCTCCCACCTAGCGCTAGGTTGTTTGCATGCATGTATTCAATATCTTTCATAAATCCAAAAGTACGCGCACGGCTAATTTCTTCAATAAAGCTTTGCGTTGTTATATCCAACCCAATACGTTGGCGACTTTCATTGATAGCAGGGTGGTTAAATGCAATCTCAAAGTCGATATGAAAACCATCATATGGTTCAACTTCAGCCCATTTACCATCTTCTTCAATGCGTACTTTTTCTTTAATACGGATAAAGCGTTTAGCAACGTTTTGCTCTTCAATTCCGCCTTTTTGTAACAAATATATGAATGGTAATGCACTACCATCCATAATCGGCACTTCTGAGCTATCTAATTCTACAATTAAATTATCAATCCCCATTGCAGCCACGGCTGCAATAAGATGCTCAGTAGTCGATAAGCGAACACCATCTTTGTTAATTAAACAGGTACACAGCTGCGTATCACCAACGGCTTCAGGTGTTGTTTCAAAATCAACAACCGGATCAAGGTCGACACGACGAAATACAATCCCAGTATTTGCGCTCGCAGGTCGGAGAGTTATTGTGACCTTCTCACCTTTATGAAGTCCAATTCCTATGGCTTTGACTACTTCTGCAATCGTACGCTGTTTAATCATAGGTATGCTCACTTTTAAATCAGTTACAGTTATATGGCGGATTTTAACATAAATCCTTTTGCCTTTCAATATTCGTACATATTTCAAACAAAAGTATTGTTAAATGTTAATCAGCCTGCTTACGTAAAAAAGCGGGGATATCAAAATAATCACCACCTTCTGATTTATCCGCTTTTTTACTGTTTTGCGCTGAAGAGCTTGATGCACTGCTTGAGCTCGTTGAAGGCGCTTTTTCTTTACTTTGCGTTTGCGCTTTAGCAGTGTTTTCTTCAGTGTTTGTATCTTGGCTTGCAAAGCTTGGTACGTACATACTGCTCGTTTGGTTTGATGTGCTTGCAACATCAGAACCTGATGCTTTTTTAAAGCCGTTATCAACAATACCAAACTGTGGACGACGATCGCCGCCTAAGCCAGTTGCAACAACCGTTACACGTAGCTCATCAGTCATTTCTGGGTCGATTACCGCACCAACAACAACCGTTGCGTTTTCTGACGCAAGTGCTTTAACGTGATTACCAACAATTTCAAATTCTTCAATCGCAATGTCCATACCTGCGGTAATATTAACTAAGATACCTTTAGCACCTGTTAAATCAACGTCTTCTAGTAGTGGGCTTGAGATAGCCGCTTCTGCTGCTTCTTGTGCACGATCAGGACCTGACGCAGACGCCGTTCCCATCATTGCAGTACCCATTGCAGACATTACAGTTCTAACATCGGCGAAATCCACGTTAATTAAACCAGAACGTGTAATTAGCTCTGCTATACCTTGTACCGCACCAAATAATACGTCATTAGCTTTAGCGAAGGCATCTAGAAGTGTAGTCCCTTTTCCTAAAACTTTAAGCAATTTATTGTTCGGAATTGTAATAAGTGAATCTACAATTTCTGACAATTCATTAATGCCTTGTTCAGCGGCTGCTGCACGTTTTTTACCTTCAAAATCAAAAGGACGTGTTACAACTGCAACAGTTAAAATACCTAGCTCTTTTGCTATTTTAGCAACTACCGGTGCTGCACCAGTACCTGTACCACCGCCCATACCTGCTGCAATAAAGACCATATCGGCGCCTTCAAGGCTGGCACGAATTGTATCTGCATCTTCTTCAGCCGACTTACGGCCTACTTCAGGGTTTGCGCCCGCACCCAACCCAGAGGTTATTTGCGTGCCTAGCTGAACTGTAATATCGGCTGCAGAGTTACGTAATGCTTGCGCATCAGTATTAGCGGCTATAAAACGCACGCCTTCTATTTGTTGTTTTACCATGTGCTCAACAGCGTTACCGCCACCACCGCCCACGCCGATTACTTTTATTACAGCTTCTTCGCTGTGTTGTTCCATTATATCAAACATGTTTACTCTCCGACTTGAGTCTTAAAACTCGCCTTGGAACCATTTAGTAATGCGGTTCCACCAATTATTGTTATCCTCTGCTTTCGACTTTTGTGCATTCATCGATTGCATGGTACGACCGTATTGTAACAAACCAACAGCGGTTGCGTACGAAGGATCATCTACATAGTCTGTCAAACCAACCATCCCGATTGGTTTGCCTATTCTTACTGGCATTTGGAAGATGTCTTCTGCCACTTCCATCGCGCCAGTCATTTTAGCAGTTCCGCCTGTAATAACGAGACCTGCCGCAATTTGGTCTTCTAAGCCTGAACGACGAATTTCTTCCATCGCAAGCTCAAATAATTCTCTAAAACGAGGCTCTACCACCTCAGATAATGTATGGCGCGACATTAACCTTGCTGGTCGTCCGCCTACACTTGGTACTTCAATTGTGTCTTCGCTACTGGCCATTTGGCTACTAGCACATGCGTATTGTACTTTGAGTGACTCGGCATGTGATATAGGTGTGCGAAATATTTTTGCAATATCACCAGTAACTTGGTTACCGGCCACTGGAATAACCGCAGAGTGACGAAGTGCGCCATTAATATAAATGGTGATATCCATAGTGCCGCCACCAATATCAAGTACCGCAACACCTAGCTCTTTTTCGTCATCTGTTAGTACAGAATAACAAGACGCTAATGCAGTAAAGATAAGCTGATCGACTTCAAGACCACAGCGCTCTACGCATTTCTCGATATTTTTTGCCATATCGTTTGAGCACGTAATAATGTGTGCACGCGCTTCCATACGAACACCGCTCATGCCTAATGGGTTTTTAATCCCCTCTTGCATGTCGATGCTGTACTCTTGCGGTAATGCATGCAGCATTTTACGCTCTGCCGAAATAGGCACAGAACGCGCAATATGAATTACATTTTCAATGTCTTCGTCAGTGACTTCGGTGTTATTAATTGCCACCACGCCACTTTCGTTTTGGCACTGTATGTGTTTGCCAGAAATCCCCAAATACACAGAGCTAATACGACAATCAGCCATTAACTCGGCTTCGTCTATTGCTCGGCGAATAGACTCAGACACTAAGTTTAAATCGTTAACGCCGCCTTTATCCATACCATGAGATACTTGGCTGCCCACACCAACAATGCTGAGCTTGTTATCTGCGGTGATTTCACCTACCGTGGCAACCACTTTCGAGGTGCCAACGTCTAACCCTATTACTAGGTTTCTTTCTGCTGACTTAGTCATGCCTTACTCTTATTTTGTAATTGTTCTTCTTGCACTGGCTTAAAGCTTACTGCAAGGCCGGTATCATACCGTAAATCTATTGTATCTACTTGTGCATCTGCACGTTGTTCCATTCGTGGGTAGACGTCTATAAAACGTTGCACACGCTTGGCTTTATCTTTACGTCCTAAATTTAAACGTATTCCGTTATCTAGCCATAATTGCCACGAAAAGCGCTCCGACAATGCCAAACTTGTTAACGTTAAGCCGTTAACTTTTAGCATTTCATCAAATTGCTTAAAAGCAATCCACGCCTCTTCTTCGCTGCCTTCTGGGCCGTATAACTGCGGTAAGTCATCATCTAACTTATCGCTGCTGGCTTGAAATGCTTGGCCACTTTGGTTGAGCAATAAGTCGCTATTCCAATGTGCTACTACTTCATGTTCAACTACATATACTTGTATAGTATCAGGCCATTGCTTACGTACCGAAGCGGTAGCAACCCAGGGCAAGTCTTGAACTAGCTGCTGCACATGCTTAACATCAAGTTCAAAAAAACTACTTAAATCGGCTTTTTTAATCGCTTTTATAATTGCCGTTTCATCTGTGTATTTAGGCAGCCCTTGCACTGTAAGGTGCTTAATTTGAGCATCTTTGTTTTCAACTAACCAATCCGATACACCTGTCGTAATTTGCACTAAGCCAACTACAACAATGAGAAAAAAGCTCACACCAAAAATCAGAGACCAATTAAGCTTCAGTTTGATTTCTTGAGCTTTTTCTAAAAGGGGATGCATATTAAAGCGTTTGCTCTAAAATGCGAACAACTAATTGTTCAAAAGTTGCCCCATTCGCTTTTGCAGCCATTGGTACTAACGATTTTTCAGTCATGCCTGGTACTGTATTTACTTCAAGGAGATAAAAATTACCCTGCTCGTCTTGCATCGCATCAACACGGCCCCAGCCGCTTGCACCCACTAAATCAAAAGCATCTAGTGAGATAGCTTGTAAGTACTTAGTATCTTGCTCTGACAAATCTGCAGGGCAATGATACTGCGTAGTATTTGATTGATACTTAGCTTGGTAGTCGTAAAAACCATTTGGTGTCGTCATTTCAATGACTGGTTGTACTTCGTCGCCAAGCACTGTGATTGTAAACTCACGTCCCGTGATCCACTGCTCTACAAGCACTTGGTTATCAAACTTAAATGCATTAGCTAATGCATCTTCAAGTTCTTGTACTGTACTTGCTTGTGCCATACCTATACTTGAGCCTTCGTGCGATGGCTTAACCATTACCTTTTTAAACTCACCCATAATAGCTGCAGCATCAAAGCCTTTTTTGGCATCAACTACGGCATAAGGTGCGGTGCTTAATCCCGCTGATTTAAATAAGTGTTTACAACGTACTTTATCCATAGCAAGTGCTGAACCTAGTACATTACTGCCCGTGTAAGGCAAGTTCATAAATTCAAGCGCACCTTGTACAGTTCCGTCTTCGCCACCACGCCCATGCAAAGCAATAAAAACACGCTCTACATTTAATTCTTTTAATTCCCACAAAGAACGACTTTGTGGGTCAAATGCAATTGCATCAATACCACTATTTTGCAGTGCATTTAAAACAGCTTGACCCGATCGTAAAGACACTTCACGTTCTGCTGAGTTACCACCTAGCAGTACCGCTACTTTACCAAATTGTGTGTTTACCTGAGTCATACTTCACCTTGCTTAAGTTTTTCTATCGACATACCCGTCGCAGCTAATGTTTTAACTAACTGACCTATATTACCAGCGCCTTGAGTTAATACTAAATCATTATTTTGTAAATTTGCGGCCAAAACGCCAGCAAGTTCTGCATTTGTTGCTACATGCAGCGGCTCTTTGCCACGTTGACGAAGGCTACGGCATAAGCTTTTGCTGTCTGCGCCAACAATTGGATCTTCACCAGCGCTATACACATCAAGCAATAGCAACTGATCTACATCAGCAAGTACTTTTACAAAATCTTCGTATAAATCACGTGTACGAGAAAACCTATGAGGTTGATATACCATTACTAAACGCTTATCTGGCCATCCTTCACGTACTGCTGCAATTGTTGCTGCAACTTCTGAAGGGTGATGCCCGTAATCATCAACTAACATCACATTGCCACGCTCGTTTTCAAATTCACCATAGTGTTGAAAACGACGACCAATACCCTCAAACTTCTGCAGCGCTTCTAAAATTGCATGGTTCGCAATGTTTTGATCTTTTGCCACAGCAATTGCAGCGGTTGCATTGAGTGCGTTATGTCTACCTGGCATATTCAACGTGGCAGTTAAACACTCACCTTGCTTGTTAGTTACTGTAAATGTGCATGTATTAGCTGATTGGCTAAAGTCGCTCATGCGGTAATCAGCATCCTTCGATTCACCATACGTGATAACTGGGCGACCAAAACGCGGAATAAGTTCAGCAGCAACTTCAGAGTCAATACATACAACGGCTAAACCATAAAACGGCAAGTTATGAATAAAATCCACATAGGTGTCTTTCATCTTTTCAAGACTGCCACCGTAAGTATCCATGTGATCTTCTTCGATATTTGTGATCACCGATACCATTGGCTGTAAGTGTAAAAACGACGCATCGCTTTCATCTGCTTCTGCAATTAAAAAATCGCTTTTACCTACTTTTGCGTTACTACCTGCGCTATTTAACAAGCCACCAATGATAAACGTTGGATCAAGGCCTGCTTGTCCATAAATGCTTGCAATTAAGCTCGTTGTCGTTGTTTTACCATGCGTACCCGCAATGGCTATGCCGTGACGAAAACGCATTAGTTCAGCAAGCATTTCTGCACGGCGTACAACCGGAACTCTTGCGGCTTTAGCTGCGATAATTTCAGGGTTTGTTTCATCAATCGCGCTTGAAACAACCACTACATTGGCATCTTTCACGTTATTTTCATGATGGCCAATAAATACTTCAGCACCGGCTTTAATTAAACGATCTGTCATAGCGCTATGAGCAATGTCAGAACCTGTAATACGGTAGCCTTCAAATGCGAGTACTTCAGCAATCCCGCCCATACCAGCTCCACCAATACCGATAAAGTGGATGGTTTCTATTCGGCGCATTGCTGGGCGTGTATGCTTTTCTTGTACTGATATCTCTTTCACTTATTTTCTCTTATTTGTTACTTGCTCACAGTGCGTAGCTACGCTTGCTGTGGCATCTAAAATGGCTTGTTTTTTTGCATTTGTAGCCATTTCAGTAATTAATGAAGGTTGGGCTAAATACGGGCTTAATAGTTCAACAATTGATTGTTTATTAAACTGTTCTTGCGGCATTAATAATGCCCCATTCGCCATTACCAAATACTGTGCATTCGCTGTTTGGTGGTCGTCCACCGCATGAGGAAACGGGACAAAAACAGCCATTTTACCTGCCGCTGCGATTTCGCTAACAGTTAACGCACCTGCACGACAAACAACAATATCAGCCCAGCTATATGCTGCGTCCATATCATCAATAAATTCAGCTATTTTTGTATTACCGCCCGCTAAACCATGCTCTTTATAAGCTGCTTTTACAGTGGGCAAATGACCTTTACCTGTTTGATGCCACACATTTATTGGAGCTGTATTACTAAGGCCTTTAAATGCTTCTGGTAGCGTCTGATTAAGCACTTGTGCACCAAGCGACCCACCAACCACTAAAATATTAATAGGGCTTGATACATCGCGTTTGACTATATCCATTACACTTTGACGTACTGGATTACCTACTAGCTCAGCTTGTCCTTGTGCAAACGCACTTGGAAATGCTGCTAATACGCGTGTAGCAAACTTAGCAAGCCATTTATTGCTCATACCGGCTACAGCATTTTGCTCGTGAATAACCAGCGGGATACCTAAACTTTTTGCTGCAATTCCCGTTGGACCCGTAACATAACCGCCCATTGCAAGTACTACATCCGGGCGCTGTTCTTTCAATACCTTACGCGCTTGCAATATTGCATTAAGTACCATGAATGGGGCTTTAATGAGACGTTTTAACCCATTGCCACGAACACCTTTAACATTAATGAAATCAATATCAATGCCATGCTTAGGAACAACACTTGCTTCCATTCGATCAGGAGTGCCAATCCAGCTGACTTGCCAGCCCTGCTGCTTTAAATAATCGGCCACTGCAATGCCAGGAAAAATATGCCCGCCAGTTCCACCAGCCACTACTACTAATTTTTTACTCATCGCTTACCTCCGCGTGAGGTGGCTTGTTTGGTTGCCATTTTGGTTTCAAAATCTACGCGCAATAAAATACCCGTGGCAATCGTCATAATTAATAAGCTTGAGCCGCCATAAGAAATAAACGGCAGGGTTAAACCCTTCGTTGGTAAAATACCCGCACTTGCACCTACATTCACCATGGTTTGAAATGCAAACCAAATACCAATGGCAAATGAAAAGTAGCCTTCGTATTCCTTACCGCATTTAAGCGCTTGTTGACCTATTAATAAGGCTCTAAATACTAAAGTAGCTAATACCGTTAAAATACTTACAACGCCTATTAAGCCGAGCTCTTCACCTATAACGGCAAAAATAAAATCGTTATGCGCTTCAGGTAAATATTGTAGTTTTTGTACGCTGTTACCTAAGCCTTGACCAAACCAACCACCTTGGCTATACGCCATTAGTGATTGCACCAACTGATAACCTTTACCAAAAGGATCATCCCAAGGGTCTAAAAAGCCTACAACACGCGCCATTCGATATGGTTCAACAATAATTAGTAATACAACCAGACCCACGCCCGTTAAAATAAGTACAAAAAACTGCCATAATTTAGCACCAGCTAAAAACAGCAAGCCAACCGTTGTTACAAACATAACAACTACTGTGCCTAAATCGGGCTGTAGTAAAATAAGTAATGCATACACTGCAAATACTGCTATTGGCTTTGCAAAACCTTTAATATTTTCTTGTACTTCTTCGCGTTTTCTTACTAAGTAGCCAGCTATATAACTAAAAAAGTATAACTTAGCGGCCTCAGCAACCTGAAAACCAACAGGTCCAATAGGTATCCATCGTTTAGCGCCGTTCACTTCACGACCAATAATCAATACTGCTATTAATAGCACCATACCCAGTATTAATAGGTAAGGGTTTGAACGTTTCCACCACTCCATTGGCACGCAAACGCTTATCCAAAAAAGTACAAAAGCCATCGCCAAAAACATGCTGTGGCGAATGGTAATATGGTACGGGTCATCAAATAGTCGCTCTGCGGTGGGCATTGATGCACTGGTTACCATGATAAAACCAACACCAATTAGCATTATTACGCAGTATAATAGCGGCACATCGTATAACTGCCCTGAAGGCTTAGGTGTTAACGCATCTCTTATATCGGCAAAAGCAATCATGATTGCCCTGCCATTACACACTGAACGAAGTCATCACCGCGTTGCATATAGTTGTTATACATATCAATGCTGGCACATGCGGGTGCCAATAAAACAATATTGCCTGTACTACTAAGCACTTTGGCCAAAGCAACGGCTTCTTCCATATTGTTAGTTAAATAACTCTTGTTGGTAATCGCAGCTAAATCACTTGCATCTTTGCCAAAACAAATTAATGCTTTTACATGCTGTTTTATATAAGGTTTAAGCGCATTTAAATCAGCGCCTTTAGCATCGCCACCAGCAATCACAATCAGGTTTTCACCGTCACTTGCTAAACTATCTATTGCAGCAATGGTTGCTCCAACATTGGTAGCCTTTGAATCGTTAAAATACTTTACACCGTTAAGCTCAGCTATAAATTGGCAGCGATGAGCCAATCCATTAAATTGACCTAACGCATTTTTATATTGCTCTTTGCTTACTTCAAACGAGCTTAAGAGCGCCATTACTGCAAGCGTATTTAAATAATTGTGCTTACCCACTACCGCAAGCGTATCGACAGGTAAAAAGGCATCGCCTTTAAGCATAAAATGAGTTTCGCCATTGTGCTGCGCTAAATGGTAATCACCTTGTTGAGCACCAAAGCTAATTAGAGGAGCCGTTCCGCGCTCAACAGGACGTGTTTGAATGTCGTCTGCATTGACAACAATAAGCTCTGCGAACTTATAAATACTAAGCTTTGAGTCTATATAAGCTTGGTAACTGTCATAGCGGTCAAGATGATCTTCAGACACATTTAATACCGTTGCACTTACTGGTTTTAAACTCGTTGTGGTATCTAACTGAAAACTCGATAACTCAAGTACATACACATCAAAATCATCATTGAGTAAATCAAGTACCGCTGTGCCAATATTCCCACCCAAAGCAACTTTATAACCGGCTTCTTTTAACACTTCATAAGCGAGCGTAACCACGGTTGACTTACCGTTAGAGCCCGTTACTGCAACGACAGGTTTTGTATTAATGCGCGCAAATAACTCAACGTCACCAATCACTTCAACACCTGCGTTAATTGCATTTGCAACAGCTGGTATTTTTAAGCTAAGCCCAGGGCTTATAATAATCATATCGCTTGAACAAAGCTCTGCGTCATCCAAATTACCAAAGTGGGTATCTAGAGTTGGCGCGTGCTCTTTTAACCAATCAATCCCCGGCGGGGTTGCTCGGCTATCAACGACCTTGGGGGCAAGGCCATGAGATAATAGAAAACGCACAATGCCCAGACCGGTTACACCGAGTCCGAGCACTGTTATTTGTTTGTTTTTTATCTCGTTTAAATACTGCATTTATCGAATCTTTAAAGTAGCTAAGCCAGTAAGCACTAGCACAACAGAAATAATCCAAAAGCGCACAATAACGCGAGGCTCTGGCCAACCTTTTAATTCGTAATGATGGTGAATTGGCGCCATTCTAAAAATGCGTTGTCCCCGTAATTTATACGACCCCACTTGTAATATTACCGATAGCGCTTCCATTACAAATACACCGCCCATAATAATAAGCAGTAACTCTTGGCGTACTAAAACAGCAATAATACCTAATGCGCCACCAAGTGCTAATGAGCCAACATCGCCCATAAATACTTGTGCTGGGTAAGTGTTAAACCATAAAAAGCCAAGCCCTGCGCCTACAATGGCAGTACACACAACCACAAGCTCACTCGCTAGCGGTAAATGTGGAATATGTAAGTAAGCCGAAAAGTTAATATTACCTGTTAAGTAAGCAATAATTGCCAATGCCGCAGCCACCAAAATAATTGGCACAATCGCCAAGCCATCTAAGCCATCGGTCAGGTTTACCGCGTTTGATGTACCTACTATCGCAAAATACGTAAGTACGATATAAAACAAACCTAATTGCGGTAACACGTCTTTAAAAAATGGAACAACAAGTGATGTTTCAGATGCTTGTGCACTGGTAAAGTACAAAGCAGTAGCAACAACTAATGCAATGACCGACTGCCAAAAGTACTTCCACTTAGCAATTAAACCTTTTGGATCTTTACGAATAACTTTACGGTAATCATCAACAAAGCCAACAATACCTAAAGAGCCAATTACAAACAGTGTTGCCCATACGTATTTATTTGATAAATCGGCCCAAAGTAGCGTGCTGGTAAAAATAGCCGCTAAAATAAGTAAACCGCCCATAGTCGGCGTACCCGACTTAGACAAATGCGATTGCGGACCATCGTCACGAACTGTTTGGCCTATTTGCATACGTTGCAAACCACGAATTAACTTAGGCCCTAAATAAAGAGACATAATTAGCGCAGTTAAAATACCTAAAATGGCACGTAGCGTTAAATACGAAAAAACATGAAAACCACTAAAATACTGTGTTAAATACTCTGCCAGCCAAACTAACATTATGATACTCCATTGATGGCTTGTTGCTGGCCATTAACTAAATCGGTTACTAATAATTCCATGCGAGAACTGCGCGATCCTTTCACTACTATTGTTGTTTTAGTATTCACTTTATTAATACTGTCTTGAATTTTTTGCTGCATCTGTTCGCGACTCGAAAAGTGACGATTAGGGAGTTCAAACACATCACTTGCGTATTTACTTAATACACCTAATGTAAATAACTCATCAATCCCTTGCTCAAGTGCGTACTCGCCAACTTCTTGATGGTACTTACGTGCATCTTCACCTAGCTCCCCCATGTCTCCGAGTGCTAAAATGCGGTGACCTTGCATATCACTTAACAAGTCAATCGCAGCCTTTACCGACTTAACATTGGCATTATAGGTATCATCAACCACGGTGAGTAAATCAGACACTTCAATTAAATTAACGCGCCCTTTTACATCACCCATTGTGGCAAGTGCATTGGCTATTTCTTCAAGGGTTACATCAAATTCACTAGTCAGTGCAGCAGCGATAAGTGCATTACTAATATTGTGCTTACCAGGTAGCGCTAAAGTAACAGGTACTTGCTTGTTTTTAGTGCAAAGCGTAAAGCTTGCACGCGCATTGGCATCAAGCGTGATGTTCTCTGCCCAAATATCTAGCTTTTCGGTTGTAGAAAAACGTTTAACATTACGTCCTTCAAGCTTATCTAACCAATACTGGCTAAATTCACTATCGCAGTTAACAATAGCAACGCCGTCATCTTTTAGGCCGTCAAAAATCTCACCTTTAGCTTTTGCAACCCCCATTAAACTACCAAAACCTTCTAAGTGAGCTGCTGCAACATTGCATACAACGGCTACATCTGGTTTTGTCATTGCAGTGGTGTAAGCAATTTCACCTAAGTGATTTGCACCTAGCTCAATTACTGCAAAACGATGTTGAGGCTCTAAGCGCAATAACGTAAGTGGGACGCCAATATCGTTATTAAAATTACCTTTAGTAGCTAATACATCACCGTGAACCGACAAAATTGCCGCACACATTTCTTTTACAGTTGTTTTGCCTACACTACCTGTAATTGCAATTGTTTTAGGCGCCACTTGCGCCATAACAGCAGTGCCAATTACACCAAGTGCAATACGAGTATCGCTCACTATAAATTGTGGAATATCTACATCTACTTTATGCTGAACAACAACGCCAATCGCGCCTTTTTGTTTAGCCTCAGTTATAAATTTATGACCATCAAAATTTGGCCCTTTCAGTGCTAAAAACACTTCGCCATCGCACACTGTACGAGTATCAGTATTTATATTAAGTACGCGTTGATTATCACCTTGATAATCGGTTGTTAGCACATTAGCTAACCAATCAAAATCCATTGGGATCATTGTGTTATCCCTCTTACTGCTTTTTTTAGTTGTTCTTGTACATACCGGCGATCGCAAAAGTCGATTCGCGTATCACCTATAATTTGATAATCTTCGTGGCCTTTACCTGCAATCAAAATAACGTCATCAGCTGTAGCGTTTTCTATAGCAAAACGAATTGCAGTCGCTCTATCAGCCTCTAAATGTGCATTTTGAGGATGGGTTAAACCGGCTGCTACATCTGCAATAATGTCATCAGGGTTTTCTGAGCGAGGGTTATCACTGGTAATAATAACTTTATTAGCGTTTTGCTCTGCGGCTTGCGCCATCAATGCACGCTTTCCTTTATCTCTGTCGCCACCACAACCAAATACACAACTTACACCACCTGGCACATGTTGCTGCAATGCTTGTAATGCAAGTGCAAGTGCATCGGGTGTATGTGCGTAATCAACAACACACGTTGGCATGCCTGCTTGGCTAAATGCTTGCATTCGCCCAGCTACTGGCTGTAACTGCGCACAACCTGAAACTAATTGCTCAAGCGGATAACCAAGCCCTAGTAATGTAGCGATCGCGGCCGTTAAGTTATATAAGTTGAATTCGCCAAACAGAGGCGATTTAATCGATATATCACCCCAACTAGTCGATAACTGCGCCGAAATACCGTCACTTGAATATTCAACATTAGAAAAATAAACGTACTGAGCATTCTTAGGGGCTAAGTTTTTGCGGCCATAACAAACTAGGTTATTAAAGTCATACTTTTCAAGCCATTGCTCAGCTTGAGCATCATCTTGATTAAGCACTACAACTTGCGGTTCAAAATCACGGAAAAGCATTAGTTTCGCATCACCGTAACTTGCCATATCACCATGGTAATCTAAGTGATCGCGCGAAAGATTAGTAAACACAGCCGCTTTAAACGCGCATTTAGCAACGCGCTGCTGCACTAACCCATGAGATGACACTTCCATAGCTACCAGCTTTTTATGCTGCGAATTTAAATCGCTCAAAATATGCTGTAAATCAACCGTTGAAGGTGTGGTATTAATCAGTGGAATTAAGTTATCAGGATGACCATAACCTAAAGTGCCTATAATAGCCGACTCAGTACTACAAAATTGTGCTAAGTGGGCAATCATAGCTGTGGTCGTCGATTTCCCATTTGTACCTGTGACACCAATTAAATCAAGAGCCTGACTTGGCTGGTTATAAAAGCGACTTGCTAATTCTGGAAGCTTTTTATCAAGCTCCGAAACTAAATATAGTGGCTCAAAACTTGTTTCAAATTCACATAATCTGTCAGCAATAATTGCTGTTGCGCCATTTTCAATTGCTTTACTAATAAATTGTCCGCCATCAAGTGCATGGCCTTTAATTGCAACAAATACATCACCTGGCGTTACTTCACGACTATCTAGGCGTAAATGTTTTACCAGTTGCGAGGGCGCATCTATTTCGATGTATTTTAAAATATCCTTTAAATCACGCATCGTTATCTTTACCTTGTACGTATGCAACCTCTTCCTTGTCAGGCGCTACGTTTAATATTCTTAATGCGTTAGAGATGATTTCTGCAAATGCAGGGCCAGCGGTGGCACCTCCATAGTACACATCACCACCTGGTTCATTAATCATAACTACCACGGCTAAACGAGGATTACTTGCCGGCGCTACACCTGCAAAATAACCTACATATTCATCACCATAACCACCTGCTACGGCTTTTTTAGATGTACCTGTTTTACCAGCTGCACGATACCCATCAACTTTTATGTTGCGAGCAGTACCGTCTTTTTCAAATACACTTTCCATCATGTGCACTACGGCTTCTACGTCTTTTTGTTTAAAAATACGTTCGCCTTCAGGTATATTATCTTGCTTTAAAATAGTCAGAGGTCGGTTAACCCCGCCAGCACCTAACATGGTATAAAAACGTGCCATTTGCGCTGTACTTACCGAAATCGCATAACCAAACGATAAAGTCGCAATTTCAAAGTCAGACCAACGGCGATTTGGATAAAACAAACCGCTGCTTTCACCTACCATTCCAGTGCCAGTATCACTGCCAAAGCCTACTTTTTGGTATAAGCCAACAAGGTAATCTTTAGGCACTAACTGAGTAACCTTCGCAACTCCCATGTTTGAGGAGTACTTTAATATTTCGCGCAGTGTTAGTTCGCCGTGATTACGAGTATCTCTAACTAAACTACCACCTAAACGCATCCAACCTGGGTAGGTATCAATCGTGTCATCTGCCTGAATGGCGCCGTAGTCTAGCCCAGCCAAAATGGCTAGAGGCTTAACAGTTGAGCCTGGTTCAAACAAATCTGTAATTGCGCGGTTACGACGCTTATGAGGTGCAGCATCGCTTAAGTTGTTTGGATTAAATGAAGGGCTATTTACCATTGCCAGTACTTCACCGGTTTTAACATCAACTACCATAGCTGAGCCCGATGTGGCTTTATAAGTCAATACAGCTGATTTTACAGCCTTGTATGCAATAGCTTGAATTCGTTGATCAATACTTAGTTCTATACTTTCTGGCTCTACACGTTCACGCTCGTCAAGTACTTCTACCTCACGCCCTTGTGCGTCTTTACGAATGGTACGGCGGCCTTCCTCGCCCGTTAAAGCGTTTTCGTATAGCTTTTCAATGCCTTCAATGCCTTTGCCATCGATATTGGTAAAACCAATAACATGCGCGGTAACTTCACCTGCAGGGTAGTAGCGTTTAGATTCATCTAATAAATGGATACCAGGGAGGCGTAAATCACCAATATAATTTGCTACAGCAGGAGTAACTTGGCGCTTTAAATACACAAAGCGACGCGAAGGATCGTTTAAAAGTCGAGAATTAATCTTTTTAGGATCAATCCGCAGCACATCTGCAAGCTCACGCCAGCGTAAATCGTTTTTATAATAAAGTGCAGTACGCTTATCAAGCTCAGCAGTGTTTTCAGTTAAAGATAAGTGATCTTCGCCGCTTTTGCGTGCTTGTTTGATTACTTTAGAAACAAGCGATTTATGTAATGCTTTAGGATCAGCATATACACTTACCACAGGCACACTTACCGCTAATTCTTTACCATTGCGGTCAAAAATCATTCCACGTTGCACATGCAGTTTTTCAACACGTACCGTGCGCTTATCACTTTCTGAACGGGCTTTATCGGGTTCTATCACTTGTAAATAAGCAGCGCGAGATACGAGTGTTACAAACACCATAAACACAACTGTACACACCAGCATAAAGCGCCATGTGATTAAATTAGTGACTGGTTTTTTGCCTCTATTTCTCATTGTACTATTATTACCTGCTCATCTTGACTCGTAGGTCGTTTCATTTTTAATTGTGATATAGCAACTTCTTCAATGCGTGCATGTTGCGAATAAAATTCTTCTTCAACAAGTAAGTAGCGCCACTCTAAATCGAGTTCATCACGTTCTTGTAATAATTGATCTTGCTTAATAAGTTGCCCACGAGCTAAATGTGTTGTTTGCACAACAGCTAAACTAGAAGCGAATATCACAACCAACAAGGCCGAGGTTAGCTTGTTAGCACCTAGGCCTTTTAATATTTCAAAGAATAAATTGGGTTGACGATAGCTCGCTTTTTTACTCATCCCAACCTCTGTGCAATCCTAAGTACAGAACTACGAGAACGTGGATTACGTTCTACTTCAACAGTACTTGGCTTAATAGCCTTACCCACTGCTTTTAACGTCAGGTTTTTATTTATTTGTGCATCAGTTAAAGGCAGACCTCTGGGTAACACTTCTCCCCTACTCTGTTTTCTAATAAACTGTTTTACAATACGATCCTCTAGTGAGTGAAACGAAATCACCACTAAACGACCGCCTGGCTTTAGCACTTTAACTGCAGACTGTAGCGCTGTTTGAATCTCTTCAAGCTCGCTATTAATGTAAATACGAATCGCCTGAAAAGTACGTGTTGCAGGGTGCTTAAACTTATCTTTTACCGGTACTGCTTCATCAACAAGGTCAGCAAGTTGCTTTGTTGTTGTAATTGGCGTGTGCTCACGAACTTCGAGTACTTTGTGTGCAATGCGTTTACCAAACTTTTCTTCGCCCAGTTTTTTAATTACGTGGGTAATATCATCTAACTCGGCTTCTGCTAACCACTGTGCTGCACTACGGCCTGTTGTTGGGTCCATGCGCATATCAAGTGGCCCATCTTTCATGAAACTAAAGCCACGCGCAGCGTCATCAAGTTGTGGCGACGAAACACCAATGTCTAATAAAATGCCATCCACTTTACCAATTAGATCGTTCTGCTCAGCTACTTCGTATAAATTTGAAAAACGAGTATGTGCAATCGCAAAACGTGGATCATCAGCAAATTTTTCGGCTGATTTTATCGCTTGTGGATCTTGGTCAATTGCTTGCAGGCGACCTTCATCACCAAGGCGTGCTAAAATTTGTCCAGAGTGGCCGCCACGTCCAAACGTACCATCCATGTATATACCGTCTGGCTTAATTGCGAGGGCATCGATGGTTTCGTCCATTAATACGGATACGTGTTCAAATTGCGCTGTCATTAGCTATTATTTGCCTTTTTTTGTGCTGTTAGAGTGTAAAATTATCTAAATCTTGGTTAGGCTCAAAATCGCCAAGTCTTTCAAGCTCGGTATCTTGCTGCATTTGTTCGTGCCAACGCGCCTCATCCCAAATTTCAAATTTATTCATCAAACCAACTAGCATGATTTTTTTGCCAAGTGATGCATGAGCCCGCAGTGACGGCGCAAGCAAAATTCGACCATTTTTATCAAGTTGATATTCAGTAGCATTCCCGAGCAACATACGCTGCATTCGACGGGCTCGTGGGTTCATATTGGAGATTTTAGCTAAACGGCTTTCTATTTCGAGCCACTCAGCCAGCGGATACAACCATAAACACGGCTCATTTAATGCGACGGTACAAATAACCGTTCCCTGATCTTCAGACAATAGAGATTCTCGGTACTTAGTCGGTACCGCAAAACGCCCCTTATCATCCAAACTCAGTGAACTCGCGCCACGAAACATAAAAAACCTACTTTAAAATTGTTTTATTCAACTTTTGTTTATTTTTATCCAGTGTGATCCACTAAAAACCACTTTTTACCACAGTGCTCCAGTTTAGGGCTTGACAAGCCATTTTGTCAAGTAAGCTGACCAGCTTTAGTGAGTCCCAAAGCTAGAAAAAATAAGGGTTCAAGCGAAGCGTTTGAATTATGTGGGAAAAAGTGGGATTGTGATGAAAAAAATATCTATTCTGTTTTTTATAACTTTCTGTTTACACGCTTTGCTTACTGAATAACCAATGAATATTTACAACTTTTTAAGCATTTTTACTCCCTTTGTAAAATTTACCTAACCGTGTAGTAATAGTTACTGTTTGCTTTAAATTATCAAATGTGAAAAAGCTACACGCAAACAACAAAAGATAACATATTCAATAACTTAAAATAAAAAACAGTTTTGGTTTAATCATTGCATTATCTAAATCACTATTTAAATTTTTTAACTTATTAAGGATTGATTATGGCTACTGCAACAAATACGAAACCAAACACAACTTCAGATGTTAAGCCTGACGTTAAACTAACAAATACTGAATCACCTCTTACAGAGAAAGCAACATCAGCGGCACACGATGCTGTAGATGCACTTTCTAGCAAAGCAGCAACAGCTGAAAGCAGTGTTCGTAAAGGCGCTTCAAGCTCAGCAGAAGCATTAAGTGAAAAACAACTTATTGCACGCGAAAAGTTAAGTGAATGTACAGCTAAAACTCGTGCATTTGCTTCTGAAAACCCATTAGCAACAGCGGGTATTGCTTTTGCTGCGGGTATGCTGATTACATCACTATTTCGTCGTAAGTAATTAGTGATGAATAACCCACAAACAAGCGCAGCCAAGGATGGTGAAGCGCAAAACCAAACTACTGAGCAGCAGAGCCAAAAGGACGATTGGCAAGATCATATCGCAAAGCTTTTAGAGTACTCTAAGCAGCTCAAGGATGATTACCAAACTCAAGGAAAGATCACCCATCAGCTTGCTAAGGCTGAATGGCGGTTGTCGCTCAGATCGCTTGCATTGATCACTATATTTTTAGGCTGTTTTGCCAGTGGTTTGGTTTTGTTGTGGGCAGGATTTTTGGGTGCTGTTGGATACGGTGTATATGATCTTTTTGGGTCAGTATGGCTGAGTATTGCAACAGCTACATTGCTGCAAGTTGCTTGTTTAGCATGGCTTTGGAAAAATACGGTTTACCTAAGCAATAAAATTGGCTTTAGTAAAACACTTAAAAGCTTAAAACAGCTGTTTAACTTATAAGGAAATTACTATGTTAGTTAACTACTTAATTAAAGCACCTAATGAAAACGTTGATGCTCTTAGTAAGCAAATGCATACGCGCAGTGAGCTGAAACGCCAACATCATGCAGCGTTTCAATATAGGCTAAAGCGTTTTGCCGCAACTAAAGTGGGACTGACAAGTGCCTTTTTAGCCGGTGCAGCTGTACAAGCAGGAAAAGGCGAAACCAGCTTTGTAAGAAAATACGGCTGGCTTGTTAGGCTATTTGCTTAAACATTAAACATTTCTACCGTGATCGGATAAGTAATCAATATTTGGGCCACTTGGCACAATTTGTGTTGGATTGATCATTGTATGGCTAAAATAGTAATGACGTTTAATGTGGTAAAAATCAACCGTCTCTGCCACACCTTCAACTTGATATAAATCTCTAAGGTATCCGCTCAAAGCTGGGTAGCTTTCAATTGTCCGCAAATTACACTTAAAGTGACCAACATACACACTATCAAACCGAATGAGCGTGGTGAACAATCGCCAATCAGCTTCTGTGAGTTCATTTGTGGCTAAATAACGCTGCTTGCTCAGTATCCCCTCTACTTTATCGAGCGCTTTAAAAACATCATTAAATGCCTCTTTATAAGCATCCTGAGTTGTTGCAAAACCCGTACGATATACACCATTATTTATATTTGGATAAATCAGCGCGTTTAATTCGTCAATTTTTGGTTGCAGCGCCTCAGGGTAGTAGTCATCGTTATTACCTGTTAACCCATTAAACGCACTATTGAACATACGTATAATATCGGCAGACTCATTACTGACAATTTTATTGAGCTTTTTATCCCACAATACGGGTACGGTGACTCGCCCGGAGTACTTTGAGTTACTTTTTGTATACACTTGATGTAAGTAGTTACTATTAAATAAAGCATCGCCAGTACTGTGGTTTTTCGTATCAAATTCCCAGCCACTATCAAGCATATCAGGGCTAACAACCGATACCGTAACTAACTCTTCCAACCCCTTTAACGCTCTAAATATAAGTGTTCGGTGAGCCCAAGGACATGCTAGCGATACATATAAATGATACCTGTTCGCTTGTGCTTTAAAACCTGCGTCACCGGTTATTCCAGCACTGCCATCAGCAGTAATCCAATGGCGTAACTGCGCAGCTTCGCGTTCAAACTTACCATTACTTGAATCAGTGTCGTACCATTTATCTTGCCATTGACCGTTAACTAATAATCCCATAAAACTCTCCTAAAAATACTGTTAAATTTTGCCAAACTTGCCATTTTTATAATCATGTACCGCTTGCTGTACTTCATCTTGCGTCGTCATTACAAACGGCCCCATATGAGCAATTGGTTGATTAAGTGGATCGCCAGCTAAAATCAATACACCAGCGCCGTGCTCAGAGCTAATATTAATATCACTGCCTGGTTCTAAAATAAGTAACTTACCCGCTGGTATTATTTGATTGTCGCTCATTATTAGTGAGCCGCTATGAATATAAAGCATTACTTTTTGTTGGCTAAGAGGCTCTAAATCCATGCTTTTACCAGCAGGTAATGTAATATCAGCGAGCGCAGCATTGGCAGCTAAACTTTGCAGAGTGCTTGTAAGTGTTTCACTTTCGAACTGCCACGATCCCGCAAGTGCTTTTAACGTCACACCTTGTGTATTTGTAAAACTCGGAGCTGGGTTTTTAGTCGTATCTTGATAACGTGAATCACGCATTTTTTGTGCGCTTGGCATATTGATCCAAATTTGAAAGCCATGCAGACCATCAACAGCATCAGCGAGTGGCATTTCACTGTGCATGACGCCGCGCCCTGTACTCATCCATTGCACATCGCCTGCTTTAATTGCTTCTCTGTTACCCATTTGGTCACGATGTTCAAAGCCACCTTTTAGAATATAAGTAAACGTTTCAATACCTCGGTGCGGATGCTCAGGAAAGCCTCCCATATACTCTTTTTTGTCGTCTGACTTAAGTTCATCAATCATTAAAAATGGATCTAAGTATTTACCATCAAACCCAGGTATACGGCTAATGTTCACGCCATCACCATCTTGAGTTGCATAAGCTGTCAGTATTTTTAATATTTTCATTTTTTAATTCACTCTAAAGCATAAGTTTATGAGGCTATTAAATCATTCATTAAACAAAACAACTATGTCTTTAAATCGACCTTAACATTCCAAAAAATAGAACTATAATGATTCATTGGTTATATTTTCAACCTTATAATTACTATGGTTATTTGGAGTGAATTTGGCTACAATTGTTATTGCAAAATACAAAACTAAGGAATGGTTATTTTTACTTATTCTCTCAAACATCAGCTTTATCGTTTGCTTATACTGTTAAGTATTCCAGGCACTGCTGTAATTATTTTTACACTGCTGCTTGAGCGCGATCACTCTATTGAGCAAAGTGAAAAAAAAGTAGAAAACATTGCTAAGCAATTAATTTTACAGCAAAAGCATTTAGTCGATGATATTAACCGGTTAGCGCGTTACTTAGCTAAAGAGGAAAGTAAGAAAGAAAATCTAGCAACGTCCTGCCCTAATTATTTTAATCAATTTAGAGCTATATACGCGCACGTTGCCAATATCGGGATTGTAAATCCAAATGGCATTGTTATATGCACAACAAGCGGGTTAGCCAAAAAAATAAATATTGCCGATCGGGCGTATTTTCAAAACGCCTTAAAAAGCAACCAATTGTCGGTAGGTTATTTTCAGCACGACCGAAGCCTGCAAAAAAACACCCTTAATTTTGCGTTACCTATTATTAATAAAAAAAATGTAATACAGGGCGTTGTAGTTATCGTTGTTGCGCTAGACTGGTGGAATAATGCATTTAATGACATTGAACTTCCGCCGGGCTCTATTGCTGCAATTGCTGATTCTAACGGAAAAATTTTAGCGCGTTATCCTCCTACAACAGCCACGCTTGGCGATAATATCGCACAGACTTTATTAGCAACTGATTCTTCGATTGATACTGAGGCATCAACAAAAATAAAATCTATTGAAGGTGAAGCCCGAATGCTTCATCACTCTGTTATTTATAGCGATCCGAGTAACAACAGCTTAAATATACATATCGCACTTCCTGTCACGCATGCTTTAAAACAAATAAATAATAACTTTTTTATAGCGATTGGTGTGTTTATTTTATCGCTACTGATACTGTCTTTAATTGCACGAAAACTACTTAAAACAAGTATTATCGACCCAATTAATAATCTAACAAATGCAACAAATGTGCTAGCTAAGGGCGAAATGCCCGCACAAAATATACAGCCCAATAATCCCGAACTAAATACTCTTTATCAGCATTTTAAATCAATGGCGCAAACTAGGTTAACAGCCGAGGCTAATTTAAAAAACAAGCATGACGAGCTTACTAGCTTGCTTAATACTCTGCCTGATAGTTACGTTAGAATTAACATCCATGGCGATATTCTCAACATAACGGGGCAATTTAAGCCCCAAGTAAACCCAAATAGCACTGCCGCACCTCATTTATCATCAATACTTTCACACAGCAATGTTCAGCTTTTATTATCGCAGTTATCTAAACTTGATGTTTCGAGCAATTTAGAATTCACACTCGAAAAATCAGATCCTAAACGCAGCTTTGAAGCGCGTATTAGTGCTATGCAAAGCAAAAATGAATACGTTGTTGTACTACGTGATATAACACAGCGAAAAGTAAATGAAGAAGCACTCCACCTTGCCTCACTAGTGTATAACAACAGTAGTGAAGGTATGGCAATCACCGATCCAACAGGTATTATATTTGATGTGAATCCTGCATTTAGTAAAACGACCTTATATAGTAAAGAAGACGTTATTGGGCGGTCCTCTTCAATTCTTTCATCAGGAAAACATGATAAGAAATTTTACAATAAAATGTGGTCAGAGTTACAGCAAACTGGCCGTTGGCAAGGCGAGGTTATTAACCGTAAAAAGAGCGGGCAGTTGTACTCTGAGTGGCTCACAATCGATACGGTTTATGATGAAAATAATGCACCAATTCGTCGAATCGCGATATTCACAGACCTCACAGAGAAAAAACAAGCTGATGAAACTATTTGGCGACAAGCTCACTTTGATCACTTAACAGACTTGCCAAATCGTTTAGAGTTAAAAGAGCGATTAAATAAACGATTTTCAAATGTTGTTACTCCAGATAATCAATTGATTGTCATGCTTTTAGATATTGATCACTTTAAAGATATTAATGACACTTTGGGCCATCACTATGGCGACAACTTATTAAAACTCGTATCACAACGCATAGTACAGTCGGCAAAGAATGCTGACTTTGTGGCTAGGATTGGTGGTGATGAGTTTGTTATTGTGTTCAATCAAATTAAAAGTACGCGCCATATTAATCAAATCGCGAGTAATATTTTACTTAGCTTATCGTCAGCTTTAAATCTTGAAAACGAAGAGTTATTTATTAGTGCAAGCATAGGTATTGCATGCGCCCCAAATGATGGTAAAAATACTGAACAGCTTTTAAAAGCAGCCGACCAGGCTATGTATAAAGCAAAGAGTAATGGTCGTAATTGTTTTGAGTTTTTTTCTGCTGACATGCGCGAATATGCACATGCTCGCATGGTGCTATTAAAAGACTTACGAAGTGCCATTGAACTTGAACAGTTTAAGTTATTTTATCAACCTATTGTTGCTTTAAATGATTTACATATTCATAAAGCTGAAGCGCTGATACGTTGGCAACATCCTGAAAAAGGGCTAATCAGCCCTATCGCATTTATTCCACTTGCTGAAGAAACCAGGCAAATAAATGCAATTGGCCAATTTGTATTTGCCCAAGCCCTTCAAACACTTAACGATATAAAAACACTAACCGATGATACTTTTCAAATAAGTGTAAATGTATCGCCAGTGCAATTATCCACGCCAGAGAGTGGCATAGATGAATGGTACGATATGCTAAAAGCAGCAAAACTACCTGCTTCGTCAATTGTCGCAGAAATAACTGAAGGCTTAATGGTTAATCCTGAAGCGCTAACACAAAGACGCCTAAAAGAAATCGTGAAATCAGGAATGCAGCTAGCTCTTGATGATTTTGGCACTGGATATTCATCGCTCGCTTACCTACAAGAAATGGACACCGACTATTTAAAAATAGATAAGCGTTTTGTCGATAATATTCAAATAGGCAGCCAAGAACTTGCATTGTGTGAAGCCATAATCGTTATGGCGCATCAGTTGGGCTTAAAAGTAATCGCCGAAGGAATTGAAACTAAATTACAAATGCAGCTATTACTGGAAGCTGGATGCGATTACGGACAAGGTTATTTGTTTTCAAAACCTTTAAATAAAAGCAGTTTTATGGCACTTCTAGCGGATAAAAAAGTAGCTTTGTTAAAATAAATAGACAAAAAATAACTGTTACGCAATAAATAATGCGTCTGCGCGGTCAAGTTAAGCAATCAGATATAAAGTAGTAACAGGATTTTAAAATGGCAAAAGCAACATTAGAGCAATGGCGAATGTTTAAAGCTGTTGTAGATCATGGCGGGTTCGCAGGCGCAAGCGCAGCTGTACATAAAAGTCAGTCAACCGTACACCATGCAGTGCAAAAACTTGAAGCCGCCTTGCAAATTAAGTTGCTTGAAGTAAAAGGTCGTAAAGCATTTTTAACCGATAGCGGTAAGCTTATTTTACGCAGAGCTGAATTTTTAATTGAAGAAGCAACTAAAATAGAATCGGTAGCAACTACGCTTAGCGAAGGCGTAGAGAGCACATTAAAAATAGCCGTTGATGAAGTGTTCCCACACGCTATTTTATACCAGGCACTTGCTAAAACGAGTGAGCTTTACCCTCTTTTAAAAATTGATTTAGTAGAAAGCGTGCTAACCGGTGCAAACGAATTACTACATAACTCAGTAGTTGATTTAGCCATTTCATCAATTCCTATTTATGGAATTAGCTGCAGTACGCTATGCGATATAGAGTTTATAGCGGTTGCGCATAAAGACCATATATTACAACAGCATAGTGAACAACTCAACTTTCGAGACTTAAAGTTACATAGACAAATAGTAGTTCGCGATTCAGCAACCCACACCAGTCACAATGAAGGCTGGTTAGGTGCTGATATGCGCTGGACAGTGAGCCATTTACGCAACTCTATTGATATGGTTAGTCAAAATTTAGGTTACGCTTGGCTGCCAAAAACACAAATTGCACATTTAATTGAAGATAAAACGCTCATCGCGCTTAATTTAGATCAAGGTACAACCCGTACTCTTAATTTATATTTAATGTGCAACGACAACGACAGGCTTGGCCCTGCAGCACAAGAATTTAAAGAGCAAATTACTGCACTTACTAATTTAGCTAGCTAATAGCTATTCGTTTTTTACATCGAGGTGATCTGCTACATAGGCGCCTCGCTGCCCACGCTCTTTAGCTGGGCCTATAGTACTGTCTTTACCTGTTTGCTGTTCAGTTGCAGCATTAATAACAGCACCTAATGTGATTATATAAGCGCTGATATACAACCACATCAACATGATCACTACACCACCTAGTGAGCCGTAAGTTTCGTTGTAACTAGAAAAACGCGACACATAAAAAGAAAAACCTATAGATGCCAAAATCCACAGCACGGTTGCAATAGACGATCCCATCGTGATCCAACGCCATTTAGCGGGTTTACGATGCGGGGCATAACGATATAAAAGTACTAATGCAAAATTAAAGGTAAAAGCCAGTAATGGCCAAGAGATAAGTTTAATTAATAAATCTATACTTTCTTTTAGCCCCACCAAGTTTAGTACGATGGGTAAAATACCAATAATTAATAATGCAAAAATTGCGACAACAATCGCTCCTACTGAAAATAAAAAACGCACTAATTGAGCTTGAAAAAATGAGCGTTTTTCATATTCACGATAACTAATATTACACGCAGTTATAAGTGCTTGGCTGCCCTTTGAACTACTCCAAATGGTAAGTATGAGCGTACCGATTGCACTTAAGCTCAAGCTTGCACTTGATGTTTTAGCAAGGCTAGAAACCTGAGATAAAATTAGTTCACTGGTGCTTGGTGGAAGCAAAGTAACTATTTTACTTAAGTGCTCACTAATATCTGTTGGGGATGAAAAGTACGCATACACTGATACCATCGCCGCAATGGCTGGAAAAATAGCAAGTAACGCATAAAATGCCACACCCGCCGCCACTATAGATAAATTATCTTCGCTCATTTGCTTAAAAATACGTTTAACAATATCCCACCAGCCTATAAAAGGGATATGTGCAGGCTGCTCTGCTTCCTGTCCTCGTTTAGCTTCTTTCATTCTAAACCTCAATATTTATATTACGTTACTACAGCAAAATATTTGCCAAGTTATAAGCGTTTGGTATCAAACTTGCTAATATTTATCTATAAATGACTCAAACACGGAAGATAAGCCATGCTCGGCACCCTAAAAAGTAGTGTAGCGCTAGATAATACAGCACCAATGACTGAAGTAATCACAGTCGATACACTTTCGTGGAATTACTTTTATGAGCAAGCCGTGCAATTACTTCACGTAACAGCGCAAATATTACCCACTCTTTTACTCGGGGTCATACTTTTAGTACTCAGTTACTTAATTTCAGGACCTCTTTCTCGATTACTTATAAAGCCTATTGACTACATGACTGACAGCAAGCTTGTTCACCTAGTTGTAAGACGCAGTATAAGCACTTTAATTATTTTATTCGGCGTATATTTATTTTTACGTTTAGCTGGGCTCACTCAGTTTGCTGTTGCGATTATGAGTGGTACCGGATTAATAGGTTTAATACTTGGCTTTGCTTTTAGAGACATAGCAGAGAACTTTATTGCTAGTTTATTACTGAGTGTACAAAGACCTTTTAAAATTGATGATGTAATTGAAGTAGATGGCCGATTAGGTATTGTTAAAAAAGTAACCGCAAGAGCAACCACGCTTGTTGATTACGATGGCAATCATATTCAAATACCCAATGCGACGGTATATAAAAATACCATTAAAAACCTGACTGCCAATCCGAAAATGCGCGGGAAAGTAGAAATTGGTATTGGCTATGATAACGATATACGCAGCGCGCAAACTCTTGCCCTAGATATTGCGAATCAACAAAATGCGGTACTTAGCGACCCGCCCGCGCAGGTTTTAATAAAAAACTTAGGCTCATCAACAATTAACTTTGTTTTGTATTTTTGGGTTAATAGCGAGCAGCACAGCCCATTAAAAGTAGGCTCTCAACTTATGCGCGAATTAGTCAATGAGTTCACAAAACAAAACATCAGTATGCCAGATGACGCACGAGAAAGAATTATACTCACCGACCCTAGTGAAAGTGTTTCTAGTTTAGAGGAAAAACAACCATCGCAAATACAAAACGGAAAGAATGAAACTGTTGAGCAAACTAAAAGACTTGATGATGTCAGCAGTGATACCGACGAAATACGCGAACAAGCAGAGCAATCAAGAGACCCAGAACAAGGGAAAAATATTATTTAAGGATACTTAAATTGTATTTAAGTAAAATTGAGACACAAAAAAGCCCGCAGTGTTAACTGCGGGCTTTTTATTGAATGAGTGAGTCAGCCTATAAGCCGGGTTTTGTCCTTTCCGAAGAAAGTGATAATCATTCGTCTAGGCCATAAATCGCTCTATGGCTCAAGCAACCTACCCGGTTCCAACGTGGGCCACGCCATAAGGAACCCTATTTGGTCTTGCTCCGAGTGGAGTTTACCTTGCAACCGACTATTACTAGCGGCCCGGTGCGCTCTTACCGCACCCTTTCACCCTTACCAACCCGAAGATTGGCGGTCTCCTCTCTGCTGCACTTGTCGTGGGCTCACGCCCCCCAGCCGTTAGCTGGCACTCTGCCCTATGGAGCCCGGACTTTCCTCCCCCTGATCATTTTCGTCACAGGCAGCGATCATCTTGGCTGACTCGGCGCGCAGTATACATGAGGCTAATACCAAGCGCAGTAAAATTTACTCTTTTTCTTCAATAATTGTTTTGTATAAAGCGTTTTTCTTCATTCCAAAGTATTCAGCAACCACACCACAGGCCTTTTTCATTGGCATTTCACTCTCAAGCAGTGCCAGCATTTTGCGCGCTTCAGGCGGAACATCGTCTATTTGCTTTGGTTTACCTGGAAGCATCAGCACTATTTCGCCGCGCTGCTTGGTAGGATCATCGGTTAAAAACTGTTTAAGCTCACTTACACTACCGTTAAAAAATGTTTCAAAGGTTTTGGTTAGCTCTTTAGCAAATACAACTTGTTGCTCATCGCCAAGGGCTAGTGCTAAATCATCAAGGCTTGCCATAATACGGTGCGTACTTTCGTACATTATGCTGGTGATACCTGAGTTAACAGCTTCGGTAAAAAAGTCTTGGCGAGCTTTGCTTTTAGCTGGCGTAAAACCAATAAACTGAAAACGGTCGGTTGGTAAGCCTGAACAACATACGGCTGTAATTGCAGCACATGCACCTGGAACAGGTGTAACATGAGCGCCTTGTTCGCGGCATAAGTTTACAACTGCATAACCTGGGTCACTAATAAGCGGTGTACCAGCATCCGATACTAAAGCAATATTTAAACCTTGATTTAGTTGATCGATAATTTGCTGTGCTTTTTGTTTCTCATTGTGGTCATGTAATGCGAACGTTTTAGCCTTAATACCAAAGTGGCTAAGTAGCTTGCCGGTATGGCGAGTGTCTTCAGCAGCTATTAAGTCAACTTGCGATAATGTCGCAATGGCACGGTGACTTAAGTCGTCATAATTGCCAATTGGGGTGGCAACAATGTAAAGAGTGCCAATTTTCTGTGAATTCTCCTCATTTAACATTGAGGTCTCCTGCGTCAGTCAGTAATATAAGCAAATCGCGTTAACGTATTGGGAAATCATTTGTGCGACTTAAACTAGTTAGTCTATTAATTATATTGTCAGGGTTATCGGCGTGTAGCACAACCGAAAAACCAACTAAAAACAGCGATAACGTAAGTAACCGCTCTAATGCACTTCAAAATCAGGCGACCAGTGCGCAATCTATCTACCAATTGGCGCAAAACCGCCAAGGTGCCGATAAAATACAATTACTTTATAGTGCACGTGATGCTGCAATTAGTGAGCAAAACTGGCCTTTATTAGAGGCAATTGGAAATGAGCTTGAATTAACAGCAAGTGTTGATCAAATTCAAAACCGTCTTTATATTGCATTTGCACAAAAACAACAGAATAAAAATGATCAAGCCTTAGTGATTTTACAATCGCTAGACGGACAACTTACTCAACCTGAACATTTTGCATGGCATCAGTTTTTAACTGCCACTATTTACGCATCACAAAATTTTCCTAAAAAAGCAGCGCCCTACTTTTTTAGAGCCTCTGAAACAGCAGCAAAAAATAACATTGAAATCCCTCAACTGAATCAAAATCTGTGGGATAACTTAAAACAACTCTCTTCATATGCGCTTGAGCGCTTTAACCGTGGTTCGGTTATTCAGCAAGGCTGGACTAACCTAGCGTTATATCATCAAGTATATGCAGGCAGCGGTGTAGAATTAGATCAAGCAATCAATAATTGGCGAAGACGCTATATTGGGCACCCCGCTTTTACTGTTTTACCTAAACAAGATGAAATGCTTACTGAGTTTGCACCTCTAAATATAGAACGCTTAGTTGTATTGTTTCCACAGTCAGGACCTAACGAACGCTTAGGTGATGCTCTAAAAGCCGGCGTGTTAGCAGCACTTGATACTCAAAATATCAACGACACTATTTTTATTGATGAAAACTTAAGTACAGAAGAAATTACAGCACAGCTTGAAGAAATAAAGCCTGACTTTGTAATTGGCCCACTACTTAAAGCAAATATAGACAAACTAGCTAATGCGCAAACGCTTATCGATACGCCAGTACTACATTTGAACACCTTTGACGGTGAACGAATTTCACTTCAACATTATTACTTTGCACTAAATCCTGAGCACGAAGTAGAACAAGCCCTAGAGCACTTTTTAGCAATGGGTTACCAAAAGCCGATGCTACTAGCGCCTAATAACGCTAACGGACAACGTCTTGTTGATTATTTTAACTTACAGTGGCAACGCTATAGCGAAACTAAGCCGCAAATAGGCTTTTATAACGATAAAAAAGATATGCCAAATACGATTACTAGCTTGCTGGAAGTAGATAAATCAAAAGAGCGCATAAAAACGGTTAAGGCATTATTTAGACAAGAAGTAGAAAATGAAACGCGCTCACGCAGTGATATTGATGTTATTTATATTTTAGGTGATGCAATAGAAACACGCTTAATTAAACCTTATCTTGATGTAAACGTAAGTACTTTTGCAGATCGTATTCCACTTTACGCCAGCTCTAAGAGCCACAGTAAACAAATTGATAGTACTGACAAAGGCGACTTAGACGGCCTATACTTCACTGAATTGCCGTGGATGCTCGATTCGCAAATTAAACAACATAATTTACGCCAGCAGTATGATTCGTTATGGCCAGAACAAGTAGATATTAGCCAACGCTTATTTGCAATGGCATACGATGCAGTATCTGTATTACCTGATATTAGGCAGTTAAGCGTAATGCCAGGTAATCAATACAGTGGCCTAAGCGGTAAATTATCAGTTAATACAAGCGGTCATATAGAACGTATGCTCGACTGGGCTCAATATACAAATCGTCGTATTAAATCTGTGCAATTAAAAACGCAGCGTCCTGTGCCATTGTTTATGCAATCAGCAAGTGAGATGCAAACTATAAATTAAACTTAATTAAGTTGAGGGGGCGACATGTCGTGGTTTAAGGAGCTGTGGCACAATAGTCGCGAAAAAGGCCAGTATTATGAGCTTGAAGCGCAAAAATACTTAGTTACTCAAGGGTTAACGCCTATTGAACGCAATTATTACTGCCCCTTTGGTGAGCTTGATGTCATTATGAAAGAAGGTAACACCCTTGTATTTGTTGAGGTTAAGTTTCGTAAAAACAATGCTCGTGGCGGCGCAAACTATGCGCTTAGCCCACAAAAGCAAGCTCGATTAAAACGTAGTATTTATCATTACTTAGCAGCTAAAAATTTGACTAACCAAGCGCTAAGAATTGATTATGTAGCCATTACAGGAGAAGCATCTCCTAATATTAATTGGCTGAAAAATGTATTTTAAACACAAATACAAAGATAAATTATTGGTAGGCTATGCAAGATACAATTAAAGAAATTTTTACAGAGAGCATTCAAGTTCAAATCGCTGCGGGTGAAGTACTACCGAGTGCGCTTGAGTCAGCTGCATTTACTATTGCACAAAGTCTGATCAACGGAAATAAACTCATTTGCTGCGGTACTGCAAATTGCCACATGCTCGCCCAGCATATGGCCGGTGTATTGGTCAATCATTATGAAACCGAACGTCCTTGCTTACCTGCAATTGCTCTATCGCAAGAAAACGTTAACCTTGGACAAAGTACTCAGGTAGACGATCACGATACATTTGCTCGTCAAGTCCGTGCTTTTGCCCAGCAAGGCGATTTATTGTTGGTACTGGCTATAAACGGTAACGAAAAGCATGTTATTTCTGCCGTTGAAGCTGCACTAACTAAAGATATGAAGGTCATAGTTATGGTTGGTGATGATGGTGGTGAGTTGGTAGGCCTACTTGGTCCTAACGATGTTGAAATTAGATCTCCATCTAAACGCCCTAGCCGCATTATCGAATCCCATTTAGTGAACTTACATTGTTTAAGCGAACTTGTTGATTTAACGCTTTTCCCTCAGGATGAAAATTATGTTTAAACGCTCTCTTATTGTTTTAGGTACTGTTGTATTACTTCAAGGCTGCGCAGCAGCTGTTGTTGCAGGTACAGCCAGTGCAGTAACTGCAGCGAACGACCGCCGTACCATTGGTTCACAAATTGATGATAACAATATTGAAATAAAAGCCAGTATTGCACTTAGTGAAGTAGAAGGTCTTGAAAAGTTCGCTAATATAAGCGCTGTAAGCGTTAATGGTATTGTTTTACTTGTTGGCCAAGTAGCAAATGAAGAAATGAGAAACGAAGCGCAGCGCACCATTGAAGGCGTTTCAGGCATTCGTAAAATACATAACCAAATTCGTATTGGTTCAAATATTGGCATTACTACACAAACTCACGACTCTTGGCTTACTTCTAAAGTAAAAGGCCAGCTTCTAACAGCAAAAAACATTAGTAGTAATAATATTAAAGTGGTTACAGAAAACGCTGAAGTATTTTTAATGGGTTTAGTATCTGACTCTGAGTCAACTCAAGCTGTAAATATTGCCCGTAATGTATCTGGCGTAGAGCGCGTAGTTAAAGTGTTTGAATACCTATAAATACAAAATACAGACATAAAAAAACCGCTAATTAGCGGTTTTTTTTGGCATTTACTTATTATTTAATAACGCGTAAATGAGAGCCTTTTTTCTTCTCAGGCTTTTCTGGTGATGTTTCATCAGTAAACTCAGCTGATGACTCAACACTTTCAAGCTCTGGCACAAAATCGTCTTCGTCCTCTAAAAACTCATCTGCGGTAAAGACTGTTCCTTCGCCATTTTCACGCGCGTATATTGCAAGCACAGCACCTAGAGGTACATACACTTGCATTGGCTGACCACCAAAGCGCGCATTGAAGCTAAGTTGGGTTAAGTCTAACGAAAACTGTGTGACCGCTGATGGACTTATGTTTAAAACAATTTGTCCGTCTTGAACAAATTGTGTTGGCACTTGTACATTTGCAAATCCAGCGTCTACCACTAAATGCGGTGTACACTCGTTATCGACTATCCAATCAAAAAAAGCACGTAATAAATAAGGACGATTAGGCGTCATTATAAACGGATCTCACGCTCAGCTTCAGTTAAAGAGGCTTGGAATGACTCACGTTCAAATAAACGGATCATGTACTCTTTAAGCTCTTTAGAACCTGCACCATTAAGCTCAATACCAAACTCTGGTAAACGCCACAATAGTGGAGCTAAATAACAATCTACTAAGCTAAACTCTTCACTCATAAAGTAAGGTGCTTCGCTAAAAATAGGTGCTACAGCAAGTAATGCTTCTGTTAGCTCTTTACGAGCTTGAGCCGCATCTGATGTGTTGTTACTGATTTTGTCAGCTAGGCTGTACCAGTCAGTATCAATACGATGCATCATTAAACGGCTACGACCACGCATTACCGGGTAAACAGGCATTAGTGGAGGATGAGGAAAACGTTCATCAAGGTATTCCATGATGATGTTTGCCTGATATAAACCAAGCTCACGGTCAATCAGTGTTGGCACTGTACCGTAAGGGTTAATTTCGTGAAGTGCTTCTGGCAAGTTATCTTTTTCAGCCAAATGAATATCTACACTTACACCTTTTTCCGCAAGTACAATACGTACTTGGTGGCTATACATACAGTTAGCACCAGAAAAAAGGGTCATTACAGGGCGCTTATTGGCAGCTACGGCCATGCCTATACCTCCATTAAATAACTAAAACAGCAAAAGGGGCTTAAGCCCCTATTGCAAAATTACCTTTAAAAATGTTCAACCTAATGAACATCTCTCCAGTATTCTTTCTTAAGCATAAATGCCAAGATAAACAGGATGATTAAAAATCCTATTACCTTAATACCTAGCGCTTCCGATTCAAGACGTGAAGGTTCACCCACGTATTCAAGGAAGTTCGTTAAATCACGAGCAGCTTGGTCGTATTCATCTACACTTAATTCACCCGTACCATCTGTTTCAGTAGCAATAACTTTGGTCACTGTGTGTCCATGTTCTTCTACTTCTTTAGTAATAGGCGTTGGTAAACCTTGTAGTTCTTGAAGAACATGAGGCATACCTACTAATGGGAAAACAATATTGTTAACCCCAAACGGGCGAGATTCATCTTTATAAAACGATTTTAAGTACGTGTAAATATAATCTGGTGATTTTACACGCGCAATTAGAGTTAAATCCGGCGGAGCCGCACCAAACCATTTTGCTGCATCGTCTTTTGTAATCGCGTTAGTAATATGGCTACCTACTTTAGAACCGTCAAAAATCAACTGTTCTAAACCAACTTCTGTTGGGATACCTATATCACGAAAAGTGCGTTCATAACGTTGATACTGCATTTGGTGACAACCAAGACAGTAGTTCATGAACAACTTTGCACCGCGCTGTAAAGATGCTTGATCAGTAAGGTCGTTATTCGCCTCCATTAAAGGAACCGACGGACCCGCTGCCATAACCATGTTAGGTAACAAGTTTACTGATAAAGCAAATAAACCAATAAGTAGCTTCTTCATCATTTCGTTAACCTCTCTGGCAATGGCTTAGTTTTTTCGTTCTTACTGTATACAAATAACAGTACGAAGAACATAAAGTAAGTCACAGTACAGATTTGAGAAATAATCGTTTTCAGATCAGTTTGAGGAGTTGCACCCACCCAACCTAAAAGAACGAAAGTAACAACAAAACCTGCAATGTTCCATTTATGGAAACCACAACGGTAACGAACCGATTTAACTCTACCACGGTCTACCCAAGGTAGTAACGCAAGTACCACAATTGATGCACCCATCGCCGCAACACCGATTAACTTATCAGGGATTGCACGTAAGATTGCATAGAATGGCGTAAAGTACCAAACCGGGAAAATATGCTCAGGTGTTTTAAGTGGGTTAGCTGCCTCGAAGTTAGGACCTTCTAAAAAGAAGCCATTCATCGCTGGCATAAAGAACACAACCCAACAAAACAATATTAAGAAACCAACCACACCCACAATATCTTTAACTGTGTAGTAAGGGTGGAACGGTATCGCATCAACAATATCTTTCTTGTCAGTGTAATACTCGTGAAATTTAAATTTAGGCTTATCTTCTTCAGCTACTGAGCCTTTCTTACGTTTAATCTCAATACCTTCAGGGTTGTTTGAACCCACTTCGTGTAGAGCAACAATGTGTAAGAAAACTAAGATTACAATAACCAGTGGTAGTGCAATTACATGTAATGCAAAGAAGCGGTTAAGCGTTGCACCAGATATAACGTAGTCACCACGTATCCAAAGTGTTAAGTCATCACCAATAACCGGAATAGCCCCGAATAAAGAGATGATTACCTGTGCGCCCCAGAACGACATTTGTCCCCATGGTAATAAATACCCCATGAATGCTTCAGCCATTAGCGCTAAGAAAATAAACATACCAAATAACCACAGTAACTCACGTGGTTTTTGATAAGAACCGTAGATCATGCCACGGAACATATGCATATATACAACGATGAAAAACGCCGATGCACCTGTCGAGTGCAAATAACGTAATAACCAGCCATATTCTACATCACGCATGATGTACTCTACCGAGGCGAATGCGCCCTCAGCAGATGGAACAAAGTTCATCGTTAACCAAATACCTGTAAGGATTTGATTTACTAGTACTAACATGGCTAGAGAGCCAAAAAAGTACCAGAAGTTAAAGTTTTTAGGTGCTGGATACTGTGCAATGTGCATGTTCCAAACACGTGTCATTGGGATTCGGTCGTCTATCCAACCAATAATCTTACCAAACATTAGGCTACCCCTCTTTCTTCGCCCACTAAAATAGTGGTTTCATCTAGAAAAGTATAAGGTGGTATTTCTAAGTTTAATGGTGCAGGTACCGATTGAAATACACGGCCAGCCATATCAAATTTAGAACCGTGGCACGGGCAGTAGAAACCGTCATCAGTCCCTTCTACTTTTTCACCAAAGTTACCTTGTAAAAAGCCTGGCGAACATCCTAAATGCGTACAAATACCTACAGCCAGAAAGATTTCTGGACGTAATGAACGGTAATCATTTGTTGATGATTCTAATTGTTGTGGCTCTTGCGATTGTGGATCACGAAGTTGACCTTCATGTTCTTTCATCTGCTCAAGCATTTTTGGGGTACGTGATACAACCCATACAGGTTTACCACGCCACTCGACACGTATTAATTGTCCCGGTTCAAGTTTGCTGATATCTACTTCTACAGGCGCACCCGCAGATTTAGCTCGCTCACTTGGATTCCAAGACGCAATAAAAGGAACAGCAGCCCCAGCCGCACCAACACCACCTACAACAGAGGTAGCTATGGTTAAAAAGCGACGTCGGCCATTGTCTACAGGCGCATTGCTCATCCACTTATCTCCACTATGATTCTCAACACTTGCTATATTGAGAACATCAGTTACAGCAGGTTAATTATTCGAAATTTTTAAAATAGAAGCGATCATAATTAAAACCCTTGATTAAAACAAGGTTATTCAAAGCCCCATGCTCGAATAAACCTGACTTGATCAAAAATTTGATTAAGCTAGCTCGAGAATAAAGCCGAACGACTATAATAACGCTTCTGTAAAAACAATATACTGACCAAGATCAACATCACTAAGAGGAAACAGTAAAAACTGTACATAGTGTTGTTAAACCGCTCATTTTACTTACCGGACAATTGTAGCAAAAAATTCCACCAATTAACTGATGGATTTAAACTAATTACGATAATTATTTAACTTTTTTGCAGCTATCTGAGTATTTTTTAACTTTCGTTCGATTAATACGCAGTTATTAATAAATTTGATCATCATTAATTGCTGCAATCACCTTGTATGGCAGTCGCAATAAACAAATTTATAGTAAATTGAAAATGTAAACATTTTGATTTGAAAACAAAAAACCCAGCATAAGCTGGGTTTTTGAATTCTTGATAACGTATAGATTAACGTTTTGAGAACTGTGGACGCTTACGCGCTTTCTTAAGACCCACTTTCTTACGTTCAACTTTACGTGCATCACGTGTAACAAAACCTGCTTTACGAAGTTGTGGACGTAATGATTCGTCAAACTCCATAAGTGCACGAGTGATACCGTGACGGATAGCACCAGCTTGACCAGTTGTACCACCACCGGCAACGGTGATGTAAAGGTCAAATTTTTCAGTCATATCAACTAGCTCAAGAGCTTGATGAACAACCATGCGTGCTGTTTCGCGACCAAAATACTCTTCAAGAGAGCGTTTGTTGATTACGATGTTACCAGTGCCTGGGCGTAAGAATACGCGAGCACTTGAACTTTTACGACGACCTGTACCGTAGTATTGATTTGCCATGATGGTGCTCCTTAAATGTCTAGAACCTGAGGCTGTTGTGCAGCATGGTTGTGCTCAGTACCTGTGTAAACTTTAAGTTTACGGTACATAGCGCGGCCTAAAGGACCACGTGGCAACATGCCCTTAACAGCCTTCTCGATGATCATTTCAGGCTTTGCAGCTTGAAGTTTATCAAAAGTAGTAGACTTAAGACCACCTGGAAAACCAGAGTGTGAATAGTACACTTTGTTTTTGAATTTGTTACCAGTTACAGTAACTTTTTCAGCGTTGATAACGATGATGTAATCACCAGTATCTACGTGCGGTGTATATTCAACTTTATGCTTACCGCGTAGGCGATGAGCGATTTCAGTAGCGATGCGACCTAAAGTTTTACCTTCAGCGTCAACTACGTACCAGTCACGTTTTACTGTTTCTGGTTTAGCAACAAACGTTTTCATTTATAAAAATCCAATGTTTTTCAATTAAAACCACAAGTAGTTAATATTAACTACTGCTCTAAGTTTGCTATAACCCCTTCGAGTTTTAGACTTTTGCGCCGCTCACAAGTGGCTAGACTATATGAGGGCATAGAACGCAACGTGGCAGACGCGGGAGTATACCAGCACTTAAAACACATTGCTACTCGCCGGTTGTTTTTTCCACAAGAAATTTCATAAATAAGAAGTACTATATACATACCTCTTATTTTTAATGGCTAACCTATTACACTTTTGCCTACTTTTTTAGACCAAATGCTCTCTAGCTAAATACTCTAAAGATTGCATTTCTTGCAAACGGCTTATACAGCGCTTAAATTCAAAGTTTAAATTACCTTGAGTATAAAGTTCGGTAATAGGTTTTTCAGCCGATATAATTAAAGTTACGTGACGCTCATAAAATTCATCCACTAAAGCAATAAAACGCCTAGCGGCATCATCATTAGTCTGCCCAAGCTGTTTTACGTTAGAAATAATAACCGTATTATATAAGCGGCTAATTTCCATGTAATCAACCTGACTACGAGGCGTTTCGCATAACTCACTAAACTCAAACATCACAACGCATTTAGCTACTTTTCGCGTTTTGATTTTTCGCCCTTCTATTTCTATCGGCTCATCTAATTGTCCAGGCTCTGGTGATAACTTGTCGAAGTATTCAAATAGGTTTTTATCTGCATCTTCATCTAACGGACTATGAAAAATTTCGGCTTGCTCTAAGGTACGTAATCGATAATCAATACCTGAATCTACATTAACTATCTCTGTATTAAGCTTAACCAGTTCTATAGCAGGAACAAAGCGTGCACGCTGCAGGCCATTTCTGTAAAGCTCATCAGGCACTATATTAGAGGTAGCAACAAGTACTATACCCCGTGCAAATAGCGCTTCCATTAACCCACCTAGCAGCATGGCATCGGTAATGTCTTGAACAAAAAACTCATCAAAGCATATTATGTCTGTTTCTGCTTTGAAAATGTCGGCTATTTTTTCTAATGGATTAGCCGTATTATTTAATTTCTTAAGCTCATTATGCACTCGGTGCATAAACCGATGAAAATGCACGCGCATTTTACGTGTGCCCGGTAGTGATTCGTAAAAAGTGTCAACTAAATAAGTTTTACCACGCCCTACTCCACCCCAAAAGTACAAACCTTTTATAGGCGCTGGTTCATCTTTGCTGAATAACTTAGCAAAAAAACCTTTTGGTGCAGGCTTTGCCTGAGTTAAGTCATCGTACAGACGTTGTAAATGGCGCACAGCATTTTCTTGTGCTGCGTCGTGTACAAAGTCATCTCGCTTCAAGTCTTGTTGGTATGTTTGCCAAGGAGTCATATCTATTTACAGTTAAAACACAGTTTAATTTGCAAAGTATATTAACACGCATCATAACTCGGGGTATATTACACTTAGTATGATTTATAATTGAATCAAGCATTCGTTAGTTATTTTCCCAAAGGGGTAGTTTTTATGGGCACAGTTATGTGGGTAGGTTTGGTTGCTATTGTTGCTGTAGTAGCATTTTTTATTGGTGCATTTGTTACTAAAAAACAGTTCAAACAAGATGAATTAAAAGAACAGGCTGAGCAAGCTGAAAACGCATTAGAGCAGTATCGCCAAGATGTCGCTGATCATTTAGCAAATACGGGTAAGCTCGTAAATAAAATGAAAGAAAACTATGACCAATTGCTTAGTCACGTTGAAGAAACAAACCAGCTTCTTCTAGAAGATAGAAATAAAGCACCAGCGGAACCATTCTTTTCAAAAGAAACCACTGAGCAATTACAGGCGTCTTTAAAAGAACGTAGTTCAGATCGCTCTTCAGCCGCAGCGCAACCCGCTGATTATGTATCGGGTGAATCTGGTTTATTTGCAGGTCAAAATAAAGTTTCAGAACATTCTAAAGCATCTTGATGAACTTTTTTTAGACCCCATAGTCTTTAGATATAACAGCTTTGTTGTTTTATCTTAACAAACCAAAAAGGGCTGCTGTAAAGTAGCCCTTTTTGGTTTTTGCTTTACCTTAAGTGGAGTTATCCCTGACTATGAAAATGAAATTATCACTTATCAGCGCAGCTATTCTATCTACAAGCTTATTAATGAGTCCTGTAGCGTCTTATGCAAAAATGCCAATTGCAGTAAATGGTCAACAACTACCTACTCTTGCTCCCATGCTAGAGCAAATATCTCCTGGTGTTATAAGTATCCAAGTTTCAGGCTCTAAAGAAGTACGCCGCCGTGCAGATCCACTCGAATACTTCTTTGGACAACAGCAGCCCCGCAGTCAAAAACGCCAATTTAGTGGTTTAGGCTCAGGGGTAATTATTAATGCCGATGAAGGCTATGTGGTAACTAACAATCATGTTATTCAAGATGCTGAAAAAATGGTAGTTACTCTCGAAGATGGCCGTGAATTTGAAGCGACTAAGATTGGTACTGATACAGAATCTGATATCGCTCTTTTACAAATAGACGCTGATGACTTAACTGAAATAAAACTCGCAAACTCAGATAGTTTACGAGTGGGTGACTTTGCAGTCGCGATTGGTAATCCATTTGGACTTAGCCATACAGTAACATCAGGTATTGTTAGTGCACTTGGCCGTAGTGGTTTAAACATTGAAGGTTACGAAGATTTCATTCAAACCGATGCTGCTATTAACCAAGGTAACTCTGGCGGTGCATTAGTTAACTTAAATGGTGAGTTGATTGGTATTAATACAGCTATTTTAGGTGCTTCTGGCGGCAACGTGGGTATTGGTTTTGCCATTCCATCTAATATGATGAAAAATCTAGTTGATCAAATTATTGAACACGGTGAAGTACGTCGAGGCTCGCTAGGTATTTCTGGTCGCCCACTTGATGCAGGACTTGCAAAAGCACAGCAACTTGATGTCAAACAAGGTGCTTATGTAATGCAAGTAATGGACGACACAGCCGCAAGTAAAGCAGGTATTGAAGCTGGTGATGTTATTGTTAGCATTAACGGTGGCGATATTAGCGGGTTCCACGAACTTCGCAGCAAAATTGCTACGCTCGGTGAAGGCCGCGAGATAAAATTAGGCATTTACCGCGATGGTAAAATTAAAACAGTAAAAGTAACCCTTGATGGCGCATCTGGTGTTACAGCGACAGGCGAAGAACTACACCCCGCATTCCAAGGTGCAGAGCTCGAAAACGTGCAAAAAAATAGCAATAAAGGTGTTGAGATTACTTCTGTAGATCCTCGCTCACCTTCTGCCCGTGTTGGCCTTGAAGAAGGTGATATTATTATGCAAGTGAATCGTCAACGAGTGGAAACGATTCGCGACATGAATAAAATCATCGACAGTACAAAAGGTAATATAGTACTTGGCGTTCAACGTGGTCGTGAGTCTATATTTATTTTAATTCAGTAATAAATAGCACTATTAATGTAATAAAAATAACAGTGGCACTTGCCGCTGTTATTTTTTTTATGTCATCATAAAGAGATTGCTCACTTACATAATAAGAAAATCGTGCTGAAACTAATAAAATTTATTCTTCCCCCTTTATTTGCAGGCCTAAGTATTGCTTTTTTAGTGGTTTTTTTCAGCCCTAATATGCGAGCGGCTTTACTTCCAAATGTTCCCCTGCCAAGCGCTATGAGTGCGAGTCATCTGAGTTTTTCTGATGCAGTTAAACGAGCAGCTCCTTCTGTGGTTACTATTTTTTCAGAAAGCATTTCCAAAGAACCCCGTTATAAAAGAAAAAACACAGTACAAGAGCTAGGCTCTGGCGTCATCATGTCGCAAGACGGTTATATTCTTACTAACTACCATGTTGTTAATAACGCAGATCAAATTATGGTTATTCTAACCGATGGTCGACGCTTTTTTGATGTGCAGCTAATTGGTTTTGATACCATTACTGATTTAGCCTTACTTAAAATAAATGCAGATCACCTTCCGGTCATTCCTGTCGATGATAGCTATGTATCGAGCGTAGGCGATGTGGTACTTGCTATAGGTAACCCGCTTAATTTAGGTCAAACAATCACGCAAGGCATCATTAGCGCAACGGGTAAGCAAAAGATTACAGACAGTCCGTACAATAACTTATTACAAATGGATGCGGCTATTAACGTGGGCAACTCTGGCGGCGCATTAGTTAACTCCAATGGTGATTTAGTCGGTATTACCTCTGCGCAGTTTAAAACGCGTGAGAATCTGAATATTCAAGGAATATTCTTTGCGGTGCCTTACTCGCTTGCTAAAAAAGTAATGGGAAAACTCATTCGTCATGGTCGTGTTGTACGTGGCTATCTAGGCTTCGAAGGCACGGCAGTAGATAGTACCGGTAAAGAAGTCAACGACAGCCTAACTCCCGTTACGGGCATGCGAATTACTAATTTAGACCCTTTGGGTCCAGCATGGCAAGCGGGCATTGAAGAGCAAGATATCGTTATTAAAATTGCAGGCCTTTCGGTAGCAAACCCACAAAAAGTGCTGGAAGAAATAGGTAATACAGAGCCCGGTAAAGAAATAGAGTTTGAGCTTTACAGAGATGGGAAAATAGAAAAAATCATGGTGGTGGTAGCTGAGCTTGAAACAAAGCTTTAATAAAGAATAATACCAACCTGCATAAATCGTCAATAAAAAGGTCGGATAGCAATTCGCATATCCGACCTTTTTTCAAAATAGTGTAATTAGTTAAGTATCTACTTAGCTACTTCTACGTTTAATATTTGCACCTAACGCACTTAGCTTATCTTCAATGCGCTGATAACCTCTATCAACGTGATAAATACGATCAACGACCGTTTCACCTTGAGCCACTATACCCGTCAAAATTAAACTAGCTGAAGCGCGTAGATCGGTTGCCATCACTTGCGCACCCGTTAAGCTTTCAGTCTCACCACAAATTGCGGTATGTCCTTCTAATCGAATATTAGCGCCCATACGCTGTAACTCTGGTACATGCATGAAACGGTTTTCAAAAATCGTTTCTGTAATAGTCGCACTACCATTTGCTACTACATTCAATGCTGTAAACTGAGCTTGCATATCCGTAGGAAAACCTGGGTGTGGGGCTGTTTTAATATTAACGGCTCTTAGTTCTCGGCCGCGCATATCAAGATAAATACTGTCGTTATTCACCTCTAGGTGTGCATTGGTTGCGCGTAATTTTTCAATCACAGGCTCAAGGGAGTGAAAGTCAGTGTTTTTACAAAGTACTTCACCGCCTGCCATTGCTGCCGCGACTAAAAACGTACCAGTCTCAATTCTATCTGGTAAAATACTGTGCTCGCATCCTGCTAAACGCTCAACGCCTTCAACTTCAATGCGGCTGGTTCCTGCACCTGTGATTTTAGCGCCCATCGCAATTAAGCAATTAGCTAAATCAATTATTTCGGGCTCGCGAGCAGCATTATCAAGTATGGTTTTGCCATCAGCAAGAGCAGCTGCCATCAATAGGTTTTCAGTAGCGCCTACGCTTACCATTTCCATAAAGATTTCAGCGCCTTTTAAGCGCCCGTTTACCTTGGCATTAATATAACCATTTTCAACGTTAATTACCGCGCCCATGCGCTCCAAACCTTGAATATGTATATCAACAGGACGAGCACCAATAGCACACCCACCAGGTAAAGACACTTGAGCTTCACCAAAACGTGCAACTAAAGGGCCTAATGCAAGTACAGAGGCACGCATTTGCTTAACTAAGTCGTATGGCGCTAATGTTTTATTAACCGTTGCGCCGTCAATCACTAGCGTATCGCCGTGCCAATTAACATCAGCACCTAGAGTTTTTAATAAGGCTTCAGTGGTCACTATATCGCGAAGGCGCGGTACATTAGTAAATGTACTTTTTCCATCAGCTAATAATGAAGCAAACAAAATAGGAAGTGCGGCATTTTTAGCGCCAGAAATAGTCACTTCACCAGCAAGTGAAGTACCACCTTGAATTACAAATTGATCCATTAAGAGGCCCTATTTATTGCGGTAAAATAAATTTTTGTTCACGCTTCCACTCTACAGGAGTAAATGCACGAATAGATACTGCGTGAATTGTGCCATCTGAAATTGTATTCATTAATGGACCATAGACTAGCTGCTGCTTTTTAACTCGGCTTAAACCGTCAAAGCATTCGCCTACTGCAACAACTTCATAATGGCTACCATTGGCTTTTACATGTACTTCAGCTAATTGAAGTTCTTCGCGTAATAATGTTTCGACTTGGCTAGTTTCCATAACTCTCACTCAAATAGGGTTGTAACCTGACCCAATTGCATTAAATTTTGCAATTGCTCAGGTAGGTTTTGCAATTCAAGGCGAATGCCTTGCTGCTTTAATTCTGCAAAAGAGTGAATTAACCAAGCTAAGCCCGCTGTGTCAACCCTAGATACTCCACTTAGGTCGAAATAGATGATTTTATGCTTAGTTAATAACTTGTTGTTCAGAAGCTGTTCATCGCCAATTGAATTTCGAGTAAGCTCACCGCTTACTCGAAAATGTTGTCCATCAACTTGGCTTATTGCCAATTTAGTCATTCGAGTTACTGCCTCTAAACTGAACTGGTAGCTGACTCTTTTGCTCTAAAAGGTTACTTACATTATCAATACCTTGCTGGCGCAAAATACCTTGTAGCTCACTTTGTTTTGCATCTAGTAAACTAATACCTTCAGCAATCATATCGTACGCGCGCCATTCACCGTCGCGGTCTTCGCGTACTTTAAAATCGATTCTGATATCTGGCTTACCGTCTTCAATAATTTTAGTCTTAACAACAACGACATCTTTGCCTTTAAATGCTTGCTCGGCACCAAACTCAACTTTTTGGTTTGTATATTGAGTGAATACACCAGCATAAGTTGCAACTAAGTACTCTCTAAATACACCAATAAAGCGTTGAATTTCTTTAATTGCTTTGGCTTTTTCAGCTTCGTCGGTAATTGCACGTACTTTAGATACTTCACTACCTAGTACGCGAAGTGCTGCATATTTGTAGTCGATATAAGGCATTAATTCTTCTTCAACGATTACGCGAAGATGCTCTTGATCTTTAACAATTAATGGCTGGTCTTTTTTAATACGTGCAAATGTATTATCGGCAACTTGGCGTACCATTTTATTTGGATCAACCAATTTAACATCTGCTGCACTTACGCTTTGAGTTAGCGTCATTGCGCCAATTGCTACAATAGCTAAAAACTTTTTCAACATAATAATTACTCACTACCTTGGTTGAATAAAAACTGCCCGATTAATTCTTCAAGTACAATGGCAGACTTAGTATCAGTAATTGAATCGCCATCACCTAGTGCTTTACTTTCCACACCAAACAAATCGTCAATTGCTTCATCTTGCTTGTTTTCAGTCACTGTTTCGCCTAAACAACGTTGTTTAGCTGAATCTGGAGAAATGACAGGGTGAATACCTAAGTACTGCTCACCTAAAATACCCGACGTTAAAATAGAGATTGAGCTTGTGTCTGAAAAACGACATAAATACTGTGCATCAATGGTCATATTTACCACTGGTAAAAACTCTTGTGGGTGAACATAAATTGATTCAACACGACCAATTACAACACCACCTACTTTTACCGGCGCACGCGCTTTTAACGAGCCAATGTTTTCAAACTTGGCATTAAGCGTATATGTTTCTCCAGAGCCACTAATACCTGAATTGGCAACTTTAAGTGCAAGCATCGCAAACGCTAAAATGCCAAGTGCTACAAAAAAACCAACTAAAATTTCTAATTTCCGTGAATTCATTATCTATACCCTATTAGCTGGTAAACATTACCGCTGTCAAAATAAAGTCAAAACCTAAAACTGCTAATGACGAATGAACAACCGTTTCGGTGGTTGCTTTGCTGATCCCTTCGGAGGTCGGCACACAGTCATATCCTTTATAAAGCGCAATCCAGGTCACCACTATGGCGAATACAAAACTCTTAATAATACCGTTTAGTATGTCTTGCTGAAACGACACTTGTGATTGCATGATTGACCAAAAACTACCTGTATCAACCCCCAGCCAATCTACACCCACTAAATGAGCGCCTATAATTGCTACGGCTGAAAATATCAAGGCAAGCAATGGCATGCTTATAAAACCCGCCCAAAAGCGTGGTGCAATAATACGTTTTAGCGGATCGATTGCCATCATCTCAAGTGATGAAAGCTGCTCTGTTGCTTTCATTAAGCCAATTTCAGCAGTCAATGCGCTGCCTGCGCGTCCTGCAAACAGTAATGCAGTAACAACCGGGCCCAGTTCTCGCAATAAACTCAGTGCCACTAACGGCCCTAAACTATCCTCAGCGCCATAACCAACTAATACGGTGTAACCTTGTAAAGCCAATACCATGCCGATAAACAAGCCCGACACCATAATAATCAGTAACGATTGCGAACCCACCATATAAAGCTGGCGAACAAGTAACGGTGTGCCTTTTCTAAAATTAGGAACATGCGCTAATGCACTAAACAGCATATAAGCTGAACGACCGAGAGCCGCAAAGCGTCCTAGCGTTTTATGCCCTAGCTTTTGAAATAAATCCAACATTATGCTTTTTCTCCAAGCAGCTCGTCTGCATAAGCTTGAGCCGGAAAATGAAATGGTACCGGACCATCCGACAAGCCTTTTAAAAACTGTTGAACTAAAGGAGATTCGTGATTACGCATTTCATCTGGGGTACCACAACCAATTACCCCTTGATCAGCGATAATTATAACGTGATCGGCAATACTCATTACCTCTGTCACATCGTGCGTCACAATTAAAGACGATAAACCTAATACCTCGTTAAGCGACTTAATTAGCTTAACCAATACGCCCATCGAAATAGGATCTTGTCCTGCAAATGGCTCATCGTACATGATTAGCTCTGGATCAAGTGCTATAGCGCGCGCAAGTGCAGCACGTCTTGCCATACCGCCTGATAACTCAGAGGGCATTAAATCTTTAGCGCCACGTAGCCCAACCGCTTGCAGCTTCATTAATACAACTAATCGAATAAGGTCTTCACTTAGCTTTGTGTGCTCTCTTATAGGAAACGCAATATTGTCAAATACCGACATATCAGTAAACAGCGCACCACTTTGAAAAAGCATGCTCATTTTAGTACGTGCTTCGTATAACTCTTTACGAGACATTTTAGGAATGCTGCCACCTTCAAATAAAATATCACCTGAATCTGGTTTAAGCTGACCACCAATTAAACGCAACATAGTGGTTTTGCCAATTCCGCTTGGCCCCATGATCGCAGTAATTTTACCTTTAGGAACGCTAAAACTCATATTTTTATATATAGTTCTATTGCCTCTCGAAAAGCTAACATCCTTGACTTCTACTATTGATTGCGACAAGTCGCTCTCCATAAAAATGTTCACTAGTGCTCCTATTTTAAAGCTTTTTTGTCAAAGATGGAAAAAACAATTCGTAAGATTTTGTAATACACCTGTGAAAAGGATTATAAGACTCGCTCAAAACAGCTTAACCCCGGCTTAAATTTTTAAATTAGCACTTCAAAAGCAGTACCATCATATAGTTGACCTTACTCTTTTATTTATACTTTCATCTTGGCTTTTGTTACTATTCGCGCCATCTGTATTTTGTATAACTGGCTTAACACAATGGTTACCTCGTTTGTTATTTTAATTCTTGGTTTTGCAGCTCTTGTTTGGAGTGCAGACAGGTTTGTTTATGGCGCTGCGGCTCTTGCTAAAAACTTTGGTGTACCTACACTTATTGTCGGTTTGACCGTTGTAGCCATGGGCTCTTCAGCCCCTGAAATGATGGTTTCAGCCTCTGCTGCTCTGGCTAACAAAACCGACACTGCCGTCGGTAATGCTGTTGGCTCTAACATTACAAACATTTTACTTGTGCTAGGTATTACAGCTCTATTTCGCCCTCTTTCAGTTTCATCTAGTACGTTAAAACGCGAAATGCCATTGGTAATGCTAGTATCTCTTGCTACTTGGTATGTCTTTTCGGATAACTACTTTTCATTTAATGAAGGTGTTGCACTTTTAGTTGGCTTTATCGTATTCATCGGTGGGTTAATTATTGTATCTATGCGTGCAAAAAACCAAGATGACCCATTTGTCTCAGAAGCCTGCGACGACGTACCTAACGATGTACCTACAAAAAAAGCGATATTTTGGTTAGTTATAGGCATGATACTCCTACCTGTTAGCTCTCATTTTTTAATAGGTTCAGCTGTAGACATTGCAAAATACTTCGGCTTAAGCGACTTAGTCATTGGCTTAACAATTATTGCCATTGGTACTAGCTTGCCAGAGCTTGCAGCTTCGGTAGCTGGTGTACTTAAAAATGAAGATGATTTAGCACTAGGTAATATTGTTGGCTCAAATATATTTAATATTCTAGCGGTATTACCACTTGCAGGTATCATTAACCCTTCTGCCATTGACCCATCATTAGTAAGTCGAGACGTATTAATTATGATTGGTGCAACACTTGCTCTTATTATTATGTCATTGAACTTTAGAGGCACCCAACGTATCAATAGAGTAGAAGGCGGCTTATTGCTAATAGCGTTTTTGGGTTACCAAGGGTATATTTTTAGTCAAGTAGGGTAAATGATGACAACGCTAAATTTTATTGAACAAGGTCTTCGCGTTTTAGATGTTGAGCGCCAAGCACTTAGTGATATTGCACAATATGTAGATGAGAATTTTAATAACGCGTGCCAATTAATGTACGACTGCGAAGGCCGTATTATTGTCATTGGCATGGGTAAATCAGGTCATATTGGCAATAAAATCGCGGCCACTCTTGCGAGTACTGGCAGCCCTGCATTTTTTGTTCACCCTGGTGAAGCAAGTCATGGTGATTTAGGTATGATCACTAAAAATGACGTGGTTATGCTTATTTCTAATTCAGGAGAGACCAGCGAAGTTTTAAATATCATTCCGGTTTTAAAACGACTTGGTGCCAAAATGATATCGATGACTGGCAATACGCAATCAACCATGGCGACCCTTGCTAATGTACATGTGTGTATTAAAGTAGAAAAAGAAGCCTGTTCATTGGGTCTAGCTCCTACATCAAGCACCACTGCAACGCTTGCGATGGGCGATGCCATGGCAGTTGCACTATTAGAAGCCCGCGGCTTTACAGCTGATGACTTCGCGCTATCTCACCCAGGTGGTAGTTTAGGCAAGCGCTTACTGCTTACTTTAAAAGATGTTATGCACGGTGGCGCAAATACACCTATTATTAGCGTTTCACAAACAGTTAAAGACGCCCTTATTGAAATGTCCGCCAAAGGTTTAGGCATGACAGCCATTGTTGATGAAAATCAGCAGCTCGTGGGATTATTTACCGATGGCGATTTACGTCGTATTTTAGAGCAAAGAATTGATATTCATACAACACAAATAGATGTTGTTATGACTAAGTCATGTACTACGGCTACACAAGATATTTTAGCCGCTGAAGCGCTTAATATTATGGAACACAAACGTATAAATGGCTTAATCGTCGTCAATGAGAAAAACCAACCTATTGGCGCATTAAACATGCAAGACCTATTAAAAGCAGGAGTGTTATAAATGCAATTTGAAGAACTCTATCAACCGCTGAGCGATGATGCAAAAGCACGCGCTAAAAAAGTAAAGCTACTTATATGCGATATTGATGGTGTATTTTCTGATGGCCGTATTTATCTTGGTAATCAAGGTGAAGAGCTAAAAGCATTTAATACAAAAGATGGTTTTGGCATTAAAGCGCTTATAAACAGTGGCTTTGAAGTGGCTGTAATTACTGGTCGTCATTCACAAATAGTGCAACAACGTATGAGCAGCTTAACCGTACAGCATATTTATCAAGGTCAAGAAAATAAGCTCATTGCCTATCAAGAATTAAAAGACAAACTCAACCTTAGCGATGAACAAATTGCTTATATCGGTGATGATGGCCCTGACATGCCCGTTATGGAATTAGTCGGCTTTGCTGTTGCAGTAAATGATGCCCATCCACTTATTAAACGTTTATCACACTATGTAACGCAAATGCCTGGCGGCTTTGGTGCAGTAAGAGAGCTCACCGACTTACTTATGCTTGAAAATGGTAAAGCGTTGACTACACAAGGCACTAGTTCATGAATGCAGCGCGCATAATATTAAGCGTTTTATTCATTAGCTGTATGGTTTGGCTTTGGTACCCTTATTTTACACAACCAAATATTTTGCCTCAGACTGAGCCTGAAGTTATTGCCAAGCCTGATTACATAGCCATTGAACTCAAACAAACAGCCTATGACGAACAAGGTACAATCAGCCACAAAGTAACTGCGGCTAAAATGGAACTATATCAGCAATTAGGTTTCACGTTTTTTGAAAAACCCATTTTTACTTTATATAACGAAAAGCAAACGTGGCAAATAAATGCAGACGAAGCAACATTATACGAAGACAAACAATTAATTTTAGAAGGTAATGTGGTTGCCAAAAACTTAACCGATAACGCCATGATAGACAAAATCAATGCTGATAATATTCAGGTAGATATAAAGCTATTAACAATGCGCTCGGAGCAACCCGTTATCATCACTGGACCCAATTTAAAAATCACCGGCAAAGGCCTAGAAGCCGACTTAAAAACCGAAGTGATAAAACTAATTAACCATACGCGAACCATATATTATGACCAATAAAATATTAAAATCACTTATTATTCCTACACTTATACTAGCATTTAATAGCAGTGCTGCAGAGCCAAATACACAGCCTGCTGCAAATCAAATATCAATAAGCGCCGATAAGCAAGAAGGTCAATTAAAAGCTAATGTCGGGATTTTTGAGAAAAACGTTGAAATTATTCACGGTAACCGCCGTATTACAGCCGACCGTCTCGAAGTACATAAACGCGATGAACTTGGTGATAATAAGCAATTATTAATTGCCACTGGTAGCCCTGCCCACTTTGAAGAGAAGCAATCAGACGGCACGACTATGAGCGCCAGTGCTGACGAAGTACGTTACGATGTATCTAAGCGTTTTTTAACGCTTGTTGGTAATGCACAGGTATCGCAAGCAGGACAAAAAATAAATGCTAAAAGCATTACCTACGACATTGAGCAACAGCTAATCAGTGCCGAAAAAGATGAAAACTCAACTGACCGCGTTCATACAATTTTAGTACCCATTGAAACTAAAAAAAGTAAAAAAAGCGACAAAGGTCAACCATGAGCACATTAAAAGCAGAACTATTAGCAAAGAGCTATAAAGGCCGTGAAGTTGTAAAAAACGTTGGCCTTGAAGTAAAAGCTGGCAGTATTGTTGGCTTACTTGGCCCTAACGGCGCAGGCAAAACAACCACGTTTTATATGATTGTAGGTCTTGTGCCCAGCGATAAAGGTAAAATATCGATAGATGATAACGATATTACTCTTTTACCTATGCATAGTCGTGCTAGATTAGGCATAGGCTACTTACCGCAAGAGTCTTCAATTTTCAGAAAGCTAACTGTTTATCAAAACTTAATGGCAATTTTAGAAACGCGCAAAGAGTTAAATAAACAAGCTAGAGAAGACACTCTCGATAAATTGTTAGATGAATTTAGCATACAACACATTCGTGATAGCCAAGGTATGGCATTATCAGGTGGCGAACGTCGTCGTGTTGAAATAGCACGTGCGCTGGCAGCAGATCCTAAATTTATATTACTGGATGAACCGTTCGCTGGTGTTGATCCAATTTCAGTATTAGATATAAAGAAAATAATAGAACATCTTAAAAATCGTGGGATTGGAGTATTAATTACCGACCATAACGTAAGAGAAACCCTTGATGTTTGTGAAAAAGCCTACATTGTTTCTCATGGGGAGCTGATTGCATCAGGTACTCCAGAACACGTATTAAATGATAAAACAGTACGCGATGTTTACTTAGGCGAGCAATTTAGGCTGTAACATTTACGCCATGTCTTTAAGCATCTGCTAGTATTAATTATAACAACATAAAAGGATTGTTAGAGATACATGAGGCAATCACTACAGCTGCGCATGGGCCAGCAACTTACAATGACTCCACAGCTGCAACAAGCTATTCGTTTGTTGCAACTCAGTACATTGGATCTCCAGCAAGAAATACAAGAAGCTCTCGACAGCAACCCGCTATTAGAGGTTGAAGAACAAGACTACTCAGAAGATGCTGCTGGCAAAAACGAGCAAAAAGCTGATACCGATGACATAACTGTTAGCGCATCTGCCGATGATGCTCCAAGCGAATACGAACAAGATAGTGGTGAAGCACTTGCGAAAGACACGCTAAGTGACGACATGGCTATGGATGTTAGCTGGGATGAGTACATGAGTGCCGCTCCTGCAGCATCATCGGGTCCAATGCCTGAAGATGAATCAATTTATCAAGGTGCCTCTACAGAGACGCTCCATGAGTATTTAATGTGGCAGTTACAATTAACGCCATTTAGCCCTACAGACGAAGCTATTGCTATTGCCATCGTAGAAGCAGTTGATGATTCAGGTATTTTAACACTAAGCTGCGAAGAGATTTTAGAAAGCTTTAATCAAGAAAACGAAGATGATAACGAAGTCGAACTTGATGAAATTGAAGCTGTATTAAAGCGCATCCAACTGTTTGATCCTGTTGGTATTGCTGCACGTAGTTTACAAGAGTGTTTGTGTATTCAGCTTAACCAGTTTGATAAAGAAACACCTTACATTAATGAAACAAAAATGATTTTAACCGAGCATATTGATTTATTAGCTGCTCGTGACTATCGTACATTAATGAAGAAAACCAAGCTCAAAGAAGAAGAGCTTAAAGAAGTAATGACATTAATCCATACTCTTAGTCCTAAGCCAGCAGATACTATTGTAAGAGAAGAATCTGAGTATGTTATTCCAGACGTGTCAGTTAAAAAAATTAAAGGCCGCTGGGTTGTTGAGTTAAACCCAGATAGCATGCCTAAAATTCGTGTTAATAGCCAATACGCTGCAATGTCTCGCACTGTAAAATCCAGTGGTGACAGCCAGTTTATTCGCTCGCATTTACAAGAAGCTAAATGGTTTATTAAAAGCTTAGAAAGTAGAAACGACACGCTATTAAAAGTAACTAATTGTATTGTTAAGCAACAACAAGGCTTTTTTGAACACGGCCCTGAAGCAATGAAACCGATGGTTTTAAATGATGTTGCTGAAATGGTAGAAATGCACGAATCAACAATTTCGCGCGTAACAACTCAAAAGTATATGCATACACCCCGTGGTATATTTGAGCTTAAATACTTTTTCTCAAGCCATGTAAGCACCGAAAACGGTGGTGAATGTTCATCTACAGCAATTCGTGCACTTATCCGCAAATTAATCGCTGCAGAAAACTCAGCAAAACCATTGAGTGATAGTAAAATAGCGGATATATTGGCTGAGCAAGGAATTAAAGTAGCAAGACGTACAATCGCAAAATACCGCGAATCTCTGGCTATTCCACCGTCAAATCAACGTAAAAGCTTGATCTAAGACGCAAAAAAAAGAGGGTAATGCTTATGCAACTAAACTTAACTGGTCGTCACGTAGAATTAACCGATTCACTAAGAGACTATATTAATACCAAATTTGCGAAGCTAGAAAGACACTCTGATCATATTAATAATGTTCATGTCATTCTCGATGTAGAAAAATTAAATCAAAAAGCAGAAGCCACAATACATGTAAGTGGTGCTGAGCTATTTGCATCTACGGAACATCAAGATATGTATGCCGCCATTGACTCGTTGATCGACAAGCTCGATCGACAAGTGATTAAACACAAAGAGAAGCTTGCTCGACACTAATATGATGAAATTAAGCTCACTTATATGCCAGGACTGCAGCAAAGCTGCGGTCCTTTTTAATAGCAAAAAAAGGATTTTAGAGTTCATTAGCGAACTTGCTCACGACAAACTTCCGTATTTACCGCAACAGGATATCCTTACTGCTTTAATGAGTAGAGAGAAACTGGGTAGTACAGGTATTGGCCGTGGCATTGCCATTCCTCATGGTCGAATGAGCGGTGCAGAAGAGCCTTTAGCTTTAGTACTCGTTAGCGAAACTCCAATAAATTTTGATGCAATAGATAATCGTCCTGTTGATATTTTTGTCGCACTCATCGTACCAGATGGCGATAACCAACAGCACTTAAAGACTCTCGCAACCATTGCTGATAAACTAAACAACAAAGATTTTTGTAAACAGTTACGCTGTGCAAAATCAGATGCTGAGCTTTACCAAGTTATTGTCGATCAATCATAGTTTTATAAAGGGTGTTAAATGGAGTTAATTATCATAAGCGGCCGTTCTGGTTCTGGAAAGTCGGTTGCTTTACGCGTTGTAGAAGATTTAGGCTATTATTGCGTAGATAATATTCCAGTTAACTTGCTTCCTTCATTAGTTCGCAGTGTGTCTGATAGCTACGATAAAATTGCTGTTAGCATTGATGTGCGAAACATCCCTAAAGAGCAAGATGAATTTAACGATATTCTTGAATACTTACCAGGCTTTGCAAATCCTACGTTATTTTATTTAGATAGCGACGATCAAACGTTGATAAAACGCTTTTCAGAAACACGCAGGTTACACCCACTATCAATTGACTCGCTGCCTCTTGATTTAGCCATCAAAAAAGAAAAAGAATTACTTGATGTATTAATCACCCGCGCCGACTTTATGATAGACACAACTGATTTAAGCGTTCACCAGCTTGCTGAATCTATTCGTGAAAAGATTTTAGGTAAAAAAGATAAGCAACTAATTGTCACGTTTGAATCGTTTGGTTTTAAACACGGTATACCAAAAGAAGCAGACTATGTATTTGATGCGCGTTTTTTACCAAATCCACACTGGGAACCTGAATTAAAACCTTTAAATGGGTTAGATCAACCCGTTAAAGATTATTTGGCCAATCACAGCATAGTACAAAAATTCACATGGCAAATTCAAACATTTGTACAAACGTGGTTACCGCACTTAGAGCGAAATAACCGCAGTTATTTAACCATTGCTATTGGGTGTACAGGCGGACAACATCGCTCTGTATATTTAGCGCAAACTATCGGTGAAAGTTTTGCAATGACACATCCCAATGTAAAAATTCGCCATCGTGAACAAGAAAAATAATAGAGCTGAATAATCACCTGTTCAGCTTAGGTAGAGTAAGTTATGCACTGTGAAGACACTTTTTTAATAAAAAACAAATTAGGCTTACACGCTAGAGCAGCTACTGTGCTTGCGCAGTTAGCAGTACAATTTGATGCGACAATCACATTATTTCAAGATGATAAAGAAGCCGCGGGCGATAGCGTACTTGCACTAATGTTACTTGAAAGTAGCCAAGGCAAAGAAGTAAAAGTTGTATGCAAAGGCCCGGATTCTGAGCAAGCTTTACATGCTGTTGGAGAGTTAATAGCACAACGTTTTAATGAGCAAGAATAAACAGTTATAAAAATAATGCTCGCATTACTAACGCCTCAACTAAAACAGATATATAAATACGGTTAGTGACGCCAGTTAACTCACCTCTCCCCATAAAGTAATATAAAAATTTATAAAGGACGCCAATGCCTGAAGCTTTTGAACAAGATTACCCACTACAGCAACTAAAACAGGTGACTAAGTCACTCAATAGTGGTCAATTTGTTCAAGTTAGGCGCATGCTCGCAAAAACAGCTCCTTGTGATACCGCATTATTATTAGAATCATCCCCCCATAAAATTCGCCGACTCCTCTGGCAGTTGGTTGATCCTGATGTGCAAGGCGATGTTCTTGAAGAACTATCAGAAGATGTTCGTTTAGGCATTATTGCCCAGATGGAACCTAAGCACATTGCAGCCGCAACAGAGGATATGGGCCACGATGACTTAGGTGAAGTATTACGTAGTCTGCCAGACACCGTTTATAAAGACGTTGTTAGCGCGATGGACATTCAAGACCGTGAACGTGCAACACAAGCACTTTCGTATCAAGAGCGCTCTGCTGGCGCGCTAATGAACACCGATACGGTGACCATTCGCCCCGACGTTACGCTTGATGTTGTACTTAGGTATATTAGGCTACGCGGTGAGTTACCAGAAGGTACCGATGACTTGTATGTTGTTGATAAGCATAACTGCTTTATAGGCGCTTTATCACTCAGTACATTATTAACTAACCCGCCAGAAAAAATTGTTCGCGATTTAATGGATGAAGATTGTGAGTCTATCCCAATCTCTATGGATGAAAGTGAAGTCGCGCAATTATTTGAACGTCATAATTGGATATCGGCCCCCGTAGTTGATGATAACGATCAGCTCCTTGGTCGTGTCACTATCGATGATATTGTTGACGTAATAAGAGAAGATGCGGAGCATAGCTTACTAAGTTTAGCCGGTCTTGATGATGAAGAAGATACCTTTGCACCAGTACTAAAAAGCTCTAAAAAACGCTCAGTTTGGTTAGGTGTCAACTTACTAACTGCACTTGCAGCTGCTTTTGTAGCTAGCTTTTTTGAAGGAACTTTAGATGTTTTACCTATTTTAGCTGTACTTAACGGTATTGTCCCTTCTATGGGTGGTGTTGCAGGCAGCCAATCATTAACGCTTGTTATTCGTGGTATTGCGGTAGGTCATATAAATCAAACAAACCAACGTTTCTTGATGATGAAAGAGCTTGCTATTGGCGCGTTAAACGGTGTTTTGTGGTCGTTGTTAATAGCAGGTGTTATAGCACTATGGCAGTGGGACTTTATGCTTGGTGGCGTACTCGCCTTCGCTATGTTTATGAACTTAGTGGTGGCAGGTGTTGCTGGTGCGAGTATCCCTATTATTCTTAAGAGAATGAATATAGACCCAGCACTTGCAGGGAGTGTAGTGCTAACCACGGTGACAGATATTGTGGGTATATTCGCCTTTTTAGGTACTGCTACTTGGTTGCTGGTTTAAATTAGAAACTTTTGCAAATAACTAAAGTAAAAAACACTTAGGGTAAAGCTGCAGCTATGACAACGGATACCAAAAATAAAAAAGACACACCTAAAAAAACGCCAAAACAAAAAGGGCTATCAATATTAAAAAGTGTATTGATATATGGCTCTATATTTTTCGTAATTTATAACGCTGTTAATTGGTGGAGGCAACCGGTCATGCCTGCAAATCCTCAATTACAATTAATCGATTATAAAGGGCAAAACATTGATTTAGCAGCAATGAGCCAAGACAAACCAACACTTGTCTATTTTTGGGGAACTTGGTGCCCTATTTGTAGTATTACCTCCCCTGCCATAAACGAACTCGCAAACGAGAATAACTACCCTGTCGTGAGCATCGCAATAAAATCAGGCTCGGATCAAAAACTACATGAGTATCTAAATGATCATGGCTACAGTTTTACCACTGTCAACGATCAACACGGTGAGATATTTGCCGATTGGCAAGGGCAAGTCACGCCATCTTATATAATCTTAAAAGATAATAAAATGACGCAAGGGCTAACAGGCATTCAGCCGTTATGGTCTCTTAAATTACGTTTGTGGTTATCATCAACGTTTTAAAAAACTAACTAGAAGTATATAGGCTCTAAATACGCCAATCTTAAGGGGAGTTTCTGAAAGCTCGCTCTTTATTACCTACAATAATATAGCCAATAAAGAGCAAGGTTTACTTAATTTACGTACTAAAGAGGCTTAAAAATCCTTAGCGTAATTAAACTAATTACGCTAGATATTAATAGATTAGATTACTAACGTGTACTTTGACGATTACCGCCTACTTTTGGTTTAGTGTTTGCTTTTTTAAATTGGCTAAAACCGGTATGTCGCGTTAGTGCCGGACGTCCGCCTTTACTGCGACCTTTACCTGCTTTTTCATCACGCCCTTCTTCAGGCACTAAACAGTTAGGCCCTTTACCAATTAAATTAGCTTTACCCATTTTACGCAGTGCTTCGCGTATCATCGGCCAACCTGCTGCATCATGGTAGCGTAAAATAGCTTTATGTAATCTACGTTGGCGAGCACCTTTAGGTACTGGAACAACTTCTGTATTGTTTTTTATATTACGTAAAGAGTTCATCTCTGTATGGTAAATAGTCGTTGCATTAGCCATCGGTGACGGGTAAAAATTTTGTACCTGATCAAGCTTAAAGTCGTTTGATTTAAGCCATAAAGCCATGTTTACCATGTCTTCGTCTTTTGTACCTGGATGAGCTGATATAAAGTAAGGAATTAAATACTGCTTTTTACCTGCTTCTTTAGAGTACTTATCAAATAATTCTTTAAATTGATCATACGCGCCCATACCTGGTTTCATCATTTTTGATAATGGACCATCCTCTGTATGCTCCGGCGCTATTTTTAAGTAGCCGCCCACATGATGCGTTACTAATTCTTTAACGTAACGAGGGTCGCGTACAGCTAGGTCATAACGTACACCAGAAGCAATCAAAACCTTTTTAATACCCTTAACTTCACGTGCTTTTTTATATAAGTCTATTGTTGGCGTATGGTCGGTATCCATGTGCTTACAAATCTCAGGGTACACACATGATAAGCGTCTACAGGTACTTTCTGCTTTTTTACTCGTACAACGCAGTTTATACATATTTGCCGTTGGGCCACCTAAATCAGAAATCACACCAGTAAAGCCAGGTACTTTATCTCTAATCTGTTCAATTTCTTCAATAATAGATTCTTGCGAACGACTTTGAATAATACGCCCTTCATGCTCCGTAATTGAGCAAAACGAACAACCACCAAAACAACCGCGCATAATATTTACCGATGTTTTTATCATGTCGTAAGCAGGAATTTTAGAGTCGCCGTAACTTGGGTGAGGAATTCGCTGATACGGTAAACCAAACACAGCGTCCATCTCATGTGTTTCTAATGGGTATGCAGGCGGGTTTACCCAAATAGAGCGATCGCCGTGTCGCTGAAACAGCGCTCTTGCACAACCAGGGTTTGTTTCTTGATGTAAAATACGCGAAGCGTGGGCGTATAGAGGTTTGTTAACACTTACTTGCTCATAAGCAGGTAACTTAACGTAAGTTTTTTCCCACGGTTTAGGTCGCGCAGGCTGAACCATGATTGGTTTTGCAGCTTCCGCCTTTAAATCAATACCCGCTTGTTTAAATTCAGATTTGCTACAGCCAACATCATCAGCGCCGTATGGATTTGGAATTGGATCAATTTTACCAATTTTATCTATAGCGGTAGAGTCACTACCACGCCAACCTGGTAAAGGTTCTTTTCTAATAACAGCCGTGCCGCGAATATCTTGAATAGTATCCATTGTTTCGCCTGCGGCAATACGATGCGCAACTTCAACTAACGGACGCTCTGCGTTACCGTAAATTAAAATATCAGCTTTAGCATCAAACAAAATACTACGACGTACTTTTTCTTGCCAATAGTCGTAATGAGCAATACGACGAAGACTCGCTTCAATACCACCAATAACAATTGGTATTCCTTTGTATGCTTCACGACATTTTTGCGAGTAAATCATTACGGCGCGATCTGGACGTTTACCACCTACGTTATCTGGCGTGTAAGCATCATCGTGGCGCATACGCTTTTCAGCTGTATAGCGATTGATCATCGAATCCATGTTGCCAGCTGTTACACCAAAAAATAAATTCGGTCTGCCTAGCTCCATAAATGCATCTTTAGAGTCCCACGCGGGCTGGGCAATAATACCCACTCTAAAGCCTTGCGCTTCAAGTACACGGCCAATTACCGCCATACCAAAGCTAGGATGATCAACGTACGCGTCACCACTAATTATTATTATGTCGCAGCTATCCCAGCCAAGTGCATCCATTTCTTCACGTGTAGTTGGTAAAAATGGCGCGGTGCCATAACATTCAGCCCAATATTTAGGGTATGAAAATAAGGCGCGCTTAGCTTTGAGTGTGCTCATAATTGTGGCCGTAGAATAACAAAAGGCGCGAATTATACCCTACTAAATTGTTTATATATACAAAGTAGTCAAAGCATATCGCACCTTAAATTCTAAATCGTTCATTAGCTTAAATAATAAATTAATCTTTTTTAGCGTTTATTTATAAATTCTATTAATTCATTCTCAGGCATGGGTTTAGCATACATAAACCCTTGTACCTCATCACACCCTAAATTCTTTAAAAACTGGGCTTGCGCTTGTGTTTCGACCCCTTCAGCAATCGTTTTTAAACCCAACTTAGCGCCAAGTGATATAACTAAAGCAGCAATAGCACCTGTATCATCGTTTGGTAAACCCTTTATAAATGCGCGGTCTATCTTTAATCTATCCAGGGGCAAACTTTGAATATAGCTTAGCGACGAAAAACCAGTGCCAAAGTCATCAATAGCAACTTCCAACCCTAGTTCTTTAAGCTCTCTTAGAGTATTAATAACAGTTTCTAGCTCATCCATTACTACGCTCTCGGTAACTTCTAATTCTATGTTCTTTGGCTTAACACCATATTTTAACAATGTATTTTTAACAGTTTGTGCATAGCCTTTTACTTTAAACTGCGGAACAGACACATTAACCGCAATACAAATTTCTGTACCCATATTTTCTAGGCGCTTTTGCTGTTGGCAAGCTTGCTCTAATACCCACTGCCCTATATCGACAATTAAGCCAGCATCCTCTGCAAGTGGTACAAATACAGCTGGTGATATATACACGCCATCACCTGTCGGCCAGCGTAATAATGCTTCACACCCAATTAGCGATAAATCATCTAGTGCAAGTTGGGGTTGATACCATACCTCTAACTTATTCCGAGCAAAGTCATGACGTAGCTGCCTAATAATACCTAAACGCCAAGCCATTTTATCTTGCATATCAATACTGTAATAAACGCCTTCTTTATGCTTTGCTTTTTTAGCTTGATTAAGTGCGATATAAGCAACTTTCAGTGTATCAATACCACTACTTTGAAAGTCTTGTTGTTGGCATAAGCCCACTCTAAAGTCGATAGGCAGTAAATGTTCTTCTGCGTAAAATGGAATACCTAGTTGCTCATTCAATTTTTTTAAGTCAAATTCGTCTTGGCGAATAATAAACCCAAAAACATCTGCGCCAATACGTGAAAGTAATTTAGCTGATTGGTAATTTTCTTTTAGCCTTTGAACAATACCAATTAATACTTTATTACCGACCTCTTGCCCTAAGCCATTATTAATATCTGCAAAGTTAACTACATCAAGTAATACAAATACATAATCATTAACGTGCGGCTTTTGATAATGCACTACCCGTTCAATAAAGTTAGTACGATTTGAAATACCAGTAAGCACATCTTTATAAGCTGCATCTCTTAACTTTACAAATAGCCTTATGTTATCAAGTGCTACACTTACATTAGTTAAGAAAATTTCAGCAAATTGCAGCTGTGCTTGTAAGGGGGTGTGGTCGCACTCTATATATAAAGCCGCTTTTCGATGTTTGCTTTTTAATATAAATGTTGAACTTGAATCTATATGTTGGTGCTTTGACAAAGCAAAACATGACTCAACTTGTTCAAATACTCTGCTATCAACATTAATTAATTTTTCACCAAAATAGCCTTCGTAATGCCCACAACCACCTAATACTTGAATAAAGTCATCGCCATCCAACTTGCTACAAACAAGCCCTCTAGGTGCGCACTTTAAAATAACACTCATATGCTTGATGACTTCTTTGCATAATTGCTTAATATCAGTAAGTCCTAAAATAGACTTTGATGCTGAAACAATCGTGTTCATCGCATCACTTTGATATTCAAGCTGGCATACCTGCTCGTATGAGCGAATAGCCGTTATAAGCGAAGTTAATAACTTAGAGCGAGTAAGCTCTGTTTTCGTTTTATAATCATTTATGTCGTATTCTCGTATTACTTTTTCTTCTGGTGTATTGCCTGCTTGCCCTGTTCTTAAAATAATTCTTACATGTTGATTATTTAATTCGTCACGCACTCTTTTTACAACCTGCAAACCGGCATCGTCAGTTTCCATAACAACATCTAAAAAAATAACCGAAATATTTTTATTTTTAGCTAACACTTCTATTGCTTCTGCACCCGAATAAGCATCGTGAAATCGCAAACCAGCCCCTAAAAACTCAACTCCAGACAAAGCTAATTTTGTTACAGAATGAATCTCAGGTTCGTCATCAACAATTAAAATATCCCAAAACTTAGTCTGCTCAACAACAGCATCGTCTTCAAAATCTTGTTCAAAAAATAAAAAATCGTTTTGATCTGACGACATTCGCTCTCCTAAGTAGCAATCTATAAATTATTTTTGGTTTATAATCTAATTCATACTATAGTCGATTAATAAAAAGTTGTTGTATTTCAACTTGAAAAACTAATAAAAGGTGTGCTTATTAAACCATTAAAAATATTAATCAAATGCGTGCTGTTATTACTATTGGTATTGGCACTGGTAGGGCTAATACTGCCTCAAAGTTATAGTGTAAATAAAACAATCGAAATTAATGCCAATCTTAAAGTAATAAAGCCGCTTATCACCGACTTTAGTCAATGGCAAAAATGGTCTCCATGGGAAAAAGTAGACCCCAGCATACGTTTTACTTTGGGCGAACCCAGTTCTGGCCTAGGAGCTCATCAGTCTTGGAAAGGAAAATGGGGGTATGGTGAAATGATCATAACTTCGGTAAGCCAAAATAAAGTCAGCTTCAACATACTTTTAAATGCTGAACATATTATCAGAGGCACTTTTAACCTTAGCGAGCAAAACGGTATAGTTACGTTAATATGTAATATTAAAGGTCAAACAACGGCTCCTTTAATATCTGGTTACACTGCAATTTTAAGCGAGTACGTACTCAGTAATACAGTTTCACTGGGGTTAAATAACCTTCAAACTGTTGCACAGCTTAGTGATCCACAAAGGATAATGCACAGTCATGACAGTCAAAACAGCACAGGCGAGAATTAATCTAGCCAACATCATTGAATCCTTACTTGGTTACCCTATAACAAAAGTAGGAAGTAACGGTGTACTACCTACTAACGAGCAGAGTTACGATATTAAGGGCCAAATTAAGCCACTTTATCATATCAATAGTGAAAACTCTGTTTTAGCTCGTGCTCAAAAGCGCCAAGATTTATTACTTATTAAACAACAACAAAATATAGAATCAATTTTAGCAATGGCTATGGGATTTTGCCCTGATGTAGCAAGTAGTAAACAGCCCGATGTTGACTGGGTAGAACACTTTATAGCCCTATGTGAAGATACCTCAAATGCGTCAATGCAAATTTTATGGGCCAAAATTTTAACGGGAGAAACCCTTAATCCTGGTACGTTTTCAATTAAAAGCCTACAAACTTTAAAACATATGACACAGCGAGAAGCAGACTCTTTGCAAAAATGTGTGTCGCTCTCAGGCTATAACGAAAAAGACGACAGCCACTTTATATTACTCGGCTTTTACAAAAAACCGTCCTTGTTTGATTTGCTACGAAAAGGCAATAAAGTATCTCTAAATTTAGGAAAAACGGGTATTAGCTTTCCTGATATTTTAACGCTCATGGATCTTAATTTACTGTATAGAAAAGAAATTGAATCTGCAGTGCTTAAAGCGGGGCAAGAGCTTACCCTTTCATTTTTATCGCAAAAAGTAACGTTAAAGGCAAAGAGTAGTGATTTGGTATTAAGCTATTACAAATTTACGCAAACAGGTGATGAGCTTTCTAAACTCATTAATTTCCCTGTCAATAAGGTCTATAAGCAGTTGATTAATAATGCGCTAGAGGGAGAGTTTGATTTAGCGTGGCACGCAATAAAATAAAATGCCACGCTTTGTTTAATTAGAAAATACTAATTAAAAATGAACCTGAATACCCGCAAATGGGCCAGATGCATCAATATCAGTAGTAATATCATCTACATCATCAAGTTCTAATACCATAGAGCGGTAACCGGCTTTAACAGCAACATCTACTGCTAGGTTATCAATAAGTTCCCACGCTACGCCTACTTGGTAATCTTGTACTTTGCTATCGTCAATAGCCAAAAAGCTACCTTCAAAAAATACACTTAAACCAGTAAATGGTAAGCCAGCTTCGGCACGGCCGTATGCAAGAGGAACAAAACCGGAGAAGTCTTTGGTTTCGGTAAAGTTAGTACCACCATTTTGGGTAGTGCCACTTACAACAATATCACCGTCAAACTGTTTAGCATTTAAACCTAGATCTATTGAAATTAAGTCATTATCAAAAATTTCATAATAAAAAATATAATCAATATGCGTTAAATCACTTACCGTATTTACAGTAGAACCAACAACATAATCAGAACCATTGAAGCTAAATGTATCTGTAAGCAGCGCTGAACCATTTAGCTCAAGCTCTGTATACTTTAATTTAATATTTGGAACTAGTGGCACTGGGTGCTCAAGCGCCGCGTAGTAACTTACAAAAGTCTCATCTTCAAAATCAAAATCTTGAGATGCATTATTTTTGTAAGAAAATTGGCCATCGTTATCTGACTTCCATCCATCAACACCTACATATAAACCTAATAGGGTGTCAGCTTGCGCCGCTGGTGCTAAACATGCCATTGAAAGGGCTGCTGCTAAACAATACTTTTTCATTTTTTATCCTTGAGCTAGTAGTTCGCTAAGTTCGATTAAAGCCGCATTGGCTCTAGAAATATAATTTGCCATAACTAAAGAGTGGTTAGCAACATAGCCAAAACCATTCCCGTTTAAAATAAGTGGGCTCCATACTGTTTCTTGAGTTGCCTCAAGTTCACGTATGATTTGTTGTAAACTTACACGTGCATTTTTCTTTTCAAGTACATCATTAAAGTCATACTCTATCGCTTGTAAAAAGTGTAGTAACGCCCAAGTAGCACCGCGCGACTCGTAAAACACGTCGTCAATTTCTAACCACGGCGTTCTTACTTGTTGTTGTAGTGGAGCAAGAGTTGCTTGTTTATTAGATGAATTACCTGCTAAATCGGTATTCACTTTTTCTTGGCCTACACTGGCGCTTAAACGCTGACTTAAACTACCTAAACGTTTTTCAGCTTCTTTAAGCCAACTACGTAAGTTATCTGCTCGTGCGTAAAATTGGCTATCGCGCTCATGCTCGTTAGCAATTTGTCCTCGATATACCATTAAGTAGTCAATACCTTTTTGGTACTCACCTTCAGCACTTGGCCATGCCCATGCTTCAGAGCTTATATTAAACTGTGGCTGCGCCTTTTTAAGTGCTTCATGTTCAGTAGACTGTGATTGTGAACGACTAAAATCTTTTCGCATAGAAAGCGATAAATCACGTACCATTTCTAGCGCACCATATTCCCACGCTGGCATATCATCCATAATAATACTTGGCGGTATTACATCATTTGATAAGTATCCACCCGGTTTATCGAGTAAGGTATTGGCTACTGTAATCAATGTAGAAGTAGTTACATAACCCGTTACTATTTTTTCATTACGAAGCTGCGCTTGCTCTTTAGCGTTTGCAACAACGTCAAAACGTGAAGGTTCAGTGCTCCAATAAACAGCAATTGCGTAAAAAATGATAAGCAGTAAAACAACTATTCCTGCTATTTTTCCTTTATGTTGCGACATGTGTACTCCTAATGGTGAGCGTGTTGAGTAGAAGGTTTCGACTGTTTAGCTTGAGCTTCAAGCGACACGACTTGAGCATTAGTAAACAAGCGATTACCGTCACTAAAATATAGCGTGAGTTTACGTTCTTGCCCTACTTTTAATGGCTCTTGTGGTTCAAATACCATTAAATGATAACCGCCAGGTTGAAAACTGACACTTTCATGAGCTTTAATTTCAACCGATTTAACTTGTTGCATTTTCATCATGCCGTCTACATGTGAGTGCTCGTGTATTTCAACACGGCCCAAGCCATCAAGCGTTGCCTTAGTTAAAGTTGCTGCTGTTCCGCCGTGATTAGTAAGCGTTAAGTAACCTACAGTTGAAGTACTGCCAGGTAAAAACTCTCTAACTTGCGCGTTAGCTACTTCGAGTACAGCCACATCAGAAGCATGTTCATGTCCTGAGTGCGCCGCCAACGATGACGAAAAAAAACTAAATAGTAATGCAGAAGCCATCGAAAAACATAGTTTCGTCATCATTCTTATCCTTATGAAAACTTTAAATTACAGGCTAAATTTAACATAGTTAACCTATAATAGTCAGTCAAATTAAGGATTAAGAGGCTACTTTTTTGTTACCGGCAACAAGCCAACACAACACTGCAACAAATAGTAACGGCCATGCAATCATTATAGATCCGAATAAAAGCGCTAAAACAGTCCCTGCTAACGCCACTACACCCGCACCTACTAATCCAATAGTAATTAAAGCTACTACCGCAACTACAGTAACAATTGCGGCCAAAGCGCCTACAAGCTCTAGCCCTGCCCAGCTAATATCAGCAATCCATAACGGCAACTGCCAAGAGTCAACATGCACAAACGCTATTAAATCAGTAAACAGTAATAAATAGATAATTACACATACTGCCAAAGCTTTCATAGTAATTCTCCTTATACCAACCGGCTTATATACGGGGTTTATTTAACGATAAGCAAATTGCGCTATAACTAGGCAAAAGTTTTTATATCTAGTTGTTATACATATAAATTTCAACAACGTTATAGAGTGATTTAATTCGTCAAATTGTTCAAATTTTTATGCCTATTGGTATTAATACTCTTTATTTTCAAGGCAGCAATGCGCAATAAAATAACCAAGAGCAACTGCAAACGGAAAACTTAAAAATAATAAAATAGTTACTAAGCGCGTTGCCCACACCGGAAAATCTAATCGATGCGCCAAACCACTACATACACCTGATATTTTTTTATTTAACGTATCTTTATACCAACCACGTTGGCGATTAAAGCTGTTCATAATCTTCTCCTTAAGCAGTCTGTTTTAAATCAGTTTTTAAACTTGTTTTCAACTGAGCTAGCTCAGCATCTATTTTTTCATTTTTAACTAAGGCTTCAATTTGTGCAGCAGTCGTATTTGCAGAGTCGGTTAACTCATACGCTTCTATTTGCGCTTCAATACTTTCTACACGTTGCTCAACTTGCTCAAACCGAGATAATGCATTAGCTACTTTGTCGCTTTGTAACGTTGTACTTATCTTTTTTCTTGCAGCTGCTACATCATGGCGTTTAACTAATTGTGCTTGCTTCGTTTTAGCTTCTACTATTTTTTGCTGCAGGCGCTCACAATCAACTTTAATTTTTGCGATAGACTCTTGCAAAGTTTCTAACTGAGTTTGCTTATTTACAATGCTTTCGTTAACGCGCTGCTTTTCAAGTAAAGCAGATTTAGCAAGGTTATCACTGCCTTTTTCAACCGCATGTTCAGCCTTAACTTGCCAAGCTGCTAATTCTGTTTTTTTAGTATCAATTTGACGATTAATTATTTTTTCTTCACACAATAAAGCAGCAGCTGTACTACGACACTCATTCAACGCATCTTGCATGTCGGTAAGCATTAGGTTTAAAAGTTTTTCAGGGTCTTCTGCTTTATCAAGCATAGCCACAATGTTTGATTGAATAACGTCATTTACGCGGTTAAATATTCCCATGGTATTCTCCTGTTGATTTTTAATTAATTTCAACAAGAAGATTCCAAGAGTTGTGCCAAGTCCATCAAAATAAAAATAAAACATTTAAAATCAAGGTAATAAACAATAAGGCATCTAAATTTTAGTGACTTCAAGCTGAACAGCATAGAGTGTAATTGGCCAATAAATTATGATTTTGACTAATTTTTAGGATCAAAAAAGCCACTCGAAAGTGGCTTAAATTTAGAATTTTTAAAGCTTAGCTTTATTCTGGTACAAAGCTTAATGCTTTATCCATTACCGATAAATCAGCTTGTTTCCCATGACCACTTTCAGAAAGGTGGCGCCTAAAGCCTCGTGCACCTGGTTGCCCCTGAAAAATACCGAGCATGTGACGTGCAATATGCCAAAAATTAGCCCCCAAACGCATTTCTTCTTCAATGTAACTGTACATTGAGCGCACTACGTCGTGGCGTGATTGTGTGTTTGCAGCATCACCATAAATTTTCTCATCAACGTCATTGAGCATAAATGGGTTACTGTAAGCTTCACGCCCAATCATTACACCATCGATATGTTGTAAATGTTCTAGGCTCTGCTCAATTGTTTTAACACCGCCATTTAAGCTTAAATCGAGTTGCGGATAATCTTTTTTAAGTTGATAAACACGTGGGTAATCAAGCGGTGGAACTTCACGATTTTCTTTTGGGCTTAAACCATTGAGCCATGCTTTACGAGCATGAATAATAAAGTCATCACACCCTACTTTATGGGACGCTTCAATTAGCGCACATAAAAACTCATACGAATCTTGCTCATCAATGCCAATGCGCGTTTTAACGGTAACAGGAATGTTTACTTCGTTTTTCATTGCTGCAACACAGTCCGCAACTAATTGAGGTTCAGCCATTAAACATGCGCCAAATCGACCATTTTGAACTCTGTCTGACGGGCAACCTACATTTAAATTTATTTCGTCATAACCACGCTCACCGGCTAATTTTGCACATTGCGCAAGCGCTTTAGGATCAGAGCCACCAAGCTGCAACGCCACTGGGCCTTCGTGTTTATTAAAATGTAAGTAGTCGCCTCGACCAAATAAGATAGCTCCTGTGGTTATCATTTCAGTATAAAGCACAGTATGTTTAGTCATTTTGCGATGAAAAGTACGACAATGGCGATCAGTCCAATCCAACATTGGTGCCACAGAAAAGCGTCTATCCAAAGTACATTTATTCAAAGCAAACCTCAGGGTATTAAAGTTATTAAGCACAGCTTAAAAGGCGCTGCATTTTACACAAAAGCCTAACGGGCATCAATGTTAAGAGAACACCTGCAAGCCAAAATAATGGGCTATGCCATTTAAAATATTGGTAACCGCAACCGAACTTAAAATAAGCCCCATAATTCTACTTATTATACTTGCACCACTGTCACCAATTAATTTATGTACATGCGTTGCAAGCAATAACAAAACCAGTACAACCGCTAATACAGCAAGCATCATTGAAGACGTTAGTAACTGCTCAACCCATGTATATTCTTCGTTGCGAGTCATTAATACGGCGCCTAACATAGCGCCCGGGCTCGCAATAGATGGAATCGCTAACGGAAAAATAGCGGTTTCAGTACTATCGCGCACACTTTTAATTTCGGCTTCAGGTTTACTTTCACCAAATATCATTGAAAGCGCAAAAATAAGTAATATGATTCCGCCGGCTATTTGAAAAGCCGAAAGTGGGATTTCAATTGCGTTAAGTAATTGCTCACCTGCAAGTACAAAAAATAAGAGCACTAATGCAGATACGCCTACCGCTTTAAATATAACTTTACGTTTAAATTTCTCATCATCACCACGTGTGACTGCAATAAATACAGGGACAGTGCCAATGGGGTCAATAACCGCAAAAAAGAAAATAAATATAGCCAATAGTTCGTGCATTACTGGGTTTCCTAGGTAAAAAGCGCTTAATAAAAACGCTGCAACTACAACACAGTATGTTAGTATACCACGGTAGCATAAGGATAAGAGTAATGATGAATATAGAATCACTCGTAAGTAAAGCAAAACAAGTTTGTGACAACCGTGGTGCGCGTTTTACGCCTATCCGCGAGAAAGTATTTCGTCTATTAGCCAGTGCACAAGGTGGTGTTGGTGCATACGATTTGCTTGAGCAATTAAAAGTAACTGAAACAGGTGCTAAACCTGCAACTATTTATCGTGCATTAGACTTTTTAGCTGAACTAGGTTTTATTCATAAAATTGAAAGCACAAATGCATTTATGCTGTGCCATCATTTTGATCATATTCATCCTGTACAGTTATTAATTTGCGATACCTGTGGATTTGTTAAAGAGTTGCACTCGACCGTTATCTCTCATGAGTTAAATAATTTAGCCGCTGAAGGTGGCTTCGTTGTTTCTGGACAAACAATCGAAGCACATGGCAAATGTGAGTCTTGTAGAGCATCATAATCCCCCAAAATTATCCTTAGTGGCTATACTCATACTATATAGCCATTTATTAGCCCCAATTTAAGAGTACCCACTATGAATGTAGAGTTCATCAATCCGTTTTTATCATCTTTAATTAATGTTTTGAGCACTATGGCTCAAACTCAATTAAAACCGGGTAAACCTCGCATTAAAACTGATGAGATTGCCTGTGGTGATGTATCAGGTTTGATTGGTATGGTTGGCCCGCAAACTCGCGGATCATTTTCAATTACGTTTGATGAAGGGCTAGCATTAACCATTATGGAACGTATGCTTGGCGAAAGGCCAGATACTATAGATGAAGAAGTAACTGACATGGTTGGCGAGATAACCAACATGGTAACCGGCGGTGCTAAAAACTTACTAGGTGAGAAAGGCTTCGACTTTGATATGGCAACGCCTATTGTGGTATCGGGTAAGGGTCATACAATTACTCATAAAAGCCAAGGTAAAAAGATTATCATGCCATTTAGCTGTGACGCTGGTAATGCAAACATTGAAGTTAGCTTCGATAAACTATGAGTTGGCAGCAAAAGCAAATTACATTAAAACCTCGCCCGCGAGGTTTTCATATAATTGATGACGAAATATTGTCTCAACTTCCTGAACTGGCAAATTACAAAATAGGCTTGTTACATTTATTTATTCAGCATACCTCAGCAAGTCTTACCATAAACGAGAATGCAGACCCCACTGTTCGTATGGATATGGAGAGCCATTTCAATAAATTTGTTCCTGAACGTCAACCTTATTATCGTCACGATTATGAAGGTGATGACGACATGCCCGCACATATTAAAACCAGTACGTTAGGCTGTGAGTTAAGTATTCCTATTTCAAATGGTTATTTAGCGTTAGGTACATGGCAAGGTGTTTACTTGGGGGAGCATCGTGACTCTGGTGGCTCAAGGCGAATTATAGCGACTATTCAAGGGGAGCTGTTTTAACACAAGCTTCTCGGTTTAAAATGTTAACCTCTGTTTTTCTTCAGTCATACCCTCATAGATTCAAAATACGCCACTCTATAGACGTAAATCTTAGGCGCGCGAAGTAATAATTTCTAATAATCAAAACTTCAATGCTGAATATTACACATAGAATAAAGTAGATGAGAGATATTTTAAATCATGATTTTTAATACAGAAAATTTTGAAAGGATATAAAATAATTGGAGCGGTACACGAGGCTCGAACTCGTGACCTCGACCTTGGCAAGGTCGCGCTCTACCAACTGAGCTAGTACCGCATTATATTTTCATTCAACACTACAATTTCTTTTGGTTAGAAATTGGAGCGGTACACGAGGCTCGAACTCGTGACCTCGACCTTGGCAAGGTCGCGCTCTACCAACTGAGCTAGTACCGCATTATATTTTCATTCAACACTACAATTTCTTTTGGTTAGAAATTGGAGCGGTACACGAGGCTCGAACTCGTGACCTCGACCTTGGCAAGGTCGCGCTCTACCAACTGAGCTAGTACCGCATTTTAATTATGGATATAAAATGACCACAATAAAAACAACTCAAACACACTAACCCCGCGTGGGTTATCGTCTTGAGCGGGGCAGGATTCTACAATAATCCGATGTGTTTGCAAGTGTTTTTTACAAATTAAAGAAATTTTCTCTATAGACTTTTAATTCCATAATCGAATCTTTAATATCATCCAGAGCAAGATGCGAGCCTTTTTTGTTCACTTTTGCAAGAACTTCTGGTTTCCAGCGACGTGCTAATTCTTTAATAGTACTTACGTCAAGATTTCGGTAATGGAAAAAATCTTCAAGATCGCGCATATATTTATTCATAAAGCGGCGATCTTGCCCAATTGAATTACCACACATTGGTGATACACCCGCAGGCACCCACTGTTTTAAAAAATCTAAAGTTTGTGCAACGGCATACTCTTCATCGAAAGTACTTGCTTTACAGCGTGTTGTTAAACCTGACTTTCCATGTTGAGTAGTACACCACTCGTCCATACCATTTAGTAATTCATCACTTTGATGAATAGCGATAGTTGGCCCTTCGGCTAATATATTCAAGTCTGCGTCAGTGACAACCGTCGCAATTTCGAGTATTTTATCGGTCTCTGGTTCGAGCCCTGTCATTTCAAGGTCGAGCCAAATTAAATTTGATTTATTAATAGTCATAATTACCTAAGCGGTGCTTTCCTTTAGATCCAACGCATTTCGATATATCATATTAGCATCAACCGTCGAGCTAAAGCTTTTTTTAGGAAAAGCGACATTTAACTAAGGTTATAGGCCTCCAGTGGCAAAACAAAAAAAATTAAGTAAAGGCCAATCGCGTCAGATCAAGGCCAATCACCAAAAGCGCATTAATAGCGCAGACTCAAGACCGGCTAAAAAAGGGGCGCAAGAATGGCAAACCGATAACTTAGGTCAGGTCGAGAGCGCAATTGTGATCAGTCGTTTTGGCCAGCACGCCGATGTAGAAACTGAAAATGGCGATGTACTGCGCTGTAATATACGCCGTACCGTGTCTAATTTAGTATGTGGTGATGAAGTATTGTTTCGCCGTGCCAAAGTAAGTGAAGGCGATTTAGCCGGTGTAATTGAAGCCACGCAAGAGCGTCGTTCGCAACTTACCCGCCCTGACTTTTACGACGGTGTAAAAGTTATTGCAGCCAACATTGACCAAATATTGATGGTGTCGGCAGTATTACCCGAGTTTACCCCTAGTATTATCGACCGTTATTTAATAGCCTGTGAAGATATGGGTATTGAGCCAATTTTAGTGCTCAATAAAACCGATTTAATTGACGAAGCAGGCCTTAGCGAAATACAAAAAGTTCTCGATATCTATCGTAAACTTGATTACCAAGTACTCCTTGTTAGTAATATATCAGGCGATGGTATTGATAAATTAAAAGAAGTACTTGTTGATAAAAATAATATTTTTGTTGGCCAAAGTGGTGTGGGTAAATCAACCCTCGTTAATACTGTATTGCCTAACGCTGAAATATTAACTAAAGAAGTATCTGAAAACAGCGGCTTAGGCCAGCACACAACAACAGTTTCGCGACTACACCATTTACCAAGTGGCGGTAACCTAATCGACTCGCCAGGAATTCGTGAATTTGGATTATGGCATTTAGATGTTGAGCGTGTAACGTGGTGTTTTAAAGAGTTTAGAGAATTTATAGGCGGGTGCCGCTTTAGAGACTGTAAACATTTAAACGATCCGGGTTGCATAGTTAAAGAAGCTGTAGCCGATGGCAGAATTTCTCAATTGCGCTTTGACAGCTACCACCGAATTTTAGAAACAATGGCCGATGGCCGTGCAGGCGCCCGTGCGCCTCGCGTATAATTTAGGATAAATACTGTGAGTTTAGACAAATTTAAAATCGCAATGCAGTACGCAATGCCAAAACATTTTATTTCACGCGTAGTAGGTAAATTAGCTGCTGCAAAAGCGGGCGCTTTAACAACTACTTTAATTAAACTATTTATTAAGCAATACAAAGTAGACATGAGCGAAGCGCAATACCCAGATCCGGCTCATTATAAAAGCTTTAATGAATTTTTTACTCGTCCTTTAAAAGACGGCATGCGCCCAATGGTAGAAGATAGCAATATCATCACTCAGCCAGTGGATGGCGCAATCAGCCAGCTAGGCGATATTGTTGACGGACAGCTAATACAAGCTAAAGGTCACGATTACAGCTTACAAGCGCTACTAGGCGGCTCACAAGATGACACAACACCATTTTTAGGCGGTAAGTTTGCCACTATTTATTTAGCGCCTAAAGATTACCACCGTATTCATATGCCAATTGATGGCACACTAAGCAAAATGGTTTACGTGCCAGGTGACTTATTTTCAGTAAACCCACTTACAGCGCAAAACGTGCCTAATTTGTTTGCACGTAACGAACGTGTGGTAGCAATTTTTGAAACTGAAATTGGTCCGCTTGCAATGGTACTTGTTGGCGCAACAATTGTAGCCAGCATAGAAACTATTTGGGCAGGTACTGTCACGCCACCAGCAGGTAGCGATGTATTTAGTTGGAAATACCCAACCACTGGCGATAATGCCATCACGCTTAAAAAGGGTGAAGAAATGGGCCGCTTTAAATTAGGCTCTACTGTGGTACTTGCATGGGGTGCTAATAAAGCTGAAATACTGGACGATCAACTACCAGAAGTGGTTACTCGCTTAGGTACTGCGTTTGCAAAAATTAACGACTAAAATCAATCGTTAATTAAAAATAAAAAACCGCGTTTATTTAAACGCGGTTTTTTATTTTTGTAGACGTAGAGCTTGCTCACGTTAAAAGCGTCAGCTTTTGGTTTCTTAACGCCACATGTAATAACAGGCACAAGCCCCTCAAAAACCTATTTACCACACTCTTTACACTCTAAATCTTTAATCACTTTAAAGTGCTGTTGTTTTAAAGTAAGCGCATGAAAGGTTATAAACACACCCCCCTCTGCATGCCCCAGCAATAAATTGAGCGTAAGTTGCGCCTGCATAGAGCCTATTACACCAAGTAGCGGGCTGATAACCCCTGCGTTACTGCAATTTATAACGGGTGTAGCTTCGCTTTGTGGAAAAACACAGCCATAACACGGGCTATTACTTTGCCTAAAGTCAAAGCCCATTAACTGCCCTTTAGTTGCGAGTGCAGCACCAGAAATTAACGGTGTTTTATTAGCAATACAATAACGATTAACACAATAGCGAGTGCTAAAGTTATCAGAGCAATCAAGTACTATGTCAGCCCCTTTTAGCATGTAAGTTGCGTTACTCTCATCTAACTTTTGGCAATGCGTTACTATTTCTATTTGATTATTAAGACTCGCTAATACTTTACCTGCGGCGGCGACCTTGTTTTGCCCTAAGTGATTTATTTTATAAAGCACTTGGCGCTGTAAATTTGAAAGCTCAACCTCGTCATCGTCAATTAAAATAAGCGTTCCAATACCCGCCGCAGCTAAATACAAAAGTGCTGGGCTACCTAACCCGCCTGCCCCAACAACCGCAACCGTTGAAGTTTTAAGCGTTAATTGCCCTTCAAGCCCTACTTCTTCAAGCAATAAATGGCGGCTGTATCGTAGGGTTTCTTTATCGCTTAGCTCATTCACTTTTACTGACCATATTAAGATTAGCCTTGTTAGTATTACCCTTGTTAGTATTAATGTGCACTGCTTATGGCTACTTGCAGAGCGTTTATAGCCTCTACGTAATTATCAGCGTCGGTTATAGCACGCACTACGGCAACACTGCCTACGCCGGTTTTAGCTACCTGCTCAGCACGGCTTAAATCTATACCGCCTATTGCTACTGTTGGGTAACTTTGCATAAGTGGTACAAACTTAATGAGCTTTTCAAGACCTTGTATTTGACCTGTCATGTCTTTTGTTGTGGTTGGGTAAATAGCGCCAAATGCCATGTAACTAGGGCGATAATTATGCGCACGCAGCATTTCATAAAAACCATGAGTCGAAAGCCCAAGCCTTAACCCAGCCTCTTTAATAGCGGCTAAATTAGCAATGTCTAAATCCTCTTGCCCTAAATGCACACCATATGCACCGTGCTTAATAGCTAACTGCCAAAAGTCGTTTATAAATACCTGTGCGTTGTATTGCTTGCCCAGCTCAACAGCTTGCTTAATGAGCCCATCAAGCTCGTCTTGCGTTTTATTTTTTACACGTAACTGCGCTGTTTTAATGCCTTGTTGTAAGCACTTTTCTAGCCAATCGGTACTATCTACAACTGCATATAAGCCAAGCGATTTACTTTCGCACGTTGCAAAATCAGCAGCCATATTAAAATCAAGTGGCACATCAAAATCGAGTTCATCGCCAAGCCAGCTACCTGGCTCAATTACTTGTGGGTAGTCAGCTAAATTAGTGGGGAATGAAGTCTGAGCAACCGGTCCAATTCCCTCGCCGTAGCGTACAGACTGTTTTAACCCTTGGTTTATATATGCTTTAGCTAAAATAAAGGCATCTTTTAATGGGTAATCTTTAGCTAAACACGCAGCAATTACCGAAGCCATGCTACATCCGGTGCCGTGGTTATGCGGTGTTTGTATTTTTTGATTACCAAGCCAATACTCTTCACCATCTTGCGTAAAATTATTTACACAATAATCAATACAATAGCCGCTTGGGTAATCCCAATGCCCGCCTTTAATAACAACGGCTTTTGCACCCCAGCTTAATAGCTTATTAGCCGCTTCTTTTATTGCCGCAGGGCCAATTAAATACACACCGGTTAATAACTGTGTTTCGTGGGTGTTTGGGGTTATTACATCCACCAGCGGCAGTAAACATTCTTTAATTGCGCTTACCGTATCTTCTTCTGTTAGTAAGTCACCGCTTGAGGCAATCGCAACAGGGTCATATACAATAACGGGAGGCACTGGCCACTTAGCTTTATAGTGACTTATATGTTCGCTGATCAACTGAATTTGCTGCACGTTGGCTAACATACCAATTTTAATCACTTTGGCTTTCATGTCTTTTTCAAGCGCTAGTAACTGCGATTCAATAATATCGGTAGACACTGCATTAATAGCCTCCACACCTAAACTATTTTGCGCAGTAAGCGCTGTAATTGCCGTGCAGCCATGCACACCAAAACTTTGCATTGCTTTTATATCAGCTTGAATGCCTGCACCGCCGCCAGAGTCAGAGCCGGCAATTGTCCATACTACGTTATTCATATTTTTTCCTTCACTGCTGATGCCAAAATGGCATCCCCATTGTAGGGGTTGATGGGGCTGCTACGTCTTTTTCCGGCATCGCTTTTGCTTTGTATGCAAAGCGCCCCGCTTCAACTGCGGCTTTAAATGCGCGGCTCATAGTAATTGGGCAACCCGCCCCTGCAATGGCTGAATTTAATAATACCGCATCATACCCCATTTCGAGTGCTTGGCAGGCATGCGATGGCAAACCTAAACCTGCATCGACTATTAATGTGGTATCGGGTAAGCGCTCTCGAATAGTTTTTAAATTATAGCTATTTAACAAGCCTTTGCCTGTACCTATTGGTGCTCCCCACGGCATAAGAACCTCACACCCTAGCTCATTTAAACGCTGGCAAAGTACTAAGTCATCGGTGCAATAAGGCAGTACCTTAAAGCCATCATTAATCAATATTTTTGTCGCTTCAAGTAGCGCAAAAGGATCCGGCTGTAAATTGTAATCATCGCCAATCAGCTCTAGCTTTATCCAATCGGTGGCAAATACCTCTCGGCACATTTTTGCAAGCGTTATCGCTTCTTTAACACTGTGGCATCCTGCGGTATTAGGCAGTATTTTTAAACCTGTATTTTTTATTAACTGCCAAAAGTCATCACCCGCTGCTGCACTTTGTTGGCGTCTTAGCGACACAGTTACTATTTCAGCCCCAGAGGCAACTATCGATTGGGTCATAATATCGGGCGACGGATAAAGCGCAGAGCCTATCAATAAACGACTCTTTATTTGCTCTCCATAAATAGTTAAACAGCCTTTAGTTTGCATGAGCTTTATCCGCCTTGAATGGGCGATAGCAACTCAACACTGTCGCCTTCATTAAGTACATAGTTACTGTGCTGACTTTGTGGAATAAATTCGCTATTAACAGCAACAGCAAAAGGCGCGGCTGCACCAAAACTTTGAAGTACCTCAACGAGCGCTTTGCTATTAACATTAAGTAGCTCGCCATTAATTGTAATGTTCATTTTATTCTCACTCTATTCGTGAAACTGCTTGCGCCACTAATGCCGGCGCCAACATATAACCATGTCGATATAAGCCGTTAATGCTAATTACATTACCAACTTGTGATACTTCTGGGCGGTTATCGCTAAATGCGGGGCGTAATCCGGTTTGAATATTAAGTAGTCGTGCTTCGGCAAACCCGCTATGTACGGTATAAGCGGCTGAAAGTAATTCAAGGGTTGAGCGCACTGTTGCCGCGCCGCTGTCTTGCGATTCGATTTCGGTCGCACCAATTACATATTCATTATTGGGTTTAGGCGCTATATAAATTGGATAACGCGGGTGCATTAAACGCACGGGCCTGATTAAACTTACCTCTGGTGCGTATAACCTTGCTACTTCGCCGCGCACACCTCTAAGCGGTTTATCAACTTGAGTATTTTTAGCACCAAGCCCACGGCAATCAATAATGTAATCGAATGGTCGATTATTTATTTGGTTGTCGCTAATGGTTACGCGCTGATTAAATACAAACTTTACTTTGCGTTTGTTGAGCTGTGCAAAGCTGGCTTTATAAAATGCTTGGTTATCTATTTGCCCCTCGCAGGGTAAAAATAAGCCTTGATTAAAGCGCCCTGCAAGTTCAGGTTCAAGCTTTGTAATTTGTTGAGCATTTATATGTTCGGCAGTGTGATCAGCTAGCGGTTTTATACGCTGTGCAAAGCTTTGTAAATCGCCTTTGTCCTGTTGGTGCGCAATGACCAAAGTGCCTTGCTGCTGAAAAAAAACTTCACTTTCAAGTTCAGCAATAATACCCGGCCAGCGCTTCATTGAATCAAGGCCCATTAATGCTAAGTCAGCCTCGCATAATACCGACTCAGCCAGCGGTGCCAGCATAGCTGCAGCCACTTTACCGGCGCTATTTGGGGTTTGCTCATCGTCAGCTTCAAACACCGTTACATGATGCAACTTACTTAGCTCAAGGGCAGCTAAGCGCCCAGCTAAACCAAAACCCACCACAGCAATGTTATAAAACATAAAACCTCCAAAGCAGTTATTAGTAGGTGCGAATTCACTCGCACTTCTTCAACTTTTAAAGAAGCGAGGTATAAAACCTCACCTACGTCTGCATCTAACTTTTAGCTATACCGCTTTGTGGTAAATCTCTGAGCCTGTTTGCTTAAACTCAGCTGATTTAGCTTTCATTTCGGCTTCTACATCAACCATTTTGATTTCAATAGCCTCGCCAGCATCATTTGGATCAATACCGCGTGTTTCTAAATCTTTAGCGTAATCGCGTACTTCTTGGCTAATTTTCATAGAGCAAAATTTAGGACCACACATAGAGCAAAAGTGAGCTACTTTGCCTGATTCTTGCGGCAAGGTTTCATCGTGATATTCACGAGCACGGTCAGGGTCTAAACCAATATTAAATTGGTCATGCCATCTAAACTCAAAGCGTGCTTTTGATAAGGCGTTATCGCGCTCTTGCGCGCCTGGGTGCCCTTTTGCTAAATCAGCGGCATGCGCTGCAATTTTGTAGGTAATTAAGCCTTCTTTAACATCTTCTTTATTTGGCAGACCTAAATGCTCTTTAGGTGTTACATAACACAGCATTGCACAGCCGTACCATGCTATTTGAGCCGCCCCAATACCTGAGGTAATATGGTCATACCCTGGTGCAATATCAGTCGTTAGCGGGCCTAATGTATAAAATGGCGCTTCGTCGCAATGCTTTAATTGCTCATCCATATTGGCTTTAATCATGTGCATTGGTACATGACCAGGGCCTTCAATAAATACCTGTACATCGTGCTTCCACGCAATTTTAGTCAGTTCACCTAATGTGCGTAGCTCACTAAACTGCGCCTCATCGTTAGCATCAGCAATAGAGCCTGGGCGAAGTCCATCACCCAATGAAAAACACACATCGTATTGTTTTAAAATTTCGCAAATGTCTTCAAAGTGCGTGTATAAAAAATTTTCTTTATGATGCGCCAAACACCACTTAGCCATAATTGAGCCACCGCGCGATACAATACCGGTCACGCGTTTAGCCGTCATTGGTACGTAACGAAGTAATACACCCGCGTGAATAGTAAAGTAATCAACGCCCTGCTCGGCTTGCTCTATAAGCGTATCGCGGAAAATTTCCCACGTTAAATCCTCAGCCACACCGTTTACTTTTTCAAGCGCTTGATAAATCGGTACTGTGCCAATAGGGACAGGCGAGTTACGTACAACCCATTCGCGCGTTTCGTGAATGTAGCGTCCCGTTGATAAGTCCATCACGGTGTCTGCACCCCAGCGGGTAGACCACACCATTTTTTCTACTTCTTCTTCAATAGATGAGCTTACCGATGAATTACCAATGTTCGCGTTAACTTTAACTAAAAAGTTACGCCCTACAATCATAGGTTCTGTTTCTGGGTGGTTTATATTATTTGGTAAAATAGCGCGACCACGGGCTATTTCGTCGCGTACAAACTCTGGGGTAATAAATTCAGGAATACTCGCACCAAACGACTCGCCTTTATGCTGAGCGGCTAGTAATTCTTTACGAATTTCTGCACGTCCCATATTTTCGCGAACGGCTACGTATTCCATTTCAGGAGTAATAATCCCTTGGCGTGCGTAGTGCATTTGCGTTACGTTTTTGCCCGCGATACCACGGCGAATTTTTGGAAGGTGATCAAAGCGAATATGATCCAGCCCTTCATCCGCCATACGTTGCTGCGAAAATTGCGACGTTACTGATTCTAAAACCTCGGTGTCACTACGGCTTTCAATCCATTGTTCACGAAATTTTGGTAAGCCTTTGCGCACGTCTAGTTCAAAATTAGGATCGGTATACGGGCCCGACGTATCGTAAACACGTAACGGATCGTTTGACTCATAAACAGGGTTTTCATCTGTGCCACCAATAAACGTATCACTTAACGTAATTTCACGCATACCAACACGCACACCAGGTTGAGTACCTTCAACGTATACTTTATGAGAATTTGGAAACGGTTGACCCGTTAAGTTATAAATATATTCAGACGCGGCAGCACGAGTTTCTCGGCGTGACGCTTTATTTGTAGTATTTGACATGACTTGCCTCATTGCTTAAGGGTTGTCTTGTCAGATATTCCGAGGAATAGAGAAAGATCGTAAAGTAGCGTACATGCTACTTTGCAGCCTAAAATAAACAAAATCACTTTATTGTGCGCATAAAAAAAGACGCACAAGCGTCCCATTTTAGGCAGCTTGTTCCCTACGCAGGTATTAACCTGATCAGGTTCACGGATCCCGCTTTCGCGATCTCAGCCAAAAACTAATTACTTAGCTTTGGCACTCCGACAAGTATTGATATATAAATTCTGTTCGTTGATTTGAAGGTATTACCCAACAAATCTGCACTGAGTGTACGTCAGTTAAAAACTGCCCGCAAGGGGCTGTTTTTCAAAAACTTAAAATTATTTAGGGATAAACACAAATGTTTGCTCGCCTTGCATGACTAATTGCTGGTCTTGCATTTTAAGCTCGGCACCTTGCTTTAAGGCTTGCAATAGCTGCTGCTCAAACTCATCAAGGTCTTCGCCGCACGACTTGCGCGTCATTCCTAATTTACTTACGGTAAGGTTACTTTCTTCAAGCGAGCCCTCACCAAAAAATTTGTTACAGCCAGCAAAACCGTTTACTTGCAGTGCTTCAATAAAGCTCATTGATGCATTAAACGAAGGTGGAATTGCTAAACCATCAACACGTGATAATTGCCATTGGGTGTATTTAAGCTGCTCACTGGTAACCGTCCCTGTTGATGCGCAACCAACACATAAACCGACTATAAGCATCGGTATTGCTGCTAATTTCATGCTACTACTAACTAATTGTCTAATTAATATAATTGTAACAATATTTATGCCCTTTATCCGTTAAAAATGCATGTTTTAAATGTAAATTTTTGTTCTATGATAGTTTAAAAGTTATACAATTAAGCACTAAGTTGTAGTTTTGAATACGTTATCTATTTGCTCTGGTAAAAACGGCCTACCTTTTTCATTAACGGACGTTCCTATAACCAGTGCATTGAGCATTACTTTTTCATCGCTTTTGCGTACAACAGTTTGCTTAAACGCAAATTTTAAACGACTAATACGCTGCGGCTCTACAGCCACATAAAATTCATCCCCAGGTAATAGTGAATGTTTATAGTCCATTTCGCTGCGCATCACGACTAGGTTAATTTTATCTTTCGCTAATTGAGCAAAATCAATACCGTGTGCGGACAAAAATTCATGGCGAGCATGCTCTAAATAATTAAAATAAACACTGTTATTTACGATACCTTGTAAGTCACATTCGTAATCACGTACTTTGAAGTCAACTTTAAAGGTCATATTAGTAATCCTGATTATTTAACGTATAATTGCCGCGTTTATAGCACATGTGTTTAAATAATTGCTACCATACGAGTCCCTAAAATGGAGTTAAGTAACCCAATGAACTTACGTTTGTCTTTAATTACTGCCGCACTTTTACCGCTGCTTGGTGCACCAATTGCAGCTAACGCTGATGATAGCGACCTAGAAAGAATTGTTGTAACCGGCGATTTTCAGCGCGAAAGCATTCAAACTTTAAGCGCGAGTGCGAGCTTATTCAGCGAAGATGAAATTAATCAACGTGGTGCAAGTTACTTAGACGAAATGTTAGGCAGTGCCGCCAATGTAAATTTTGCATCTGGTGCGTCGCGTGGTCGTTACATCCAAATTCGTGGCGTGGGACTTCGCTCACAATTTGTAGACCCTATTAATCCATCTGTAGGCTTAGTAATTGATGGCATTAACTATTCTGGACTTGGTGGCAGCTCATTATTATTTGATATAGACCAAGTAGAAATTTATCGTGGCCCACAAGGTACACGCTTTGGCGCAGACGGTATGGCCGGTATGATCCAAATGGGTTCAGCTAAAGCCACGAGCGATCCAAGTTTAAAATTACAAGTAGGTGCTGGCACATACAACACACGTGAAGCAGGCATTGCAGCAAGCACAGGCTTAACAGATGACACTAGCGCACGCATTAGCTACTTTCGCAGAAAGTCAGACGGTTACGTAGATAACTTGTATTTAAATGACGAAACACAAAATCAAGACGAACAAGTAGCCCGCTTTAAAATAAACAGTCAGCTTACAAAGCATTTAAATACTGAGTTAAACCTTCACTATATTGATATAAACAACGGTTACGATGCATTTACGCTTGATAACAGCCGCAATAGTGTTGCCGATGAGCCAGGGCAAGATAATCAAGAAAGCTACGCAATCGGTGTTAATAATACTTACACGGGTTTTGATTTATTTGATGTAAATCTAAACCTATCGGCTATTGATACCGAATTACTTTACAGCTTTGATGAAGACTGGGTATGTAACGATACAAGTGAACCACAGTTATGCGCTGCTGGCTTACATCCTGATGGATACAGCTATGAAGACGCTTACTATCGCGATCGTGATGATAGAGCAGCTGAATTACAGCTCAGTGGAAAATTAAAAAATTGGGTCTTGGGGGCATATTACCAAGTGCGTGATGTAGACCTTGACCGTCAACGTAGAAAATTTTCTGAATACCAAACCTTTAATTCTCGATATGAAGTAAGTAATACTGCGATTTATGGCCAAGTAGAGACATCAATTGGTCCAAAAACTACATTAATTACTGGTTTACGTGTAGAGCAATACCAAGGTGACTACACCGATAGCAATGGCTTTATAGAAGATACTGACGATGTAATGGTTGGCGGTAAAATTGCGCTAGAGTATCAGGTAATTGATCGTACGATGATCTACACCAGCATTACGCGTGGCTACAAAGCTGGCGGTATTAATTCAGAAGCACTGGCTAAAGCAAAAGATGAAGGCTTAAACCTAAGCGCTGATTTTCTCCAGCAGCACACCAGCTTCGACCCTGAATATTTATGGAGTGGCGAATTTGGTGTTAAAGGTTCATCGCTTGATGACAAATTTACACTTCGCTTAGCCACATTTTACATGCATCGTGACAACATGCAGTTAAAAGGATGGTTAATAGAAGATCAACAATTTACCAGCTATGTTGATAACGCAAGTTCTGGCAGCAATTACGGACTAGAAGTTGAAGGAAGTTACCAACTAACCGATAACCTGTTTTTAACAGGTAGTGCTGGTTACTTAAATACTGAAATAGACGATTTTGTTGCTAGATCTAATATCTATCAAGCCCCTTTAAACCAAGACGGTCGTGAGCAAGCACAGTCACCTAAATACCAGTATGCGTTTACTGCTCGCTATAACTTTACAAGTGAGCTTTACGGTATGATTGGTGTTGAAGGTAAGGACGACTACTACTTCTCAGATAGTCATAACTCACAGGCACCAAGCAGCAACTTAGTTAACTTAAGCTTTGGTTACGAAGCAGACATGTGGGCAGTTCGCGCATGGGCTCGTAACGTGTTTGACGAAACAGTCCCTACTCGTGGTTTTGAGTTTGGTAACGATCCACAAGATGGTTACACAACGCATACCTACACACAATTAGGTGAGCCTCGTGTTGCAGGTGTTACGTTTACACTTAATCTGTAAAGCACAGCCGTTGACTTTCAAATGAAAGCTACAGCAAGCAAATAAAAACACCGCGTTTAAATTAAACGCGGTGTTTTTATTTGTAGGTGAGGTTTTATACCTCGCTTTTTATAAAGTTAAATTACATGAGCGCGAAATAAATTCGCACCTACAAGTTTGCCGTAGGTTGTTGGGGTTGATGTTTATTGTAGGTGAGGTTTTATACCTCGCTTATTTATAAAGTTAATTTACATGAGCGCGCAATAAATTCGCACCTACAGGTTTGGCGTATGTTGTTGGGGTTGATGTTTATTTGTAGGTGAGGTTTTATACCTCGCTTATTTATAAAGTTAAATTACACGAGCGCGCAATAAATTTGCACCTACAGGTTTGGCGTATGTTGTTGGGGTTGATGTTTATTGTAGGTGAGGTTTTATACCTCGCTTTTTGTAAAGTTAAATTACATGAGCGCGAAATAAATTCGCACCTACAAATATTCCACCTACGCCTACAAGCCAAGCATCACGCTCTTTGAACATCAAACGCTATTACGTCTTTAATTTTTTCTTTATTTGTTGCGAGCATTACCAACCTATCAATCCCCAAAGCCACCCCTGCGCACTGTGGTAATCCATGCTCCAGCGCTTTAATTAAACGCGTATCCATTGGCACTTGCTTTAAACCGTTTTCAGCGCGGTATGCGTTATCTTCATTAAAACGTTTAGCTTGCTCACTGGCATTTGTGAGTTCGTTAAAGCCGTTAGCCAATTCCATATTTTTGTAATAAAGCTCAAAGCGCCCTGCTACGCGTGTATCGTGTTCACAAATTTGTGCAAGTGCCGCTTGAGACGCTGGAAAATGATAAACAAAACACGGTTTTTCTTGTCCTATTGTTGGCTCCACTTTCATACAAAACAATAATTGCAGTAAGGTATCTTTATGCGTTTCATTTTGGGCTATATCAGCAAACCCCTGCTTACACGCTAGTTGCTTTAATTGCTCTATATTTGCGGTTAGCGGGTCAAGTCCGAGTGCTTGTTCAAACGCTTGCTGATAGGTAAGTCTAGTTGCAGGATCGACACCTAAAACAAGCTGCATAAGCTCATCCATTTCATCCATAAGTGCAAATTCATCAAAGCCTGGGCGATACCATTCCAGCATAGTAAATTCAGGATTGTGATGGCTACCCGCTTCTTCATTTCTAAATGCTTTACAAAGCTGAAAAATAGCGCCTGAGCCTGCTGCTAACAAGCGTTTCATGGCAAACTCTGGAGATGTTTGTAAAAATAAAGGAAGCCCACCAGCATGCCCTGGACCTACAAATGTGGTATTAAAACTAGCTAAGTGCACATCGGTTACACTGGCAGCACTTAAGCTTGGCGTTTCTACTTCTAAAACATCACGTGCATAAAAAAATTCACGAATGCGACGTAATATCGCTGCGCGTTGTTTTAGTGTTTCAATGCTTGCGCTTGGGGCCCAAAGATCTGCTGACATATTTTCTCCAAAAAAAATCCCAGCGTAAGCTGGGATTTTATAAACAATGTTAAAGCTTACTTAACACGGCTTACGTATTCACCGTTACGAGTGTCTACTTTAATTACTTCGCCAATTTGTACGAATAATGGAACTCGTACTACAGCACCTGTGCTAAGCGTTGCTGGTTTACCACCAGTACCCGCTGTATCGCCTTTAAGGCCAGGATCTGTTTCAGTGATCTCAAGCTCAACAAAGTTAGGTGGAGTAACAGCAATTGGGCTGCCGTTCCATAATGTAATTGTACATAAGTCATTTTCAACTAACCATTTAACTGCATCGCCTAGTGCTTTTTCGTCAGCAGCAATTTGCTCAAATGTTTCGTTGTTCATGAAATGCCAAAATTCGCCGTCTGTGTATAGATACGCTAAATCAGTATCCATTACATCAGCACCTTCAACTGATTCACCCGATTTAAAGGTTTTTTCAAGCACCTTACCAGAGATAAGTTTACGGATACGAACACGGTTAAACGCCTGGCCTTTACCAGGTTTTACCATTTCATTTTCTAAGATACTGCAAGGCTCGCCGTCCATCATAATTTTTAGGCCGCCCTTGAACTCGTTGGTGCTATAATTCGCCATCGTTTCCTCTATTTATATTTTTTCGAGTAATCTACATGCCAATGATACAAAGAAATGAAGCAAATTTGCATAAAAACTGGCAAAAAGAATTAGCAAATGTAGTTACCTGCCCAAAAACCTTGCTTGAAATGGTCGGTTTATCGAGCCAAGTCCATGAAAACGACCTAAAAGCCCGTAGTTTATTTCCGGTACGCGTGCCTGTCCCTTTTATAAAAAAAATACGCAAAGGCGATCCAAACGATCCTCTTTTGCTACAAGTTATGCCACGCCATCAAGAATTTTTGACTAAGTCGGGTTTTAATAAAGATCCCCTACTTGAGCAAGATAACGAACAACCAGGCCTTTTACATAAGTACAAATCGCGTGTTTTGGTGATGTTTAAAACCGGCTGTGCTGTAAATTGTCGTTACTGCTTTAGAAGGCATTTTCCGTATCAAGAAAACCAGCTTAATAAAAAAAGCCTGCAAGAAACACTGAGCTATATAAAATCAGATACTGATATAAACGAAGTGATTTTAAGTGGAGGCGATCCACTCATGGCCAAAGACGATGCAATAAGCTGGTTTTTAGATGAACTTGAGCAATTACCACAAATTAAACGAATGCGAATTCATAGCCGTTTGCCAGTAGTTATACCTGCGCGAGTGACCGATGAGTTATGTGAACGATTAGCAAAATCGCCATTAAAAATTATTTTTATTAATCACATAAACCACGCAAACGAAATAGACGCTGATTTTAAAGCCGCTATGCAAAAGCTTAAACAAGCAAACGTAACGCTTCTAAACCAAGCTGTAATTTTAAAAGATGTGAATGATACGCTCGATGCACAAATAAATTTAAGCGAAGCGTTATTTGACGCAGACGTATTACCGTATTATTTGTATTTGCTAGATAAAGTTGAAGGGGCCAGCCACTTTGATATTAATGAAGCGCAAGCAATTGAAATAATGGCAGAGCTATTAAAAGCTCTGCCTGGATTTTTAGTGCCTAAATTAGTAAGAGAAATCGGTGGTCAAAAAAGTAAAACACCTATCGACCTTAAGCTAATTTAAAACAGCATTTAAACATATATATTTACGTTGTTACCCAGTGATGCAGTCGCCGATTTAGCCGGCGTTTGCGCACTTGACGATTGCGCTGCACCTTCAATAAGTGCAAGCGCTGCAGCGCCATCAGCTAATTGCTGTTTTTTAGACAAAGCAGCAGTGTAAAGCTCGCTGCCTTGGCCTGAACCAGACATAGCTGGTAAATTTCCACCTGATATATTCATAATTATAAGCCTTAATCAACCTGACTTTTAAATGTAATCCACGTATTATGTCGGCCATGCAGCACAAAGCTTTAGGAAAACCATGGATTCTATTATTGAACAACTCAACACTAACTTAAAAATTGTTTATCGTCAGGCACTTGATGCCGATAAAAAATTAGACGAATTACAACAACAAGGCCATGGCAAATTTAAAGCCTTATTTACTGCCGATTCAGGCTTTAATTTTGAAGCAAAACGCTTTAAGCCTTATGTTCTTGATGTAGCCGCTGACGTAGAAAGCTTATCTAACGATGGTTTTGATGAAGAAAAGCTTAAAACAACCGTTATTAAGTTACAGCAAATACTCACGCTGTTAGCTACTTTTAAGTAATATAATCAGCTTAAAAAAATGCCGCTATTTAGCGGCATTACTATTTTAAGTTAATCTAAACTTGGTAATATTTGCTCACCAAACCACTCTGTTAGTAAACGTTTTTCATAATAGAATGATTCGTCGCGGCCCATTTTAATTTTATCCATAAAGCCCATATCTTTAAGCTCCACATCAGTATCTTTACTTAGCACTGTACCGTCGTTATCGGTTAACGAGTAATCTAGCTTAATGCGTGGAAAATAAATTGGTTTCACTACACGAATTTCATCCATACCGCCATAACGCACATCACCCGCTAAATCTAAATCAGTAAACTCTACGTTTAATTTATAATCTTTTGGCAATTGTTCGGCCAGTTTAGCCATATGCTTTTCGAAACTTGCTGCCACACTTTTGTGATATGAGCTCTTAGTTTGATTTGACGCTCGCACATCACGATAATCATTAAAGTCATGCCATTTAACAACAGACTCGCCAGCATGGGCAAGTGCAGGCAATGCGATACACATTGTTGCTGCTATTTTTTTAACTAAATTCATATCTTTCTCCAAAGAGGTAGACCAATCACAAAGGTGTAGATTGGAATAAACCTAGCATTAGCTATTACTAGACCCAGTTTAGCACTTGTTTATTAACTATAACTTAATCTTACGTATAAAGTGTTACTTATAGCGAGCAAAATGTAATCAACGTTATTAATATTAATTCATATAAATATCATGATTTACTGTAAATAATAAAAGTCACAGATAAAGCATGTAAATCACCTCTATTTATGGTGAAATTAACTCAATTGATAAAAGGTACCCACGGAGCTTTCATGACTATTTTAGTAACCGGTGGCGCTGGCTATATTGGCTCGCACACTGTTTTAGAACTTTTACAGCAAGGTAACGATGTTGTTGTTATTGATAATTTAAGTAACTCATCACAAGAATCACTTGCGCGCGTAAAGAATATTACAGGCAAAGAAGCCACTTTTTACCAAGGCGATATTCTCGATAAACCCTTTTTAGACTCTGTATTTGCAAAACACACAGTTGATAGTGTTATACATTTTGCAGGTTTAAAATCAGTGGGCGAGTCGGTTGCAAAGCCTGTTGAGTACTATCAAAACAATGTACAAGGTACGCTTACGCTTGTTGATGCAATGCGCGACGCAGGCGTATTTAAGTTAGTGTTTAGCTCGTCAGCCACGGTATACGGCGACCCTGCAAGCTTACCAATTAAAGAAGACTTCCCTGTAGGTGGTACTACTAACCCTTACGGCACATCTAAGTTAATGGTTGAGATGATGCTGCAAGATATCGCTAAATCAGATGAGCGCTTTGCGTTTGCTATTTTGCGTTACTTTAACCCAGTGGGTGCACATGAGTCGGGCTTAATTGGTGAAGATCCTAATGGTATCCCAAATAACCTTTTACCGTTTATCGCACAAGTAGCGGTAGGTAAATTAAAGCAACTCGCTGTATTTGGTGATGACTACGACACAGTTGATGGCACAGGCGTGCGCGACTACATCCACGTTGTAGATTTAGCTATTGGCCATTTAAAAGCGCTTAATAAAATTGCCAGCAGCACAGGTGCATTAGTTTATAACCTAGGTACTGGTAACGGGTATTCTGTACTACAAATGGTTAATGCATTTATTAAAGCAAGCGATCAGGCTGTGCCCTATCAGGTTTCACCTCGCCGCCCTGGTGATATTGCAGCGTGTTATGCCGCACCAGAAAAAGCACTTAATGAACTTGGCTGGGAAGCAGTACGCGGTATAGATGAAATGATGCAAGATACGTGGCGTTGGCAGTCAAATAACCCAAATGGTTATAAAGGTTAATTAAAACAAGCTTCGCTCTTAAAATAAGTGCGCGGTATCGAGCCGCGCATACCGAGTATCTTAAACACCGAATTCAATTTGTGGCTGCGTCGTAGGAGTAGAGCTTGCTCACGCGAAAAGCGCAGCTTTTAATATTCAAACTGATTGTTACCTACTTTTGGCTCTCTCAAGCGCAGCGCCCTCTTAACCTCTTTGTGAATAAATCACTTAAAACCTTATTTACAAAGAGAACTAAAAGAGGAGTAAATGAGAAGAGACCAAAGCATATAAATTACGAGCTTCGCTCGTCACGCTAGCAAGCTGGCTGTCTACAAGTAATTTAACCACAGCGTTAAATTTTGACTGTAGGCGTGAAGCTTGCTCACGCGAAAAGCGCAGCTTTTAATTACTTATATTTAATTACTCATATCTAATATCTAACAAAAAATATTTTTTATGTCTGCGCCCACTGTCTTAGCAAGTTATGATAAACCCCCGTCAACTGAATAATCTCTGGGCTATCTTCTACTTTGCTGCGCAAACTTTGAATCGACATATCTAAATCAAAGAGTAAACCACGTTTTTCGTCGCTGTTTACCATGCTCTGTAACCAAAAAAATGAGGCTAATCTACGCCCACTCGTTACAGGCATTACACGATGTAAACTCGTTGAAGGGTACAACACCATACTGCCTGCTGGCAGCTTTACGCTATGCGAGCCATAAGTGTCTTCAATAACAAGTTCACCGCCCTCGTAGTCTTCGGGGTCATTAATAAATAACGTCATTGATACATCTGTACGAATTTTTACTGGCGTACCCGGCACTTGTCTAATCGCATTATCTACATGCACACCAAACGATTGCCCACCTTGGTAACAGTTAAATAGCGGAGGGAAAATTTTTACAGGAAGCGCCGCCGACATAAACAAGTTACTGCGCGCAAGTGCTGCCATTATAATGTCGCCAAGCTCTTGGCATTCAGGGCTATTTTCAGGTAGCTGTAAGTTATTTTTTGCTTTGGTTGATTGATGCCCTGCGGTAATACTGCCATCGGCCCACTGGGCTTTAAGCAAAACCTCATGACAATAAGCCACTTCTTCTTTCGTTAATAGCTCTGGAATTTTAACTAGCATGTGCGCCCTCTCACATTTTCATCAAATAATTAAGGGCAGAGTTAACTCTGCCCTTTTATGCCATACTTATTTTACTCTTAGAAAGAGTAGCTCGCTGTTAAGCTAAACTTACGACCATCACCCGGTACAAAGTGTCCACCACCTAACTGATCAACGTAATCTTTATCACCTAAGTTTTCACCATTAAACTGCAGGCTCAAATCTTTTGATATGTCATATGCAACCATCAGGTCAAAAATAGTATAACCTGGCGCACGAGAACGTGTTGACGTAGTGCCGTTGTAACGCTCACCTACATATTGCGCACCTAAACCAAACGATAACTTATCCGACATATCGTATGTAGTCCAAACACTTGCGCTATTTTTAGGTGTACGTGCAAGCTCGTTACCAATTTGAGTTGCGTCGTCGCCTAATGCTTTAGTTACTTCGCTATCTTGGTAAGTGTATGAAGCAATTACAGTCCACTCTTTAGTAATTAAGCCTGTTGCTGAAAGCTCTAAACCTTGTACGCGCTGTTCACCACCGAGTATTTCATCACTTGAGCTATCTGCAAATGGGTCATCAGTACGGGCATTGGTTTTTTCAGTACGGAAAAGTGCAGCATTAGTTTGCAGGCGACCATCCATTAGGCTCCATTTAGTTCCTAATTCATAACTGCGGCTTTCTTCTGCGTCTAAATCAGCTGCATTTGAACGCGTAGATACCGTTAGCCCTTCAGCCGATGGGTTAAATGAATTACCTGCGCCTAAATATACACTGCCATTTTCTGTAGGTTTATAAACTACTGCTGCATTCCAGCTAAATAAGTCGTCACTTGTAGAAATTAAAGCACTTGGGTTAGCATAATCGTTATGGTAATCCGTAGTGAAGCTATCAAAGCGAATTCCGCCCGTAACTTCCCATTGCTTGTTAAGCGTTACTGTATCAAATGCATAAATAGCTTGGTTTTTAGCTTTAGCTTCAATGCTTGTACCGTCACGGCCGTACACACCCGTAAATGCAATTGTTGCGTCAGGGTTGTATAAGTCGTTACGTATTTCATCTTCAATTAGGTTGTCTGGAGTTGTAGCGACTAATGCGTGACGTGTAAACGTTTCGTTTGCAAGTTCAACACCCACTACAACATCATGAGTAAAGCCAGCAAACTCATAGTTACCAATTAAATCAACTTGAAGTGCAGCAAGTGAATTTTCTGTATCACGTGTTTTTTCATCTGCAAAGGTAATATCAGTGTCGGTTGTAACCGAGAAATAACGCGGTGCAGTTGTTACTGATTCACGCTTAACTTTACCTAAACGACCTTGCACACGTAATGTAGTATTTTGAGAAAAATCATACTCATAACGAGCTGTTGTTGAGTAGGCTTCAATATCTTCGTAATCACGGTAAATATTACCGTAAAAGTTATCAAAATCGACAGGAGAAGGTGAGCGCGCACTATCTGCAAGTTCAGCTACAGGCGTATCACTGTAAACCCAAGGAATGCCGTAATCTGGTAAATTATCTTGGCGTTGATACTCTAGGTTTAAATCAAAACGGCTGTTTGTACCAAGTCCTGTTGCAAATGCAAACGCAACAGCATTTGTTTCATTTTCAACATGGTCGCGACCTGCAACATCACCTTTATCAGTAAGAAGGTTTATACGTAGCGCGCTTGTATCGTTTACTTGAATGTTAGTATCAAAACGACCACGGTAATCGTTTTCTGTACCTAAACGTAGCGAAACGTCGTTAAAATTGTCCAACTTCGCCTTTTTACTTTCTAAATTAACACTACCACCTGTTGCGCCACGACCAGAAACTGCTGAACCTGGGCCTTTTGCAACTTCAACGGCTTCAATGTTGTAAATATCACGTGTGTAACCTGCAACATCACGAATACCATCTACAAAAATATCATTTGTTGCACTAAAACCACGAATCGACATGCTATCGCCAGTAGGTGAGCCACCCTCACCTGCAGCTAAAGAAATACCTGAAACATTACGTAAAGCATCACGTAGGCTATCTACGTTTCTATCTTTCATTACCGCTTGGTTAATTACCGTTACAGTTTTAGCTGTATCGAGTAGCGGTTGAGTGTATTTATGCGACGTTGATTTTTCTACAACATAGCTAGACTCAGTTTTAGTTTCTGCTTTGGTTACCGATAGTTCTTGAACATCCTGTGCACTTGCCCAAGTTGAAAGCGTAGCTGTAACAACCGCTGCAATTGGCTTCACGTACGCATTTCCTTTATTCGATGGCTTACTCATGGTTACTCCGTAGTTTTTATTAAGCACTTAACTATTGTTAATTTAAGGTACATATTTAATTTCGGCGAAATCCTACCATTCAAACAACGCAATGTAAACGATAACTGTTATCAATTGCATTGCTATGTAAATTCCTATATTGTATACACACTCAAAAATTAACAGTAATTACGTCCTTGTAATTACTTGTCGTAACTTTCAGGATTGTTGTTAAGTAATGCGAAGCTTAATTAAACCAATTAGCGTAGTTATCGCGCTTTGTAGCACCATGGCAGTAAAAGCCGACACTGTTAGTGAGCTAGAACAACTCGTTAATAAATGGCTACAAATAGAAAATCAAAACACAGAATTAAATACTCATTGGCTTGAACAAAAAAGCAGTATGGAGCAAACCTTAACGCTTCTAAATGCTGAGCAGCAGCAACTTAGCGAGCTTAATCAGCGAAGAAAAAAAAGCACCAGTGAGCTTGCCCAAAAACGCGAACAGCTTGTTACTCAGCAATCAGAACTTGAAAATGATCAACAGCAATTAAATGATCAACTAGCACGTATTTCTGGGCAATTACTTTCATTACAAGTGCAATTACCCCCGCCACTTTTAAGTAGTTGGAAAAACGCCGGTGATTTAAGCGACTCACAACTCAGTACAACTGACAAATTACAAACAGCGCTAAAAATGCTGATCCTACTTAATGATTTTCAACAACGTATTTCTATTCACGAAATGGCTATTAAGCATCCTGACGGGCAAGAAGTGTGGGTTAAGCAGCTTTATTTAGGTGCAGCTCAAGCATGGTTTGTAAGCGAAGACTTAAGTTACGTAGGTATTGGTTTTCCAAGTGACTTAGGTTGGCAGTGGGAATTTGACCCAAGCATTAATGCTGAGCAAGTTGCACTGGGTATTGCTGTACAGCAAAAAAAGCGCGCTGCTGATTGGGTAACACTCCCAATATTAAGTTATGTAAATAAAAACCAGCAAGGGGCTAAATAATGGCTACTAACAGCATAATTGCAGCATTTAGCGCCACAGTGTTACTTTTTAGTGCAAATATTTCTTTTGCAGCTAGCAGTGATGATGCTAAACAAAGTATTTTAAGTGATATTAAAACAGCGCAACGTACTCTAAATAAAACTCAAAATAGTATTTCAAAAGAGCAAGCTACCCTTGCAAAGAAAATTTATACCAAGCAGCAATCGCTCAGTAAATTGCGCGCGCAAGCAGCCGTTAATCGCCGTCTAGCTGACGAAAATACGTTAAGCCTCGATCAGTTACAAACCCGATTAGACAATTGGCAACAGCAGCAGCAATACCAATTAAACTTACTTAGCCGTTTTGTGCGCCAAAATACCAGCAATAGTGCTAGCAGTAACGAGTCGATTAATAATCAAAACGAGTTATTAAACCGCGTTATATCGCAAATTAATAATCAAGAACAGGCACTTTACCCACACTTTAATAAGCAATCCATTGTGCTCAGTAATGGCGAATTAAGCCAAGCTAGTACTCTTCAAGTAGGCCCTGTTGCATGGTTTAGTACGCAAACACCTAAACTTATGGGCTTATTAAATTTGGATGATGAATCTAATGCATTAAAAGTAGCGTTAGTGCAATCAACAAGTAACGATAACCCACTCGATAATACTTTAAATCAAAATGGTGCAGGCTCGACATTACTTACTTTTGATCCTAGTTTAACGCACTTAGTAACGAGCCAAGCTCAACAAGAAAGTCCGCTTGAACACTTAGAAAAAGGCGGCTTATGGGCCATCCCTATTATTTTATTTGCCTGCTTTGCACTAACTATTGCGCTATTAAAAGCCGCGCAATTACTGCGTTTAAGTAAAATTAAAATGCACTCTCAAATGCAATTACAGCAATTTTTTAAAGCTGAAAATAGCAGTGAATTTGCAGGTATGCAGCAGCAGTTATTTAACTTAACGCTGCAAAGCGAAAAAGGCCAAATACGAGACGATCAATTATTTAACCAGTTAATTCACGATAAGCATAAACTCGATAACTTTATTGGCGCTATTGCCGTTACAGCTGCAGTAGCTCCACTACTTGGCTTGTTAGGTACTGTTAGCGGCATGATCGAAACATTTAAAATGATGACCTTGTTTGGCTCAGGCGACCCAGAAGTTGTATCGGGCGGTATTGCACAAGCCCTTATAACAACCGAACTGGGTTTAGTCGTGGCCATACCTGCTCTGGTATTAAATGCACTGCTATCGCGTAAAGCAAAAGCGTATTACAGCCAACTAGAAGGCTTTGCATTACAGCTTAGTCAACTAGAAAAAGGAGAAACCAATGTTTGAGAAAATCGTTAGTAACCCTATTTGCTGGTGTATTCTTTTACTCGCTTTATTTGTATACCAGCTGATTTTTCATGACTTACTACACCTTAAACAATACCAAGCGCAGCGCAAAGGTTACTGGCAAGAGGTTAGCTCTATTTTAACAGCAGCGCTTCCGCTACTTGGTTTATTAGGTACCATTGTTGGTTTGCTTGATACATTTAAAGTAATGGCGCTGGGCCATAACGAGTTAATGAGTGACGCCATTGGTGATGCATTACTAACAACTCAACTGGGCCTTGTGTGCGCTATTCCTGCGTGGTTAATGCAAGCGTATTTAGCGTATTCGCAGCGTAATCCTAAATTACATACATTAAGTAAGCAGTTAGGGTAACACTATGCAATCACGTTTAAAGCACAAGCTAGAGCAAGAAGCGGGGCAACATATTGATATGTCGCCGCTACTTGATGTGGTATTTATATTGCTAATATTTTTTATTGTTACAACCGTATTTGTACGCGAAAGCGGCGTTGAAGTTGATAAACCACAAGCCGTATCGGCCAGCCGCCTTGAGCAGCAAGTTATATTTTTAGCAATAACCGACTCTCAACAAGTATTCTTTGATGGTAGCCAAATTGGTGTGGCTGGTGTACGTAGTAGTGTCGAACAAATGTTAAAACAGCAACAACGCCCTGTAGTTATTCAAGCTGATAAAACAGTACCTACTGAGTTACTTGTTCAAGTAATTGACGAAGCAAAGCTGGCAGGCGCGGCGCAAGTTAACTTAGCGACCAAGCAATAATATGCACACGATTAACTCGCCTCAAAAAACAAAAAACAATCGCCATCCACTTTTTGCGTTTGGCCTTAGCTTAATTGTACTTAGTGCTGCATTACTACTTTTATGGCTTGGGCAACTTGCAGAGCATCATATAAAAGACAAAGTAGTTGTACGTGAGATTGCCATGGTGGCACTGCCACCGCCCCCTCCACCATCAATATCGCAACAGCAAACAAGTGAGCCAATGCAGAGCTTAGCGGTAGAAGGTGCAGGCGCGTCTATTCAAGCCGTAAAAATTAAGATCACCAGCAATTTAAGTATTGTAAAACCCGATACACCCAACGTAAAAGTAAACGCGCCACAATGGCAATCAATGAGTGTAAATTGGGATGCATTTAGCTTAAATCAACTCGATGGTCTCCCAACTTTGCTTACTCCTGTTAAGGCCGTTTTACCAAAAAGCTTAACCCGTCGAGGTGTTGATGTATTTACTGTAAAACTCGATGTATTTATTGATGAAAGTGGCAAGTTAAGTTTAATTGAGGTAGTACAAAATCCATACCCTGAACTTAAACCAGCTATCGACAAAATTATTAAACAAAGCCGCTTTAGTGCACCTAAAAAAGAAGGTGAAACCGTACGCGCTCGCTTTATTTGGCCAATCGAATTTAAACCTTAAGCCTATTAAAATGAAAAACATGAACGTAATTAAAACGCTAAAACCATTAACTCGCGCAGTTATCACTACTTTAATGTGCTCACTCCCTTTATTAGGTGTAAGTAGCGTGCATGCAAGCGCCGTGAGTACGCCATTAAAAAGTGCGCCACTAAAAGTAACGTTATCGCCTAGCGATCCAACATGGCAGTTGGCTATAAATAATAAATTATTAGGCCCTACAGAGGTCCTTATTGAGCCGACCGAGCGCGGTTTTGCTCGCCAAGTGCAACCACTATTACAAGCCGGTAATTACAGTGAAGTCGCTGCGCTATTTAAAGGCCGTGATATAAGCCAAGATAGCACCGCTTTAAACTTATTACGTGCACAAGTACTGCTTTCAACAAAAGACTTTAATAACGCTGAACTAGCTTACCTAGCGTGTTTAAAAGCTTCACCTGATTTAGTAAAAGCACATCAAGGTTTGAGCCTTCTATACATGCAACAAGCAAAGTATGACAAAGCGCAAACACACCTAGTTCACAGTATTGAACTTGGCCAAGCTGATGCACAAAGTTATGCGCAACTTGCTTATATACACGTGCAGCATAGCCAACCTTGGAGCGCAGTAGCGGCGTACCGCCAAGCGCTTATGCTAGCGCCAGAAACAAGCCAATATCAACAAGGGCTATTGTTTGCGCTAATTGAATCGGGTGACTTAAGTCAGGCAAATGCATTATTAAAAGAATTACTTAATAAAACCCCTAATAATGCTGAACTTTGGCTACAACGTGCACAAATAGCATTACAGCTTGATCACAAAAAGCAGGCGCTTGCTGCTATTGAAGTGGCCTTAAAACTCAACCCTAAAGATACCAGCAACCAGCTTTTAGCAGCCCAGCTACATTTAAGTGAAGGCAGCAGTGAACGCGCTGTTAGTTTATTAAAACAAGGTTTAAAACACGCTGATAAAAAGCAACAAACTGCCGTTATTAATACCACGATGCAAACGTTGGGTTGGCTTGTATCGGAGCAAAAATGGAATTTAGCTAAAGAGCTAATAGGCAGCGCAAAAAGATTAACTAAGCAGCTACCCCGTGATGAACAAGCTCAATTTTCTGTATACAGCGCACAACTTGCTATGCAGCAAGGTAATACTACGCGCGCTCTTAACAGCTTAAATAACGCACTTAAAATAAACCCGAATTTAGGTGATGCCCTACTTAGTTTAGCCAGTATTTATCGCAGTAAAAATCAGCTTACCCAAGCAAAACTTATGTATGTTCGTGCACAAGCCCTACCTGATTATCAACTATCGGCATGGCTTGGGTTATCGCAAATAGCGATTGATTCTAAAGAATACCCGAGTGCGCTAAAGCATCTTAGAAAAGCATTACAAGCAAACCCGGAGCGCCAAGACTTAATTACTAATATTCGCGCCCTTGAGAATATAGTGCGCCAAGAAGGATAAGTTTAACGCGTGGTTAAATTTACTTGTAGATGCAGCGCTTGCTGGCGTGACGAGCAAAGCTCGTAATTTCTATATGCAATAAGATCTTAAGTGATTTGTTCACAAAGAGGTTTAGAGGGCGCTGCGCTTTAGAGAAGTAAAAATACATAATTACTATTGTTTTATGTCTTCTCATTTACTCCTCTTTTACTTCTCTTTGTGCAATAAGTTTTTAAGTAATTTGCTCACAAAGAGGTTTAGAAGGCGCTGCGCTTTAGAGAAACCAATAAGTAAATAAAGTATCAATTATAAATATTAAAAGCTGCGATTTTCGCGTGAGCAAGCTCTACGCCTACCGATAAAATTTAACGCTGTGGTTAAACTCACTTGTAGCCGCGCAGCTTGCTGGCGTGTAAAAACGCAGTTTTTAAAATGGCTTAATAATTAGAAGCTACGCTTCTCACGTGAGCAAGCTCGACGTCTACAGCCAAGGTGTCACGGTGAGTTTAACTTGTAGTTAGGCAGCTTGCTGGCGTGTAAAAACGCAGTTTTTAAAATGAATTAATAATTAGAAGCTACGCTTCTCACGTGAGCAAGCTCGTCTACAATATATATTAAAGCGTTACCAATTTTGCATTTCGACTATGCGTGATTGCGTGCGTGCATATTCAAAGCTCAGTTTTTTACCTTTATACAAATGTTCAATGTCGGTTTGAGCATTTATTACCAGCAATTTATGGCAATCGTAAAACTCATCTACTAAGGCAATAAAGCGCCGTGCTTCGTCGTCAAAGGTGTGCTCATCAAGCGTTTGTTTTTCGCGTTGATAACTATCTTCTATACCGTGAACAATAACTTTACCCGTTGCTTTAACACCCATTTGCGGCACGTTCGATACATATAACACATCAAATTGCGTTGCTAAAAACATATAGTCGTTAGCACTGCGCGGGCCTGAGCATAGCGCCATAAAATCAATCATCAAGGCGTTATCGGCTTTTAATAAATAAGGTAAATTGCGGCCATGTACACTAATTGTATTTTTATATGTTACCTCTGCATAAGAAACTAAAAACTCATTTTCAAAATCGTGATTTGATAAATTAATAAAATAGTGACGACTATTTTTACCGTATCTAAAGCGGTGATCGTCCTCGCCTGCCACGTTAATTATATGGCAGTGACTATTAATTAAATCGATAGTAGGTAAAAATCGCGCTCGTTGCAGGCCGTTGTAATAAAGCTGCTCTGGCTTTGCGTTCGATGTGGCCACCAGCACAACACCTTGTTCAAACAACGCATTGAACAATCTCGCCATGATCATAGCATCGCCAATGTCGCTCACAAAAAACTCGTCAAAACACAGTACACGAATGTTTTTAGCCCACTGTTTTGCAATTAGGATTAGTGGATTTTTTTGACCTTGTAGCTGCGAAAGTTGGGCATGCACTTGCGCTATAAAATGATGAAAATGCAGCCGCTGCTTTTGCTCAATAGGTAGGTTTTTATAAAATAAATCCATCAACATAGACTTACCTCGTCCTACGGGTCCATATAAATAAACGCCTTTTATTAAGGGCGCTTTTTGCCACCATGATGTGTGAGCTTGAAGTTGCTCGCTTAGCGTATTTAAAGCTTCCACTGCATTTTGCTGCGCTGCATCAAAACACAGTTCACCCGTGTCTATTTTTGCTTGGTAAAGGCTTAAAATTTGTGTGCTGTGCACTGTCATGGTATTTCACTATCGGCTATAATCGCGCCCATTGTAGCCGACTAAAAATGTGAACCAAAATGAAATTCCCTTGCCGCTTAGATAAATTTATTAGCCACTTAGCTGAAATACCGCGCACGCAAGCCCGCGCTAGTATAAAGCGAAAAGAAGTAAGCGTTAATGGCGAAGTAATAACATCACATAATTTTCAGCTAGCCCAGCAAGATGAAATACTGCACAAAGGTACGCCTTTGGTATTTTTAGGTAAACGCTATTACATGCTAAATAAACCTGTTGGCTATGTATGTGCTAACAGTGACGAGCTACATAAAACCGTTTTTGACTTACTTGATGAGCCAAATATGAGCGACTTTCACGTGGCAGGTCGCCTTGATATAGATACTACAGGGTTAGTTATTATTACTAATGATGGCGATTGGTCACATAAAATTACGTCGCCTAAAAGCAATAAATTTAAAACCTACCTAGTAGAAACTCAAGAGCCTATTACCGATGAAGCACTTGAGCAATTACGTACAGGCGTCATGCTGCATAACGAAAAAGATTTAACCCGCCCCGCTATAGCTGAGAGACTTGCTAATTACGGACTGCGTTTATCAATAAGTGAAGGTAAGTATCATCAGGTTAAGCGTATGCTTTACGCGGTAGACAACAAAGTAGTTGAGCTACATCGCGAGCAAATTGCGGGAATTATCCTAGATGAAAACTTGGCTAGCGGTGAATATCGACTATTAACAACTCAAGAAATCAAACTATAAAAGCGCTTTAAAGGAGCCTAAGGCTTGGATATACTAGGGCGTGTTGAACTTTGTGGATTGAAATTTGTTCAATCTAGGGGCGATTTAATCACGGCGCGAGGTTTGTAACCTAGTGGGCTAAGTAAAAATCGAGCAACAAAGAGTTAATCGCCCCTAGAAAGAACCCAAAGGGCAGAGCATGTTTGGCATTTATGCTGCGTTATCGCCTAATTATGGGGAATAACCACACTACATAGGCTCTGCCTTGCCTAAAAACCAAACATACTACTGCAAATTCAACCACCAACGTTCAACACGCCCTAACTAAAACAATATAGCAAAACTTTTACTTGAGCCTGTTGGCCTGCTCTACTAAAATAGCGACCTTCAAAATTACTAAGGTCGGCCGTGTTAGTTAACTACAATCCCCCTATGAGTCCGTATTTAACAATACTTTTTCAGGATGACGACTTACTTATAGTTAATAAGCCTAGTGAGTTATTAACTGTTCCAGGTAAAGATCCTAAACATGCCGACAGCTTAATTAATCGCGTTAATCGTGTTTTTCCAACAGCGAGAATAGTACACCGCTTAGATATGGCCACCTCTGGCATACTGTGCCTTGCCATGAATAAAGCCGCGCATAGACATTTAAGTATGCAGTTTCAAGAGCGCGAAACAGCTAAACGTTACATAGCACGTGTATACGGACAACTTGAAGCTGAAACAGGATCAGTAGATTTACCCCTTATTTGTGATTGGCCTAATCGCCCTAAGCAAATGGTTGATAACGACAGAGGTAAACCTTCGCTTACGCATTTTAAAATACTTGAGCGTGAAGAAAATGCAACCCGTGTAGAACTAACCCCTATCACCGGTCGCTCGCATCAACTACGTGTGCATATGTTAAGCCTTGGTCATCCTATTTTAGGTGATAGACTTTACGCCCATAAAGAGGCACTTGCTGCCGCTCCTCGCTTACAATTACATGCACAAATGCTGCAGTTGAAGCACCCAACCACTGAGCAAGTACTTACTTTTGAAGCCGAGCCTGAATTTTAACTGGCTCAAATACTTCGTAAATTATTAAACTTTTAGATAACTTTGCCGATACCTAACTAATTGTCATTAGTTAGGTGCGTTATGCTATTTTCACGGTTTTTAAAAGGCGCTTTTTATATACAGCTCAGCTGTGCGCTACTTTTAGCTAACCCTATCAGCGCGGCGGAACATATTGCCCCACCTAGCCTATCAAGTATTGAAAATAGCGACATTGAGCGACTTCTTCCAAGCGATGAAATAAAACCAATATTAGCGGGTGAAACAGAATTTTTAAGTCTTTATAGCGAATATATGAGCGCTGATTTTAGAGGAGTAGTATTACTTATACCCGATTGGCACTCTTCACCTACCAATAACTCAGGCATGAGTTACTTGCGTAAAGAGCTTAATAATTTAGGTTACAGCACCTACGCAATGACAGTGCCCGACATTGATTGGCAAGCAAGCAAAATGGCCGAAACAACGCCCAGCGAAACCGAAGCTGCGCCGAGTAACGCCGAGGAACCTGCATCACCCGACACAACAGCAAACGCCCAATCGCAGCCTGCAAAAGTAAAAGAAGAACCTCATTACGTAAATGCAATTGAAAAAGTAACCGATGACATACTTGATAACTATAAAATAAATCTCATCTCTCGTTTTAATGCGCTGTATCAAACCGCTATGGAAGATTCGAGTAATATAGTGGTTATTGCACAAGGTACAAGTGCTGGTGTGTTGCTGGAGTACTATGCAGATTTTCCTGATGAGAGACTGGATGCGTTTATAAGTTTAAGCAGTTACTTACCTAATGCTAAGCGTAACGAAAGCTTGAGCCAAACAGCATCACTTGTTGCACCCGCCTTGCTTGATATTTACTACGCAAATGACAGCACAGACATTTTAATGAGCCTTAAAAATCGTCAGCGATGGGTTAACCGAAATGCAAAATTTGATTACCGCCAACGCCAGTTGTTTGGCCTGCGCGATCAACCCGATCAACACGCACGCCTAACAAAAGAAATAGACGGTTTTTTACGCCGACTTTTTTAAATACTCATAAGCAGCTTGAATATCTTGGCTCTTTTTAACAGCCAGTTCCATCATGTGTTTTGGTAGGCCTTGCGACACTAACTTATCAGGGTGATGTTGCGACATAAGTTTACGATACGCTACTTTTATATCACGCTGCGTTGCATCGCTATTTAAACCTAATAACGCCAATGCTTGCGCACGGTTCATGTTATTATTTGGCGGTACATGGTGCCCAGAACCTTCACGGTAACTACTACTTTGACCTTGATTTTGTTGCTGCTGATTAAACTGCTGTTGTTGCTTTCTAAAGTTAAACTCTGCTTGGTAGCGCTTTAATACAAATGCAAAACGTGTTTTAGAAATACCTAACTGTTTACTTACTTCTGCTAATAGTTGCTTTTCTTGTTCGGCTAATACCCCGTCAGAAAATGCCATTTGAATTTGTATTTCTAAAAACAACTGTATTAGATCGTTTCGTTTAGCAAAGCGTTCTTTAAAATCGTGTACAGTTTCTTTAAGTGAAAAGTCGCTCTCTTTACCTGACTGAAATGCATGTTGTGCTTCGCGGCGTTCTTCGCCCTTTAAGCCCATTTCATCCATAAACAAGTTAGCTGCTTTTATATGTACTTCGCTAACTCGACCATTCGACTTCGCAATGTGCCCCATAACAGCAAAGCAGCTTGAAAAGAATAAAGCTTGGCGCTCATTCACGTCGTCACCACTAAATAAGCTAGAAAAACCACCTGCTTTATCAAAGTTATTTTTTAAGCTTTTATCAAATAAATGACCTAGGTATAAACCTAAAATGGCACCAAATATTTTGCCAAACATAAAGCCAAAACAAAAACCGAGAATTTTTCCCCACATCTATAATACTGCCTTCTTAAAAATTGAGTTATTACGCTTCAAGGCGCTTGTTTAATTGGTTTAAACGCTCTGGTGTACCAATATCATCCCACTGCCCTATATAAAGCTCAGTAGAGACTAAATGTTCATTTAGCTTTTCACGTAAAATAGGCCCTAGAGGGCGAATGCCTTGCGTTAATCCTTTAAAAAAATCAGCCTGATAGCGGCCAATCCCCGAAAATGTATATTTTTGACTATCAGGCGACAAATGGCTCAACGCAAAGTCGCCATTAGGATTATGTGGCGGGTTTTCTATAAGCACTATGTGCGCCTCACCAGGCTGTAAATGAAGTTGCATTAGCGCACTTACATCATAGTCGGTGTATACATCGCCATTGACTACAATGAACGAGTCACCCAACAGCGGTAACGCTTCAATTATACCGCCAGCCGTTTCAAGGCCACCTTCAACTTCTTGGCTGTAAAGTATATTTACACCAAATTGGCTGCCATCTTTAAAGTAGTCTTTTATTTTATCACCTTGCCACGCAAGGTTTATTACAATATCGGTAATGCCGGCAGCTTTAAGGTTATTTATATGGTGCTCAATAAGTGGTTTTTCTGCCACTTTTAACATTGGCTTTGGCATATTTTGCGTAAGCGGCATCATACGTTGCCCGCGCCCTGCCGCTAAAATCATCGCTTTCATGAGCGCTCCTTTGCTAACTTTTCAGTCACTTTGGGCACTATGGTATTTTTTGTCCACTCACTCAATGCTTTAAGCTCTGGATAATTTGCCGCTACTTCAATAATGTAATCAAGCGTCGGTAAAATATTATCTAAATAACCTGTTTTACCGTCGCGCAAATATAATCGACAAAATATACCCGCAGCTTTTAAGTGGCGCTGTAATCCGGTTAAATCAAACCAATATTTAAACTCATCGAATGAAGTGTTAGTCAGTAAATTTTGAACTGTAAATTCTTGATAAGCAAAATCAAGTAAACTTGTTAATTCTTGCTCTGGCAATTTAAAGTAACAATCGCGCAGTAGCGATACTAAATCGTAGCAAAGCGGCCCACGTACAGCATCTTGATAATCTATAATTGCCCACTGGCCGTCACTATTCATAATATTACGGCTATGGTAATCACGATGTACGGTAACCGTAGGTTGCTCAAGCATGGCTTTTATTAATAGCGCTGAACTTATTTTCCACATAACTTTTTGCTCTGCGCTTAGTGGCTCATTAATAAAGTCACTCACTAACCACTGGCTAAATATATCAAGTTCTAGTTTTATAAAATCTTCGTTATACGCTTGCATAGCAGAAGCTGCCGGCGTTTTAGCCCATTGAGCACTTAAGCTAATTAGTGCTTGATAGTGCTCGGTGCGATTTGCATCATCAAGCATGTCAGCTAGGTGCGTACTCCCTAAATCGCTGAGAATAAAAAAGCCCTGCTTTTCATCACTTGCAATAATAGTAGGAAGTAAAAAACCTTGCTCAACAAACACATGGTTTAGCGAAATATAAGGTTCGTTATTCACTTTTTGCGGATCTGAGTCCATCACTATTAAATGCTTATTATCGTGATTTAAACGGTAATAACGGCGAAAGCTAGCATCACCCGTGATCGCGTTTAAAGTATACGACTTGGCATTAAGCTGTGTGTTTATAAATTGTTGTAAATTCTCAAAGCGTGTCATTTTATAAGATATCTATTTTTCACTAAGTTAATTAGGTCAATTACTGTAATTGCCATTATTTTCCTTTATTATGTGTATATTATATTAAACACACAGTATTAAGGTCGATAAATGAGCAAAACCTGGGGCATATTGATGCTAAGCGTAGTTAGCGCACCATCGCTTGCCGAAACTGAACTGGCACACAACCTTTGTGGCATTTCAATGCAAACCAGAGCTTGGCAACCACTTGAAGGCCTTAACCTTGGTGAAGTTGATATTCAAGCTGATGATGTAGAGCTACTTGGCACTCAAAGCGCTGAATTTACCGGCAATGTTGATATTAACACCCTTAAGATGAGTTTGTCCGCACAAACTGCGTTGATAGACAAACAGCGTGGTTTATTAAATGCAACGGGGCCAATCACTTATCAAGACTATGTAAGTAAAGTAAACAGCACCGGATTAAATGCCGATTTAAATAATTCAGAAGTCAGCTTGTTAGGCGCCGACTACAGCCTAACCGAACAACAAGGTAAAGGCGGCGCTGAAAAGCTTACTGTTAATCAGTCTGGCCTATTACTCATGAATGCAAGCTTTACTACTTGCCCAAGTGACACCCCAGTGTGGGAAATTGAAGCTGACGAAATAAACCTTTCACGCGAAGAAGGCTGGGGCGAAACATATAACGCCGTATTACGCATTCTCGATACACCGGTTTTGTATTTACCTTATTTTACATTTCCGCTGGATGAACGCCGTAAATCGGGTTTACTTACCCCGACTATTTCAAGCTCTGACAAATACGGCCTTGAAACAATTACGCCGTACTATTTAAATATTGCACCTAATTTTGATGCCACTATTACGCCTCGTTATATGTCTAACAAAGGACTGCAATTACAAACCGAATTTAGATACCTAACAGAGCAACACGAAGGCTTAGTAGGGATTGAATATTTAGATAGTGATGATTCTGAGCCAGATTTGAATGAACGCTACATGTTTCATTGGCAACAACAAAGCTACCTAGGTGAAAACTGGCGCGCAAACGTTGATGTAACCAATGTAAGCGATGATAACTACATCACCGATTTAAGCTCAAATTATGCTAGTAAAACCGATACTCAGTTGTATCGTACCGGTTCACTTACTCATTTAGGTGAAACATGGCGCACTGATATTAAAGTACAAAACTTTGAAGTACTGGGCGATCACTTAGAGTCTTATACTGCTATACCGCAAGTTAATTTTACGCAAACTGCTCCATGGCGTTTTGATAATTTTGACTTTAGTGTGTCAGGTGAAATTAGCCATTTTACTAATGATTCATCAGAAGTGGCCATAGACAGCGCAACTCGTGTACACGTAGAGCCTAAAGCACGCTATAACTATGCAACGCATGCGTGGTCATTTTTATCTGAAGTGAGCTTACTGCAAACTAATTATAAGCAAAGCGGAAACTTAACAGGCACGCAATACAGCGACACCGTATCGCGTACTATTCCTAAAGTACGTTTGTATTCTCAGCTTAATTTTGAGCGCGACGCATCTTACTTTTTTGAAGACGCTATACAAACGCTAGAGCCGCAAATTCAATATTTATATACACCTAATAAAGATCAGTCAGACATTGGCTTATTTGATACTACTAAGCTACAAGACGATTATTATGGTTTATTTAGAGACGTGCGCTTTTCGGGTGTTGACCGTATAGCAGCCGCGAATCAATTTACATTAGGTGCTACAACGCGCTTGTTTGATAAAAAACAAGAAGAAGTATTTAACTTTAGTGCCGGCCAAATATTTTATTTAAGTGACGATGCCAAGCCAACAGAACAAGGCTTGAACTCAGACACAAATTATAATGCACTATTTGCAGCTCAAACCATGTTACATTGGCACCGCCGTTGGTACCTCGCTGGAGGTATTCAATACGATACAGATGGCAAGCAAATGGTACAGTCAAATGTAACGCTTGATTATAAAGGTGATAATAATCAGCTAGTACAATTGAACCATCGCTATGCAAATGATGTCTCAGGAAATACAATCGAGCAAGCAGGTGTATTTACAAGTATTCCTATTAGCGACGAATGGCAATTTATTGCAAGCTATCATCGAGATCTTGAAAACAACAGAAGTATCGAAGTATTGAGCGGATTACAGTATGAATCATGCTGTTGGGCTATCCAAATTACTGGGCACCGCCAAATTGAAACAGATTTAAATCAATCAATAGGCCAAGAACAAGCAACTTTTGATTCAGGTATTAGTTTGAATTTTGTATTAAAAGGACTTGGCAGTAAAAGCCGTTATGATGCACAAAAATTATTACAACAAGGTATTTTTGGCTATCGTAGACCGTATTTTCTTAGTAACTAGTATCACAACAGTACTATCAGCAAGAGTAGTAAAAAGAATATGAATTTAAAAAAATTATTAACATCAGCAGTTTTAAGTGCCAGCCTTTGTCAAAGTGCAATGGCCGCACCAGTAGAAATAGATAAAGTTATTGGCGTTGTAAACCAAGGCGTAATTTTAAAAAGCGAAGTAGACACCATTATTAATCGTGTTAAAAAGCAAGCCGAAGAACAAAACCAGCAATTACCAAAAGATGAAACTCTTCGTGTACAAGCCGTTGAGCGTTTAGTAAATCAAGCCCTTATGATACAAATGGCTGACCGTATGGGGTTACAAATCTCAGACAGTCAACTCGATCAAACTCTTGCAAGCATGGCACAAGAGCAAGGCGGTACAATTGCCGATTTACGCCGTACTATTGAAGGTTCGGGCGAAAGCTTTCAAGCTTACCGTGAAGAAATTCGTAAAGAAATTACAACGCAACAAGTAACACGTGCAAGTGTCGATCGCCGTATTTATATTAGCGAACAAGAAGTTGATAACCTTTTAAAAATTATGGAAACCCAAGGTCAAAGTGCTGAAGAGTACGACATTGGTCATATTTTAATAGATATCCCTAACGATGCGAACGCTGACGAAATTGCTGGTGCAAAAACACGCGCAGATAAAGTTATTGAGCTATTAAACGATGGCCAAGAATTTAAGCGTATTGCTATTTCATCATCAAGCGGCTCTAAAGCACTTGAAGGTGGACAGCTTGGTTACATGGGCATTAACGAAATGCCATCGCTTTTTGCTGAAGCAGTAAAAGGCCAAAAGAAAGGCGCTATTGTTGGCCCTCTTCGCTCTGGTGCCGGTTTTCATATCATTAAAGTACAAGATGTTCGTGGCCTACAAGTTGTGGAAACAACTGAAGTGCGTTCACGCCATATACTAATTAAACCTTCGATTATTTTAAGTGAAGAAAAAGCACGCTCTATGCTTGCTGGCTTTGCAAAAGATTTACGCGCAGGAACTGCCGACTTTGGCAAGTTAGCTAAAGAATACTCAGAAGATCCAGGCTCTGCACTTAAAGGTGGCGAATACGATTGGACTGATCCAACAACTTACGTACCTGCGTTTAAAGATACTCTGCTTTCTCTTAAGCAAGACGAAATAAGCGAACCGTTTAGAACACAGTTTGGTTGGCATATTGTTCAGTTACTTGGTAAACGTGTAGCTGATAAAACTGAGCTAGCTAAACGTAACCGTGCTCACGGTATGTTGTTTAACCGTAAATTTAAGGAAGAAAGTTTTAACTGGCAGCAAGAAATGCGCGAGCAAGCTCACGTTGAAATTTTCCCTATAGACCAATAAATATGACCCTAAGAATTGCTATTACACCGGGTGAACCTGCCGGTATTGGCCCAGATTTGCTACTCACGCTTGCTCAGCAAGCGTGGGATGCTCAACTTGTAGCAATTGCCGATGGCAAGCTGTTAAAAGAGCGTGCAAAACATTTAGGCCTAACAATAAACTTAATTGAATTTGATGATAATGCACCCGCTATCGTAGCACCTGCTGGCAGCCTGTATATTCACCAAGTTGATTTAGGTACTGATGTAGAGCTTGGCGTACTAAACGACGGTAACGGCCAATACGTGTTAGATACCTTGCGTATAGCAAGTGAAAAAAACATGGACGGCACCTTCGATGCTGTTGTTACGGGCCCTGTTCACAAAGGCATAATTAATAAAGCGGGTATTTCATTTAGCGGGCACACTGAGTATTTTGCACAGCAGTCAAATACTGCTGATGTAGTTATGATGCTTGCAACAGAGGGCTTACGAGTTGCACTTGTAACCACTCATATTCCACTTGCGTATGTATCGCGTGCAATTACACCAGAGCGCTTAACTAAAGTAGCGGGTATTTTAAATCACGACTTACAAACTAAGTTTGGTATAGAAAAACCACGTATTTTAGTGTGTGGCTTAAATCCGCATGCCGGTGAAGATGGCCATTTAGGCCGCGAAGAAATAGAAACAATCACACCAACGCTTGAGATACTTAGAAGCGAAGGTATGAATTTAATTGGCCCACTACCGGCCGATACCTTATTTCAAGATAAATACCTATCTGAAGCAGATGCAGTGCTTGCTATGTATCACGATCAGGGATTACCTGTGCTAAAATACAAGGGATTTGGTAAATCGGTAAATATTACCCTTGGCTTACCATTTATCCGCACATCAGTTGACCACGGTACTGCACTCGATTTAGCAGGAACTGGTACAGCTGACGTTGGCAGTTTTGAATTAGCGATCCGCGAAGCAATTAAGCTCGCCCAAGAAAAAGCACAAAATCAATGACCGATAAAGTACATTTAGGACACCGCGCTCGTAAGCGTTTTGGGCAAAACTTTTTATTTGATGAATCTATTATCGATAAAATAGTCTCTGCGATTGATCCTAAACCAGAAGACAACTTAGTAGAAATTGGCCCCGGCCTTGGCGCAATTACTGAGCCAGTAGCTGATTTGAGTGGCCATTTAACGGTTGTTGAATTAGATAAAGATTTAGCACAAAGATTAATTGAGCATCCTTTTTTGGGTCCTAAATTAACCGTTAACCAAGGCGATGCAATGACGTTTGACTTTGCAAGCTTGGTTCGCGATGACAAAAAATTAAAAGTGTTTGGTAACTTGCCTTACAATATTTCGACACCGTTATTGTTTCATCTTTTTGAATTTTCAGATCATATTGAGCACATGCACTTTATGCTTCAAAAAGAAGTAGTAAAACGTATGGTAGCAGGCCCAGGTAGTAAAACATTTGGCCGCTTAAGCGTAATGACTCAATACTACTGTAACGCGATGCCGGTTGTTGAAGTACCACCTGAGTGCTTTAAACCAGCGCCAAAAGTTGACTCTGCCGTTATACGTTTAATACCTAAAAAGCCAGAGCAACGTACAGCAAAAAGCGTTAAAATATTAAACACAGTGTGTTTAGAAGCCTTTAATCAACGCCGTAAAACACTGCGCAACAGTTTAGGTAATTTACTAACTGCAGAAGAGCTTACTAGCATTGGCATTGATATAACGCTGCGTGCTGAGCGCTTATCTTTACAACAATTTATTGATATAGCTAACTGGATTTATGACAACAAGCAGTAATATTGGATCGCCTGTAAAGGTGTCTGTAGAAACATTTTACGTAGAAGGTCAATCTCAACCTGAGCTTGAAAAATATGTATTTGCTTACTCGGTAACAATTAAAAACCATAGTTTATGCAGTGCAAAATTACTGAGCCGCTATTGGTTAATTACCGATGCAAATGGCAAAGAAGTAGTAGTAGAAGGTGAAGGCGTTGTTGGCGAGATGCCAGACATTGGCCCAGGCGAAAGCTATAAATACACCAGCGGTGCAATTTTAGATACACCTGTAGGCACAATGCAAGGCCACTACACGTTACGCAACGAATTTGGCTCTGAGTTTCAGGCGCCTATTAATGTGTTTCGTTTGGCTTGCCCTAACATTTTGCATTAAGCGCTTAGATGGCAGATTATGCGATAGGTGATTTACAAGGGTGTTTTAGTGAATTTAACACCCTTTTGCAACGGGTTGATTTTAATCCAAGCAAAGATCACCTTTATTTAGTTGGCGACATCGTTGCCCGCGGGCCAGACTCCCTAGCCTGCTTAGACTATATTTACCAACATCAAAATAGCATGACCATCACTTTAGGCAATCACGACCTCCACATGGTTGCCTGCTACTTTCTTAACAAACCTACCAACCCAAAAGATAATCTAAACCCGATATTTGAAAGCCCAAAATTAGCGCATTACATCGCTTTTTTACAAACCCAACCATTGGCTCTAGAGCTTATAAAACATAACTGTTTTATATCTCATGCAGGATTAAACCCCGATTGGTCCATTGAAAATGCACTAAAGCACGCGCAATTTGCACAAAGCTGTTATCAATCAAATAACGCGAAAGCATTTTTTGAACATATGTATCAACCTCACCCTGCAAAGTGGTCAAGCAATCTTGATGACTTTGAAAAATTTAGATACATAGTTAACTACTTTACCCGCATGCGCTTTTTAACAAACAATAACAAACTCGAGCTTAATGCAAAGGGTGCAATAACCGATAGCCAAACATTAACCCCTTGGTTTAACCATCCTAATATAGCTAAAACTAAACACGATATTATTTTTGGCCACTGGGCCGCGCTTGAAGGTAGAACAGATAATCCAAGGGTTCACGCCTTAGATACGGGCTGTGTATGGGGTAACACCATGACCCTAATGGAGCTAAGTACAAAAAAAATTATTGTAGAAAAGTCCCACCTTTCGTCTAAATAAACTGAAAAAAAACAATACATCTGTTAGATTTATAAATTAATAGTTAAAATTAGTTAAAGTAATTGATTTTAATTACTTAACTTATTGGTACAAACGCCGATAAGTCTTAATTGAAGTACTTTTGAGTGGAAACCTTATGAACCTGACAGTAAGCCAACGTATTTGGGGTGGTTTTATATTTATCACACTATTATTATTAATAATTGGTGGTAACTCCTTAATAAAAATTGCAAATATTGACCGTTCCACTCAAAAAGTGAACCAACTATCACTCCCAGCATTAAATAAAAGCTCTGAGCTACAAGCAGAATTTATTTTAATGAGTAAAGCTGCTCAAGCTAGCTTTTACACTACCTCTGCCAATGAGCTTGCGCCAATAAAAGCACAGGTCCTTGAGCAAAAACAATTGTTCAACACGCTACACCGTGAACTTCAAGACGTAGTAAAAAATGATGCAACGCTTAATCAAAGTAGCCAAAACGTAGAAAAAACCTACTTAAGCTTTTTAAGCACCGTTGAAAACTTATTAGAAGACAAAAGCAAACAGCTAGCATTAAATAAAACATTAAAAGCACAATTAGAAAATATAGAACTAAGTGCAGAAGATGCTAACTCTGTTGTACTCGATATTACCGACATTGATGGGTTTGAGCAAAACCACCCTCGTGCTTATCAAGCTGCAAACAATTTAGAAAATAACTTTATGTCGGTGGTAAGCAACAGCACTGATATGCTAACCGTTAAAACGCTTAATACTCTCGATATTGTTAAAAACGAGCAAACTTATTACCTAGAAGAAGTAACGCGTACTATTGCATTAATTAAACCTGCGATTGAGCAAACTCACAGCGATTTATATTCAAGCTTAAAAGAGTATGTTGATACTTTAGAAAACAACATAAAAGGTAGCAGCGGTTTAGCTGCAAACAAAAAACGATTAATTGACTCGATTACGCTAACAGAGACAGAGCTTGCCCAGTCAGAGCAAGCCACCAAAATGGCACTTAACCAAATTGATGAGCTAGTTAATCAAGCAAGTGATGTTGCGTTTAAATTACAGCAAGGCGTGCGCAGCGACGTAGACTCAGCAAACTTATGGACGTGGGTTGGTATGATTATAGCCACCCTTTTAGCTGTAGCGATTGCTATTATTACTGTTAGCCGCATTACTAAACCACTTGCTGAAGTTAACCGAATTTTAGATATTGTTGCCAGTGGCGACATGACACAACGTTTAGACGACAGCGCTAAAGACGAATTTGGCGAACTATCTAAAAGCTGTAACACGCTAATTGACAGCCTACGCAGCCTAATTAAAGGTATTATTTCGCGCTCCACTCAGTTAGCTGCAGCATCAGAGCAAACATCGGCCATTACCTCAGAATCAAGCCAAGCAATTCGTAACCAGCAAGCACAAGTTGAACAAGCAGCAACCGCAACAACCGAAATGAGCAGTACATCGCAAACGGTTAGCAACAGCGCTCAACAAGCACTTAGCGAAATTAAAAATGCGGATAAAGAAGCTGAACGCGTTAAAGGTATTTCGAATAACAACAAAGCAACGATTGAGCAATTAGCACGTGAAGTAGACGACGCCTCACAAGTAATTAATAAACTACATCAAGATAGCGCATCAATTGGCAGCATATTAGATGTAATACGCGGAATAGCGGATCAAACTAACCTACTTGCACTAAATGCCGCAATTGAAGCTGCACGTGCTGGTGAATATGGCCGAGGCTTTGCGGTTGTAGCAGACGAAGTACGCTCTTTAGCGAGTAAAACTCAAGAGTCGACCCAAGAGATACAATCAATGATTGAGTCGCTACAAACAGGCGCAGAAGCTGCAGTAACGGCAATGAGTAAAGGTAAGCAACGTGCCGTATCGTGTGTTGAGCAAACAGACCTAGCAAGTAGCGCACTTGATTCGATTACATTTGCGGTTTCGCAAGCTCACGACGTAAGTGAAGAAATTTCGACCGCAGCACTTGAGCAACAACAAGTAGCACAAGAAATTAGCGAACGCCTTGAGTCGATTGTAGCAATCGCAGAGCAAACAGCCGAAGGCGCAAACCAAACTAATATTTCAAGTTCAGAAGTAGCAAAACTGGCCGAAGAGCTTCGCTTATCGGTAGACGAATTTAAAGTTTAGGTTTACTAAAACGATTAAAAAACCCCGATGGTACAATGTACCATCGGGGTTTTTGTTTATCAGGACTTTAAAAGCGAGATGTAAAACCTTACCGGCAGGCGTGAAGCTTGCTCACGCGAAAAGCGCAGCTTTTAATATTTATTACTAATAACTCACCTACTTTTGGCTTCTCAAGAGCGCAGCGCCCTCTTAACCTCTTTGTGAATAAATTACTTAAAACCTTATTGCACAAAGAGAAGCCAAAGAGGAGTAAATGAGAAGAGACTAAAGCCTAGGAATTACGAGCTTTGCTCGCCTACAAGTAAATTTAACCACGGCGTCAAACTTTACCGATAGGCGTAAGCTTGCTCACGCGAAAAGCGCAGCTTTTAATATTTATACTTAATAAACCACCTACTTTTGCCTTCTCTAAAGCGAAGCGCCCTCTTAACCTTTTTGTGAATAAATTACTTAAAACCTTATTGCACAAAGAGAAGCAAAAGAGGAGTAAATGAGAAAACATAAAACATAAAACATAGTAATTATGTATTTTTACTTCTCTAAAGCGCAGCGCCCTCTTAACCTCTTTGTGAATAAATCACTTAAAACCTTATTGCACAAAGAGAAGCAAATGAGGAGTAAATGAGAAAACATTAAAACAATAGTAATTATGTATTTTTACTTCTCTAAAGCGAAGCGCCCTCTTAACCTCTTTGTGAATAAATAACTTAAAACCTTATTGCGCAAAGAGAAGCAAAAGAGGAGTAAATGAGAAGACATTAAAACAATAGTAATTATGTATTTTTACTTCTCTAAAGCGTAGCGCCCTCTTAACCTCTTTGTGAATAAATAACTTATAAATCTATTTTTTGTAGGTATAACTTATTAAATGCGTTCACCGCCTGCTTTATAGCAAAACACTACATGCAAGAATGCGCTCGAATTTAACGCATAGTCTATCACCCGCGAATGATAGCTTGCTTCTATATCCCCACTAATATATCGCTTTTTTCTTCCTTACTTAGGCGTTTATTGCTAACCTCGCGTTAACGTTTTTACTTAAACAAATTTTTGCTAACGGAATAATTATGCTCAAAAAAATATCACTGTTTATCGGGATGGCAATCAGTGCAAATGCTGTTGCTAAAGGTGGCGTATCACCTTATTTACCTTTAAATCAAGCCCCAGAACTTGAGCACCAAGTACAACGACTTTTAGCCGTAAGTAAAAATACACATATTATGAGTAAGCCTTATAAAGCTCACGATATTTATAGAGTGCTGCAAACAGTAAGGCATACTTACCCAGAACTATATCAAACACTTTCGTACCAACTTAGCCCTTACATTCAAAGCGACGCGGGGTCATTTGCAAAAGTAACACTTGCTGCTGGCACAAAAGATAAAACACTGCCTAACCAACGCGGCCAAACTACTAAAACCAACTTAATAGTTGAAGGTGGTGCTTATGCTAACTTCGGGCGTTACTTTGGTGTAAGTGTTGCAGGTATAGCCAACGAAGACGAAATATTACCTACACAAAGCTTTTTTTACCTTGGTAATAAGTACGCGCAGCTAGATGTAGGTTACCGAGAGCATTGGTACTCACCTTTTAACGACAGCGCCATGCTATTAAGCACACACGCTAAAACAACACCTTCTATAACGCTTAGTAATGTAGAGCCAATAACCAGCTTTAATATTCGTTACGATATGTTTATTAGTAAAATGACAGAGCAACGTGGGATCCGTAAAGGTAACTACGACCCTGTAAACGGTAACGAATTTACACCCGGTAAGCCTTATTTATTTGGTTTACATACCAGTTTTGCTGCAACCGATAATTTAACAATAGGCCTAAGCCGTTTAATGCAGTTTGGTGGTGGTCCGCGAAGTGTTACTTTAAAAGACTTTGCAGAAGGCTTTTTTACCCCTGGCAGTAAAGATAATATAACGACCTCGGAGGCAGAAGAGGTTAATACAGATTTTGAGCTTGGAGATCAGTTAGGCTCAATTACTTTTGCGTATAACAATAGTATTTATGCTCTTCCTTATGAGCTATACGGTGAGGTAGCACTCGAAGATACATTAGGTGGCTCTCGCAATAACGCATATAGCTTTGGCATTTATTTACCTTTTATTGCTAACAACCACAGCTTACGCTTCGAGCACAGTAACTTACAAAAGAGCTGGTATGCAAATAGTATATATCAAGATGGCAACCGTAATTCTGGCAATGTAATTGGCCACTGGGCGGGCGATGAGCACGACTACACCGACTACACACCGGCTAAATCTATGAGCGCAAACTGGCATTGGCAATTAAGTAAAATAGAAAGCTTAAATACCACCATTCGCATGCTTGAAAATAAACGCAGTGGCTATAAAACAAGTTACGAACTGCAAACGGCATACACACGTAAGTTGAGTAAACCAATAATGGGTGCTAAAAGTTGGGGTGCTGAGCTGTATCAAGGAAAGGATGTATACGGGGAAACGTTTGCTAGATTAGGTGTATTTGCTAATTTTTAATACCCTGTAGGTGCGAATTTACTTCGCGCTCATGTAATTTAACTCTACCAAAGCGAGGTAATAAAACCTCACCTACAACATACACACACCCTGTAGGTGCGAATTTACTTCGCGCTCATGTGATTTAACTTTACCAAAAGCGAGGTATAAAACCTCACCTACAGTATATGCCCCCTGTAGGTGCGAATTTACTTCGCACTCATCTAACCTAACTTTACCAAAAGCGAGGTATAAAACCTCACCTACAATATATACCACCCTGTAGGTGCGAATTTACTTCGCGCTCATCTAACTTAACTTTACCAAAAGCGAGGTATAAAACCTCACCTACAATATATACCACTCTGTAGGTGCGAATTTACTTCGCACTCATGTAATTTAACATTATCAAAAGCCAAAAAAACACTGTCTCAAATTGAAAACAGTGTTTTTAAATGACTTACAAATTGTAACCTTTATTTATAAAAGTCTTTATACAACTTAATAAGCCAACTTACGCCTTGCTTAACCCCAACTTGCGCTTTATAGCCTGTTGCATTAAATAAATCTGTAGTATCAGCTTAAGTTTTATAAACATCGCCGGCTTGCATTTCACGGAATTTATTTTTAGCTTCAGTATCTAGTTCAGCTTCTATAGCTTATATCTAGCCTTTAAACTTTGTTTATTAATCACTACCAAATAAGTCGCGTGTATAAACTTTGTCAGCAATATCGCTAAGCTCTTCAACCATACGGTTAGATACAACAACGTCAGATATTTGCTTAAACTCATTTAAGTCTTTAATTACACGTGAGTGATAAAACTCATTTTCTTCAAGTACTGGTTCGTAAACTACAACCTCAATACCTTTGGCTTTAATACGCTTCATAATGCCTTGGATGGCAGAGGCTCTAAAGTTATCAGACCCAGTTTTCATTACTAAACGATACACACCAACTACTTTAGGGCTGCGTTTAATTATTGAGTCTGCAATAAAGTCTTTACGCGTAGTATTAGCATCCACAATTGCACCAATAATGTTGTTTGGTACATTTGCATAGTTTGCACGCAGCTGCTTTGTATCTTTTGGCAAACAGTAACCACCGTAACCAAACGATGGATTGTTGTAATGATCACCAATACGTGGGTCTAAACTAACACCCTGTATAATTTGCTTACTGTTTAAGCCATGAGCTTCAGCGTAGCTATCAAGCTCATTAAAATAAGCCACACGCATTGCTAAATAGGTGTTAGAGAATAACTTAATAGCTTCAGCTTCAGTTGAGTCGGTAAACAGTACTTCAATATCTTCTTTTATAGCGCCTTGCTTAAGTAAGTTAGCAAACACACTTGCGCGCTCACTTTGCTCACCAACTACAATACGTGATGGGTATAAGTTATCGTGTAGCGCTTTACCTTCACGTAAAAATTCTGGCGAAAATATTAAGTTATTAATACCGAGTTTTTCTTTTATACCTTGCGTAAAGCCAACAGGTACCGTCGACTTAATGACCATAACTGCATTTGGGTTATGCGCTGTAGCATCTTTAATTACAGCCTCTACAGAGTTTGTATTAAAGTAATTATTTTCAACATCGTAATCAGTGGGTGTGGCAATAATTACAAAATCTGCATTTTTATAGGCTGCTACTTTGTCGGTAGTCGCTGTAAAATTTAAATCACTACGTGTTAAAAACTCACTAGTTTCGGTATCAACTATTGGTGATTTTTTATCATTCAATAGCGCTATTTTTTGTTCGTCTATATCTAATGCGACCACTTCATTGTGTTGTGCTAGCAACATAGCGTTAGAAAGGCCTACATAGCCTGTACCTACTACGGCAATTTTCATATTAATCCTTTAAGGTTAGTTAATAAGTAATAAAATGATTCTATCAGAGTTATAAATTAGGCTCTAGCTAAAAGACTTTAGCTAGAGTGTAATATCGAATATATTACTAAATATTTTTTGCAGAATAATATAAGTAAGAGAAGGATGAACATATTGAAATATACACCAAGTAGTAGATGCGAATTTACTTCGCGCACATGTGATTTAACTTTACCAAAAGCGAGGTATAAAACCTCTCCTACAATATATACACCCTGTAGGTGCGAATTTACTTCGCGCTCATCTAACTTAACTTTACCAAAAGCGAGGTATAAAACCTCTCCTACAATATATACACCCTGTAGGTGCGAATTTACTTCGCGCTCTCTTATTTTAAAAACCTCTGCTACCTTTAAACAAAAGTACTGAAGGCTCGTAAAATGTATCGTTCAGATTTATTGCGAAAAGGCAGAGTATCATTAACAAATCGATTTTACTCAATCACACTAGTGGCGCACAAAAGAGAAAACATATTTATTTCTATGGATATTAATCGATTAATAATCACAGAAATGAAAAAGATAGAAACGCAAGAAGCAGCCAGAACAATAGCATTTGTAATTATGCCAAATCATATACATTGGCTAATTCAATTAGGAAATAAAAAAGCACTATCAGACGTAATTAAGTTGTTTAAAGGCCGTTGCTCTAAAGTAACCCGTGACGATTTAGGTATGTATAAATTATGGCAACGTAACTACTATGATCACATGATTAGAAATGAAAATGATTTACTGAACAATGCTAGATATATTATTGCTAATCCTTTGCGGGCTAAAATTGTCGATAAAATTGCTTCATACCCTTACTGGGATTGTATTTATATAAAATAAAAAGCGACGTATAAAACCTCACCTACAATATATGCCCCCTTAGATGCGAATTTACTTCGCGCACATGTGATTTAACTTTACCAAAAGCGACGTATAAAACCTCACCTACAATATATGTACCCTGTAGATGCGAATTTACTTCGCACACATGTGATTTAACTTTACCAAAAGCGAGGTATAAAACCTCACCGACAATATATGCCCCCTGTAGGTGCGAATTTACTTCGCGCACATGTAATTTAATCCTACAAAAAGCGACGTATAAAACCTCACCGACAATATATGCCACCCTGTAGATGCGAATTTACTTCGCGCACATGTAATTTAATCCTACAAAAGCGACGTATAAAACCTCACCTACAATATATGTACCCTGTAGATGCGAATTTACTTCGCGCACATGTAATTTAACTTTACCAAAAGCGAGGTATAAAACCTCACCTACAATATATATATCCTATCGATGCGAATATACTTCGCGCCCTTGTAATTTAACGTTACCAAAGCGAGGTTAAAACCTCTCCTACAATATACACACCCTATCGATGCGAATTTACTTCGCGCTCTTGTAATTTAACGTTACCAAAGCGAGGTTAAAACCTCTCCTACAATATACACACCCTGTAGGTGCGAATTTACTTCGCGCTAATGTGATTAATCCCCGACAAAAACATATTTTTACAATAACGCTTTTATTGAACTAGCTATATGCTCAGCTTGCTCTTGTGACGCTACGGAATCAGTAGATTCAACCATGACACGGATCAATGGCTCAGTGCCTGATTTACGTAGTAAAACACGACCTGTATCTGCCAATACTATATCTGCTTCTGCTACTGCTTGTTTTACCGAATTAGTATTTAGAATTTCATTCGCATTATTTTTTGTTAAACGCACATTTAAAAGTACTTGCGGTAGTTTTTGCATACCTGCTACGTAGCCTTTTAATGATTGCTTTTGCTGAATTAGCGCTGTTAACACCAATAAAGAGGCAACAATACCATCACCAGTTGTTGCATAATCTAGGTGTAGAATATGGCCTGAGCCTTCACCACCAAGTTTCCAACCCGTATTTTTAAGCTGCTCAACAACATAGCGATCACCTACTTTTGCGCGTTTGAATGGTATACCCATTTCCTTAAGCGCTAGCTCTAACCCCAGGTTAGACATTAGTGTACCAACAACACCACCTTGCATTTTGCCTTGCAGCTTTGCTGCTTTAGCTAAAATATAAAGAATTTGGTCACCGTCAATCACAGCGCCACTGTCATCAACAAGCATTAATCTGTCAGCATCGCCATCAAGCGCAATACCTAAGTCTGCTTTATGTTCTAGTACAGCAGCTTGAAGGCTATCTAGATGTGTAGCACCACATTGCTCATTAATATTTAAACCATTTGGTTTATCGTTAATGCTAATAACATCGGCACCCAGTTCTGCATAAACATTAGGCGCTATGTGGTATGCAGCCCCGTTAGCACTATCGACAACAATTTTTAAACCTTCAAGCGTTAAATCTTTAGCAAATATGCCTTTGCAAAATTCAATGTATCGCCCTGCGGCATCATTAATGCGTCTTGCTTTACCTAAGCGCTCAGAGCTTACACACTGCATTGCGTTGTTATTTAATGCTTGCTCAAGTAAAGCTTCAATTTCAAGCTCTTGCTCATCATTTAATTTAGTGCCAGAATTATTAAAAAACTTAATACCATTATCGTAATATGGATTATGCGATGCACTAATTACAACACCTGCATCAGCCCTAAAGGTTGATGCTAAATAAGCAACAGCAGGCGTTGGCATTGGGCCAACAAATGCTACATTAACGCCTGCAGCTGAAAGCCCAGCTTCAATAGCAGACTCAAACATATAACCACTGTTACGTGTATCTTTACCTATTAGAATCTCTTTTGTACCACTAGAGGCTAAAACAGTACCCGCGGCCCACCCTAATTTCATTGCAAAATCAGGCGTGATAGGAAAAGTACCAACCTTACCTCTTACTCCATCGGTACCAAAGTATTTACGTGGCATAATTATTCCTTTTAAAATGTAAAATGCGTAGTGCACTTATAATTAATATTTGTTAGCTCATTATCTTAAAAATATAGCTTTATTTCAAAAAGCAAAAAGCGCGAGTTAAACTCACGCTTTAAATTTCATTAAATATAAAAGCTAAGTACATAGCTTTAATTTGTCAGAATATTGAATAAATTATTATCAACAACCTTACTCAGCCTGATCGTTCTTTGTTACTTTAAAACACAGTGTCTCTCAACTTAGCGTGTAAAATAATAACTTAATTAATATTTACAACCTTCTGCTTGTTTCCCTTGGTTAGGTCTTTTTTTGCATTCCAAACTAAATCACATATACCATCAGTTGGATTAAAACCAGTGGGTGCATCTAACAACAATTGACGAATTGTTTCATGATCAAAGTTATGACACGCAATATCTAACGCTTCTATAAACACATTAAGCTCAGCTAAAGGTAGCATTACTTCACTGGCTGTCATTATGCGCTCGTGTGTTGTTTCACCCACGTTATTACCAATTAACAGTTCTTCATAAAGCTTTTCGCCTGGGCGCAAGCCTGTACACTTAATCTCGATATCACCATGTGGATTAGTGTCGCTTTTAACTTCAAAACCAGAAAGCCGCACCATTTTAGTCGCAAGATCTTTAATTTTAACGGGGTCGCCCATATCAAGTACAAATACATCGCCGCCTTTCCCCATAGCGCCTGCTTGTATTACTAATTGAGCAGCTTCTGGAATCGTCATAAAAAAACGTGTTATATCTGGATGTGTGAGCGTTATTGGGCCACCCTCTTTTATTTGCCTGCGAAATAGCGGCACAACAGAGCCACTCGAACCAAGTACATTACCAAAGCGGACCATACAAAAACGTGTTTTGTGCTTAACACCTTGCTCTTGCGTTAAGCCCTGCAGCACTAATTCGGCCATACGTTTAGTCGCCCCCATTACATTAGTAGGACGAACGGCTTTGTCGGTAGATATAAGTACAAAATTTTCAACGCCAGCATTAACTGCTGCTTTAGCACAGTAATAAGTACCAAACACATTATTACGTACACCTTCAACAACGTTATGCTCAACTAACGGTACATGCTTATAAGCCGCTGCATGATAAACTGTATGCACGCCAAAGGTTTTCATTACCGTTTCAAGACGATTAATGCGCTGAACAGAACCCATTATAGGAATTAACTCTAATTCTAAAGCGTTATTACAAATATACTCGTTGAGCTCCTTTTCTATTGAATATAAAGCAAACTCACTTTGTTCAAATAAAATTAATTTAGTGGGTTTTAGTTTAACTATTTGTCTACAAAGCTCTGAGCCAATAGAACCCCCTGCACCAGTTACCATAACCACTTTTTTAGTAATATTAGCCGTCATTAAATCCATTTTAGGGGCTACGGGGTCTCGGCCTAATAAATCTTCAACGCCTACTTCTGTTATTTCAGCAAGCTTGGCTTTACCTTCAACAACATCAGCCATTCCTGGCATTGAAAGCACTTTAATGGTGAGCGGCTCTAATTGGGCTAGTATTTCTTTTCGGCGGGCACGTGTTGCACTAGGTAATGCTAATAAAACTTTGCTAACTTTACGTTTATTAATTAATTCGTAAATACCTTTAAAACATACAACGGGTATACCCTGAATTATTGAGCCATGTTTAGTAGCATCGTCGTCAATAAATGCACTAACAAAATACTCAGGGCCAGCACCTAAAGCCGTGGCTAGTTGTCGCCCTGCAGAGCCCGCCCCATAAATAATCACAGACTCTTTTTTACTCGTAGTCATTTTGCCAATAATCGCACGTACCAATACACGGGCTCCACCTACGGTTAGTAAACACAGCCAAGCAAATATAAACGGCATAGTACGGGGTATATCTATACCTATCAAAAAGGCAATTAAAACCAGACTAACTGTGGTTATAGCTGTACCTAATACTATTGCCCATATGGCTTGGGAGTTCATGTACCTAAGTACTGCACGGTACAAACCTAAACTTATAAATGTATATAAGCTTACAGGTATCAACACCGCTAATAAAAGCCAATTATCTAAACGCTGCAGTGGTTCAAAGCTATCAAGCCTTACAATTAGGGCTAACCAAAAAGCGATTACAATAAATAACGTATCGATAAACAAAGTAATAAGGCGTTTTTTAGCGCGAGATGCATTTAGAATAGAGCGTATAAAGCTATCCACTGACAGTTCCTTTTATAATTAAGGTGCTAGGTTTCACAAATAATAGTTATGCGAGTAATCTTCAGCTATTAGCCAAAATAATATACAACATAAAAAGCAGCAAACAAGAGTAAATGAAAGGTCGCTAAACCGCTTTAATTTCTAAAGCGTAGCGACCTCTTTACTTGTTAGTAGACTTTTTATTTAACTAATTATATGCAAACCTATTTTGTTGCGAGACTAAAAACTTCTTTGATTACCTGGATTGTTTTGGCTATTTCGGCTTCAGTAAGTGTTGGGTGTACTAAAAACATAATTGACGTTTCACCTAGTTCAACAGCATTAGGTAAACGTTTTTCTGGGCGCCATTGTGTATTGTCAAATGCTTTTTCAAGATACACCTCAGAACAACTGCCCTGAAAACAAGGTACACCGCGCTCTACAATCGCATTAACAATACGGTCACGGTTCCAACCTTTTGCTAATTGCTCAGGTTTAACAAACATATAATGTTTATATTCTGCGTGCTCGCTATGCTCTGGCACTGTCACTAAGCGAATACTACTAAAGCCACTTGCGGCTTCGTCTAGCTGAGCACCATATGCTTGGCGTTTTGCTGTCCAATCACTCATACGTGTTAATTGTATGCGACCAAGCACAGCTTGCATCTCTGTCATGCGCCAATTAGTACCAAAGCTTTCATGCAGCCATCTAAATCCTGGTGGGTGCTCACGGTTATAAATAGCATCAAAGCTTTTACCGTGATCTTTATAACTCCACATAGTTGACCATAACTCTTTTGAGTTAGTGGTTACCATGCCGCCCTCGCCGCCAGTTGTCATTATTTTATCTTGGCAAAAACTCCATGCACCAACATGCCCAATACTGCCAACAGACTTACCTTTATATTTAGCACCATGTGCTTGGGCACAGTCTTCTATCACATAAAAACCATGCTCTTTACTCAATAACATTATATCGTCCATTTCAGCAGGCATACCTGCTAAATGTACAACAATAACCGCTTTTGTTTTCGGTGTAAGTACTGCTTTAATACTAGCGGCTGTAATTGCTTGGCTATTTAAATCAACATCAGCAAATACCGGTGCAGCGCCCGCAGTAACAATACTTGAGGCAGATGCTAAAAATGTACGAGGCGTAGTTATTACTTCATCGTCAGCGCCTACATCTAATGCTTTAAGTGCTAAATCAAGTGCTAAAGTGCCATTACCAAGCGCTATGGCATATTCACTATCAGCCCAAGTAGCAAACTCTTTTTCAAACTCACGGCCTTCTGTGCCAGTCCAATAATTAACTTTATTCGATAAAATTACACGACTAACGGCGTCGGCCTCTTGCTGAGTAAAACTAGGCCAAGGAGAAAATGGGGTATTTAACATGATGTTCCTATTAATTTATATAGAAATGAGGTCTTATTTGTTTGGTACTGCAGGAGAGCCAAATGCAGTAACATTATCCGGTATATTTTTTATAACAGTACTACCCGCACCAATCATACAATTGTCACCAATTACTATTAATTGTTTAATTTGGCTACCAATACCAACCCAACTTTTACTACCAATAATAACCCCGCCCGCCAAAGCAGTATTAGGGCAAATATGAGTAAAGTCACCAATAGCACAGTCGTGCTCAATAATAGCTGAGGTGTTAACTATGCAGCCAACGCCTATATTGGCAAACGCATTAATAATAGCACCAGCAAAAACGACACTTCCCTGCGCTATTGTAGCGTATTGGCTTATAACAGCTGTGGGGTGAATTAATGTTATTAAATTAAACTTATTTTGTTGTAACAACTGTATTTTTTGCTGGCGAATATCGTTATTACCGATAGCAACAACAACGTCATTAGGAGTTGTACTTGTATTTTTTAATGCTATTAAGTCGGCACAAGTACCATGTATAGGCCAATGTTCAATGTAGGTTTTACTTGGGTAGGCATCATCATAAAAGTTAACAATAAAACCAAGCTGTTCGGCAATATCGGCAATTACTTTACCATGGCCACTGGCGCCAACTACAACCAGCTTATTAGTCATTATTAGAACCTTTAAATGGCTCAATAGTTACGTGCCCGTCAGCGCTTATACCTTCGCGTACAAATACTTTTTTTACGGTAAGTAATAAAATTTTAATATCGAGTAAAAAACTTTGGTTGTTAACATACCAAACGTCTAGTTTAAACTTTTGCTCCCAACTAATAGCGTTGCGCCCATTTACTTGAGCCCAGCCAGTTATACCTGGGCGCACATTATGTCGGCGTGCTTGCTCGCTACTATATAACGGTAAATACTGCACTAATAAAGGCCTTGGCCCTACTAAGCTCATATCACCTTTTAATACATTAAATAAACCTGGGAGTTCATCCAAACTAGTCGAGCGTAAAAAGGTACCAAACTTTGTCATACGCTCATCATCAGGCAGCAAGTTGCCATGCTTATCTTTACCATCAAGCATGCTTCTAAACTTCATCATTTTAAATACTTTACCATTCAAACCAGGGCGATTTTGAGTAAACAAAATAGGTGAGCCCAATTTAAAACGAATGAGTATTGCGACAACAATTATTACTGGGAATAAAATAAGTAATACGCAAAGAGCAACTAAAAAGTCAAAGAGTCGTTTCATTTACTCAATCCCATAATATCCATTAATTCGGCATTTACTTTATGAACATCAAACTTATTTTCAACCATAGCTCTGCTAGCATCAGCCATTCGTTGCCACTCTAAAGGGTTTTCGATAAACCATGTCATTCTATCAACCAGTTGCTCTACATTTGCTTTTTCTACTAACCAACCATTTTCGCCATTAATAACGGTTTCACGACAACCTGGTACATCTGTAGTTAAAATAGGTCTCCCTGTTGCCATTGCCTCTAAAACTGTACGAGGTAAACCTTCATGATACGAGGGCAATACAAAAATACTACAGTCATCAATAAAAGGACGAACATCACTCGTTTCACCTAAATAATCAACTGAATTATTTTGGTTTAACTTTGTTAGCTCTTCTAGTGGAATACCATCTGGTGAGGGATCTTCAGGGCCAACTAACTGGAATACTGCTTGTGGGTAATGTTGTTTAATAATATTCGCAGCTTTAACATATTCACGTATCCCTTTATCCCCCAATAACCGAGCAATAAGTAAAAATTTAGGTGTCAAAGGCAGAGGTTTTACCTCAAAGTGCTTAACATCAACGCCAGAGCCATTTACAACAGCCGTTTTATGTTCAGGCACTATGCCTAAATCAATAAAAACCTGCTTGTTGTCGGGGTTTTGAAAAATGACTTTATCCGCATTCTTTAGAGCTGTTTTATATAAAATAACAACTAACTTCATCAAAAGGTTCTTTTTCCAATTGCCTCTTTGAAAAGCAAATCCTAAGCCGGTTACTAGCGCATAAAAATGGCAATTTGGCAAACAGCGTGCAGCAAAGGCTCCCCAAATAATTGGCTTAATTGTGTAAGCTAAAATCACATCAGGCAACTGCGTTTTAAAAATCTTTTGTAAAGCCTTAAAGGTCTTAAAGTCTTCTCTTGGATTTAAACCACTGCGACTAACAGGGTAATCAATATACTTAGCACCTAACTGCTCAACAGCTTTGATATCTTCAAGGTTTGCCCCTGTCGCTAAACCATTAATATCAGAACTAATGCCTTTAAAGTGTTGGAGTAACTCACCTCTGAAGTTATATAAAGAAGAAGGTAGAGTACCGATAACAAACAATTTCAATCATTCACCTCTGAGTATAGCTTAGACCATTTTTTACTGTAGTTTTGTATTGAAAAATCATGTTCAATTACAGATTTATTATTTTCTAGATATTGACGAAATCCAACCTCATCTTGCATCCTATCTACAACATCGATAACTAACTTGGCAATACTTAGAAAGTCACCAACCTCGCAAATATACTCATCAGATGGTATAACCTGAAGAGCTCCGCTAGTATTAGTTGAAACTACTGGAATAGAAGCTGCCATAGCTTCGGCAATAACCAGTCCGAAGCCTTCCCAATAAGAGCTCGAAACGAAAATATCAGCTGCAGAAAAATACTCTTGGATATTACTTCTAGTGCCAACTAATTTAACTTTTCCTTCTACATTAAGTTTAGCTATTAAATTTTCTAGCTGAGTTGATAAGGGGCCTTCACCTATTATTATCCATGTAAATTTAAGTTTATTATTCTTACATAACATATCAGCTGCCTTTATAGCACAATCAAAGCCTTTAGCCTCTCTCAAGCTACCTACTGATAATATTAATAATTCATCATCAGCTATATTTTCTAATTTCCTAATTTTCTCTCTACTACTTGAACTAAAAGAGAAATTATCAACATTTATTCCATTTGGAATTGGTAACATCAAATTAGCTGGGACAGCTTTTTTTCTTTCAAACTCTTTAACTGCGCCAACTGAGACATTTGTAAATAGCTTGGCTTGACTGTTTGTAAGTCTATATAACGCCATTCTAAATCTACCGCCTTCATTCCCACTATGAGCAGTATTTATAACTATTTTAGAGGATAAAAAAAGCTTCATTGCTCTGGTGAGCATGTTAGCATGAAACATATGCCCATGAATTATATCCGGGTTATATTTAGAGACTATTTTCAAGAAAGATATAAATGCACGGACTGGGCGCTTGATGTCTATTTTTACCAGCTGAATTCTCTTATCTATACTTATTTTAACATCACCATATAAATAAATGATTATAACTTCATGGCCCATATCAATTAACTCAGCGGATAAGTCCGCTACAACTCTCTCGGCACCGCCCATACCAAGCCCTGTTATGACTTGAATAATTTTCATAAATCAATTTGCTCCTTTTAGAGTTAATTCATCAACGAGCTTATCCCACGAGTATTTATCTAAGAAACTTAAGAACTCATTTTCACCGACAGCTGAAGTGTAGGCTTTACGAACGGCGTCAGCTAACCCAAATTGATCAAATGAATCTGAATAAGTAACTAAATTAGTATGTTCTGAATATATATTATTAGTATTTGTCAAAATATTAGCGCCTGATTTAAAGGCAACAACATGAAGGCCGGAAGATGTAGCCTCAAGCAAAACCTGTCCAAAAGATTCATATCTAGAAGTCATAAAAAAAATATCAGAAACCTGATAAAACAATTCAGGGTTTGTAGTTGCACCAAATACTTTAACACGATCACCAAGCTGAGATTCCTCAATGATACGCAGGTAATGCTTCTCCTCTGGTCCACTACCCACTAATAATAACTTGTAAGTATCATCTAAGAAGGAAAGAGCTTTTATTGCAATATCAAAGCCTTTTAATTCAGAAAACCGGCCAAGACATAGTAAATATTTATATTCTGTTTCCAGCCCAAGCATTTTTCTTAATTCAATTTTTTCTTCTTGCTTTTTAGGAAAAAAACGACTTGAATCAACTCCAAAATTCTTAATTATAACTTTCTTCTTTTGGAAGCAAAGCTGACTCACTTGTTCTTGCATTCCTTTACTAAAAACAATATTCGATGCAAAATTAAAAGAGATGATTTGTAATAGCGAGGATACAAGGTACTTTACTTTATTGCTTAGAGAATAACTTAAAAACTTAGCTCTATTCTGCTCATATATAACTGATGGGATTAAATAGTGATAGTCAACCCCTAGCAAAGTTAAACAAAAACTAGTGACATAACCCCTTGATATAATAGAGTCATATTTTTCCTTTTTTAACAAGGAGCGTACGAGTCTGTAGCAGTTGTAAATCTGCTTTAAATAACCAATAGATAAAACATTATACCTATATATAGTAGAGTACTCATTTGTATAACGTTCGCTAAGTATCTCATTATTAACATGATTACGATTAGAACATACGATATCAACATCATACCCTTTACCTTTGAATGATTTAGACATTTCATGCATTGAGTTTTCAACTCCACCAATGTTTGGAATATATAAAGAATTCAAAATAAGTGCTTTTTTATTTTTTTTCATGCTCTAAACTTAAAATAGATAATGACAATATTAAGGCTATAAAATAGCCCGAGTAAAAAGAAGGGATGAATTGTAAACCAATAAAGATAGATATAAGACAAAGCTTAAAATAAGAATCGATAAACCTTAGTCTTATAAAAATAAAAAGGAACCAGAGTAACAAAAGAAAAATCCCCATAATCCCACTAAAAACCATAGTATACAAAAATATATTATGTGGAACTGCGCCAAATAATGCCTTGTAAGCTACGACATCATAACTATATCCGAGATAAGGAGAGTCTATGAATACGTTAAATGCGTGAAGATACCCTTCAAACCTTCCTGAACCACTTATAGTGAGCTCCCTATTAGAGTAACTCCCCCATAATAGAACTACTGTAGATATTAAGATAAAAGCTAAGCAGATCATAATAAAGTCGTTCTTCTTAACTTTAGCCTTCAAAAGGCTAGAGAAAAACCCTGCAAAGCTAAGAAATAACATTGAAATTACTAATGCAAACAAACCAGTTCTAGCTGTAGTTGTTATGCTCCCTATTATAATAATTAAAGAAAAAAAATACTTAAACTTCATTTTCTCTCTAAATATTAACGGTATAGATGAAGCAAGGTAAAGTGATAAAAAACTGTAGTCCAACCAAAGGAAGCCAAAGCCTGTTCTATTAAGGTATGTATCTATTTTGCCAAACTCTATACCAAACTTATTATAAAGTAGAGACTGGCAGATAACACCACAAGAACAGAACAAGGCTGAGTAAGCATACAATTTAATAAACCTAGACATATTGTTAACATTAATCGCTTTCCCTTTTATAAAGTGTGGCCAATAAAGAAATATAAAAAAAAGTAAGAATGCAAAGAACTCGTTGTGATTTGCTGAATAAATAGACAAGTAAAAGACTACTAAGGCATTAAGAGTAAAAAGCAAAAAATCTGTAGTTACCTTAACAATCCCTCCTCTTATTAAAAAACTAATAAACAATAGTAAAGTAGCTATAAGTACAACTCTAAATCCAGCTATAGTAGAATAGGAAAAAGGAATTATTAGAAAAACCCCTGCTATACTCTTATTTATATCTAGGGTTAACTTATTTTTCATCAGAGAAAAAACCTTTGATTTTTTTAAACTCGAAAATTAGTAATAAACTCATTAATATCAAAGGAATTAAGATTGGAGTAAACTTCCACAATAAAACAATCATATAAAGTAGTACCATTTTAGATAATATACTCAGTACCCTTTCACTACCCCAAAATATCGCACTTCCCCATAACCTCAAAAAAAACATAACAGTAAATGAAATAAGAGTAGCAATTGCAACGCCTGAGAGAGAAAATAGATCTACTAGTAAAATAGAAAGACTAATGTTAATAATTAAAGCAACAAAAGTTATAAGCATTACTACTGGCGTTTTCTTCTTTACATTCATACCGATTAAAACAAGTTCAGAGAGCGTAAAAACTACCGAAGATAGTAGAATAAAGCTCAAAAAATCGATTACAGATGCATATTTAGAAGGAAACAAACCTAAAATGAAGTTTATCGACAACAAGAATAAAACACACAGCACAATTGAGCCTGTTAGCATAATATCTATCCAGAGATATCCCTTTTTTATAGCTATTTCAGTACTTAACTTATCCATCTTATAGATATAGGGAGGCCAAATAATAGATAGTATACTTTGAAATATAATAAATACAGCACCTAATGTTTGAGCAACCGAATAAAAACCTACAGCACTTACATCTAAGTAATAAGATATTATAAATTTATCGGAAGACATCATGGCCCAATATGAAGTAGAAGATACAACTAGCGGAAGTCCATATCTCAAATACTTTTTTATATCTAAAAATTTTAAATCGGTTGTAGTCAGTTTAATCTTAGAAAAGAACAACAAATATAATAAAAGTAATATCTGGCTTAATAGCAAAGAATTAAAAATTGAAGCTCGATTTCCATCCCGAAAAAAATAAAATCCAACTAAAAAAGCTACAACTGCAAATTTATTTATAATTAAATAAGCCGAATAGAGTAAAGCTTCTTCTTTCATTCTCAAGTCTAAAGAGAGGAATCTATTTGCTGTAGCCAAGAAAGAACAAAACAACAAGAGATGAATTTCATAACTACTAAATCCAAGTATACTTATATTTTCTTTAAAATAGAAAAAAACAAAAGCAGTTAAAGCTAATAAAAGTAAAAAGGTAGGTATTAGGCAAGTAGAAAAAAGCTTATCTTTAGAGTCAACATCGTGAAATTCGCGAATGTAGGCTGAGTCCATTCCAACACTAAAAATTATAATTGTAAAACTGATTAAAGATATTGAAAGAGAATATAAGCCGATATCCTCAGAACTATACAACCATGACAGTATCGGTGTAGTTACAAAACCTATAAAGGCAGCGACTAAAGGTCCTGCTGAAAATGTAAGTACCTTTTTAATATTCATATTATTTTAGCTGGTACACCTACTGCGGTACAGCCTGATGGGACATCAGTTATAACTACGGAGTTAGCACCAATTTTAGCATTATCACCTATATATACAGGGCCTAAAATAACAGCTCCAGCACCTATAACAACATTATTGCCAATTATTGGCGGTCCATTTTTACTTTTCTCTTTACTATTACCACCTAAGGTAACATTCTGATATATCGAAGTACCAGCTCCTATCTCAGAGCGAGGGTGGATAACAACACCCAATGCATTATGATAAAATTTTACATCATCACCAATTTTTACTGTGAATTTAATATCGCAAGAAAAAATAACTCTTGAAATTTTATATATAACTAGTGCAAGAAAGGTCAATCCTCGTTTGTCAAACCAAGTAGATAGCCTATGAAACTTCAAAATTAAATGCATAAAACCAACTTATAATAAATTTGTGTACCATGGCATTGCTTTACTAATACCTTGTAATATCTTGTATTCTGATTCGTAACCTAATTTATTAACGGCTTTACTTACATCTGCTTGCGAATGACGTACATCACCAGCTCTGAAATCACGGTATATTGGCTCTTGTGTAACTTCAACATTACATTCGTTTAAAGCTAATTGAATTGATTTGTACAGATCGTTAAGTGTAGTCCGGTCGCCCACGGCTACATTATATACGTTGTCTTTAGCTTCATCTTCTGCCGTTGCAGCAAGTATGTTCATTTGTACTGTGTTTTCGATAAAACAAAAATCACGGCTTGTTTCACCATCGCCATTAATAAATACATCTTCGCCTTTGATCATATCCGCAGTCCACTTAGGGATCACTGCAGCATAGGCACCGTTAGGGTCTTGTCGTTGGCCAAACACATTAAAGTAGCGTAAACCAATGGTTTTAAAGCCATATGTTTTTGCATACACGCCAGCGTACAGTTCATTAACGTATTTGGTTACTGCGTAAGGCGAAAGCGGGTTACCGATGTTCTCTTCAACTTTAGGTAGTGCCGGGTGGTCACCGTATGTAGAGCTACTTGCCGCATAAGTAAAGCTTTTTACTTTTGCTTCCTTTGCTGCTTGTAACATATTTAAAAAACCGGTGATATTAGCCGCATTAGTTGTTAAAGGGTCAGCTATTGAGCGTGGTACCGAGCCTAACGCGGCTTGGTGTAATACATAGTCAACACCTACACCGTTATTAGCTAATGCTGTTTCGCAATCTTGATAATTGCGAATATCGCCTTCTATAAAGTTAAAATCCTGCCACTGCTCAGAAGTAACTAATCCTTTCACTTCATCAAGATTATGCTGATGACCTGTTGCAAAATTATCGAGCCCTACTACTTTTTGATTTAATTTTAATAAATGCTCTAAAAGGTTTGAGCCAATAAAACCAGCTACACCTGTCACTAACCAAGTTTTAGGAGAAGAAAGTAGTTCTGATTTAATTTGTTCGTAACGAGTCATGGAAATCCTTTAAAATTTTTGATACTGAACACTAACAACATTTAAGTTATTAATTGTGCATGGCGTATGCAGTCTAATTTAAGAGCGCGGGATAAACCCACGCCTACAAAGCTATAAACGCATATCTACACTTTGCTTTGGTAATACATATTTTAAATCGTAAAGTACATGTTCAGCTTTGCCCAGTGCACGAATTTGCTCTGCGCCCATTTCTTTAAATTCGTTATGCCCTACTGCAAGAATAATTGCATCGTAGTTATTTTGTTTATGCTCAGCAGTTAAGCTTAAACCATATTCATGTTGTGCTTCATCGTTTGAACACCACGGGTCTACTATATCAACATTAATGTTATATTCTTTTAGCTCACTTACAATATCAACCACTTTTGTATTACGTAAGTCTGGGCAGTTTTCTTTAAAGGTTAAACCCATTATTAATACGTTTGCACCGTCTACATGAATGCGCTTTTTAAGCATGTTTTTAACCAGTTCAGACACCACATGTTTACCCATACCATCGTTTAAACGACGGCCGGCTAAAATCATTTCAGGGTGGTAACCTACGCTTTGGGCTTTATGTGTTAAGTAATACGGATCAACACCAATACAGTGCCCACCAACTAAGCCAGGACGAAATGGTAAAAAGTTCCATTTAGTGCCTGCTGCTTCCAACACTTCAAGGGTATCGATACCTAGCTTGTTAAAAATAATTGAAAGCTCATTAATTAGTGCAATATTTACATCGCGCTGTGTGTTCTCAATTACTTTTGCAGCTTCAGCGACTCTAATAGAACTTGCTTTATGTGTGCCGGCCGTAATTACTGATTTATAAAGTTGATCTACTTTTTCAGCGATTTCAGGGTTTGAGCCTGAAGTTACTTTTAGTATGTTAGTTACGCGATGCTCTTTATCACCTGGGTTAATACGTTCTGGTGAGTAGCCAGCGAAAAAGTCTTCATTGAATTTAAGACCTGAGAATTTTTCTACTACCGGTAAACATGCCTCTTCAGTAGCACCTGGGTATACTGTTGACTCATAAATTATTATGTCGCCTTTTTTAACCACTTTACCTAGCATTTCACTCGCTTTTATAAGTGGCGTTAAATCTGGCTGCTTATGCTCATCAATTGGAGTAGGTACTGTAACAATATATACATTACAACTTTCAAGATCTGACACTGTATAAGAGAAATTAAGTTGCGGGGACTGTTTAAGCTCTTCGTCACTTACTTCAAGCGTTGAGTCGTGACCTGACTGCAACTGTGCAATTCGACCTTTGTTAATATCGAATCCCGTTACTGGGAATTTTTTACCAAATTCAACTGCTAATGGAAGGCCTACATAGCCTAAACCTATAATGCCAATTTTTAGGTCCGTTAATGAATCGTGCATGTACTTACTCTCTTAAATTTTAAAATAAATTATCAGCTATCAGCTATCAGCTATCAGCTATCAGCTATCAGCTATCAGCTATCAGCTATCAGCTATCAGCTATCAGCTATCAGCTATCAGCTATCAGCTATCAGTGGAACGCTACTTTATTGCATTACAGTGTCAAATTTTAGGTTCTAGAATCTTTAACCTTTTTCTTTTACCTTTTAAAAGACGCGGGGTAAACCCGCTACAACGGCTTATTTATCGCTTTTATATTCGTAGTTATAGTAGCCGTAATACCCATATGCATTACTCGCTTTTTTAACTACGCCGTTAAATACTACGCCTTTTACATCTATGCCATTTTGTTCAAAACGATTACGAGTAAGCTCTATTTCACGTACATGGTTTTGTCCAAAACGTGCAACAAGTAATGTAGTGCCTGTATGCGCACTTACAATTGCGGGGTCAGTTACTGCAAGTATTGGAGGAGTATCGATAATTATAATGTCGTAAGCGGCGCTTACTTCTTCAACTAACTTACTAAAGTTACTATGCATTAATAACTCTGAAGGGTTTGGTGGTATTTGTCCGCGCGTAATAACACTTAAGCCTTCGACCTTGGTTGGTTTAGTAACTTGATCTAGGTTTAAACGGCCTGATAGGTAATCACTTAAGCCATCGTCCCACTTTAAACCAAACTGAGTTTGTAAGTAGCCTTTACGCATATCGGCATCAATAATAAGTACTTTTTTACCACTTTGCGCAAGCACGCTTGCTAAGTTAACCGATATAAACGATTTACCTACGCTTGGGCTTGGGCCCGATATAGCAATAATATTGTTTTTAGCTTCCATCATCGCAAAGTGCAGGCTCGTACGCAAACTACGTAATGCCTCTATAGCTAGGTCGGCTGGGTTATCTAGCGCTAATATACTTTTAGGTTTATTAACTTTGTTTTTGCGGGCTCGCTCGGCAAAGCCACTTAGTTTATCTTGATAATCTGAGTGCGGTACACTTGCGTATACAGGTAGGCCTAGCGCTTCAATCTCTGCAGGGTCTTCAACCCCTTTGTGCATTGCCTTTTGTATAAGCACAATAACCACGGCTAACATGCCACCAAGCATAGTGGCCATTACCACGATTAATGCTTTTTTAGGTTTAACTGGCTTGCTGGTATTTACCTCAGCGTAGTCAATAATACGTACATTACCTACGGTACCTGCACGAACGATATCAAGCTCTTGTGTTTTACTAAGCAGTAACGTGTAAATTTGGTTACTTACCTCTACATCACGCTTTAAGCGTAGTAGCTCTTGTTGAGTTTCTGGCAGATTACCTACCTCACCTACAAGCTCTTGTTTTTGGCTTTCAACCGCTTCTATTTGCTCAAGTATACCTTGGTACGAAGGGTGATCTTTTTTAAACTTTCGGCCAATATCTAAGCGTTTTAAGTTTAGCTCTTGTAATTTAGTTTCAAGCTTTACAACTTGCTCAAGCACGCCTTGTGTTTCGAGTGTTATGTTTATTGATTGGCGTTTTATTTGGTAGTCGTTAAAGCGTTGCTCTGCGTATTCAAGCTGTTTTTTAATTTCTGGTAATTGTACTTCTAAAAACTCCAGCGACTTTTGCGCCTCAGCGCTGTTGCGCTCAACATTGCGGCGTACATAAATAGCAGCTACTTTATCAAGCACTTTTTCAGCGTAACTCGGTTTAGTACTTTGTAAGCTTAAGTTAATTATGCCTGAGTCTTTGCCTTTTTCGCTTGCACCAATAGCAGTTTGCAAATCTAAAATAGTATTTAAGCGATCTTTACGGGTAATTGTAAACTCTGTACCAGGACGTGCCTTTAAAGTACGAATGGTTAGGTTAAACTTACCGTTTGTAAGTTCCTCACCTACTTTACCCGATAATATTTGCTCGCCGTCACCATTTAAAAGTGCAAGGCTGTTGTTAGCTTGTGCAACTAAAGTAAATGTTTTATTTACAGCAGTACGAGGTACGTCAAATCTAAATACATTTATGCTCTCGCCGCCCCATGCGTAGCTACTAGCACCAAAGCTTGGCTCAGCTAAGTCGCCATCTTCCATTGGGGTAAATTTACGGTAAGCTCGGCTACCTATAAACGGAAATAGCTTAGGCTCTGCTATTACATCAAGCTTTAAAGTGTCTACTGCCTCGCCTATTATACTGCGCGACTTTAATAGCTCTATTTCGGTTACTGCAGCCGATGTACTTTCAAACATGCCTGCCATATCGTCAAAACCAGGAACTGATGCGCCGCCGTCTTCAACTTGTATCATGGCTGTTGCTTGGTAAACAGGGGTACTTAATACTGCATAAATAACACCTACAAACATAAACAGCGCAGTTACGGCTACTATAAAATATTTGCGATCGAGCAATGCGCCTAGTAGCGCCATTAAATCAATTTCTTGCGTTGCTTGTGTGTTATTAGTGCTTTTATTATTAGCGTTACTAGCGCTGTTATTCGGCTGGGTATTCATTAAATTAGCCATTCCTTATAAATACTTTTGCCAAGCGCTACAGGCGCTATCGATTAATGTATAAACGTGTTCAAAAGCCTCTTGACTTTGGCGGTAAGGGTCTGGTATTTCGGCGTTATTAATCCATTTACCGAGTAAAAACGTTTTACCGCGCGCTTCTGGGTAGCGAGCATGTACATCGTTTAAATGGCGTTCTTCCATTACGAGTATTACGCTATTTTGTGCAACTAAGCTTGATGTAAGCTGCTGGCCTTGGTGAGCATCCATATTAACGCCATGTGCAAGCGCTATTTGTTTTGCTTTTGAATCGGCTGGTTTGCCTTCAAGTGCTGTTAACCCAGCAGACGATACTTTAATATTTTTGCCTTCAAGCTTTTGCTTTAAAACATACTCACCTGTTGGGCTGCGGCAAATGTTACCTGCACACACTACTAAAACTGAATCAAACATTTTTAAAAACCCTTAGTTTGATGAAATATCGTCTAGGCTATCAACCGATGCTACCGACGGTAATAATAAACTTATTACACGGTTCCAACGGGCAAGCGGTGCCGATGTTACATATACAATATCGCGCGGTTGTAGTTCAAACTGTTCAGCTAATACCATTGCCGCTATATTTTTAGCGTGTAATTGGTATACGTTTGCAATAACACCGGTTTGCTCTACGTCACTTTTACGCAGTACAAATACGCCATTAGCATCGGCTGTTGCTTCATTTAAACCGCCTGAGTCGCTTAGCGCTTCGGCCAAGTTTAAACCATAACGGTTAAGCGTTACTGAACCTGCTTTTTTAACATCACCTAATACAAATATTTTTTGTGCATCGTTACGATTTACATGCACTATATCGCCATGTTGCAATAAACGGTTTTGCGAAATGTCACCATGGGCATAAAAGTCATCAAGTTTAATTACTTCTGTTTTGTCGCCACGGGTAAATGTTACTGTGCGCCAATCGGCTGCATCAGTTAAGCCGCCTGCTTGGTTTAGGGCATCAATTAAGGTGAGTGGTATTTCTGTAACTGGGTATACACCTGGTTGTTTTACTTCACCGGTAACGTAGGTTTTTTGGCTTCTAAAGCCAACTACTTTTACGTCTACTTGTGGGTCTTCTATCACTCGGCTTAGACGTTTTACAAGTTCGTTGCGTACTTGGCTTATTGTTTTACCTGCTGCGGGTATATTTGGTGCGTAGGCGTAAGTAATGGTGCCGTCTCGTTGTACTCTAAAACCGTCAAACTCTGCGGTACGTTGTACTGCTGCCGGTATTGTTAGCTCTGGGTGATCCCATACACCTATGGTTAGTACGTCGCCAACATCTAGTTTGTATTCGTAGTTGCTTACGTTTAAACCATCGGTGCTTGAAATTGGTTTAGCTGCTATACGCGCTTGATTTTGTTTATTTATTAGTAGCGAGTCGATTATTTGAATGTTTACTTTTTCGAGATCTTGTTCGAGGTTTTGTGTTTGCTCGCCTGAGTCTATACCTTCAAAGTGGCTGCCTGGTACTATTGTACAGCCGGTCATGCTTAGTATTGCGAGTATTGATGCGAGTGATTTACAGCTTAACGCCATTGTAGAATCCCAAAATTATTTTAATATTGCACTTACTCACCAACCTTGGTGAGCACTTGTATTTTAGCCGACTAATTAAAGCATGTGCACTATTGTGAAGCAATAGTCTTTGCTTTGTAAAAGCTTTGTTACTAAGTTTTTAATTAGCACTGAAATTATATCAGTATTTTCATAAGGTCTTTATGAATAAATTTAATTGATAGCCGTTTTTAGTAAAACACTTAACGCATTAATCACCAATTGCACAAAGAGAAGTGAATTATAAGTCATTTAAACAAGTGCTTTATGGCTGTTTACTTCTCTAAAGCGCAGTGCGCTCGACCTCTTTGTGAATAACCCTTATTACGAGCTTTGCTCGTCACGCCAGCAAGCTGTGCGTCTACAAAGTAACTTAACCACGGTGTTAAACTTTGCCGCTGGGCTTTCACTTAAAAGCACAGCGCCCTCTTAACCTCTTTGTGAATAAATCACTTAAAATATGATTGCACAAAGAGAAGCGAATGAGGAGTAAATGAGAAGCCATTTAAATAAGTACTTTATGAGTTTGCTTCTCTAAAGCTCAGTTTGCTCTTAACCCTTTTGTGAAGAAGTTCTATTAAGAGCTTTGCTCGTCACACCAGCAAGCTGTGCGTCTACAAGTCAACTTAACCACGGTGTTTTAAGTGCTTCAGGCACGCTTCCGCCCTTAGGTTACAGTTCCTAGTTACTGATATAAAACTATTTTCGCGGCATAAAGCCGCTGCTACGTTTTTAGTTATTATTGCTTAATATCTTTATTATCTACACTTACTTCAATTTTTTGATTAAGTAAGTTAATTAGTAAAATACTGCGCAAGTCGCCATCGGGCTCTTTGTATATTGCTTGTATATTACTGAATGAATCGTTGTTAACATTTACTACATCACCTGTTTTTGGTATTTGTGATTCAGTAGTGTGTGCACGTTCATTTTTTAGCTGGTCAATTATGTGCTTAGAAACCAACTGATAACTTGCCCCATAAGAAACAAAACCACCTATTCCACGGGTGTTTTTTACAGCAGAAAAGTTACCATTTTTTGATTCAAGGCATACAAATAAATAATTAGGGAATAAAGCGGTGTGTTTGACGGTCCGACGACCTTTAACCAACCTTTCGGTAGTTAATTGGGGGTAAAACGCTTCAATCCCTTGATTTTGCAAGTTAGTTTTAGCTCGCTCTTCTTGCTTAGGTTTGCATACGACTAAATACCAACATTCCATAGTAGCCCTTAATACATAACTAAATTGCAAAAAATACAATTCCAAACTAAACAACGGCGGCATTATAGCCAACATAGAGTACCTATGTAAATAAGCCTTAGCGGTTAATAGCCACTCACTTTAACAAATATTGTTATTGAGTTTAAAGGGAGTAAAGGCCTTGACGCTAGTTTAGTACCTATAAAGCCATGTTTAGATTGGGCTAAACAAAAGTTTAGCCGCGAAAATTTATTAAAAACTTTAATTAATATTTTTTTAATAAATATATAAATAAGAGCGCGAAGTAAATTCGCACCTACAAGTTGGTGCATATTTGTAGGTGAGGTTTATACCTCACTTTTTTTGGAGTTAAAATACGAGCCCGAAATAAATTATCACTTACAGGTTGGCGCATGTTGTAGGTGAGGTTTTATACCTCACTTGTTGTTAGGAGTTAAAACACGAGCGCGAAATAAATTCGCACCTACAGGTTGGTGCATGTTGTAGGTGAGGTTTTATACCTCGCTTTTTAAGAAGTTAAAACATGAGCGCGAAATAAATTCGCACCTACCTGTTGGCACATATTTGTAGGTGAGGTTTTATACCTCGCTTTTTTAGGTGTTAAAACATGAGCGCGAAGTAAATTCGCGCCTACAGGTGGGTACATGCTTCTAGATAAGGTTATTAATTTAGCTCAAGCGTTAGAACCTTGAATAATTATGGCTTTACTTCTACCTTAAAATTCAATGTAACAAATTGATGACAAGGAAGCACAATGCAAATACTTCACCACGGAGCGGTTAATGGCGTTACTGGTTCGTGCCACGAGCTGGCAGTTAACGAGCAAACAAGTGTACTTATTGATTGCGGGTTATTTCAAGGCGAAGACTCTAAAGCCGATCTTTCAATTGAGTTTAATATTACCCATGTTACTGCCCTTATTGTTACCCATTGCCATATTGACCATGTTGGTAGAATTCCTTACTTATTAGCAGCCGGTTTTAAGGGCCCAATTTTTACAAGTATTGCATCGGCCAGCTTATTACCTTTAGTAATAGAAGATGCTTTAAAAGTGGGTGTAACCCGCGACCCTAAAATTATAGCTGCCTGCTTAAGCTTATTAAATAAACGTATAGTTGCTGTAGATTATAAAACGTGGTTTGAACTACCTTGCAAAGGACTCAATAAAGCTAAAGCGAGGTTTCAGCGTGCAGGCCATATATTAGGTTCTGCTTATGTAGAAATTGATGTTACAAATAGTGATAACAACAAACACCGTATTGTGTTTTCAGGAGACTTAGGTGCGCCATACACCCCGCTACTCCCTTCGCCTAAGCCGCCCTATAAAGCCGATACCCTCGTTATTGAATCAACCTACGGTGATAAAAATCATCAAGGCCGTAAAGAGCGCACTCAAACGCTAAAAAGCATTATTGAACGCGCTGTTAGCGATAATGGCGTGGTGTTAGTGCCAGCTTTTAGTATTGGCCGTACACAAGAGCTACTATATGAGCTGGAGCAACTCATACATAGCTCATCTAAAAAGTCTAAGTGGCAAGACATTCACGTAATACTCGACTCCCCTATGGCTGCCAATTTCACCGAGCAATACAAAAAATTTAAGCACCTATGGGATAGCGAGGCCAAACGCAAAGTTGCAAACGGTAGGCACCCGCTCGATTTTAAAAACCTAACTACGGTTGATTCACACAAAGAGCACATAGCTATTATTAACTATTTAAGTTCTCGGCAAACACCAGCCATAATATTAGCGGCAAGTGGCATGTGCACTGGTGGCCGAATAGTTAACTATCTTGAGCGATTTTTAAATGATAAAACCACTGATGTATTGTTTGTAGGTTACCAAGGTAATAAAACGCTAGGCCGCGAAATTCAAAAATATGGCCCACGTAATGGGTATGTTTTTATAAATGATGCTCGCATTACTATAAACACAAAAATACATACAATTAGCGGGTACAGCGCCCATGCCGATCAAAACGGATTAATTAAGTTTGTAACGGGTATGCATAAAAAGCCAAGCCGTATTAAAATTGTACATGGCGATGTTGATGCAAAAAGTGCGTTAGCAGTAAGGTACAGACAAGTTTTAAGTAGAGAGGTAATTATAGAGATTGGAAAGTAGCTTGTGGTAGCCATACATATTTAAATTATGTGGAATAAAATTTTAAAATCAGCAAGCTATACGCCAGTAAAGTAATTAATATCCTAGACGCATGCTTGCATATATAAATTATAAAGTTATTTTCAGCTTAATAGCTTTTTCGACATGTTAGCCCAAGAGTATTGCTCTAAGAATGAAATGTGCTGCTTGTCATCTATTTTTGCGCTAAGAGCTTCATTAATTTTTGTAGAATAGGCTATAGCCTCCTTTGTTTCACTTAAATGAACTAAGCTTTCAAAGTTGTTATATATTTCTTTTGTAGCCGTCTGTATTCCATAAATATCACTATTAATGGCAACAACAGGTAATTTACTAGCTGAAGCTTCTAAAAGAACTTGCCCAAAAGGTTCATATGTAGACGTTAATAAAAACACATCAGCAAGCTTAAAGTACTTCTCAGGAACCTTAGTCGCACCTCTGAAGAAAACACGCTCAGCAATCCCGACCTCACTGGCATAGTTCCTTAATTGATTATTAAGAGGCCCGTCGCCAACTAATACTAAAATAACACTATCATCAAGTTGCTTGAGTGAATCTATGGCAAGCTTTAAATTTTTGACATCAACAAATCGTCCTATTGAAAAGATTACTTTTTTATTAGAAGGCAATTCTTCTTGGGTCCTCAATCGATTTTTTTCACTCGCATCAACAGGGAAAAACCTTTGTGCATTTACGCCAGGGTAAAGCCTTACAATTTCCTTATCCCGTAGCTCTCCAACTTGAGATTCCATGGTATTGCTAAATACACAAACTTCATCTGTATTTTGGAGTACATACTTTTCAAGCTTACAATTTATGAAGTACTTAATTCTTCCCGAAAAAGTATTTCTCAGGCCTATATTTTGATACTTATAGACTCCTGGAACAATATATTTGACTTTTTTCACTTTGAGCAATAACAAAACAAATGTTGTTGCTATATGTCGAGATACAACAAGATCAAAATTTAATACTTTTAATTTCTTCATCAATAAAGCTATTGTTATAAAATATCCAAAAAGAGGGACATATTTATATCTATAAACATCTGCTCCAAATAACCTTTCATATTCAGGTAACTTTCTCTCGTTGCTAGCAATTATTGTTACACTCATGCCCTGTTTGTTAAACTCTTCTGATAAACTTCTTAAGGAGTTTTCAACACCACCTACGCTTGGGTAAAATGATGCATTAGCTAATAATATTTTTTTACTCATAGCTTAATCAACTTTTTTAAAAAATACGGTTAGACTTTTACAAAATAAAGAAATATTTTTAAAGCGAGGATAGTTTTTTAAAATAAAAACTAAATATAATAAACGACCTACAAAAGAGCCAAATATCCGAGTAAAGCAATACATTCTTGAAACTAATGCATTAATATCTTTAAACCCTACACCACTGGACTCTGGTGGGTGTTCGCCAATAGTAATGGGAACATATCTCCCTTTTAACCCTGATTTAAGCAACCTTGACAAGAAAACAGGTTCATCACACAAATAATATTTAGCACCTGCTCCCATATCTTCTGGGAACCATTTTTTAACGTTTTTCAAGTTCTCCCTTTTACATGTAACTTCTATAGTGCCAACATTTAAAATTGTTCTTGAATTATGTGAAAACGAGGAATTTGAAAATTTGTGTAAACCCAAGCCTGTTTTAGTATACGCAAAAGTTATAAAACCATAGCTAGGATTGCTAATATACGCAGCACTTACATTTTCATACACATCCGCTGAATATTGTACGTCATCATCACAAAACATAATTATATCAGCGCTTGATTTTTCCATTGCGAAATTACGGCTCTTTGTTACTCCAACTGAATTTAGAGCAAAGTATTTAACATCATTTCTAGCCTCGAATATATTTTTTACTGAATCAGAGAGTTTTTGAGTAGTTTGATGACAAATAATTAATGTTACTTTTTCATTTTCTTGAGGTAAATTTTTAGCGAGTACTTCCACTCGCTCTCCAAATGTGGAAAACAACATATCAAGTGTCATCATGAGACCTTTTTTTTGATAAACAGTATAAAACTAAAATATTTGATAAAACCCAAAAAAAGTGGGTTGTAGTATACTCTGAGCGGTATAAGGAAGATATTAACAAGCTTAAAAACATCATAAATGCACAGAAACCTATTTTGCTACTATGTTTGATAATGTTTAATTTTATAAAAACGTATAACATTCCTAAAATATAAAATAGTAAACCAAAAACTCCTGCATCCCAGAGAAAATCTATGTATAAGTTATTCGAAATAGCAAATTCTAAATTTTCTGTATGTAAGGAAAAGTCATTAAAGCTAGTTAAAGAATTTAAGCCATGGCCAAAGAAAACATTTATATACGGTGACTCTAAAAATGTTTTTAAAACCGTGATGTATACATTACTTCTCAAAGATGAGCCGGAAGCTTCTGCGCCTAATTTAGATATAAAATACTGCAACCAAAAAGAATCAAGGTTTATATATATAAACAAAGAAAATGCAACACCCAAAAGAGAAAAAAGCAATATTTTATAAAGGCGTTTCACCCTAGAGAATATAAAAGCTAAAGTAAAAAACAAAATAGCATGCGCATAAACACCTGTGGATAATGTTTTAAACATTAAAAACAAAGTTACGATTAAAAATATAATAAACTTTTTCCTACTTAAAACAGCAAATGCGAGACATAACGATTCAAATAATATTGGGGAATAAAAATTTGGCTCTCTAGCTATTGATGTCAATCGAAACCCAAGTGATTCTCTCATTGAGTAATCAGTGCCATAAACATCAGATCTAGTTTCTATGAAAGGTAAGCCAAGCTTATTAGCTAAAATTTGATATCCCCCCAAGAGGGCAAATAAAACCGTAGCTAAAAAAGATAATTTAATGAAAAACTTTAGCTCCTCATCTTTTCTCTTATATATCCAATCTCCAATAGATACAATAACAATAAGCCCAAGACACATAGTTACAATTCTGGAGAGTGTTTTACTCATTTGTTCAGGGCTTGAATATAGGCTAGAGACAGTGTATCCACCGATTATTGAGAAAAACAGAATGAAAAAATAAGAAAAAAGAAAAGCTTTAACTATTTCATTATCAAATTTAAGTTTATTACTTATAAAACTAATAAGAAATAAACCAAAAAAAAGTGACGTTAATAACGCTAGGTTAGGCTTATCTAAAAACGTTGTAGATAAAGGGCCACACAAAGCAAAAATGTATATTACTAACGTTTTTAAATCAAAACTTTTCTGGGAAGTCACTTAACAAGCTCTTATATTTACTTTTATAACTATCTATATCTTTAATTTTTTTAGCTGGATTTCCGGCATATACAAAATTACCTTCCAAGTTTTTTGTAACAACACTTCCTGCGGCCACTATCGTATTATCTCCGATTGTTATGCCAGGCAAAACAATACAGCCGTGGCCGATAAAAACATTGCTTCCTATGTTGATTGGATCTCTAAAAGATCTTCGAGAACCTGAAGACCACACATTTGGCTTCATTATTAACTCGTCTAAATACACACATGGAGAAGCATCATGCCCGAGTAACGTAGCTCCTGTTATAGTTGTATTACTTCCAATGTAAAAACGATCTCCCTTGCTGCTGTAAGAAAATTTCGTATTATAAACAACTGAATTTTTTCCAATTTCTACGTTTTGCTTTTTTAACTTAAAAAGCATTCCTTTATAAGCAATTTCTCTAAATTTTTCAGAAAAACCATAGCCTCCAAAGAACCTAATAAGCTGAGAGTTTATAATTAATACTAATTTCCATATCAAAATTTTTATCATTTTTACCTTCTTAATATTTTTAGCTATAGCGCATTGCTGCGTTTGACGTGTATGGGATTACAACTATCGCAATAATTAACATTTAACTTTTAATAGATTTCATTTTAAGTTTATCTATTAGAAACAATTTACTTTCATTCAATTCGTCTTTAAAAAAAGCCAAAGTACTTAATAACAATAATAGCCAATATAAAATAAAGTAATCACCTAAAACATCACCATATAATGTATTTCCTATAGCCCCGCTAACTAATAAAGTAGTATAGCCATATAGTAAAACTCTTGGTATTGGCCTCCATAAATAAATAGAGAACTCTGTTCTTAATAAAAAAAACAACCAAAATGAGAAACATGTACTTACTGCAGCTCCAGCAGCTCCCCAGTACGGGATAAGATAGTAATTTCCAATCAGATTACTTATGAAGGCCAAAATTGAGGCCACCATTGAAAAACCAGAGCGACGTGAAATGTTTACACCAATCACTGTAGTTTCTGATAATGTATAGAGCAAAGGGAAACCTAAACATGCGATTAAAATCCATTGAACTTCTTTATATTGAGAAGGCAAAATAAGAGTAACCAACCACGAAAATAAACCAGCAAGACAAAATAAAACGATTACGACTAACAATACATAACGATTTACGTTATCTATTTTATTAAGGTCTTCTCCTGTAGAAGCCCATTTGTAGACTGTAGGGATCCACACTGTTGAAAATACACTTTGAAATATAGTTGCTGCGGCTGCAAAACTTACAGCCACGGAGTAAATACCTAGCTCATTAAAAGTTGATAACTCTTTTAAAAGGACCCTATCAGTTGCGGTTAGCCCCCAAAATGCTAGGCTTCCAAAAATTAATGGAACTCCAAATTTAAGTAATCTTTGCAAGTAAATATAATCAATATTTTCTTTTACAGCTGCCAGCCACTCTTTTCGAGTATTCCAAACAAAAATTAAGCAAATGAAAATAGTTGATGCTACATTAGCAATTATAAGATTAGTGATGTTTTTAGAAGTGTTAAAAAAAACATAACTTACTATAATTACAATAAGTAATATTTTAGGCAACACTTGACTCATTGAGTATGCTAAACCTCTTTCATTCATACGCAAGATTAGTGATAGAAATCTAGCTATAAATGTGGATATCAAAACACTAGCGATTAAGACGCTTAATAGTAGACTATCGATATCAAGCAGCCATTTTGAAAGTGCTCCACCCAAACTTAAAAGAATCAATAATATAACGGTTAGTAGTGCAAAACCGGGCAGAAATGTAGCTTTAAACAACGCAGGTTTGCTATTGGCTTCATGATATTCTCTTACGTATGCTTGGTCCAAGCCCAGACTGAAAAACAATGTAGAAAAGCCTATAGCTACATTTAACATTGCAATTCGGCCAACATCTTCAGTAGTAAAAAACCACGTGATCAATGGTAAAGTTACAAAACCTAAAATAGCTCCTCCTATGGGGCCCAATGCAAAAACAAGTATTTTTTTAAGTTCCATAACTTCTCATTAGTCAGTAGTGATTAAACAATAAATTAAGTAAGGTATTTACTGAGTAAAAATATTTTTGAGTTGTTGTAAATATTGCTCTTCTGAGAAGTATTTTTTTATAATCTCAGAATTTGTTTTTACATCAATTTTATCTAATGAATTTAACTGGTTTATATCTCCAATTTTAATTCCTTTTAAATGAAAAAATTCCCATTGTGTGGTTTCACTTCTGATATATACCGTTTTCTCTAAGCCTAATAGCGCTATTGTATTCCCCATAGCTTGTTGACGTTTGTGGTTAAAAATAGCAATATCAACAGTCGATAAAAAATGTAGGTATTCATCGAAAGGCATAAAACTTAACATTGGTTTAAACTTTTTACCAAACCACTCTTTACCTTGCTTTATGACATTTTCGGTATATGTGGATAACCCTGCCGGCCCGTAAGATAAGGGAACGTAGATATTAATATTTTCATTTTTAAATTTTAATAGCTTCTCAAGCGCATCAATATGTTCATTACTTGGATCAGCTGAGTTCCCTAATTGAATATTGATGCTTTGTGAAGTATCTACGTCTAACTTGTGATCTTTATAAAGATTACTAGTGTACATAATACACTCTAAAACTTGGCCTTTTGCTTTATACCACTCACGTGCTAGCGCAGCATCTCCTGGTATATAAGTTATTAAAAAACCAAAGTTTTTTATTACAAACTTTCTAAAAAACTCTCTACGCTTAAATGTATTATCTCTATCTGAAAATTGATAAACATATAAGTCACTACCCCACATAACCCAATGGCATTTTTTTAATAACCATGGGGTAAAAAAAAGCATTTGAATTATGCGAATATCAAATAACCCATGTAGTATTATTTTTTCTGCTTTATGCATTCCAATAAGTACATTTTTATAATGCTTGAGCCGAGATAACAGGCCACGGTTAGCTAAAGAAACATTATTAGATGTTGTGATTAAAGAGTCAGCCATTCCACTAGTTAAAAAAAACTGGTGTTCTGAAAAATCGAAATGCTTTCTAATAAATTCTATATAAGGGGGTAAGAATTTATCACAGCTAGAAATATGTACTATTTTCATTTTTTCCCTAGTTTTCATTTATTATTAAAGTAGTTAATTACTAAAGAAAAAATTAAATATAGCTATTATTACTTTATCTTGATCCTCTATAGGCATTCCATAATACAACGGTAAACGTACTAACTTTGCACTTTCAGCCGATGTATGAAGATCATTACCAAAAAACCCACCAAATTGCTTACCCGCTGGACTTGAGTGCAGTGGGATATAATGAAAAGGAGTCGTAATACCCTGCTCTTTCATATAAATAATGAATTCATTTCTTTCTTCATTTGAATTTAGTTTTATGTAAAACATATGCGCGTTATGCGTTAATGAATCGGGAATATGAGGTAACTGCTCTGCTTTTAACTTTTGGCTAAGTTCACTGTAATAGCGTTCCCATATTGATAAGCGAAAATTATTTATCGTGTCTGCGGCTTCAAGTTGTGCATATAAATAAGCCGCTTGTAACTCGCTTGGTAAAAAGCTCGACCCTATGTCCTGCCATGTGTATTTATCGACGATACCATGCAAGAACTGGCTACGATTTGTTCCTTTTTCACGTATAATCTCAGCTCGCTCAACCAGCTTAGGGTCATTAATTAAAATTGCCCCACCTTCGCCACCCGATGAGTAGTTTTTAGTTTCATGAAAGCTATAGCAGCCTATATGACCAATAGTTCCTAATGCTTTACCTTTATAAGTAGACATTACTCCTTGTGCTGCATCTTCTACTATCCACAAGTCATGTTTTTCTGCGATAGCGAGTATTGTATCCATTTCACAAGCTACACCTGCGTAATGTACTGGCACTATTGCTTTTGTTTTAGCCGTAATCGCAGCTTCAATAAGTGTTTCATCAATATTCATTGTATCCGGACGAACGTCAACAAATATAATTTTTGCACCACGTAATACAAACGCATTCGCTGTAGATACAAATGTATAGGAGGGCATTATAACTTCATCGCCTGGCTGAATATCTATCAAAATAGCGGCTAGCTCTAACGATGCTGTACATGAGGGAGTTAGTAATGCTTTTGTTGTGTTGAAGCTGTCTTCAAACCATTTTTCGCACTTTTTAGAGAAGTAACCATCGCCGCATAACTTGTCTGATGCAATCGCTTGTTCGATATACGCTAATTCTGTGCCTACTTTAGGAGGAATATTAAAAGGGATCATTTTTAAACCTGTTTATAAAACCAATATGATATATCAGCAATGCTAAAACCATTTTTACTGTATAAATTTGCTGCGGGGGTATTGCTAGTTTGTGTTGCAACTTTTATCTTACTAACGTTATTTGCTAAACAGTAGGCCTCTATTAGCTTTAGCAGTTCACTACCTATCCCCTGCCCCTGAAAACGACTAGCTACTCCAATAAGCCCTATAACGGCTTCTTTATTTCTAATCCGAATGGTAACAAAACCAGAAATATTACCTTCGTTTTTTAAGACTAAGCAACAGTCGTCAAATTTAGATAAAACTGCATTTTCGATCCATATTTTATAAAAACAATCTCTTTCGGTTGGAGAGAACCATGGCTCTCTAAAGCGACTATTTATGTATAAATCACTTACTGTACGTTTAAGTTCATCAATATCGCTTTCTAGCGCTAGATAACAATTAAAACTTGGTAGTGAAACTACGTCATTGCTGTCTAGTAAGCTTTTTTGAAATACAACTTCTCCCTCAACAAAGCTAAAGCCGTACTTATTCATTTTATCTAAATCGTGATAGTTATTTGAACTAACTTTAGTTGTTACTAGTGAGTTACTAGGCCAATTTTTATTTTCTATATCATCACTTGTTAGCTCAAGTGAAAATATTGTCTTGTTAAAAAAGTGGCTATCCCACTCCTTCAAAGTAAAGTGATTATGCATTACTTTTTACTAAACTCATTAGGTATTGACCGTAACTATTTTTAAGCATTGGAGCTGCAAACACTTCCACTTCAGAGTTAGTTAGCCACTTATTATTGAATGCAATTTCTTCTAAGCAAGCTATTTTGTAGCCTTGACGCTTTTCTATTGTTTCTACAAACTGAGCAGCTTCAAGCAAGCTTTCATGCGTACCTGTATCAAGCCAAGCAAAGCCGCGACCAAGTATTTCAACATTAAGCTTATTTTGCTTTAAATAAATTTCATTTAAACACGTTATCTCTAGCTCACCTCTATGCGAAGGCTTAACTTGTTTTGCTATTTCTACAACAGAATTATCGTAAAAATATAAACCGGTTACCGCTAAATCAGACTTTGGTTTAGCTGGCTTCTCTTCAATGGAAATAGCCTTATGGTTATCATCAAATTCAACGACACCAAAACGTTCCGGATCTTTTACTTGATAACCAAATACAGTCGCTCCTTGCCCATTTTTGGCATTCTCGACTGCATGCTTTAACTTAGGTGAAAACCCTTGCCCATAAAAAATATTATCGCCTAGCAATAAGCAAACGTCGTCAGAGCCAATAAACTCTTCACCTAAAATAAACGCTTGAGCCAAACCATCAGGACTTGGTTGTATTGTGTAACTAAGCTCAACACCAAAGCGTGAGCCATCACCTAACAATCGTTTAAATGATTCTTGATCTTCAGGTGTAGTAATAATTAAGATTTCACGTATTCCCGCTAACATTAATACAGAAAGCGGATAGTAAATCATTGGTTTATCATAAATTGGGAGTAACTGTTTAGATACGCCCATCGTTATAGGATAAAGGCGTGTACCGGAGCCTCCGGCAAGGATAATTCCTTTCATACTATTTTCCTTTAGCTGTCATATTTATTTCGCCCAGTCGCTCACGCTGATATGAACCATCTTGTACGTTTTGACACCACGTTTGATTATCTAAATACCACTGAACCGTTTTACGTAGGCCTGTTTCAAAGGTTTCTATTGGTGTCCAGTTTAGCTCTGTACTCATTTTTGACGAGTCAATAGCATAACGTCTATCGTGACCAGGGCGATCTGTCACGTACGTTATCTGCTCTGAGTACGGGGAGTCCTTAGGCACTAAAGTATCTAGAATACTGCAAATACTTTTAACAACTTCGATATTTTGCTTTTCGTTATGACCACCAATATTATAGGTTTCACCAATTTTACCTTCAGTTACTACCTTATATAAAGCTCGAGCATGATCCTCAACGAATAACCAATCTCTAATCTGATCACCTTTACCATAAATAGGTAAGTCTTTACCTTCTAGCGCATTAAGTATTACTAAAGGTATTAACTTTTCAGGGAAATGATATGGCCCATAGTTATTTGAGCAATTGGTTACGATTGTAGGAAAGCCATAAGTACGTTGCCATGCACGAACTAAGTGATCGCTAGACGCCTTACTTGCTGAATAAGGACTGCTTGGTGCGTAAGATGTTTGCTCAGTAAACAAAGGTAGCGCTTTACCTAGCCCATTACCTACTTGCTCATCTGGGTGAGGTAAATCTCCATATACCTCATCCGTTGAAATATGATGGAATCTAAATGCTTTTTTCGCATTAACTTCTAAGTTATTCCAGTAACTGCGAGCTGCCTCAAGTAAGTTATATGTACCTACAATATTAGTTTGAATAAAATCGCTCGGCCCTGTAATTGAACGGTCTACATGACTTTCAGCAGCTAAATGCATTATTGCGTTAGGTTTATGTTCTTTGAATACACGGTCTAGGGCTACACGATCACAAATATCAACTTGCTCAAATGTATAACGCTCATCAGCCTGAACTGATTTTAATGACTCTAGGTTCCCCGCATAAGTAAGCTTATCAAGATTAATAACAGAGTCTTGAGTACTATCTAGTATATGTCGGATAACGGCAGAGCCAATAAACCCTGCACCACCTGTAACTAATATTTTCATTTTTTATGTTTTAGAAAACCTTTAACCGAATATATAAAAAAGTGATAAGTCGCTTTAAAAATGTTTAACTTCACTACTTCACGATAAAATAACCACTGCCATTTTAGTATTTCTAATTTATTCTGTGACATACCTGAGTCGACTCTATAAATAGCCAGTGACTCTGAAATACTATAAGCTGCTTTAACTTCTTTCAAAATACTAAGCCACAAACCCATATCCTGCCTTTTTCTTATTAAAGGCATATACATTTTACCAAGAGTTTTTACATCATATACAGCTGTTAAACAGCCTATTACATTACTACTTAACAACTTTTTATAATTAGTTAAAACAGGAGGAATGACTATTCCTTTTAGACTACTTCCTTGCAACTTTTGATAACCTGTAAAAGTAAATGCATATCCATTGTCGAGCATAAAACTAATCTGTTTAGTTAATTTCTCGGCTAACCACTGATCATCAGCATCTAAAAATGCTATAAAGCGCCCTTTAGCATTAGCTATCGAATTATTGCGGGCAACGCCCGCACCGCTATTACTTTCATTTATAAATAGCTTTATCCGCGGATCTTTAGCTACATATTGCTCTACAATTTCTTGTGTATTGTCAATCGAACGATCATCTGTGATTAATAACTCCCAGTTTTTATACGTTTGAGATTGAACAGATTCTATTGCTTGCTTTATATAGTTTTGTGCATTGTAAGCTGGCATAATTACTGATACTAATGGTTCGTCCATTATCTACCCATTCCGAATAGAACAGTCTTCACAGTTAGAAGTAGTATCTTCAAGTCTAATAATGACGAATGATGCTTAATATAGTGAATATCGTATTTATGTTTCCAGATAGCATCTTCTACAGACGCACCATATGGGTAACTCACTTGCGCAAGCCCGGTAACACCTGGTTTAACTGCATGTCTAAAGCGATAATATGGAATTTCTTTTTCCAAATCTTTTATGAAGACTTCACGTTCAGGCCTGGGGCCTACAATCGACATGTTGCCTTGTAAAACATTTATAAGTTGAGGAATTTCATCAATGCGTGTTTTGCGTATAAACTTACCGACCTTAGTAATTCGCACATCATTTTTAGAAGCCCATTGAGCACCATGCTTTTCTGCATCATTACACATAGATCTAAATTTATAGACTTTAAACTGTTTATTATATTGCCCAGTCCGTTTTTGCTTAAATAAAATAGGTCCAGAACTTTCTAATTTTATTAGTATTGCAGCTATAATTGCTAAGGGCAGTGTTATGATTAATAAAATTAATGCACATGCTACATCCATGAACCTTTTTGCAACTTGGGTTCGTTGATTTGAAAGAATAGAAAATGCTTTTTGGTGCAAAAAATAATTACTACGGAGTAGTCTAACCTCGGTGTATTTTAAACGGTCGTCTAAATAGCTAATTAATGGCTCAACCCAGGCACCACATTCTGTTGCTCCTACCAGAAACTTTCTCTGTTCCTTTGTCAAATAATCGCTTTGATAATGACAAACTATCTTTTTAGTAAAATCTTTAACACTGTAATCGTTTATAATAATATCAAACGAATAATCTTCAATGATTTCACCTATTTTAGAAGCACACTCAGGAGGACAAAAAACGTAGATAACATCTTGTTTTAAGGCTTCTTTTTTAGATTTAAAGCTTTCAGTTATAAATATACCGTCTAACTGTTCAGAGTTACTTGCCACCTCATCAGCTTCTTCTATTTTGACCTTACTGGCCATTATAATTCTTCCCCATAGATAGAATTAAAACTTTGAATATAATTCATTATCAAAACCTCAGAAACAATCGTTATTAACTCGAAATTCCAGCCTTAAATTCCTTTTAAACAAATTAAGCTGAAAGTGACACCACTACTAATAAACTAAGAAAATAAATAAGATATAAATTAGTTAGTTATTTTTTAAAAAAATGTCTTATAAGTACTAATATAATACCTAGTAAACCACCTAATGTGACACCGAGCATCACAATAAGAGCCCTTTTCGGTTTACTTTTTTCCTCAGACACTAGTGCGGGATCGATAGTTTTAAAAACATACTCATCCCGTACATTTGCAAACATAATAGTTTTTGCTTGTTCTTCTACTAATTTATATAACACGCTACGAATATCAGCTATTTTTGTTTCCTCTAATTGCTTAGTCAAAAACTCTGTACTTCTATTCGCTTCCAAAACATCTCGTTGTTTCATTTCATCGTTTAGATCTTGAATTAACCAATTAACCCATTGCTTAGCGATAAAAGGAGAAACATGCTCTACTGATATTTTTACCATCCCTGTTTCTACATCAGTACTTGTTGAAACTATCTGTATAAACTCTTTATAAGCTTCTTGCATTGAAGGCTTTGGTTTACGAGGCGCCTTTACGGCTCGCAGCCATTTCCCATTTTCATCGTCATAAAGTTCTTTATCGTATTCTATAGTATTACTACTTAGCTCCCATGATTTTACAGCCATCAAATCAGGTAATATTTCATGTCTTTTTATAAACTCACTAGTAAATATTCTTGACTTTAAAACTTCTAACGCAAGCTGTGTTTTATTTGCACTTTGACTACCTAAATTGACCCCTGCAAGGCTTGCTAAACCACCGAATTGACCAGCGATACCTGATAGCCCACCACTACTTTTAGTTTCGGCTGGAGCTAAAAGAGCCTCCGATTTATAAATATTTGGTTGTTGTATTGCATAATAAACAGAGCTTATAGCCATTAATACAGTAATAATTGCAACAGTCCATTTTCCCTTCCAAATAACATTAAAGACTTCACGTAAATCAATCTCATTATGATTTTTTTCATGCTTAGGAGGAGTAGTATCCAGCTCAATTGTTTTAATATCATTTGACATAAAAATTTTAAGACCTTTAATATAACTTCTTCAAACTATTCGATAAACGATAGCGAGTAGGTTGAAATTATATAAGTCTTCATCACTGAAGACTTATTGCTTAACTTTTTACAAACTACCAATCGCTGCAACTGCCACACCAAGCTGATAAAGAATCTGCGTTGCTGTGCTCCAAAGCGTTAGCTTGTCCATGTGTCCTGCGTCCATTGGTATTACTATTGTGTCGCCTGGTTCTAACTGATCAGCATTATTTGCTGCAAACCAGCCACCTGTGTTTGGTATTTTCACTGAACCATTGGCTTTAATAATGTAAATTCGGTCTTCAGCGGCACGCTCTTTAAGGCCACCACTTAGCGCTATATAATCGTCAACACTAACATCTGATTTATACAGATGTGATGTTGAGTAGTTAACTTCACCAATTACGCTGATTGAATCGCGCTTGCTTGGTACATAAAGTGTATCGCCATCTTGTAGTACCAAGTTTTGCTGATTATTTACAATTAAAGGTAAATCAATTACTAATCGTCCTACGGCTTCTACACTAGCGAGGTCGTTTAATAGTTTGTTCATTTCTTCATAAGAAAGTGTGCTACTGCTTACAGAGTTTTGGAAGCTCTTAGAAGCTATATCACGGCGAAGCTCTGTAGATAAGCGTGCGAGTTGTTTTTCCTCTTGCTCTTTAATCGACGTACGGGTAAATACAGCTGCTTTTTGCTCTGCAAATTGTGAAAAACCACCGGCACGTTCAAGTAATTCAGTTAGCGTTTCACCTCGGCGTATTGTATAAGTGCCCGGAAATTTAAGCTCGCCTTTTAATTCTATTTTTACGTTTTCTTGCCAATTTGGAATTGCAAAAACGTTGATGCTGTCTTTGCTTTGTAATGTAATATTACTTTGAAGGTCGCCCTTCATGGCGCTTTCAAGGTCAAATCTTAAGTGTTCTATTTTAGAACCATCACTCGCTACAATACGTGTAATTTCAGCTTGTTTTACGTAGGCAGACTCTAAAAGGCCACCGGCTGCTGTTATTAAATCACTTACTTCACCACCAATCATTAGTGGATAAATACCAGGAAAAGTAACGTTTCCGCTAATCTCAACTAATTGCATAGCTTGCTGCACTGATGCTTGCTGCTTAAATTTAGCAATAATTGGCGCTAGTAAGTTATGGCGGCTAAATAATGCGTAATCTTCAGGTTTGAGTTCTTGGTCTTCCTCTTCTTTTGCTTTACGTTTAGAAATTTCAGCAATAGTGAGTATTTTATTGTCTTCAAGAACAAGCTCTTCGTCTTCTTGATTAACGCCAATATATTTTTCGAATTCTTTTTGCTCAAACTTATGCCATTGCTCTGCTTTTTGTTGCTGCTCTTGTTGCTCTTGGCTAAGGGCCATATTTGCTAGGGCTGATTGCTCTGCTTCTTTTTCTTCAAAACGACTAAATACAACTATTTTGTCATTTGCTTGAAGCTGTAAATTATTTTCAGGGTTATTAATAATCGCTTGAGCAACATCGAACTGATGCGCTTCTATATCGCCGTTTATATTTATTTCGCGGATTACGAGGCCGTAGCTTAAATCTGCTTGCGGTAGTAAGTCACCACGTACTGATTTAAGTACATCAGAAATACGCTTACCTTGGTGCCATTGATAATTACCTGGGCGTGCTACTGCACCAATTAGACTAACCGAATTTTGATATTGCGAGCTAACTGAATTAAAGCGAATACGGTCGCCATCTTGTGGAATATAGTTAATTTGCGATTTTGAAAAGTCTACCGAGAGTACTTCTTTACGATCGAAGTTAAAGCGCTCTACAATTGCGCTTTTAGCATATGCATTTGGTTTAAGGCCTCCAGCCATTGCTAATAACTGCTTAGCAGACTCACCTTTTTTAAGTTCAAAGATAGCTGGGCGTTTAACCGCACCTTCAACTCTTACTTGAGCGCCAACTGATGGAATAAATACAGCATCGCCCGGCTTTAATACGATATCGTTACTGCTATCGCCATTAATAAGTAAGTCGTAAAGGTCAAAGTTTGCAACTACGTTGCCTGCGCGTTTAACTTGAATATTACGAAGAGAGGCAATGTCAGACACGCCACCGCTTACGAATAATGCGTGCGAAACGGTTGTTAATGAAGAAACACTGTAGCTACCCGGCTTATACGCTTCTCCTAGCACTAAAATACGCATGCTACGAAGTTGGCCAAGCGATATAAAGGCTTTTACACCAATAACTTCCTGCTCTACTTTTACTTTTATTAGTTCTTTAATTTCAGCAAAGGTTAAACCAGCCACTTCTACAGGGCTCAGATCAGGAATACTAATACGTCCTTCACGGTCAACTATGACCTCAAAGCTGTCACTTTCTTTACCATAAAAGTTAATTTTTAATTGATCGCCAGGGCCTACAATATAAGTATCGGGTACTGCGGCATTTTCGCTTGGCATAAATGTAGTGGGTTCACCTGCAAACAACTCATAACCATATGGTTTTAATTCGTCTGCTTTTGGTTTGAACCGTTCTTCATCTGTTAACTGCTCTTTCTCTGGCTCTGCGCGCTCGCCAACAGTACTTTTCTGCTCTGTATTATTTTCATTATTAGATTGGTTTGTACCAGTGATCGTTGATACATCGACACCGTATTGTTTTGCTAGGGCTTCTTGCTGAGCTTTTGGCAGCTTTTTAAATTGCTCAATTTGAGAAGCTGTTGGCGTAAAAGCCAAAGTACTAAAGCTACAAAGTAGAATAAAAGCACTAATAAATTGTATAAAAACTTTCACGAGTAGGTATATCCCTAGGTCTACAACCAAAATTGGTGGCTATAATACATTAATTTTGAGCAAATAAAAAAGGGACTTTCGTCCCTTTTGTCACTTTAGTGTCATTAACTTAGTTACATTGGTTAAAAACTGTAAACCAACGTGAATGACGTTTCTGTATCTGTACTTTCTTTATCATCAGCAACGTCTGAGTTGTTGGTAACATTAAAAGCTACTTTCATTTGTAGCGAGCCGTTTATTTTTGCAAGCAATGCAGTTTCTGAGCGAGTTTTAGTGTTTGTATCACCGTACTCCACAGCAACTAATTGGGTAAAACGGGCACTTTCAGAAATTTGCCAGTTGTAATCTAACTTACCTAATGCAATTACTTCGCCTTCAAACTCGCCAGCAAGAGAGTTACCGTTATCATCTATTTCAGTGCTGTCATCTGGGTATTCAAAATATTTATAACCAGGACCAACTTCAGCACTTAACCACATTGTTTTTTCGTTTAATAAACGTAAACCGTAACCAGCAGAAATTACCGACTCACTTCTATATGCTCCAAAATAATCTGAAACGTGTGAACCATAAATGAATAAATGAGAATGATCTTCATTTAATTTGTAATTGCCTTGCGCAGAAATTGAGTACTTTTCGTTAGTGCGCTGCTTATTTTTGTCGCCATCAGCATCTTCAACTTCATCTTCTTTGTAGATGCCGTCTAGCTTGTATTCGTTGTTCCAGTTTTCAAGGTTGTGTTGTACCTTGATACCACCTTTAAGTGTGGTTGTTTCGGTATTACCACTAGTGATAATAGCACCAAGTTCACTGGTAACTTCCCACGTTTTTTGATCTGCGTCTGCAGCGAATGCATTTGTTGCAGCAGATGCTGCAACTAAAACTGATAAAAGCTTTAATTTCATTAAAAAATAACCTTTGTATAAATGTATATCTATTTTATTAAAGCGTTACTTGTTAGAGCAAGCTAAATAGCTTATTAATTAAATTAAAAATTTTCATGCAGAAAATCCACATGAAAATTTTATAAGCAATTTTACTGCTACAACAATTAAGAAGAACCTTAATTTAATAGGTATTTAAAATTAGTCTTGCTTGTGTAAATGAACATCCATTTGTGGAAATGGGATGGCAATATCTGCATCATCTAATGCAATTTTAATATTTTCCATTAATGACCAGTAAGTAGGCCAGTAGTCTGCAGCGTTAACCCAAGGGCGAACAACAAAGTTTACGCTAGAATCACCTAGCTCAGATACAGCTACTGTATAAGCTGGGTCTTTTAGTATGCGCGCTTCTGCATCTAATACAGATTTTAGTACTTCTTTTGCTTGGCGTAAATCAGCATCGTAACCAACACCAATAACTAAATCGATACGACGAGTAGACTCTCGCGAGAAGTTAGTAATAGCACCAGACATTATTTGAGAGTTTGGTACGATGATTACTTTATTGTCTGGAGTACGAAGCTCAGTTGAAAATATTTCGATTTTCTTAACAGTACCCATTTTACTACCAGCTTCTACAAAGTCACCAGATTTAAACGGACGAAGTAAAATAATTAGCACGCCTGATGCAAAATTAGATAGTGAACCTTGTAATGCTAAGCCAACAGCTAAGCCTGCAGCACCTAAAATAGCGATGAACGAAGTTGTTTCAATGCCAATTTGCGAAAGTGCCATTAATATGGTTACTGCGAACACAAGAGTGAACACGATGCTAGCAACAAAAGATCCAACTGCCTTATCTACTTTCTTCTTAGCAAAACCTTTTTCAGTTAAGTTAGAACAAAACTTAGCAACACGACTACCAATTAAAAAGATAACAAGCGCAACAACAGCTTGAATACCATAATGTAAGATTAGGCCTGAGTTTTCGTTAAGCCAATTAAGTACTGAATCCATATTTACTCCAAATGTTTTTTATTAAGCGTTTTCCGAGCATTATTATACATTAATTTACAATTTATTCTCATGAAATAATGAATTAATACTATTAAACATAACTTCATTCGATTTTTTAGGGGTAATTCTGTGCCAAATATATCCCCTGGTATGGATAAATATTAGTTGCCCAACGCTGATTACATTTGCATGGTTTAAATTATTTTAATTTATTTCACTTTTGGGCTTCACAACATTTATTATTTTATGTATTATGCGCGCCACACCAAACAAGGTGTGTGTAGTGGCGGTTGTAGCTCAGTTGGTAGAGCCCCGGATTGTGATTCCGGTTGTCGCGGGTTCAAGCCCCGTCAATCGCCCCACTTTTTCTCCTAGTAATACCCTTTATTTATATTTCAATAATCTCCCTAAATTATCTTTTTATATCCTATACAGAATATCTAACCTTTGTTACCCAAATTAATTACTATTTTAAGCTAAAGCAGTCTATCAGCAACCTCTTCTGTTTTAATAAGTTTAATTAGAAGATTTATTAAACAAGTATTTAGCCTAAATTAAATAACATTTATTTAACCAATGTGATTACATTGGCTGTACTTAAGTACAAAAAGTGCTAAATTTCTAGTACATACATCTCTTTTTATGCAAAACATCAAACTTCTACTGGGATATAAAATTAAGCATGATTAAACAGGTTTTAAGAAATTTACTGTGTAGTTGTTTAGCTGTAATGAGCTTTAACTCATTGGCTCAAAGCAATGATGAATATAATAAGCTACTGATTGAACTTCAAAAATTAGTTTCTGAAAAAAAATATACTCAGGCTTATCAAAAAAGTAATAGTGAATACCAGTACCTGGGTGAACCCGTATACGATTTTTTACTAGGGATCTCTGCCCTTAAAACAGGACATCCGGCGCCAGCTGTATTTGCCTTTGAACGTGTGGTTGAAAACAACCCAAGGTGGTATCAAGCTCGTTTGTATTTAGTGCGCGCTTATTTAACAGTTAATAATTTACCTGCTGCTGACACACAAGCTTTAATACTGATTAACTCACCTAATACACCTAATAACATAAAGTCTTCAGCACAGTCGTTACTTGATACAACCACACTTAAAAAACAAGAAGCTAGGCGTTCTTATAAGCAAAATATTGAGCTTGCCCTTGGCGTTGATGGCAACGTAAATGCGGGTACGGCAGAAGATACAATTATAATTCCTAACATTGGTGAATTTTTATTATCGCCAGAAAGTAAAAGTACGCAAGACAACTATGCGCGACTAAATTATAGAGGAAAGTACTCCCACCCTATAGATCAAAAAAGTTTAATCACTTTGAGTGTTAACACTGGGTGGTACAAATTTGCAGAACTCAGCCAATACGATCGTATAAACGCGCACATTAATGCTGCCTATCAATATAAACAAAATGACATAAGTTGGTTTGCACAAGTATCGACGACTCCATTACTGCTTGATGGCGATCTTTATCGTACTGAATCAGCTTTAACAGCAGGTGCTAATTATAAGCTGAATAAACAAGTTAATTTATTTAGCTCTGCGACTGCTGGTGTTTTGAATAATAGGTTTGATGAAAAGCTCGATAATTCGTTTTATACATTAAATGCAGGTGCTAGCTATGCAACTAATCAATGGTTTCAAAGTTTAAGCGTTAACGCCAAAAACGAAAAAGCCGATATTACTGAAGGCGAATTTAATAGCCGAAATATTACTAGCTTGTACTACCAAGCAAACACTCAGCTGGCTCAACATTGGCAGTTGTTGTCTCTTGCTGGATACCAATGGATTAATTATAAAGAAGATCACCCTTTATTTTTACAAGAACGTGCCGATAACCTCTTTATGCTTTCGACTACTGTTCGCTATTTAGTTAATCGTGATTTAGCAATACAGTTGGCTGCAAACTATCAAGATAAATCCAGTAATATTTCTTTATTCGAATATGACCGTTTAGATATCAATTTAAGCGCTTCTTACTCATTTTAATTTAAGGTATTTATGAAACATTTACTCCCTGTAATTACCACTTTACTGTGTGTAAGTTTTTATACGCAAGCAAATGATCCTGCTGGTAAAACTATTTTAGCGCGAGGCTCAGTACTTGCGGTTGATGGAAGCTCTGAACAACAACGACAGTTGCAGCGCAGAGATACCGTTTTTGGTGTCGATCGCATTACGACTGGAGAGAAAAGTAAAGCGCAGTTTTCGATGTCGGATGGTGGTTTAATCGCTTTAAAAGAAAATTCAGAACTAAATATTGCTAACTACGAATTTGATGCTAATACCCAACAAGGTTCTGCTTCTATTGAGTTACTTAAAGGTGGTTTACGCTCTATTTCAGGTGTAATTAAAAAAAATGGCGGCTCTTATAGTGTTAAAACTCCCGTGGGCTCTATTGGTATACGTGGAACACATTTTGAAGTTCAGCTCGTTGAAGGCAATGTATTTTTAGCTGTATGGGATGGCGCAATAGATCTAACTTTAGAAAATAATAGCGTAGTTTCTTTGGGTGATAACGAAGCATTTTCGTTTGCGCAAATTACAGCTTCAGGTGAAGTATTAAAAACGACGCGTGCGGCACGTGTGTTTGATCAAAATATTGTAACGATCGATCCTAAAGATGACAACGAAGAAGAAACTGAGCAAGTAGCTGCAACTGAAGTTGAAGTAAATGCCTTTGAAACAGATACAGATGCTATGGATGTATATTCTGAACAACAATTTCAAACAGTTAGCAGCGCGTCTTTAGTTGATCAGATAGCTCAGCGCCAAGGTGTATTTAACTATGAAGCATCAAGCTTTAATGTAAATTCGAGTGTGGGTGCTGTTACTGACTTTGCTATGACTATGGCCGTTGATTTTGATAATGGCACAGTGCCTGATGGCGAAATTAGTTTTAATGACGCCGACGGAAATTGGTATGCAGCCTACAGCGGCTTAATAAATTTAAGCGAACTTGACCTAGCCGTTACATTTGCATCCCATGGTAACAATAAAGCCGAAGGTGATGTTGAGGCAATATTTTTGAATGACTTAGACAACATTACTGGCAACTTTAATCTTAACGAAATAAATAATCCTGATGTAAATGCTAGCGGTTCTTTTAAATTAGAACCATAAACACATTGGATACAAAGCTTTTATTATGGAGTATTTAAAATGACAGCAAAAAATATATTTTTGCTTGGTTCTATGGTGTTTTTGTTAAGTGCTTGTGGAGGTTCAGAAGAAAGCCCTGCTCAAGAGACTATACAATCACCTACAGCTGAAGTATTAACGCCAACAGTGACTAGCTATATAAATTTAGCTGGCGTTATAGCAAGTAATCAAAACAAGAATACAAAAGTTTTAGGTGCTGTCACTTCAAGTAGAGGAGTTGTTGGATCAAGCATAGCCAATACGCGCGCTAATATTGTTTTTTCACAAATAAACGAAACCGTGCAAGGCAATGTTTCTTTTTTACTTGAAGCTTCGGATGCGGATGGCATTGCTGAAGTTAATTTAGTGCTCCCTAGCGTAAATAAAAGCATATCACTGTGTTCTTCTGATTGTGGTTTTGACTACGAAAAATCAATTATAGGCCTCAGTCCTGTGCTTTATGGGGTAACTCCAGGAGAGATACGCCTAGAAATATGGATAACTGACACTTTAGATAACCAAGTCCTTGCTGATGCAATTACTTTTAACTGGCAACCATATCAAATTGAAGGGGTTACAGCTCAGCGAGACGAAGATAATATTAATATTTCGTGGCAAGCTAACCCCGAACTTAATCGTTATAATGTTTATATTGCAACTCAAGCGGGTGTCTCATCTACTAATATTAATGAGTTAGAAAATGGGCAACAATTTTTAAGTATTCAAGATACTGCATTGAGCATTACCGAGTCATTGACAGATAAAAGTTATCAAGTACTTATTACCGGTGTTGATGGCAGTGGTGAAAGTGGCTTTGCTAATACAATAAATATAGCACCAGTGGGTGGAGAGCTTGCATTTGCGCCAGAAGCTAATGCCGATCAGTTTCAGATAAGTGAAGATCAAACTCTACAAGGCAACGTATTAACAAATGATACAAATCAATACAGTGGCGATTTACGTGTAAATGCTGATGCCTTAATTCTACCGCAGCATGGCACGCTTAATATAAATGAAAATGGGGATTTTACTTATATCCCTATTGCAAACTTTAATGGTGAAGATGCCTTTAGCTATCAAGTTGCTAACGAGCTAGGTATGACAGACACCGCAGTTGTAGAGATAACTATTTTAGCTGTTAATGACGCCCCTATTGCGCTTGATAATACTTATAACATTACAAACAATGGAGCCTTAGTTGTCCTATCGCCTGGCTTACTTATTAACGATAGCGATATAGACTTAGATAACTTAACTGTTGATACAACGCCTGTTAACGAACCGAAAAGAGGACAATTAACTCTTTTTGATAATGGTGGCTTTGAATACCAAGGCGAGCAAAACATGCAAGGTGAAGACAGCTTTCAGTATAGAGTTGTTGATGCACAAGGTGCTCAGGCTATTGCAAATGTAACCATTGTAAGTTCAAACACTAACGTAGCCCCCGTAACAAAAAATGATAGCTATAGTTTAAGCGAAGATGAAACACTTGTGGTTACAGCAGCCAATGGTGTGCTTAGTAACGATACTGATCCAAATAATGATAGTTTTTCAGTTGATGAAACATTTATTGTAGCACCAACACATGGCCAACTATTGTTAGCAATTGATGGCAGTTTTAGTTATGTACCAGATGCAAATTTTAATGGTGTTGATCAATTTCAATATCAAGCTATTGACGCTTTAGGAGCGACTTCTACAGCGACAGTAACTTTAATAATAAACAGTGAACCTGATAACCCTGTTGCACAAAATGATGCCTATCAGTTTAGTAAAAATAAACTATTTGAGGTAACTACGCAAAATGGCCTACTAGTTAACGATTTTAATATTGAGGCTGGCGATTTATCAGTTAATACTACTGCAATTAATACGACTCAAAATGGCGAGCTTACATTAAAAGTTGATGGCTCGTTTACTTACCAGCCAGACTTAGGTTTTATTGGTGTAGACAGCTTTACTTATTCAATTTCAAATGAGCAAGGCTTAACCGCGACAGCCCAAGTAACATTAAGTGAAAGCGGTGTTAATACTTTTCCAGAAGCCAATGACGATCAATATACGTTAGGTGAAGACAGCTCTGCATCTCTATTAGATGTGCTAGCTAACGACACTGATGCAGATGGCGATACAATTACTATTTCTAACATACAAAATATTGTTGGAGAGGCGACTATTGTTGCCGGAAAAATACAGTTTACTCCACCAGCCAACTTTTCAGGTGAGATAGTACTAACTTACACCATTACTGATGGCTATAGTGTTGGTAATGAAGGTATAAACGACAGAACAGCTAGTGTGACTATTACAGTTACACCCGTTAATGATGCCCCTATTGCAAATGCTGATTCAGTAACGATGAACGAAGATGGCCCTGCGGTATTAGTTAACGTATTAGCTAACGACTCCGATATTGATGGCGATACTCTTGCAATAACAGCTGCTACTGCAGATATAGGCTCTGCATCTGTTGTTGATAATAAAATCCAATACACGCCTGTTGCTAATACAAATGGAACAGCAATTATTAGCTACACAATAAGTGATGGAAGCGGCGGTACTGCAACTACTAACTTAACAATTACTATACTACCAATAAATGATACTCCAATTGCAAACGCTGACTCAGCTACAATTGATGAAGATGCTGCTCCAATACTAATAAACGTATTAGCAAATGACTCTGACGTGGATGGCGATAGCCTCATGATCAGCGCTGTCTCGGCAGATACTGGCTCGGTCTCAGTGATAAGCAATCAAATTCAATACACACCTGAGACTAACAGCAACGGTTTAGCAACAGTTACTTATACTGTAAGTGATAGTAGCGGTGGTACAAGTACAACAACATTAACTATCACTATTACTCCCGTAAACGATGCCCCAGTTGCAAACGCAGACTTGGCTACCATGGCTGAAGATGCTGCGCCAATACTAATAAACGTATTAGCAAATGATTCAGACGTGGATGGTGATAGCCTCACGATCAGCGCAGCCTCGGCAGATATTGGCACAGTCTCAGTGGTTGGCAATCAAATTCAATACGCACCTGCAGCCGATAGCAACGGCTTAGCAACCGTCACTTATACTGTTAGTGATAATAATGGTGGAACGAATACCGCTACGGTTACTATTACGATAACTGCAGTGAACGATGCACCTGTTGCTAATAATGATACCGCGACCATGGCTGAAGATGCAGCGCCAATATTAATAAACGTATTAGCAAATGACTCAGATGAAGACGGCGATAGCCTAACAATAAGTGCAGCCTCAGCTAATATTGGTTCGGTTTCAGTAGTTGGCAATCAAATTCAGTACACACCTGCAGCCGATAGCAACGGCTTAGCAACAGTTACTTATACTGTTAGTGATAATAATGGTGGAACGAATACCGCTACGGTCGCTATTACGATAACGGCAGTGAACGATGCACCGATTGCCAATAACGATACCGCGACCATGGCTGAAAATGCAGCACCAATACTGATAAACGTATTAGCAAATGACTCAGATATAGATGGCGATAGCCTGGCAATCACTTCAGCCTCAGCCGATATTGGCTCAGTCTCAGTAGTTGGCAATCAAATTCAATACACCCCTGCACCGAATGAAAATGGACTCGCCACTATAACTTATACTGTTAGTGATAATAATGGTGGAACGAACACTGCTACACTCACTATTACGATAACTGCAGTAAACGATGCGCCTGTTGCCAATAACGATACCGCGACCATGGCTGAAGATGCTGCACCAATACTGATAAACGTATTAGCAAATGATACTGACTCTGATGGCGATAGCTTGGTGATTGCTTCAGCCTCAGCTGATATTGGCTCGGTCTCGATAATTGGCGATAAAATTCAATATACACCTGCAACCAATATCAATGGACTTGCCACAGTAACTTATACTGTTAGTGATAATAATGGTGGAACCAATACAGCCACAGTAGCCATTACCGTAACAGCCGTTAACGATGCCCCCGTAGCGTCAGTTCAAATTTTTAGTATTAATGAAAACGCTACAGATGGTGACATTATAGGAACTGTTAGCGCGTCAGATATTGAGAACCAGACTTTAACTTATAGTTTAACTGGCGGTGACACTGCTTTATTTGAAATTAATAGTAGCTCTGGTGTTTTATCAACCGCAGGTGAAAGCCCATTTGATTTTGAAACAACTAATCAATATATCTTAAATATCACTATAACTGATGATGGCACCCCTAATGAAAGTTCAAACGTTAACATAACCGTTAATATTACTGATGAAGTTGAGCTTTTTATACCAACTGAAGATGTGGCATTTGGCCGCCCAATTACAGGAGAGCTTGATCTTTCAGACATTTTTTCTGGTGGCGAATTTAAAGACAGTATAGAGCTTAATGGCAACCTTTATTTTGTTGGTTTTACCAACAATGCTGATAAAGACCTTCTTATTGTCTCTTACTCAAACAATGGTGATATGAATACTGCCTTTAATAACACCGGCACTAAAATACTCGATTTAGATCAAGACGAAGAAGCCACCGCTATTATTTCTGACGGTACAGATCTTTTCATTGCCTATTCTAGTTTTGATGGCACCCATAATGAAGCTTGTATACTTAAAATGGATCTCGCTGGAACGTTAAGCACTGGTTCGGATGATGACGATGATGACGACGACGACGATGAAAGTGGCGCAGATATTCAATGTACAACGCTTAATAGTACTACCGTTATTAATGACCTTGAAATTGATGGCGATAAATTACTGGCTGTGGGCAAACACTTTGACGGCACTCAAAACGATAGCCTATGGATACATTACAAAAAATCAGATTTAGATTTTGAGAACTCTACTCCAGCTATTGTAGATGTTAGCGGCGCTAATCGAGATGATGAAGGCTTTGCCGTTAAGAACTTTGATAAGTCTGATTACTTAGTTGTAGGGAGTGTTACCAATGCAGAGGGAACAAAAGACTCTCTACTTCGTTATTTAAAATCTGATGGCGATAATGACAATAACTTTAATGGTGGCGCTGCACTAACAATTGATATATCTGATAATAATACAGACGACGAACTTTTTGCGGTAGGCGGAGTTGTTGATTCTGAATTTACTGCCTTTGCCGGTGGGTATGTAACAAGAACCAGCGGTGAAAAAGAAGCCGTAGTATTAGCTATTAATGAAGATGGGGAACTAATTACCACTTTTGGCAGTGCTGGTATAGCAATTTACGATGTTGATGGTAATGGCGGAAATGGTAATGGCGGCGCTAAAATTTCCGGTATTAAACACGAACCTATTAACAATGGTATTAGTTTTTCGGGGACTACAGGCGTATCAGCCTCAGAAAAATTATTTTCAGCACGGATTAATGATGAAGGTACTTTAGATGGCGCCTATGGCACCTCCGGCATTAATATAATTGATGGTATAAGTGGTAAGCAATTTGCCAATACTTTAGCTATCGACTCTAATGACACTATTTGGGTAGCAGGTGTTAACGATGATTCAAATACAAAACCGTTTATTGCAGCAATTGACGATAAAGCCACATTATTTAGTAACTTTGAGACCAATGGTCACTTTACCTTTACTAATTCAGTAGATGCAACTAACGATGAATCAATGCACGTTTTACAGCTTAGCAATGGCCCTGATGCTGGGAAATATATTCTTGCATCAACGGCTAAATCAGGCTCAATTACTAAGTTAGTATTAACACGCTTTACGAGTGCGGGTGATATCGATACTGGCTTTAGCGAAAGTGGCCATAAAGAAATTGCCATAGGTTTGAGTAACTCACGCATCGCTTTAACCGAGCAAAGCGACGGTAAATTAGTTATTGCAGGCTCTAAAAATAGTGAAAATGGTGAAGCGGGTTTTGTAGCTAAAGTTGATCAGTCTGGTAATTTAGACACATCATTTGCAACAGACGGTGTATACACAAGCTCTGTAAGTGGCGCAGAATTGGTAAACCTAATAGATATCGCTCTTGATAATAGCGGTAACATTATTACTGTTGGATCAATCGTAACAAGCGGTACTCCTAGCCCAATCGTTATAATGTTAACGCCAGAAGGCACCCTCGAGCCTAACTTTGGCACTGGCGGAAGTATCATAGGCTCAGCCTTTGAGTACTATAACCGCGTACATACCGACAATGCAGATATTTTCATTGGTGGTAAATCAGTATTAAGTGGCACTTCAAAGCTAATTGCATTGAAGCTAAGCTCAAACGGTACTGAGGTCTTTAAGTATGTAGGTGAAGAAACCACAGATACCGACAATAAAATAGCGCAGATTTTAACTGACACAACCGGGAAGTTATATTTAATAGCAAACCTTATTGATTCGCCAAATAAAGCCAATGTTATTAGGTTGCTTGTTACGGGTGCGCTTGATACTAGCTTTGCTTTAAATGGTGTCGGTGAATATACCTTGGCATCAAGTGGTGACACTGAGCTAAGCGGTGCAGCGCTCAATAGCAGCAATCAACTTATTTTAGCAGGCAAGGCTAACGATAAAGGAATGTTAGCGCGTATTTTAACTAACGGTACTTTAGATAATACGTTTGGAGCCAGTGGTGCCGGATTTTATGAAGCAAGCCAATGTGCCAGCACACATGTATTTACTTCAATTATCTTGCAAAATGATACTCAAGTTGTCCTAAGCAGCACCTGTAATGATACTAACTCTAACAATGTTAGTATTTCTAAATTCAATTTTGAAGAAGATGGAGCTTAGCCTTAAATTATGAAAGTTGAATTTTTTGGTGTTAGAGGCTCAATGGCTTCAGCTGGAAGTAATACCCACATTTTTGGGGGAAATACCTCATGTGTGTACATTGAACAAAATAATGGCAAAGATCTTATTTTAGACTCTGGTACCGGTATTGTAGAACTCGGTACACGTTTATTAGAAACACAAAGCCCTATCAATATTTTGCTAACACATAATCATTGGGATCATATTCAAGGGTTTCCTTTTTTTAAACCTATATACCAACCCAATCGCGATATAACTATTGCTGTGGGTAACGTTGATGATAAAAAAAGCCAAGATGCCATATTAAAGCAAATGAGTGGTTCGTACTTTCCGGTGTGTTATCAAGATTTACCTGCCAACATTACGCTTAATACTGATTTATCGTCTCACAAGCAGTTTACACTTAATGGTTTTTTGGTTTCGACTGCTCCACTAAATCACCCAGGTGGTGGTACTGCTTATTGTATTAAAGCGGATGAAAAAAAGGTGGCTTACGTTACCGACAATGAGCTAAACCCGCCAGAAAAAGCAAAAACAAGCATTAGCGAATGGGTCAACTTTATTGAAGGCGCTGATTTACTGATTCATGATGCTCAATTTATAGATGCAGACTTGCCTCTTAAACATGGTTGGGGGCATAGCACTATAGATCAGGTTGCTGAGCTGGCTATAAAAGCGAGTATTAAAAATGTGGTTATTATTAGCCACGACCCATCAAGAACCGATGAGCAGTTATCAGCTATAGAAAAATACCTACAAACAAATTACGCAAAACAAGTAACGATTGAATGTGGTCGAGAAGGACGAGTTTTTGATTTTTAGCCTATCAAGGAGCGTTACTCATTAGTTCCTTAAAACCAATTACTTCAAAGCACTTTTTCATTGGCGCTGTTATTACATTATTAATCGCATCAATAGAGCTATTTTCAACTGGGTCGCTCGCAAAGTTAGTTAACCGCGTAGAAGGTATAATATACGACTCTCGGCTTTTACTAACACTTTCAGAGGCGCCTAGGCGCATTGATGAATCTGTAGTAATAATTGATATCGACGAAAAGAGTATGCAAGAACAAGGGCGCTTTCCTTGGAGTCGCTCAAAAGTAGCTGACCTTGTTACAAAGCTTACTGATGCAGGTGTTATTGTTATTGCATTCGATATATTTTTTTCTGAGCAGGAAGAAAACCCTGTTACAAAAATCATGTCCGAAATACCCGATTTATCAAAAAAGTACACTATTCCCTTTGCTGAAATTACTAAACAAGTCGATGCAGACTCAAAACTAGCAAGCGCATTATCTAAAAATGATACTGTTCTTGGTTTTTTATTAATTGATGAACAACTCACAAATAAAAACTTGCCAGCTAAAAGCAGTGTTGTATGGGCAAATGCGGATCATACTAATTCACAAATAAACCACTTCCCTGGTGCTATTGTAAATATTCCTAAGCTGCAAAATGCGACAACGGGTACCGGTTTTATTAATGCACATAGCGATGAAGATGGTTTTATACGTAAAGCAGCTCTTGTAAATCGAGTTGGCGATACACTCTACCCTTCTTTAGCACTTGAAGTTGCTCGGCTGTATACCCTTGCTGAAAACATAGAAACCCGTTCCAATATATTAAATGATATAACCTTATTCGAAGGTATAAAGTTTCAAGATAAGTGGATTCAAACTGATGAGTATGGGCAAGTATTAATCCCTTACAAAGGCCGTGCGCATAGCTTTCCTTATTATTCGGCTACCGATATTTTGACTCAGCGAATTGGCTCAGAGGAATTAGAAGGCACTGTAGCGTTTATTGGCACATCGGCAATTGGGCTCGCTGATTTAAGATCAACGCCTGTTGGTTTGCAGTACCCTGGTGTTGAAGTACATGCCAACATATTTGAAGGGTTAATGCACCCAGAACTACTTCCATCTAAACCTAATTGGTCACTGGGAGCAAGCTTACTCATCATTGCATTAACTGGTAGCGTATTGTCGTTTTTTAGCCACGGTAAAAGCGCACGTTTTATTATTATTTTGTCTCTTATAGTCACAAGTGTTGTTATATTTTCAAACGTTTATTTATGGTCTGTACAAAAAATTAGTTTACCTTTATTAATGCCTCTTTTACTCATCATTATATTAGCGGGTTACTACATCATTGTTGGATCTATCGCTGAGATGAAGCACAGCCGAAAAATAAAATCGATGTTTGACCAATATGTACCTCCTGAGCGTATAGACCAAATGATATTACAAGGTAAAAGTTTATCTCAAAAAAGTGAGCGAAAAAATATGACGGTGCTATTTGCCGACATCCGTAGCTTCACTTCTTTATCCGAAAGTATGTCACCTCATCAATTAAGCGACTACTTAAACGAATATCTTACAGCTATTACCAAAATCATATTTGATCATAACGGAACTATTGATAAGTACGTAGGCGATATGGTGATGGCATTTTGGAACGCCCCACTAAAAGATGAAAACCACGCTCGCCATGCTGTTGAAGCCGCAATGGCTATGATAAACGGGTTAACGCAAATAAATCAGTTATTTGCAGAAAGCAGCCAGCCTGCAATAAAAATTGGTATAGGCTTAAGTACTGGCGACATGAATGTAGGTGATATGGGATCGGTTTACCGTAAAGCCTATACAGTTCTTGGTGATACTGTTAATTTAGGTGCTAGAGTAGAAAGCTTGACCAAATTTTACGGCGTAGCTATTCTTGTTACAGAAGAGACTATGAAGGAATGCCCTCATATTTCATTTCGTTTAATAGATAAAGTGCAAGTTGTCGGAAAAACAACGGCGGTACAGTTGTTTGAGCCTATAAATTTTATAGATAAGCTCGATGAAGAGCAGTTAAATGAAGTTGAAAAATCACAGCAAGCCATAACTCTTTTTTATAATAAAAAATGGCCACAAGCACTTAGCTTATTTAAAGAACTACAAAGCACGACCGTATTTAGCTCTGACGTTTATAGTATTTTTATCGAACGTATTAAGGGCACTGATTTGCAAACACTCGCTAAGGATTGGAATGGTGCCTTCAAACATACTAAAAAGTAGTAAACATATGCGACAGCACATTATAGATAAAACAAATCTTCAGCATTTTATCGATATTAGCATTAGGCTAACAACAGAAAAAAATTCGTCTAAGTTACTTGATGAAATACTGCAAGTTGTGATGTCGATAGCAAATTCTGATGCTGGCAGCATTTACTCTATTACCCCAAACAAACAACTCAAGTTTGAAACGGTAATAAATAAATCATTGAATCTCTATTTAGGTGGCACTTTAGGGAGCCCTGTTGATTTTCCTAATATTGATCTTTTTATTGATGGCAAACCAAATGAAACAGCTATTGTTGCTCACTCCGCGAACTCTGGCGAAGTGATTAATATTCCTGACGTGTATGATGCCCTGCCCTTTGATATGAGCGCAGCTCGCAAAATGGATGCACGCACGGGCTATCGCTCTGAGTCCATGCTAACAATTCCCTTGAAAGATCATGAAGATGATATTATTGGTGTCATTCAGCTTATAAATGTTAAAGACGAGCAAAATAAAAATATTCCTTTTAGTGAAGAACTCGCCACTTTAATTCGATCTTTTGCCTCTCTAGGCGCTATTTCATTAACTAACTCAACACTGATTAAGGGGATGGAAGATCTTTTTTCAACCTTTGCTGAAACAATTGCAATGGCAATAGATGAAAAATCACCTCATACCGGCGGCCATTGTAAACGAGTGCCAGCGCTCACATTAATGTTAGCTGATGCAGTCCATGATATAGATAAAGGCCCATTGGCTTCATTTTCGATGAGTGAAGCTGACCGCCATGAACTTGATATAGCAGGCTGGTTACATGACTGTGGGAAAATCGCGACTCCCGATCACATTATGGAAAAGTCGACAAAACTAGAAACTATTTTTGATCGAATAAAATATGTAGATGCTAAATTTGAAATAATTAGCCGAGATTTAAAAATAGCGTATCAGCAAAAAATTATCTGTGCGATGAAGCTGCAAAAACCTATCGAAGTTCAACAATTTGAACGACTACTTGATACCGAACTTAAACAGTTGGCATTAGACCGTGCATTATTACAGCGTGTTAATGTAGGGGGCGAGTTTTTAGGTGATGCAGAACTTGAGCACATTGAACGCATTGCAAACAAATACCAACTCGTTATTAATGATATTAATACACCATTGCTCTCAGCTGATGAAGTTGAAAACTTAACAATACGAAGAGGCACGTTAACCGAAGCCGAACGTGAAGTAATGAAGCGTCACATGGATGTAACTAAAAATATTTTAGATGCCCTGCCGTTCCCTAAACACTTAAGCAATGTTACTGAATATGCTTTAGGTCATCATGAAAAACTTGACGGTACTGGTTACCCTAGAGGTTTAACCAAAGAGCAAATGTCGGTGCCTGCGAGGTTAATGGCTATTACGGATATTTTTGAAGCGCTGTCTGCGGTAGACAGGCCTTACAAAAAAGCAAAACAGGTCAGTGAATGTTTATTTATTTTGGGGTCAATGGTTGCTAAAAACCATCTTGATGCTGACATTTTTGCTATTTTTATTGAGTCACAAGTTTATAAAAATTATATCAATGAGTATGCAAATCCTGAGCAGTTAGATGAGATAGATTTTGATAACTTACCAGGCTACACACCTATAAGTTAATAGCTATAAAAGCGCATTTCCATCTAAAAAGCTTTATTGCAAACAAAACTATTCAAACAAAAAAATGCCACCTTACGGTGGCATTTACACACGGGGTTATTTCTACTTATAGAAATCCTTTTACTTTTTATTTGTTTTTTAGTGTTGTTTTATTAACAAAAAATATGGTCATAAAGGTAGCATTAAGCGCTTTATGTAGCAACCGTAAAAGAAAAAGTTCATTTTTCTGCCATATTTCTGAAATAAACCAAAACGCAATTAAATTCGCTTCTAAAAAACAGCTATATCTTTATACACACGTATTTTTCTTCTAGGTATTCATCAAGCCCTTGATGCCCGCCTTCGCGGCCTAAACCTGATTGCTTAACGCCACCAAATGGTGCAACTGGGTTGGATATAACACCTTCATTTACGCCGACCATACCAAATTCCAGCCCCTCACTAACTCGGTAGACTTGCTTAATGTTTTGGCTGTAAAAATAAGCAGCTAGACCAAATGGTACATCGTTAGCCAAGGCAAGCACTTCGCTTTCTTCATCAAAAGGAATAACCGTTAATACTGGACCAAATACTTCTTCGTGGTAAATATCCATCTCGGTAGTTACGTTATTTACTATTAATGGGTTTTGAAAGCTGCCACCTAAGTCACTATTATCGCCAATCAACGTAGCGCCTTTATCGAGTGCGTCTTGTACTAACTGTTGTACTTTCTCTTTGGCTTTAGGATAAATGAGTGGACCAATATCGACATCGTCTTCAAAACCATTTGCCACTTTTAACGCTGCAACCTTAGGGGTGATTTTTGAAAGTACTTTATCGAGAATATTACGCTGTATAAAAATACGGTTTGCAGCAACACATGCCTGCCCACTATTTCTAAATTTAGCCGCCATTAGTCCTTCGACTGCTTCATCTAAATCTGCATTATCAAAAATAATAAAAGGAGCATTACCACCGAGCTCCATTGATGTACGTTTAATTGTGTCTGCACATTGCGATAGTAACTGCTTACCTACACCGGTAGAGCCGGTAAATGTAAACTTACGCACGACTTCTGAATCAGTCAGCATTTTACCGACTGTTTTAGCATCTTGTGATACGAGTACGTTAAATGCACCTTTAACAAAACCAGCTTGATCGGCCAGATAAGCAAGTGCAATAGCACATAGTGGCGTGTGTTCAGAAGGTTTAAGTATAAAACTACAGCCCGCAGCGTAAGCTGGAGCTACTTTACGAGTAACCATAGCAACAGGGAAGTTCCACGGCGTTATACCCGCTACAACACCTACAGGCTGCTTAAAACTAGTTAAACGATGCGAGTTATCTGTTGGCGGAATTACATCACCGTAACTGCGCTTGGCTTCTTCTGCAAACCATTTGATAAAACCAGCACCGTAATCAATTTCGCCAAGGGATTCTTTAAGCGGCTTGCCTTGCTCTTTGGTCATTAGCTCTGCAAGAGTTTGTTTGTGCTTTATAACTAGCTCATACCAGCGCATTAACGTTTCGCTTCGCTCGGTCGCATTCGTAGTTTTTAACTTAACAAAAGCCCCTTGAGCTGCAGTTATTGCGCTATTTACACCCTGCTCGTCAATATCGCTTACATCAACAATACTTTCTTCGGTCGCGGGATCGTTAACGCTAAAGCGCGTATCAGTTTTATAAAATTCGCCGTTAATAAATGAGTCTGAGAAAGTTAAATTATTCAAAATAGATCTCCTAAAGGCTACGTATAAAAATTACAGGTACGTGTTAATTTAGTAACAAGCGAGGTGTAAAACCTCACCTACATCAACACATACGCCAAACTTGTAGGTGCGAATTTATTTCGCGCTTATGCAACATAGCGAGGTATAAAACCTCACCTACATCAATACATATACCAAACTTGTAGGTGCGAATTTACTTCGCGCTCATGTAATTTGGTTTTAATGCAGCTTTAATGCAAAATAAAGCGAGATATAAAACCTCACTTACAAAAATGAACGCATACAAACAAAAAAGCCGCTGTATCAAACAGCGGCTTTTAATATATACATCGTTAAAAACTAGTGCTCTTCATTAACGATATTGAGATTGTACTTAGGTATTTCAACCACCAAGTCCTCATCTCTTATAATTGCTTGGCAACCAAGACGTGACTCAGGCTCTAAGCCCCATGCTTTATCTAGCATGTCATCTTCTAGCTCATCACTTTCTTCAAGTGAATCAAATCCTTCACGAATCACTAAATGACACGTAGTACATGCACACGACTTTTCGCAAGCATGCGCAATGCTAATACCATTTTTAAGCGCAGCGTCGAGTACTGTTTGGCCTGTAGGTGCTTCGATTGCAGCGCCGTCAGGACATAATTCAGGATGTGGAAGAAAAACAATTTGTGGCATTCTAATCTCTCTTAAATGTTGTCTACTGACTGCCCTGTAAGGGCTTTTTTAATTGATGCATCCATTCTGCGCGATGCAAAGTCGCTACTCGCATTATCGACTTTTTCGATAGCTGCTTTAATTTCGCCAGGCTCTTGTGCATTTTCGCGCACTTTTACCAGTTCTGCAATTTCAGTGCGTAAGTTAGCTAGTTGCATATCATCAAGCAATGCACCATCAGCTGCAAGTGATGCATTAAGCGCTTCTATTACACGCAGTGCTTCTACTTGTTGCTCTTTGAGCATACGCGCTTGCATATCACCTTTCGCGTTACTCATTGACTCTTTTAGCATGTTAGCTACTTGGTCGTCAGATAAACCAAACGAAGGCTTAACTTGAATTTCAGCTTGTACGCCTGTTGATTTTTCCATTGCAGATACACTTAATAAACCATCTGCATCTACCTTAAAGGTTACACGAATATGCGCAGCGCCTGCCGCCATTGGTGGAATGCCTTTTAAGCTAAACTTAGCAAGCGATCGACAATCATCAACAAGCTCACGTTCACCTTGCAGCACATGTAATGACATGGCTGTTTGGCCGTCTTTGAACGTTGTAAACTCTTGCGCGCGTGCTACCGGAATCGTCGTATTGCGTGGAATGATTTTTTCAACCAAACCGCCCATAGTTTCAAGGCCTAGCGACAACGGCAATACATCAAGTAACAACATGTCAGAATCAGGCTTATTGCCAATTAACACATCAGCCTGAAGCGCAGCACCTAGTGCTACTACACGATCTGGGTCGATTGAAGTCAGTGGCTCTTTATCAAAAAAGCTTTGTACTTGGCTACGTACCAGTGGCATACGAGTTGAACCGCCTACCATAATAACTTGCAGTACTTCGTCGTTTTCTATGCCAGCATCTTTTACAGCACGACGACACGAACGCAGCGTTTTTTTTACGAGTGGCATAGCCATTTCGTCAAACGTTTCGCGCGTTACTTCAACGGTGTATTTTTGGTCGGCAAACTCAAGACCCACATTTACTTTGGCGTATTGGCTTAGTGCCTCTTTACATGCTTTTGCTTTATTGATGAATAAACGTAAAACTGAAGGTGATAAAGCTGAGACACCCGTTTGCTGCTTAAAGTAATCAACAAGGAGCGAATCAAAGTCATCGCCGCCGAGGCTAGAGTCGCCACCGGTTGCCATTACTTCAAACACACCTTGGTGTAATCTAAGTACTGATATATCAAATGTACCACCGCCTAAATCGTAAACAGCAATAATACCTTCTTGGCCAGAATCTAAACCATAAGCAACAGCTGCTGCTGTTGGCTCATTTAATAAACGTAGTACGTTAATACCAGCAAGTTCTGCGGCATCTTTAGTACTTTGGCGCTGTGCGTCATCAAAGTACGCTGGTACTGTGATTACAGCCCCTAAAATTTCTTGGTTGCCAAAACTTTGCTCAGCACGTGCTCTTAATGCAGCTAAAATATGGCTTGATGCTTTAATTGGACTGATTTTGCCAGCTGCAGTTTCTATTGCTAGCGCACCATTGTCTTCACAAAATTCATACGGTAATTGGCCATAACTTTGCTCTATTTCAGCCTGAGTTTTGCCTAAAAAACGCTTAACCGAAATAAGTGTATTAGCAGGATCTTGCGTTGCTGCTTGTGCAGCCTCTGCGCCAACAGTAATACCGCCAGCTTGATAACGAACAACCGACGGTAACATAGCCGCGCCAAGATCATCAGTTAACGTGCGGGCTTCGCCACTTTGTACTGTTGCAACTAATGAATTAGTTGTACCAAGGTCAATACCAATAGCTAGTTTATGTTCGTGTGGTGCCGCGCTCTGCCCCGGCTCAGCAATTTGCAATAATGCCATAATGCTCTTTAAACTCGTGTTGCTCGCTTTGCAGCAAGTAATTAATCGTCAAATAAACTGTCTTCAATGCGCTCTAGTTCGTCACGCAACTTATAAACAAACTTCAGTTTACGAATATTATCTGCGGCAAGTTGATATTGCTGCTCATCGTTACTTGCTAGTTGCTCGGCAAGTTGCGCACTGTACTGCGCGTTTAGTTGCTTAATTTGTTTTTCAAAATTTGCAATCGCAGTATCAGGATCGCTTGATGATGTTAGCTCTTCAAGCTCTTCGCGAAGTTCCATTTGCTGCATTAAAAACATTGGATCTTGCAAGGTTTGCTGCTCTGCACGAATATCAACACCTAGTTCACTCAACATATATTCAGCACGCTTTACTGGGTGCTTTAATATTTGTAGCGCATCGTTAATTTCGGCGGCGCTTTGCACAGCCATTAACTTATCGCGGCTGCTCGCATTCGCGTGGCGATCTGGATGTACAGTACGTTGTAATTCCAAGTAGTGCTTGTTAACTGTTACTAAATCAATATTGTAGTCAACTGGTATTGCAAATAACTCAAAATAGCGCATAACTTCAACCAATAAAATTCAGAAATTAATTTCAAAAATAACAAAGCCCTACATTAACTGGCAGGGCTTATTTATACTACAAAGATATTTAAATCTTAAACGGTAAAGCTTTCGCCACAACCACACTCGTCTGCTTGGTTAGGGTTTCTAAATTTAAACCCTTCATTTAAGCCTTCTTTAGTGTAGTCGAGCTCTGTGCCGTCGATGTAAACTAAGCTTTTAGCGTCAACAATTAATGTGACACCTTTAGCCGCAAAAGTTTCATCGTCTTCGTTTAAATCGTCAACAAACTCAAGTACATAAGCAAGACCTGAACAGCCCGTCGTTTTAATGCCAACGCGCAGGCCTAAACCTTTACCGCGGTTTGCTAAAAATGATTGTACGCGGTTTGCTGCCGCATCTGTCAATGTCACTGCCATGAGTTTCTCTTCTTACTTCGCTTGTTTGCTTTTGTAGTCTGCAATTGCTGCTTGAATTGCATCTTCGGCTAAAATTGAACAGTGAATTTTCACTGGTGGTAATTCTAGCTCTGCACTGATATCAGTGTTTTTAATTGTCGCTGCTTCGTCTAGCGTTTTGCCTTTAACCCACTCTGTTACAAGTGAAGATGAAGCAATTGCGCTACCACAACCGTAGGTTTTGAATTTTGCATCTTCAATAACGCCAGTGGCAGATACTTTAATTTGCAATTTCATTACGTCACCACATGCTGGTGCGCCTACCATACCCGTTGCCACTGACGGATCGTTCTTATCTAGAGTACCTACGTTACGTGGGTTTTCTACGTGGTCGATTACTTTATCACTATAAGCCATTATTCTATCCTCATTACCTGCTAGGGTATGTGCTCACACTATTAGTGGTGAGCCCATTCAACTGAATCTAAATCAATACCTTCTTGATGCATCTCCCAAAGTGGAGACATCTCACGTAGGCGACCGATAGAGTTTTTCATTAATTCGACGGTGTAATCAATCTCTTCTTCGGTAGTAAAGCGACCAATACTAAAACGAATTGAGCTATGTGCTAATTCGTCGTTACGGCCAAGTGCACGTAATACATAAGAAGGCTCTAAGCTTGCAGATGTACAGGCTGAACCTGACGATACTGCAATGTCTTTTACTGCCATAAGTAACGACTCACCTTCAACAAAGTTAAAGCTGATGTTTACAATGCCAGGTACTGATTGGTCTTGTGTGCCGTTAAAGTATACTTCGTCCATATCAGCCATAATGCCGTCGATTAAACGATTACGTAAGGCGCTGATGTGTGCGTGATCTTTTTCGAAATCTTGCTTAGCGATTTTAAACGCAGTACCCATACCTACTAATTGGTGAGTAGCTAGTGTACCTGAACGCATACCACGTTCATGTCCGCCACCGTGCATTTGCGCTTCAAGGCGAGCACGTGGTTTACGACGAACGTAAAGTGCGCCAATACCTTTAGGGCCATACACTTTATGTGCAGAGAACGACATAAAATCAACTTTAAGCTGTTGCACGTCAATTAATACTTTACCCGCGCTTTGCGCTGCATCTACGTGGAACATAATTTTACGTTCGCGACACATTTCGCCAATAGTCGCGATATCTTGAATTACACCTAGCTCGTTATTAACGTGCATGATGCTTACAAGTACTGTGTCGTCACGCATTGTGTCGGCAAGTTTTTGTAAATCAAGTAGGCCGTTTTCTTCAACGTCCATGTAAGTTACTTCAAAACCTTGGCGCTCAAGCTCACGACACGTGTCGATTACAGCTTTATGCTCAGTTTTAGCGGTAATAACGTGCTTACCTTTTTTCTTGTAAAACTGTGCTGCACCTTTAATAGCAAGGTTATTTGATTCTGTTGCACCCGATGTGAAAACAATTTCACGTGGGTCTGCATTAATTAAATCAGCAATATCTGTACGCGCTTGGTCAACAGCTTCTTCTGCTTGCCAACCAAAACGGTGTGAGCGTGACGCAGGATTACCAAACTTACCGTCCATTGTCAGGCATTGCATCATTTCTTTAGCAACACGTTCGTCAACAGGCGTGGTCGCTGCGTAATCTAAATAAATCGGTAACTTCATTTCTCTCTCCGCTGCAGGTCAACCTTAAAGTTGACAGCTTACTTGAATGTTTTCCAACTGCTTAATTGCATTATTGATACTGTTATCTTGGCGCGATGCTATTTCTTTCACATCTGATTTTTCCACCAATTCAGCAAGGGTAATATTATTCAAAAATTCTTCTATGCGTGCGCTTAAGTCTGACCACAAATTATGTGTTAAACAGCGCATACCACTCTGACAGCCGGTATCGGCACCTTGGCAACGTGTTGCATCGACCGATTCGTCTACGGCGCTAATAATATCGCCAACAGAGATAACGCTCGCTTCACGTCCTAGTAAATAACCACCACCAGGTCCACGAACAGAACTTACTAGGCCATTTTTACGTAAACGAGCAAATAATTGTTCAAGGTAAGACAAAGAAATTTCTTGTCTTTGTGAAATATCAGCAAGGGCTACAGGACCTACACCTGTGTGTAGTGCAACATCCAGCATAGCTGTAACGGCATATCTGCCTTTTGATGTTAACTTCATAACGCCCCCTGCACAAAAGAGTGCAAATTTTAATTACCAGAGTAAATTAGTCAAGTATTATCACTTGATAAAAATTTGATTTAGAAACTCATACTTTTAAATTGTAGAGTAAACAAATTTTCAATACTTGACCTCTTTGGTCAAGTATTACAGCTATTGTAATTACCTGAGTATTTTAGTCAAGTATTAGCTAGTTATTTACCTATTGGTTTTTATAACTAATAGCTATACCTAAGTTACTTAGGGATAGCCTTATTAATTGAGGTGAGAATACCGCGTAAAATATTCATTTCGGCATCTTCAGGGTGAGCTCGGTTAAACAAACGGCGTAATTTAGTCATAACTAAACCAGGGTGTTGTTTGATGATAAAACCTGTTTTGAAAAGTGTATCTTCAAGGTGATCATAAAACAGCTCTGTTTGCTTTGAGCTTGGGTAAACAGCATCGTCTTCTTCAACCTTTTTAGGTTGTTGATTTAAAAATGCCATACGCGTTTCGTAGCTAAGTGTTTGTACGGCCATTGCTAAATTAAGCGAGCTGTATTCTGGATTAGCAGGAATACATACATGGTAATTACAAAGCTGTAATTCTTCGTTAGTTAACCCACTGTTTTCACGACCAAATACTAGCGCTACAGGGCCATTTACCGCTTCAGCAACGAGTTTTTCACCACATTCACGTGGTTCAACCATTGGCCACGAAAGCGTACGAGAACGCGCACTTGTGCCAATCGTTAATGTACAGTCAGCGATAGCTTCTTCAACAGTACCTACAATAACTGCATTGCCTAAAACATCAGTTGCGCCTGCAGCTAATGCACTTGCTTGGCTGTCTATTTCGCAAGCAGGATCAACTAAATAAAGTTTTGATAAACCCATGGTTTTCATGGCGCGAGCCGCCGAACCAATATTGCCGGAATGTGACGTGTTAACTAAAACAATGCGAATATCATCTAAGATCATTACTGTGCTACTTTGCTATGCCAAAAAATTGCGCAAATTCTAACATGAAAGTGCAATAAGATCCTAGATTCAAAAGGCTAGATCCTAAGATCTAGCCCAATATAACAGTTCTTACATGGATCAGTTCTCGGGATATAACGCCGATTTGTTTTGATGCTTAAACCATTGCTGCCTTTACATAGACATCAAAACGGTTCTTTTTGGTTTTGATCTGCATGCTTGGGGTTTTGTCATTTAAAAATGGGGCGTAATCGGGGCGTTTTACTACTACGCGCTTACTGGCGAGTGGGTAGGCGAATTCGAGTAAATCGTCAGCGTCGGTATCTGCACCAACAAGTTCTTGGAATACGCGCATTTCTTTTTTAACTAATGCTGATTTTTCGCGGTGCGGGAACATAGGATCTAAATAAACCACATCGGGCATGCTTTCACATTGCGATAGTAGGGTATGGCTTGAACCAAATATTAGGCTCATATTTTCTTTCATCCACAAACCAATTTCAATATCGCTATAGGCTCGCTTTAAGCCATCGTATAAAAGTGCAGCTACAACTGGGTGACGTTCATGTAATATAACTTTGCACCCTAGCGAGGCAAGTACGAAGCCATCTCGCCCAAGGCCTGCGGTAGCATCGAGTACAACAGGCGTTGCACCTTTATTTAAGCCAACCGCTTTGGCAATTGCTTGCCCTTTACCACCGCCAAACTTACGCCTATGGGCGGCAGCACCGGTTACAAAATCAACGTTAATTGCACCTAGTTTAGGCTCGTCGGTTTTAAATAGGCTTAACCCTTTATCGTCGTAATGTAAGCTAAAGCCACTGCAATTTTGCGCCCATTGGGCTAAACCAAAGCGTGTTTCTAATTCATTTAAATAAGGGCGTAACTCTTTAAAAGCACACTGAATAACCACAATAAACTCCGACGATAAAATACGCCTGTAGTATATCAACCGCTTTACTTTAAAGCACTAAAATAGCTCTATATCACTATGATGATTAGTATTAACCTTTACTGCTTCCGCTTTAGTACGTAAATTAGATATAAGTTCATTGCGGCTTTCGGCAACCTGTTTAAGCTGATATTTGATAAAGGCTAAATCACTATTAGCCGATACAAATAACTGCATCGTTTGATCCAGTTGGGATATATATAAAGTGAGATCCGCGGGATTTGCTTGTGTTTGTTGTAGCTTAATGGCGCAGTCAAGTTCATGTAGCTGTTCTATAAATATTTTAGTACTTTTGTTTTGCTCTACATTTTGAGTAGTTAACTGCTTAACAATGTCTTGAAGGGCTGTACTTATTTGAGCTGCCTGCTCATAACTGCTTTCGCTTCTTTCCATGGTAACAACCTTCTCGTTGGTCACTTCTAATATATGCGGGAAAAGATCTTTGTAGCGCCCGTACAAAGCATCGTTATCAACAGGCATATTTTTTATCAAAAGGGATACTTTGGGATAATTAATAATAGTACTGCTACCAATATCAACAAATCGTTGAGCATGTCGATGCTGCTCTAGCAGCTCTTGCTCTAGCGGGCAAACACCACTTTGCTGGCTGTAAAAAATACCTTTGCTTTGATACCAAAACACAACCACAACATCTAAATTTAAAGGTGCAAAAAAAGTAAAAAAGTATTCACTCAACGATTGAAAGTTATTAGCGTGATAACTTTGTCCAACGTAGCGCATTATACGCCCCATATCGCCCGACTCTGTCATTGCTATTTCAGCTGTTTTATTCGCTTTTGCTATATCCAATTTAAGTTTTGCGCATTTTTGCCTATATTCGTAAAGTACCTTTATTCGCGCTATTAACTCTTCTGCGTTAAAAGGTTTTGTAATGTAATCGGATGCGCCGACGCTGTAACCTTTTACCCGATCGCTTAGCTCTATTTTAGATGAGAGAAACATAACGGGAATATCTTGAGTATTTTGACTTTGCTTTATTGTTTTACATACGTCATAACCTGACATACCTGGCATTTCAATATCGAGTAAAATAATATCTGGGTTGTATTTATTGGTTAGCCTTAATCCTTCATCGCCATCTTTTGCATGAATTATTTTACAAAACCCTGCTAAAGACTCTTCAATTATATGATGAACATACTTGTCGTCATCAATTGCCAATACCAACTTTGCCATGCCTTAGTCCATTTTATTAGGTGTGCTAAAAGCATAGTACGGTAGGATGAAATTACTAAAAATTATTAGATAATAATTTTAAAATAATAAAAAAGCGCCATTAAGGCGCTTTAATTTGGTTTGTGCTAAATATTAATTTTTAAACAGCAATACCGCTATGGCGTAGTAACGCGTCGACATTTGGCTCACGACCACGAAACTTTTTAAATAATTCCATTGGCTCTTCGCTACCGCCTTTTTCTAAAATGTTTTGCATAAAGGCTTGCCCTGTTTCGGCGTTAAAAATACCTTCTTCTTCAAATTTAGAAAACGCATCAGCAGAAAGTACTTCAGCCCATTTATACGAGTAATAACCTGCACTATAACCGCCGGCAAAAATATGACTAAAACCATTTTGAAAACGGTTAAACTCAGGCGGTTTAACGATTGATGTGCGGCTACGTACATCGTTTAGTACTGCTTGAATTTGGCATTGCTCACCCACTTTGTAATCGTTATGGATTTTAAAGTCGAATAACGAAAACTCAATTTGACGTAGCATTTGTACGCCTGAGTTATAGTTTTTAGCAGCAAGTAACTTATCAAGTAACTCTTTAGGTAACGGCTCACCCGTTTCATAATGACCTGAAATAAAGCTCAGGGCTTCTTCGTCATAACACCAATTTTCTAAAAACTGACTAGGAAGCTCTACCGCATCCCATGCAACACCATTAATACCCGCAACAGGAGCAGCATCAACTTGTGTCAACATGTGGTGAATACCATGACCAAACTCATGAAATAAAGTAGTTACTTCGTCATGAGTAAACAGCGCCGGTTTATCGCCAACCGCCTTATTAAAGTTACACACTAAATAAGCCACTGGAGTTTGTAGTTCGCCGTTAGCACGTACTTTACGACCCATACAGTCATCCATCCACGCACCACCACGTTTGTGGTCGCGTGCATATAAATCTAGATAAAAGCGCCCACGAAGCGTATTGCTACTATCCACAATTTCAAAAAAGCGTACATCTTTATGATAAGTATCAAAATCAGTAACTTCTTTTACGCTAATACCAAATAAGCGATTAACGGTTTCGAATAATCCACTTAATACTTTATTTGCAGGGAAGTAAGGACGTAGTACTTCGTCTGAAATTGCATATTTTTCTTGCTTAAGCTTTTCGCTGTAGTAACCAAAATCCCATGCTTCTAATTCAGAAATACCGTGTTTTTGCTCAGCATACGCTTTTAGCTCGGCCACTTCTTGCTCTGCTTGTGGTTTTGATTTAGCCGCTAGGTCTTCTAAAAATGAGAATACTTGTTCTGGTGACTCTGCCATTTTAGTCGCGAGTGACTTTTCAGCGTAGCTGTTGAATCCTAGTAACTGTGCAAGTTCATGACGAAGCGCAAGCTCCTCTCTCATAATATCTGAGTTATCAAACTCACCGGCGTTAGGGCCTTGATCTGATGCGCGCGTAGAAAACGCAGTGTAGGTTTCTCTGCGTAGTTCGCGGTTATCTGCGTAAGCCATTATTGGTAAATATGATGGAAAATCGAGTGTAAATAACCAGCCATCTAATTCTTTACTTTTTGCGGTATCGGCTGCAAGTGCAAGAGCTGATTCTGGCAAGCCAGCTAAGTCGCTCTCATCAGTAATATGTTTGTGCCAAGCAAGTGTGGCATCCATTACGTTGTTGCCAAATTTTGAGGCAAGCTCAGATAAACGTGCGCTTATTTCACCATAGCGTTTTTGTTGTTCTGGCGCTAAAGCAATACCCGATAATTTAAAATCACGCAGCGCATTAGTAATTGTTTTCTGCTGTGCTGTAGTCAGCGTTTTAAATTCGTCGCTGTTATAAAGCGTATTATACGCGTTGTATAAACCTTGATGCTGACCTACAAATGTTGAATATTCAGATATTAACGGTAAGCACTGCTCGTAAGCTTCACGTAATTCGTCGTTATTCATTACTGAATTTAAATGCGATACAGGGGAAAACATGCGCGATAATTTATCGTCAGCTTCTTCAAGGGGTAATACTAAGTCATCCCACGTGTACGAACCTTTAGCTAACACGTCATCAATGGCTTTACGACAAAGCTCAATACCGTCTTTTAGTGCGGGCACTACATACTCAGGCTTTATTTTTGAAAATGGTGGTAAGCCTTCAAGGCCAATTAGTGGGTTGCTCATAAATACTCTCTTTGCGTTAATGCATTACGTTTTAAATTGGGTCTAAAAGTAAAAAAACAACTCAACTGCTTTTAAGTTGTGTAATTTTAATAGGGTTGCTCCAGAGCAAAACACAAATAACCCATTAATGAATCAGCCACTTTATAACGCTCTAGTACCGTATCAACTAAATTATTGCTACATACTTGCTTTTGAGTCAGCGGGCTAATGGCTATAAAGTCTTTTCGCTTGAGCTCATTTATTAATGGGTGCTCTTTTTCAAAACCTCTTGGTGGGCGTTTTAGCGACTCTCCTGACATTTCAAAAATAGATTTAAATTGCTCATCATAAATTGCTTTTTTATAGCTATTTGGGTTTTCATCTATGCAGGTTCTGATTGCGTTAAGCGCCTTTGATTCTGGTCGCCAAATACCAGCACCTATAAAACATTCGTCATTTGCTAAATGAAAGTAAAAACCCGGGGCGTGTACGTTTTTTCCCATAAAATGGCGAAATTGAATCCCTACATTAATTTTATATGGGGTTTTATCTTTACTAAAACGCGCATCCTTATGGATTCTCATTAAACTACCGCCCACTTTTTTATCTGATGCGACAAAATGGCTAGAAACCTCAGTAAGTGGCGCTTGCATTTGCCTAATGAAATCTAAAGCAGGCTCTCTTACGTATTCCTCATACTGTGATTTATGGTCGTTAAACCAGTCTCTATTATTGTTTTGATCAAGCTGAGCAAGAAATTCGAATGTTTTTTTACTAAACATAGGTCACCTAAACACTCTTTATTTTTAAAACTTAATGTTATGCTAATGCGCATAAAACTCAACGCCTAAGGACATAAAATGACACAACACTTTGATTATATTGCAATCGGTGGTGGCAGTGGTGGTATTGCCTCTGCAAATAGAGCGGCAATGCGTGGCGCTAAAGTAGCACTTATTGAAGCAAAACACATGGGCGGTACGTGTGTAAACGTAGGCTGCGTACCTAAAAAAGTAATGTGGCACGGTGCTCAGGTTGCCGAAGCTATTAATTTATACGCCCCAGATTACGGCTTTAATGTTGAAGTTAAAGGCTTTGATTGGAGCAAGTTAGTAGAAAGCCGCGAAGCCTACATAGGCCGAATTCATAAAGGTTATGACAGTGGTCTTGCTAGCAATGGCGTTACTGTAATTAAAGGCTTTGCTAAATTTGTAGATAATAAAACAGTTGAAGTAAACGGCGAGCATTACACAGCCGATCACATATTAATTGCAGTAGGTGGGCGCCCAAGCATTCCGCATATTGAAGGTGCTGAGCACGGTATCGATTCTAATGGCTTTTTTGAATTAAAAGAGCAACCTAAACGCGTTGCAGTAATAGGCGCAGGTTATATAGCTGTAGAACTTGCTGGTGTATTACATGGTTTAGGTACTGAGACGCATTTATTTGTACGTAAGCATTCTCCGCTTCGTAACTTTGACCCGTACATAGTTGAAACGCTTGTTGATGTTATGGCTGCTGAAGGCCCTACTCTTCATACAGAATCTGTACCCCATAAATTAGTTAAAGAAGACGATGGCTCAGTAACGCTACATTTAGATAACGGCAAAAGCCATAACGTAGATCAGGTTATTTGGGCTATTGGCCGCGAGCCAACAACCAATGCTATTAACGTTGCTGCAGCTGGCGTAGAAGTAAACAGCAGTGGTTTTGTAAAAGTTGATGAGTATCAAAATACCACAGCTAAAAATGTATACGCGGTAGGCGATATAATCGAAAACGGTATTGAACTTACACCGGTAGCAGTTAAAGCAGGGCGTACTTTATCTGAGCGTTTATTTAATAAAGAACTCCCAGATGATTTAAAAATGGATTACAGCTTAGTTCCTACGGTTGTATTTAGTCATCCACCGATTGGTACTATTGGTTTAACTGAGCAAGAAGCTATTTCTCAGTATGGCGAAGAAAACGTTAAAATTTATCAATCTGGTTTTACGGCTATGTACACAGCGGTAACTAAACATCGCCAGCCTTGTAAAATGAAACTTGTATGTGCCGGCCCAGACGAAAAAGTAGTTGGCCTACATGGGATTGGTTTTGCGGTTGATGAAATGATTCAAGGTTTTGCAGTCGCCATGAAAATGGGCGCAACTAAAGCTGATTTTGATGCAGTTGTTGCTATTCACCCGACTGGCTCGGAAGAATTTGTAACGATGCGCTAGGCGCTAAACTCTAAGCGCTCAATTATAAAAAGCCCTTGCTAAGTAATTAGTAAGGGCTTTTTAATGCTTGTTATATTTTGCACAACAAACCACTTAAAACGTCACATTAAAAACATCCATTCAACATAAAATAAATATCTAAGCCATTATTTTAACAGCAAAAATTTTAGACCAATAAAAATATTAAAAGTTTAAATTTTGTTTTGGCTTTAAGGCATTTTTACAATTAGAATCTCGCGCATTTATAGTTTCTCTTGGTTATTTATGTTTTTACTGCGATCTTTTATTTATCTATTATGCCTAGCGGGTGTTGCTTATTTAATTCAACTAGAAGGCTTTGAATTAAAACAGTATGCACTTTACAGTGAAGAAACTCTTACTGAACATATGCAAGATGTTTTAACTTTTTTAAGCTGTATCTTGTTTTTATACGCTTCGCGAATTAACTTTCAACTCAAAATACCGGCAGTATTACTTGCTGCGTTATCGGCAATGATGTTTGTAAGAGAGTTTGATACCTACCTCGACTTATACTTTTTTGATGGCGCTTGGCAAAGTATCGTCTATTCAATTTTAGCTGGCGTGTTTGTTTATTTAATAACAAAGAGAGGAAGTATTTTTGACTCTTTAAAAGCCTATAGCCTCACTCCTAGTTATGGAATTTGCTTATCAGGCATGGTTACTTTACTCGCATTTTCGCGAATGATGGGCAAAGGTGCATTTTGGCATTCAGTAATGGGCGATGACTACGTACGTGCGGTAAAAAACATTGTTGAAGAGGGTATAGAAACGCTTGGCTATACTTTAATCTTTATTTCAGCCATTGAGTTTGTACTCATATGCCGAAAAAAAATGGCTAAAAATCACAAACATTGCACTGATGAAGTAACTCAATAGCGTCGCTCGATTTTTATTGGTTACTCTTTTTGCACTAAATTTGCTAATTGGTTTAATAAATCAATATACTTAGCCTGTTTTTATCAACTCGCGTTTAATTGGATATTATGACTAAAGATATATTGCTGCATCCGTTTCTTCTTTCAATTGTAATGATCACAATTGCATTTGTACTAAAAGTACTTGTTGATAAGCTCGCTAAAAATCGCGCAGAAAAAAAAGAAAAAGATATTCGCTACATCGCACACAATATTAAGCACTTTATTAATTTTGTAATGATGATATCGCTGCTATTTGTGTGGTCTACTGAAATTCAAAACTTTGCACTTTCTATTGCTGCTTTTGCTGTGGCGATTGTGCTTGCTACGCGCGAGTTTATTCAGTGTGTAATAGGCTTTTTTTACCTCGTAACAACTCGCCCGTTTAGAGTCGGTGATTGGATACAAGTAGGTGATTACTTTGGTGAAGTAGCTGAAACTGATTGGATAAAAACAACCATGCATGAAATTGATATACATACTTATCAATTTTCAAGAAAAACCATATACATACCTAATAATAAGCTGATTACCAGCTCTATTAAAAACTTAAACTTTGTAAAACGCTTTGTTACACATCATTTTATTATTGTTCGTCGAGAGAGCTTTAACCCGTACCCTATTCACGACACACTCACTGAACAAGCTAAACTGTACTGTGAAGAATTTCAAGAAGTAGCAAGTCGTTATAATTCAATGATTGAGCGTAAACTCGATGCAAAAATATCTGGTCCAGAGCCGGTAATTCACTTTGGTACAACCGATTTAGGTGAATTTAAAGCAAGCTTCACCTTGTTTTGTCCGACAGAAAAAGCGCTTGAGATAGAGCATAAATTAACAGAGTGCTTTTTTGCGTTATGGTATAAAGAAGCTGAAAAAAATAAAGAGGATGAAGGAGAAGTATAAACCCCGCCTTCATTAAAACAAAAAGCGCGAATTTACTTCGCGCTTGAGTAATATTTAAGCTGTACCACCGACCGTTAACTGATCAATTTTAAGGCTTGGTTGGCCTACGCCTACCGGTACGCTTTGACCATCTTTACCACAAACACCCACACCTTTATCAAGTGCTAAGTCGTTACCAACCATAGATATTTGCTGCATTACTTCTGGGCCATTACCAATAAGCGTTGCGCCTTTAATTGGTTGGGTAATTTTACCATTTTCGATTAAATACGCTTCTGATGCGCTAAATACGAACTTACCTGACGTGATATCAACTTGTCCGCCGCCAAAGTTAGGCGCAAATACACCTTTTTTAACTGAGCTGATAATATCAGCTTGGCTGTGCTCACCACCTAACATGTAAGTATTAGTCATGCGAGGCATTGGTAAATGTGCATACGACTCACGACGTGCGTTACCGGTAGGATTTACACCCATTAAACGCGCGTTTAGCTTATCTTGCATATAGCCTTTTAAAATACCGTTTTCGATGAGTACGTTGTAAGCGGCTGGTGTGCCTTCATCATCCACATTAAGTGAGCCACGGCGATCAGCCATTGTGCCATCATCAACCACAGTACACAGCTCAGATGCTACTTTTTGGCCCACTTTACCACTAAACGCAGACGCGCCTTTACGGTTAAAGTCGCCTTCAAGGCCATGCCCTACCGCTTCGTGTAAAAGTACGCCAGGCCAACCATTACCAAGTACAACTTCCATCGTGCCTGCAGGTGCATCAATAGCCTCAAGATTTACTTTAGCTTGGCGTACCGCTTCTTCTGCAAATTCCATCCAACGCGGTTTACCGTCAACAAGTTCTTTAAAGTAACCATAATCTAAACGTGCACCACCGCCTGCACCACCGCGTTCACGGCGACCATTTTTTTCAAGCAGTACTGAGCAGTTTAAACGAATAAGCGGGCGAATATCGGTGGCAAACGTACCATCACTTGCTGCGATTAATACTTCTTCGTATACCGCTGACATTGAACTAATTACTTGCTCTGCATCGGGTGCTAGTTCACGAATATAGTTTTCAAGTTCGCGTAATAAACTCACCTTGTCGGTATCGCTCATACTCGAGATTGGCTGATGCGGTGCAAACTGCTCTTTAGCTTTAACATCACTAAATACTTTAATCGCTCTATCTTCACCAGCATCTGCAATGCTACGAGCCGCTGTAGCCGCTTTATTAAGCGCTTCAAGATTTATTGCATCAGAGTAAGAAAAACCTGTTTTTTCGCCGCTTACAGCACGTACACCAACGCCGCGCTCGACGTTATAAGAGCCTTCTTTAACTAAGCCGTCTTCAAGCACCCATGATTCGTGGTGGCTAGATTGAAAATATAAATCGGCGTAATCCACTTTATGCTGATGTATATAAGCGAGCGTTTTTTCGAGCTCTTCTCTATTTAGCTGGCTGTCGTGTAGTAAATGCTGTTCAACCGAATTCATAATAAATGCTCTCTAAATCGTTGATGAGACTGCACGGGCATATCTCGTCTAATTTTTTGTAACTGGTCTAAGTCTGCGTTGCAACTTATAAAACCGGTGCCTGTTGGCAATTCACTCAGGATATTTCCCCAAGGTGAAATAATAATACTGTGGCCATATGTTTGTCGGCCATTTTCATGTGTACCGTGTTGAGCCGCTGCAACCACATAACATTGTGTTTCTATTGCGCGCGCTGTTAATAACGGCTGCCAGTGTGCTTGCCCTGTAGGGACTGTAAATGCACTTGGTACTAAAATAATATCGGCGCCTTGGCGCACTAGTTCGTTGAATAAGCCACTAAAGCGCAGATCATAACATACTGTTAAGCCTATTTTACCAAAGGGAGAATCAACAACAACCACATCGCTACCTGCTTGGGTAAAATCTGACTCTCGATAGCTACCTGTTTGATCATCCACGTTTACATCAAATAAATGTATTTTGTTATACGTTGCAACCAGCTCGCCTTGATTATTATATAAGTGCGATGCTGCGTAATATTTATGTTCGTTAAATGGCTCAGGTATTGTGCCTGCATTTAACCAAATATTATGGTGTTGGCACAATTCACTAAGTTGTAGTTTGTATCGCTCAACTTGCTTAGCAACCCGTAACGTATCGTTACCACTTTTACTAAACACTAAAAAAGCCTCAGGCAAACAAACAAGTAATGGCCTTGTTGTTGGGAGGGTTTTAAGGGCACGCTTTAAGCTTGCTAAGTTGTCATCAGGGTTTAGCCCTGAACACATTTGTAGGGCAACTATTGTGGGTGTGCTTATGCTTGCTGTTTTGTTCATTGCGTTACTGTTACTTGTGCATCTTTAAGCTTTAAATCGACTGATGCTTGTGGCTGATTTTGCGCAGCTTGCGGTAACGTAACTTCACGACTTTTTCTGTCGAGTTCTTGAACTATAGGATCGTTCATTTTACCCGTTACTTTAAAATTTATCTCTGAGATAACGCGTGCAGAGTGAATAACTTTATCAATTGCTAAGGCAGCAAGCCCTGTTACTGGATTTACCATCCATGCAACTATAACCGGAATGCTCGAGGTTACTTGTGGCGCTACAGCAAGGTCATAGTCTATATCTAGCGTATTTAAATTTGCGTAGCCTTTAATAGTTAAATCGGCGGGCACACCGTCCATTTTGGTATCTTTAGTGTAAGCGATACCTTCTTCTAGCTGCATAGAGCCTTGCATACTGTTATAAAAAAAGCCCTTTGAAAAGACATCTCTAAAATCAAGTTTTAGCTTACGTACTAATGAATCAAGGCTCAACAGCGAAAATACGCGTGCACCACCATCGCTTATTTCAGTTAAATGACCTTCGCCTAAATCCCAAATAACCTCACCACTTAACGTTTTCACATCAAAATCATAAGGAGCAGCTTGCCAAGTAAGATCATAATTTAAATCGGCTTTTGAGTCCTTAATTGCAGAGGTAATATCAAACTCACCAAACAATGCGCCTATGTCATCACTTTTAAGCTCGCCACTTAGCGTTGTTAAGCCATTTTGCCACTGCCCTTTAGTTCTCAGCACATGATCGCCTTTATCGACCACAAGCTCTGATATTGATAAGCGCTCGCCATCACCTAATAATGACGCACTCACTTTATCAAGTTGGTAGCGGTCAATTTTGCAATCACTACATTCAAACTCAATGGCAGGTATTTTAGTAAGCCAGCTCAAGTCTTCCTCGGGAAGTACATCTGTTATTTCAAGTGCTTGTTCATTGTGCGGTGCAAAATTAAGCCTTAAGTAATCGGCATTAATTCGTATTGGCTGGCTAGGCTGTGATGTAGGAATAAACACCCCAGCTCTAAGTTCTTTAGCATTTAGCTTTAGATATAAATCGTCTTTTGATGGTGCTAAACGCATTTCAAAGTCATTAAAAATGATGTTACTCGCATCAAGCATACCTATATTTGCGACCACCTCATTGAGCGGTGGCATAATCCCTTTTGATTTTTTATCTGGGTTTGCTTTACCCGCTTTAATTATTTGATCAATCAGATCAAACCAAGGCACTAATTCACTCTTTTCAAGATTTATATTTACGCTTAAATCTTTTTGGTTTAATCCTAAATCTTGTTTTCCGAGCACAAAATGGACATTGCTAAACTGTGATTTACCATTTTCTAAAATAGCATTAAAGTAAAACTGTTGATTAGCGTTTGCTGTAATGAGATTAGAAATGTCATCACCTTGTACAACTGCATCAAGCGCCCACACTTGTTCGCTATTTTTACTATAAGGTGCGGGTAAGTTGCTCGTTAAGCCAAGTAGTTCTGAGTTTACCTGTGCACGGTAATTAAAGCCTTGCTCGGTAAAATTAAGTACTAAGCCAATATCAACATCACTTTGCCCGCTTAAATAATTTTTTAATATACCTTGTCCACTATCTATTAGTGTATCGGCGTCAATTTGGGCGTTTATATCTATATTTGCTTGGTAATTTTTTGCATCACTTTTACTGCTGTAATTAATAGTTAGCGGCATGCCCAGCCACTGCGCAGTCGCATTTTCAAGTGTGATGTTGTCGTTTTTAAAATTAAGCTCGCCAGTTAAGTTTTTAAGCTCAATTCCTGGCGTTGCTATAAATACTGGCAAGTCATTTAAATTAACTTTACCACTAACACTGGCTCCGCCTTTAAATTTTGAGCCTACTAAAAGCTCAATACTGGCATCGGCTTCCCCTTTGCCCTGCACAACTTTAAAAATTTCAGCGAGAGGTTTGGCAATAGGTGTCGCTGCGAAAAAGTCATGTAACTTTTTCATTTGTGCTTTTTTATCAATTTGCACGATAAGTTCATCTGCATTCATTAAATCTGCAATGCTTACCTGTACACTATTACCAATATCTAAATTAACCAACTTACCTTGCTGGCTATATATATCCATACGCTCATTATCAAAATGTAGCTGTACATTGGCATTAGTGACCAAAGGCCAATCAGGATCAAACTCATAGGTTGCGTTGTCTATTTGCGCTAATACATTAAACTGACCGCTACCATCGGTGAATGGAAAACCAGATAAAGGTCCTGCAAATAAGACTTGTGCTTTAGACACTTCTCCGCCTTTAATTGCGCCATTTAAATAGCTAACGAGCTCAGGGCTCATAGCTTTTAATGGGAAGTAATGACCTGCAATGTTGGCATCTGGGGCGAACGCTTCAGCGTAAAGATCTAATCGAGGATCATCTGTTAGACTAATTTGTAATTCTGCAGCAAGAGTAACTTCATTATTATCAAACCATATATTGTCACTACTTATATGCCAGCCATCATCTCGTTTAGCTAAATCTAGCTCTACATTTAGCTGATTATAATTTATGTCGTTACTAAAGCTTTCGCCTGTAACTAATGTGCCGTTTTCACCAAATAAATTTATTCGACCACTACTTTGATTAAGTAAACCACTTACTCTAAGTCCTTGTGCTGCAGGTACCGACCTTAATTCTTGCCAACCAATATTGTCAGCCTCAAACCATAATTGCCATTGCTGTGCATTAGAAAAATTTAAATAAGCTTGATCTATTTGCCCGCTAGGTTGGCGCTCTAAAAATGGTTCAAGTGCATTAAAATTACTTAGCCCAGCTAGGTTACTCAGTAATTCAAAATCAACTTGATGGAGCCACACTTTATTTTGCGACCCTAGTTGAGCTTCAAACTCTAAACTTGGCCATGCTTTATCGTTACTATTAAATGTTAAACCGGTGCTTTTTAAGTGCCAGCTATTTTGTTCTGGATATAAATGGAATCCACCTTCACTCAGGCTGACTTGTTGGCTTTGCTCTTCTCGCTGCCAACGCACAAAGCTTGGTAGCCACTGCATTTTTATATCGCTTACAAGGCCTTTATCTAGTTTTAGCCACGCTTGTAAATTAATATCGCTATGCAGTTGTTGCTTTTGCGTATTTATATATTGTGCTAACCAGTTAGATACATCGACCTTATTAGCCTGCACATAAATGTCGCCCGCAACTTGCTCTAGGGTATCGCCAGTAAGTGCAATGCGCGCATCAAAGTCACCAACCGAAATACCCGGCAGTGCTAAGCTCCCACTGCCAAGATGTTGCTCATCTTCATTTTGCCAAACAATATTTTTGAGGAGTAACTTACGTTCTTTACCATCTTCTAGAACAAAGTTAATACTGGAATTTTCTATTGCAAAATGACCTGTTTTACCCAAAAACAGTTCTTCTATTAGCTCTTTTTGCTCAAAAGAGACTTCGTCGTTGTCAGCGGTTTTAAATAAGTTGGTGATATTTACACTGGTATGAAACCCATTAATAACAAAATAATTAGATCTAAGTTGCAGTGCTTTTAAGCTTTCCCATAAGTTTAGCTCTAAGCTGGTTTTAGCAATGGTGAGTGATATTGGCGCGGTTTCGTTATCTTTAAACGATAAATTCTCTAATACTAATGCAGGACCACTGCCCTGCCAACTAGCTGATATTTCACCGATAGATAAGCTTATTTCAAACTTTTCGTGTAAATAGCTTTCTATATTACCTTTGTATTCGTTTGCATACGGGAGGGTATATTTTAAAATTGAAACAATAACGGCCAGTAATACCAAAATTATGGCGCAGGTCTGCCATAACTTTCTAAAACAAAAAAAACAGACCGCTTTTGCTTTCATTACATCATTACCACATCAAACTGTTCTTGGCTGTATAAGCTCTCTGTTTGAATATTGACTTGCTTACCAATAAATAGTTCAAGCTCGGCAAGGTTATGATACTCATCGTTTAGTAGGGCTTCGCTCACAGCAGGCGCTGCATATACCATAAACTTATCGGCAGCGTATGCTCGGTTAACACGCACTATTTCACGTAGTATTTCGTAGCAAACCGTTTCAACTGTTTTTTGCGAACCACGACCAGAACACGCAGGGCATACATCACATAAAATATGCTCTAAGCTTTCGCGTGTACGTTTACGAGTCATTTCAACAAGCCCAAGCGCTGAAAGCCCATTAATATTCGTTTTAGTGCGATCTTTTGCGAGTGCCGATTCAAGTGAATGTAATACTCGGCGCTTATGATCCTCACTGACCATATCGATAAAGTCGATAATGATAATACCGCCTAAATTACGCAGCCTAAGCTGGCGCGCAATTGCAGAGGTTGCTTCTACGTTGGTATTAAAAATCGTTTCTTCTAGGTTACGATGTCCTACAAATGCACCAGTATTAACATCAACAGTCGTCATCGCTTCTGTTTGATCAATAATAATATAACCACCGGATTTGAGCGTAACTTTACGATGTAGTGCTTTTTGAATTTCGTTTTCAACGTCAAACAAATCAAATATAGGTCGCTCACCTGGGTAGTATTCGAGTACTTGAGACAGTTGTGGAACAAACTCTTCAGTAAATAACTTTAGCTCTTCATGAGTAAGTTTAGAGTCAACGCGAATGCGCTCCATATCTTCGCCTACGTAGTCACGTAGGGTTCTAAAGGCAAGCGTTAAGTCTTCATGTAGAATACTGGCTTTACTGGTTTTTTTGCGACGAGCTGTAATTTTTTCCCATAGTTTTCTTAAAAAACCGGCATCGTGTCGTAATTCTGCTTCGCTAGCGCCTTCGGCTGCTGTGCGAACAATAAAACTGCCATTTTCATCGCCATATTCTGCGACTATTTTTTTAAGGCGTGAGCGCTCTTCTTCAGTTTCAATACGCTGACTAACCCCTACGTGGGTCGCATCTGGCATAAACACTAAATAACGAGAAGGAATGGTAATATCAGTGGTAAGTCTTGCGCCTTTAGTGCCTAGCGGATCTTTTACCACTTGCACCATAATGTACTGGCCTTGACGAACTAACTCTCTAATATCTTGTACTTTTTTTATTGGTACGTCGTCTACACCTTCAACAATGGAGGCACTATTTACAATATCGGATGCATGCAAAAACGCCGCTTTTTCAAGGCCGATATCAACAAAAGCAGCCTGCATACCCGGAAGTACACGACTTATTTTTCCTAGGTAAATATTGCCTACAATACCTAGATTACCAATTCGCTCTAGCTGTATTTCTTGCAGTACACCGTTTTCTATTAGGGCAACACGGCTTTCGCTCGGTGTGACATTGATCAGTAATTCTGTACTCATGTTACCTTCTTAAGAATGTTTTTAATAATTGTTCGGTCTCATATAAAGGTAAGCCTACAACGGAAAAATAGCTACCTGCAATGTGGGTAACAAAACGCCCGCCTAAGCCTTGAATGCCATAGCCACCGGCTTTATCTTGTGGCTCTCCTGTCTCCCAGTAGGCATTAATTTCTTCATCTGTTAGGGCTTTAAAAGTAACATCAGTGCTTACAACACAGCTAATTACATCATTTTGCGTCGCAAGTGCAACAGCGGTGAGAACTTGATGTGTATTACCTGACAGGCGTTTTAATGTGTTTGTAAAATCGTTTTTATCACGAGGCTTACCCAGTGATTCGTTGTCGATAACAACCACGGTATCACTACCAAGCACAGGACGATCAGTATATCCAAGCTCAACACCGCTTTGTGCTTTTAAGCGCGCTAAACGCTCAACAAGAGCTCTAGGTTGCTCGTTTGGAAGTGGGCTTTCATCTGCATCAACACTAAACTGTGTAAATTCGACACCTAATTGGCTTAATAACTCTTTACGGCGGGGAGAGGCTGATGCCAAATATATTGAGGTAGTCATTACCTGATCCTAAAATGTCTGCGATATTTACGAAGCAGTAAAAAAACCCAAAACCAGCTAACCATTCCGGTTGCTACTGGCCATAAATACTGTGGATTAAAGTAAACATCTAACAAAAAATGATTTAGCCAAAATTGCATTAAATGGTACAGCGTTAAAAATAAACCAACTAATAAGCTTTGTTGCCAAAGCGAAAAGTTACGAATTTTTTGAAAGTTACTTGCGGTTATAAATATACATACTGAGAATGTAAGCGAGTTCACACCTAGTGGTGAGCCAGATGCTAAATCTATTAATAAACCAACAACCCATGCAGTACCAATATTTAAACGATGCGGTACTGCCAATGACCAATACATAAGTACAAGTAAAACCCAATCAGGCCTAAATGGTTCAAATGAAAATGGCAGTGGCATTAGTGCCATTATTAACGCAAAAAAGATGCTTAGCGCAATTAACAATGAATAACGGTTAATCATCGCTGATTTGCTCCTGTTGATTACGCCATAAAATAACCAGCAAACGAATGCGATCTAACTGTGCAATTGGCTCTGCAAAAACTTGTGCAAACGGGCGGCCTTCATCACGATTTATTTCGGTTACTACAGCCACAGGGTATCCTTCAGGAAATGTGCCACCTAAGCCAGATGTAACAAGTACATCGCCAATTCGCACATCTAAACTGTGTGGAACGTGCGAGAGCTTAACTACATTAATTTTACCTATGCCTTCAACTACTGTTCGTACATCGTTTCGAAGTATACGTACAGGTGTTGCGTGTGTGGTGTCGGTCATTAGTAGTACGCGTGAAGTAGTTGAGCCAACTTTTGTAAGTTGCCCTACTACACCCATTTCATCAATTACAGCTTGGCCTTCACTGAGCCCATCAGTAGTACCTCGATTAATAACAACCTGATGACTATATGGATTTGAATGTACAGAAAGTACTTGAGCAATAATTTTACGATTTGGTTGCTTTGCTGATGAGCCTAATAAGGCGCGTAGTTTTTGGTTTTCTCTGGCTAGAAATTGATACTGCTGAAGTTGCTCGCTTTGTAGCATTTGCTTTTTTTTCAGCGCTTCGTTTTCGGTAAGAAGTTGATCCCGCGTATGTAGACTTTTAGCACTTAAGCTAAATAGTTCGTAGGGTAAATTAGCAACATAAATGAGTGGGCTAACTAAAGTATTTAGGCTGGTACGAACAACGGTACCACCTTGCGTATATCTGTCTCCAACTATGAGTACGATACTCAAAAGCACTGCGACAAAAAGTCGCAGTTGCAAAGAGACTGTGCGTCCAAACATTAATTTCATTAGTCGTAACTAAAAACGTCACCACCATGAACATCGATCATTTCAAGTGCCTTACCACCACCACGTGCAACACATGTAAGTGGATCATCGGCGACAACAACCGGAATACCCGTTTCTTCCATTAATAAACGGTCTAAATCTTTTAACAATGCGCCACCGCCAGTAAGTACCATACCGTGCGCAGAAATATCTGATGCCAGCTCTGGTGGTGATTGCTCAAGCGCAACCATTACTGCACTCACAATACCCATTAGCGGCTCTTGTAGAGCTTCTAAGATTTCGTGTGAGTTGAGTGTAAATGAACGCGGAACACCTTCTGCAAGGTTACGACCGCGTACTTCAATTTCGATTGGCTCATCAGTTTTAAACGCAGAGCCAATTTGATGCTTAATATTTTCTGCTGTCGCTTCACCAATTAAGCTACCAAAGTTACGGCGTACATAATTAATAATAGCTTCGTCAAATTTATCACCACCAATACGAACAGATGATGAGTAAACAACACCATTAAGTGAAATAATAGCAACTTCAGTTGTACCACCACCAATATCAACAACCATAGAGCCTGTTGCTTCTGATACTGGTAAGCCTGCACCAATAGCCGCTGCCATTGGTTCTTCAATTAAGTAAACTTCACGAGCGCCTGCACCCATTGCAGATTCACGTATTGCACGTTTTTCTACTTGAGTAGCCCCACATGGTACACAAATTAGTACACGCGGACTTGGGCGCATAAAGTTATTGTTGTGAACCTGTTTAATAAAGTGTTGTAACATTTTTTCTGTTACAAAAAAGTCGGCTATAACACCGTCTTTCATTGGACGAATCGCTTTTATATTACCCGGTGTACGACCTAACATAAGCTTTGCTTCTGTACCTACAGATGCAACGCTTTTAGGCCCACCAGCACGTTCTTGGCGGATAGCAACTACTGAAGGTTCATTTAATACAATGCCTTCGTCTTTTACATAAATTAGGGTATTGGCTGTACCCAAGTCGATCGATAGATCGTTAGAAAAAATACCACGGAGTTTTTTAAACATGAGGCTGGATGACCTTTGAAATACGTTCTTATATTAGCTGCCTCACTTTAACATGCTCAACTGTATGAGCAATATAAAGCGCAGCGCCTTTGTGAATTTATGAAAAAAGGAAGCAAAGCTTCCTTAATTGAATTTTATCGTTCGCGAACTAAGCGAAAACCAATGTAGTTAGATCTAAAATCAGGCGCTAAAATTAAACGCGTAGATGCACGAGCAAGGCTTGGTGCAAAGTTCCACGCTCCGCCTCTTACTGCTACATCAGACTCACCTGATTCTTTATCGGTCCATTCCCATACATTGCCTACGGTATCGTATAATCCAAATGCATTTGGAGAAAAAGAACCTACTGGTGATGCACGTCTGTTTGACCATTCACTACCACACCAACCACAGTTAGCTAGGTTTTTACCAATTTCGTTACCCCAAGGGTATTCTGTTTCGGTTCCTGCGCGTGCTGCGTATTCCCACTCAACTTCGTTAGGTAAACGAAATTGCTGTCCTGTTTGACCCGATAACCACTCAGCGTAAGCTTTTGCATCGTTATAAGTTAAACATACAGCAGGAAAGTCACTACCTTGTTCAAAACCAGGATTACGCCAATTTAAATTTGCTTCCCATACTGGTTCGCCATTTAAATAATACGCACACCCTTTATTTTTTTCCGCTTGAGTTTTATAACCTGTATTTGCTACAAACTTTTCGTAGGCACCCACGGTTACTTCTTTACTTTGCATAGCGAAAGAATTCGCTATTACTTTTTCAATTACTGGACGTTCATTAGCTAAACCATTGCCGTTGATATCGCCCATTTTAAATTTGCCTGCAGGAATAACGACAACCGGCGTTTCAACGTTTGCATTTAATACATTAACGTTTTCACTAACCTGGCGTGTTGTTACTTCTGGTTGCTCTCGAGTATAGGTCGGTGCAGCAATCGACTTAGGCTTTTTTACTAAATTTGCATTAATTGTTTGCGCTTTATTCAAATCAACACGTGCTTGATAAGGTTTATAACCAAGTTTACGTATTTCAATGTTATGAATGCCCGGCGGTAAACGTGTAATCAAGCGTGTTGAGCCAAAGCTTACACCATCGATAAACACTTCATCGTCGTATACGTTTGATCGTAATGTCAGCTCTACTGATTGATCCTTCTTCTTATTAAGGATAGAAGGGTAATCTTTTTTTACCGATGCAGGTTTAACTGAATAATCACGTATTGGCTGCTCATTTAAACGAGAAACCGAAACCGTGTTGCTATTATCCGCGCTATTACTGAATGTTAACTGACTATCAGTAAATGTATTGTTATACGCTGGTTGATAAGCAGCCGTAAGCGGCGTGCCATACTCAGAACAATAGCGGTTATCTATGCTTAATAAGCTACATAAACGGCTGCTATTAACTTCGCCACGCATAGTTACGCTTAAGTTAACGTTGTAATTACCTTGGCCGCTAAATGCACTGTTAACTACATGGCTACTTAATATTTGTACTTGAGCGCCCGCCAAATTACGTTTTGGCTCAACAATGCGCTCTTCTGTTAAGTTTGCAAAAATTTGATCAACAAAGCGTTTAGTTGCTTTTTGTAGACCCATTTGCTGACCGCGTTGCTCACACGCTGCTAGCGTTTCTGTTCGCTTACAGTTAATAGTATGGTTAACCTCAAGCGTACCTTCACGTGTGAACTCGTTACGTAAACGCTCTACGCGGGCTGTAGTTAACTGCTCTTTTAAACTTTCTAATGTATTTAAAAGCGTATGCTTAGCAACACGAATCTGTTCTATGTCTTTACGGTGGGATGCAATTGCCGCCAACTGCATAGAAATATCATCTTTATTTTGCTTATGATCAATCACCGCTTTTTGATAGCGTGATTGAGCCGCACTAATATTAATAGTGGGATCATCAATTAAACGACGGTACATTTCGTTCATCGCATCGAGCGCTTGGTTTTTTTCTTTATCTAGCTCTGTAGAACGAGAACGAAGTAGCTCTAATTGATTTTGTAACTGACTTTCTTCTTTAAGATGTTTTTCAAGTATTCTTGTCGAGTTATCGTATTCTGTCTGTTTAACACTAATCTCTGAGTCAATTCCAGTCACTGTAGCTGTGTCTTGTGCAAATGCACTACTAGCTAACAAACTAGCTGAAATTAACAGAGATAAAGGAGTAATTCGCATATATTCCAGTCCCAAAAAGCGGCAATTATTTGGTCGTTATTATTTTTTATAATTAAAGCCTTATGCTATGTACTTGCAGCACAAAACACAAGCTTTGTTCAATTATTATATTAGTTTACAACTATTCGCGTGTTTCACGCCAGTAAATAACCCGATCATTTCCTCTAAAGCGTCCAAATTGTAAAATAGTACGAGGATCAAGCTGTGTTCCATCGCCCTGCCAATCCCACTTTAACCAATCATAAGTATTATATTCTAAGGTAAATTCACCCAAACCATTTGGCTGTGCATAAATACCGTTATCTGCCGGATACACTCCCGCCTCTAGCTGGCCAGATGCATCATTTCCGTATTTATAGGTTAATTGTGGGCTGCTAGGTGCTATTTGAGTGATTTGGGTATGATCAAATACACTACAATTATCTTCAGCGTTATTTACAAATCCACTGCCGTTGTAATACTGAGCCTGCATAGGAATAAGTAAAGGGTCGAGATCGGAGCCTGCGTTATTACCAAGTACTAAGCGTCCAAATCTAAACTCTATTGGTAATGCATTTAGCCGTACGCTATTACAACCACCCGAGCATGCTGTTTGTGTATTAGGTTTATCATTTGCATCAATGAGTGTTGCCCCTTCTATGTCAGAAAGCGTTGCCATTAAGCTCACCATAGCGAACGGTCCGTCTGCTTGTCCTACACCTAATCTTTTAAGTGTCGTGTTGAGTTGGCTCATTTGCCATTGGCCATCGTTTGTATCTCCCCAGTTGTTATTTCCTAGGTTTACTAAGCGGCTAGCAAAATTAGTTGCAGGTACATAGTTACCTACTTCATTATTTTCGGCATTAACGTCTACACTCGATTTATCAAAGCCCTCTTTATAATTAGCCATTAGCTCACCATTTTGATTTTGTGCTTGTACTGTAAAGCTAAGTTCAAAGGGTTGATCAAGGTAAGTTAAATTACTGCCGTATTGCGTGCATTTTGCGGCAGCTTGAACCCCCACTACCTGAAACTGCGAAGGTGCAAAGCGACCAACGTTGTAAAGCTCACCTTTTACGTCTCCGGCACCAAAGTAATCGGCATCTTGAAGACCTGATGTTAAATCAATTATACCAACTTGGTCGTAACTATATTGCGATATAGATTCACTCAAACTACCTGTGTCACTAAAAGGTGATGTAATCATCGCTTCAAGCGTACCTTGAGTGCCTGGCGTAGGCGCTTTAAGTAATGGCTCTACAAGCGGTTGCTCTGTAATAAAATGCTTAGCAATGGTGTTATTTGTAATATTGCTGTAGTTGTCTGGGAAACCATCGTTGTTAGTGTCTTGCCCTGTTTGCCACTGCACCGCATTCATTTTTAAATCAAATGCTTCGCCCGTTAGTCTAAATAAACTCCCATTGGCATCTGCTGCATAGCCATCACTTGCAACTTCCATCGCTAATCCAAATGGCTTTACAACATATTCATTTGAGCTACCCGTTAAATTTACTGATAAATTAGTTAGTGGGTCTAAAATTAAGTTGGTTTTTACATTTAAGCTCAACCTTCCTGCATCGGGATAATTTATAACAATCGGGGCTTTAGACTCACTATCAAAGTTAAGTATGAATGATTTAGAGGCTTGCTCTACCGCAAAGGTATTATTGTTATTACTGAGTGAAACCGTATCGGAGCAACTTGCACCAGCACTGCATGTGTACGATAAATCTAAGCTTACATCGCCACCGGCGGGAAATGCGGCTTCGCATACACCTGTTGTAGTACTTGTTTTTACCGCTTGAATAGATAGCGCTTTTGCATTAAATCCAGTATTTGAAGGCTTTGCTGATAACTGAGTAGGAATTGTAGTATTACCATCGGTTTCGTTATTAAAAATAAACCCTGCATCAGAAAACGTAACTTTACAGCCGCTTAATCCAACATTATTACCTGCAATATAACAACGAAGCGGTGCAGAAGGATCCGCAGTGTTATATCCAAATGTAACACTGCCTGTGGTGCGTTTAGCAAATTCGACAACTGCTGAGCCTGTAAAATTAATATTCTCCCCTGTAACCCAGCTTTGCTGACCACCATTATCTGGAGAAAGATTCAAACTAGAGGGCTCTGCAAATAATAAATCGCAGGCGTCATTAGCGCAGGCTGTGAGTGTCATTTCTTTAGCTTCACACGTTAGGCCTTTGTTATCGCTTATTGTTAAACGATAATGATCTAGGGTTTCTGGTGTATAAATTCCACAAAAACCAGGGATGCTTTCTGGTACTGGCAGAGCGTCAAACGTTGAGCTCCCTTCGGTAATAATTTGAGTACCCGATGTAATTGAGCCCTGATACGTTACATTTTGAGCGATTCTTACCTCACCAGTGGCAACAATATAGCCCGCAATATTTGCATCGGCTGCAATAGCAACCGCACCATCCACATAAATAGCCAAGTATGCGCCAGTTTCTACTACTATATTTGTTTTACCTATATTCAAAAATGAAGTTGATAAAAGTGATGTTGTGTCTTTTAAAAAAATACGTGTAGGCGCTGTTACTCTGTACTCTGTTTCCAGCATACTTAACTGCAACTCATCGTAATAATAATCGCCAGCTAAAGATGTTGGTATGGGACCTGTTGAACTACCATCGTTTGTAACCGTTGGCACCTGCGCCGCTTGATTGGGCTCTAAAGAGTTATAACCACCAGCAACACACGCCTGACCATTACATAAAGGAGGGCTCGTCAGCGCTGTAGAAATTAAATTTGTGGTGGTGACAAACTGCGCATTACCATCGGTTATTTCTACCCCCTGCACCAGCTGTACTTCACCGTTGTTATAAGTAGAAATAGCGCCTGGGAATAACGTATCACAGTCTAAAATATCACCATTAAATACAAAGGTACTGGTCATGGCGAGTATTGATGCTTCCTCGTTTACGTGACGGCGCTCGTTATCGCCATCACGATCTTCGTCAACAACAAGCCCTAGCCTGTCAGTTCTTAGGTTACAGCTGCGTAACCACCCGCCATCATCTTCTTGGCGTGAGTTTTTACTTGCAACCACCAAAGGAGCCACACTAAAGTTATTAGTAAAACTAAAGTAATTACAGCCATCGCTCCAACCGTCAATTTCAAAGCCTGTGAAAAAAGTTTCCCACGATACCTCAACGCCATTATCGTCAGTAAATGTGCGGTTACTTCCTGGCTCCACTGCCATGTAAGCAACAGTTTCGTTTTTTATGAGCCCAAGTGCTGTTTCAGATGCCTCTAAAGCAATATTAACGCCGCTGACAGATAGCGAATTACTTTCTACTGCAACTGTTAAAAACGGAATTAATGCCTCAGAAGGTGGATTGCTGTCTATGCTATTGAGTGTTTGTAACGAATGGAAAAAGTTTGGCCTTTGAGTAAACGGTTCAGCAAATGTTAAAGACTTATAGCCTTTAGGTGTCAGTGGAGCAAAGCCAGACTTAGAGCCATACTGTAATTCGAGTAATAAGTCTGTACTGCCCACTTCCATAATTGTGCCGTCTGGAAATTGATGCACACCATACTCAACAGCTAAATAGTGCGCCCCCATACTAATATGTCCACCATCTTCTCCTGAAGGTTCAAGCGGTAAGGCCTCAAAGCTAGTTGTGGTTATATTACGTATTCTTATTATTGCAGGGTTTCCACCTTGGTTTGTTGAGAGCATAAAGACAGCAGGAGGCGTTATATATTGCTGTTGAAAATTTACTTTTGTCCAAACAGGCGATGTGTATGTATCTTGCAGCTCTATATAACGGCCCTCGATTTTTGGAGGCACTGCATTTGCGTGATTACAAAGTAACACGCAGCTAAAAAATATAATGACTAATGCACTTTTTATCATGGTAAAGTTTTAGCCTCCACACTGAGTGTTCTTTGTGTTTCCCAATAATCCTTTCTACAATCATTTCCTACAGGGCAATTAATTGCGGCGCACGTTGCACTACTTTGTAAGTAATAAATATTAACAAGCCCGTTTGTTGTGCTGCTGTCGGGTAGGTCTATATATTCATCGCAACTCACCAGCACGTTACAATTAGCTAAATATGTAGTTTGGTAGGTTAAATTAGTTGTAACTGATGCACAGCTTTGCACTGAGCTATTTATTGGAAATAGTTGCGTTAAACCACTTTCTAAGCCGCTTTGTGCTGCCATAAAAGCGCGAGCCCCGTAGTACTCAATCGTATTTTGTTGTGATGCACCAGAAAGCACTTTAACTAATGCTAATCCCAGTGCTAATAAAGCAACAATAATTACCAAAGAAACAATTATTAAGTTCCCTTTTTGTTTACTGGGTGAGGCTTTTCCGTGATGATTTTTTTTAAGGTACATTAGGAATATGCACCTCATGGTTAAAATTCATTACTTCAGTATCGTTAAATTGCATTTGCGCATTCACATTTAGCACAGCGTTTCTTTTTAGGGAGAGTGAATCAAGAGTAAAAAACAAATCGCTAGCTAAATTATTGGCAATGTAAATACCTAATAAATCACGTTTAACACCACTGCTTATTTGTAAGCTCACGGCATCTAGTTGATTAACAGTAAAACCGTAATTGGTATATCTATATAAATACTGCCCTTCAACGCAAAAACTTACAGGTTCTGAAAGTAAATAAAGGCGTTTACTCGGCGACTCTTGGGCAAATGCTTTGCTAAATTGCCACTCATCAATTTCGCTCGCTGAACTATTAAATGCTGATACTTGCAAGCGCTTACTATTATTCTCATCGTATATATCAGCACTGCTTAATGGGTAAATAGTTGCCCAATCTCCAGCTTGCGGCTGCGTTAAATTATTAAGTTCAAAATCAACAGCGCTAACATTAAAAGGCGCTACGGTAGGTAGGTAATTTGTATAGTGAGTCGCCGATAAAAACGGCGTAAATTCTAAGCACTGCTGAGCACTGCACGCTCCGCTAGTGCTGTTATCGCAAGAAAGCCTTAACGAATTTGGTGTAGCGTGGCGAAGTTCTTTACTAAGTCGCGTTATTAAAAATCTGGCCTGGGCTACTGCTTCTTGGCGTTCAACACCTTGCGAATAAATACTGACCCCAGCACCAATAAATGAAAATGCACTTACGGCTAAAATACCAATAATAACCATGACAAGTAATAGTTCTATAAGGGTAAATGCATTTTGGTATTTAGCTCTTTGCATTAGTAATTCCCTTTATATGCACTAAATCCGTAAACTTCCCCTAAGGGTGATGTTATTTCAATAGTAATACGCTTAAAGGTTGTGCCATCGTTAATGGTCAATTCGTTAAAGTCGCTATCGTACTCAACTTTAATAACTAAGTTAAAGTCACTGTACTCGCTTAACAACTCACCTAAGCTATTAGTAATAGGCTGATTAGAGAGTGCAATATAGTCATCTACATCGTTATAACTGGTTCGGGTTTCTAGGCCTGTACTTAAGTCATCCGCGCCTAAATCATCTATTGCGGTACAAGGCTCAGCACCCAAGGTTGTTTCGCCGCAACGTCTAAAAGGTGCGCTTCTATCACTGTGCTCATCAAACGACTTACTTTGGATTTCGTTCATTAATGATTGACCAAATTCAGAGGCTCTTAAAGCAATAATTGGCTCTGCACTTTTCTTTGCTTGAGGGGCAATGAGCGCGGTAATAATGCTCAATGCAATCGCAAACATGACGATGCCAATAATAAGCTCAATTAAAGTAAAGCCTTTTACTTTAAGGGCACGCATAGATAAGCCCTTCACCACTTATGCATACGCCAGCTAATCCAACATCTATTCGACACTGCGAAGTGCAGGTTTGATTTGATTTACCTAAAGGGTCAAAACTAATTTGGGTAAATATATTCGCGTTACTATCTAAAGCACTAAATGCTATATCACTTCTTTGCGTGTTTATTTGTACCACTAAATGATAGGTGTTGTTGGTATCAGCGCCACCAATACATGTATCAGGTGTGGGGGGAGCAATAAGTGTGGAGGTTATATAAAGAGTATGGCAACTTGTTGTCGCTGTATTTTGCATTGCACGTAACTGCACTGTTCTCAGTACATTTAAAGTACGGTCTCGATATGAGTATGCATCTTCTGTTGAGCTGCCTAGAAATTTGGGAACTGCCGTTACCGACAGTATTCCCAATATCACTAGAGTAATAATTAACTCAATGAGTGTGAAGCCACGCAATCGTTGCTTACTACTGCTTATCATTTATGTAATTAACATTCATCAATAAAAATATTAATTGTAGGAGGCGTTACTACAACAGGCCCTGTAGTTGCAGTTGCTTGTGTGTATTCAATTCTGCATTCATCATCAGAAATGTAACTATTTGGGAATATAATTGCTGTACCTGCGGTGCTCGTATCTATATTAAAGTCTTTTGAATCGAAAGTATCATCAGCACTATTATCTGCAAAGTCGACATCTAAAAATGCTTCAAATGCAGCTTTTGTTGCAGCTGGGTAACCAAAAATAATAGAAACATTTTCACCATTATCTCCTGTTATCTCAGCGTTTTCAGCGGCGGTTTTTTTATGTAAGCTAGCAATAATAGCCTTGCCATTCACAATATTCATACCGCTGCGAATAGAGCCCTGTAAGCCTTCAAGTGTTGAAGCATTGGCATCACCTTGCAAGTTTAAAAAACGAGGTGCGGCGGTAACTGCTAAAATACCTAAAATAACAATTACGATGATCAATTCAACAAGTGTAAAACCTGCTTGTTTATTCATTGGTAAACTTTTTAACGATTGCGTTTTCATAAGTAAGCCTCTTTTTAATTACTTAATTTTTAAATATTTTTACTTTGCCTGTTTTAGCAAAGTATGAAAAACCTGTTAAACCTGATATTTCACTCGTATTAGTAGGTATACTTTTAATATCAATGGTATGAGTTAAATAGTAGTCGCATTGCGTACTTTCTGCATTGTACCTAACTAAAAAACTTACACTTTTTATTCTTGATATTTCATCACTTAACGTACTACTGGGTGCGTCTTGTAAAATTACATTTAAAACTTGGCGACATTTATTAGCATTTATAGCTTCTGCACGAGTATCTTTTTTTTCTGTTTCATCGCTTGTTGGTGTACCTAACACTCCATCAATACCAACTATTACACCTCCATAATTAACAAATGTTTTGTTTGACCTACTGCTTGGTCTTCCTTCTAATTCCCATTGACCCCTAACCATGCCAACGGCCGATGAGAAAGCACCTGCAATAGCGTCTACGCTCGCATTATGCGCTTGATTTTTAATACCTATATATTGAGGTATAGCAAAGCTCAAAATTACTGCCAGTAAAATAACAACAATAACTAACTCAAATAATGAGAAACCTTTTGAGTAAGCCTTTGACGCAATCACTTGGTTAATTACCTTTAATCGCTGACATCATGTTCCACATAGGCATAAAAATACCCAACGCTAAAATCAGCACCATAATGGCAACAAACACAGTTAAAATAGGTTCGATTTTTGCAGTTAAACTACGTAGATCGTAATCAACTTCACGCTCATAATAATCAGCAGCCTCTTGTAATAGCTCATCAACCCGACCAGTTTCCTCTCCCACCGCAACCATCTGTAATACAAGCTGAGAAAACAGCTCAGAGCTTTTTGACGCTCTAAGTAAACTATCGCCCTTTTCTATATCTTGGCGCATAGTAACAATCGCTTTTTCCATATAACTATTATCTACTGCATGCGCAGTAAGCGATAACCCCGTGGTCATAGGTACACCAGAGCGCAATACCATAGCTAGACTTTGGCTGTAGCGCGCAAGCAATGTGCGTTTTAAAATATCGCCAATAAATGGAATTTTTAATTTATATTGATCCCACTTAAAGCGCCCAGTATCTGTATTTAAATAACGCTTCCAAGCGAATACCGCGCTAATACCCATGATCAACAACAACCACCAGAAATTAACAAAAAAACTACTAGTCCCAATGAGTATTTGTGTCATTAACGGCAATTCGGCATCAAACTTGGCAAACATGCTCGCAAAGGTAGGTATTACAAAAATATTTAAAATAACCATAGCTGCTACAAGAGCCAAAATAACAAAAGTGGGGTAGCGCATTGCTGCTTTTATTCGTTTGCGGGTTTCTTGCTCTTTTTCAAAATAAATAGCGAGTTGGTAAAATGCATCCTCTAATCGACCAGAACCTTCACCAACCATAACCATTGACACGGTTAAACGGCTAAATACTTCGTTATGTATCGCCATTGCACTGGATAAGTCACGGCCTTGCTCAAGTTGCCTGGTAACTTCCATCAATACATTTTTAAATTCTTTATTTTGTGTTGTATCTGCCAGCCCAATCATTGCTCGTATAATTGGAATACCTGCTTTTAATAGCGAATACATTTGCCTAGAAAACATAATCATGTCGTCTAGTGTTATTTTTTCGACAAATAAGTTATCAAAAATTTTAATATTATTTTTTGTTTCAACTAAAGAAATTGATATTGGTATAAATTGACGCTTCATTAAACTATCGGCTACGCCAGCTTGGTTACTTGCTTCTAATTGGCCTTTAACCAATACACCTTTGCTGTCTTTCGCTTTATAGTTATATAGTTGCATCAATATCCCCTACTATTTCTGGGATATATTCAGCCACTTTAAATACTTCATCTAAAGAGGTAATACCTTGCTTAGCGTAATTTAGTGCCATTGTTGAAAGTGGTGAAAAGTTAGCACTATTTTTAGCTGCCTTTGCAAAACCTTGTGTGTCGTTAACCCGTAAGGCATCCATCATCGCATCATCCATTTCGAGTAACTCAAAAATACCTACACGCCCTTTATAGCCACTGTGATTACATGCGGTGCAACCTTGCCCTTTAGAAAATTGAGCATCTGTAATCTCTTCGCCTAAATATTTTAACCAACTTAATTCTTGGCGATCTGGCAAGTACGGTACTCTGCAGTCATTACATACTCGTCTTACTAATCGCTGAGCAATAATCGCGCGCAGTGAACTTGCAACTAAATAGGCTGGTGCGCCCATGTCGATTAAGCGCATAGCACTGGTAATTGCATCGTTGGTATGTAACGTTGATAGTACGAGGTGGCCTGTTAAAGCGGCCCTTAATCCAATATCTACGGTTTCTTGGTCACGCATTTCGCCAACCATTATAATGTCAGGATCTTGCCTTAGAGCGGTCCGTAAAATACTTGCAAAGCTCAGCCCTATTTTATTATTTATTTGTACCTGGTTAATACGGCCAATACGATACTCAACGGGATCCTCTACTGTAATAATTTTACTTTCTTGTTGGTTTAACTCACTTAATGCACCGTATAGTGTGGTTGTTTTACCCGAGCCTGTTGGCCCAGTAACTAAAACCATGCCATGAGGACGTTTTATAATGCTGCGTACACGTTTTAATATGTGTACTGGCATGCCTGTCTCATCTAACGATAATAATCCGGCTGATTGATCAAGCAAACGCATTACAACTGATTCGCCATGCTGAACGGGCATAGTAGATAGGCGCACATCAATACTATGGCTGCGCACTTTTATATTAAAGCGACCATCCTGAGGGAGGCGTTTTTCAGATATATCCAATCCCGACATAAGCTTTAAACGTAGCACGAGTGCCGATGCTATTTTTACTTGGTTAAGAGTGTGCTCTTGTAATATGCCATCTACACGTTGACGAATGCGGAGCAAACCTTCATCTGGCTCAATGTGAATATCGGATGCGCGAACTTGCACAGCATCTTCAAATATTGATTGCAGTAGCTTTACAACGGTTGCATCAGATGTTTCATCACCTAAAGAGTTTAAATCAAACTCTTCTACGTCTTGATATTCTTCATGGAGTTGTGCTGCAAAGTTAGTAATTTCATCTGTACGACGATATACGTTGTCAAACGCAGCCATTATTTGACTTTCTTGTACAACAGCTAAATCTATTCGTTTAGGAGCAAGCATAGTTGCAAGTTGATCAAGCCCCCTTAGATCAGCAGGATCGCTCATCCCGACTAAAACAGAGTCACCATTGTCTTCAATTACTAATGCTCTGTAGCGACGTGCATAAACCTCAGATAAAAGCTTAGATACATCAGCTGATATTTTTCGCTGTGATATATCTAAAAAAGGTACTTGTAATTGCTGCGCTAAAAAACGTAATAGTTGTGGTTCACTAATAAACTCAAGTGTAATAAGCGTCGAACCTAATTTACGACCCGTCGCAGCTTGAACGTTTAGCGCTTCGCTTAGTTGCGCTTCGGTGATCATGTGCTCATGAACAAGTAAGTCCCCTAAGCGCATTTTTAAACTAGGTCTCATACGGCCTCCTTTAGCGCAACTAAACGCTGTAATGCATGCTGCGTCATAGCTGTATTTAGTCCACCTAAATCTAGAGCCACTTTGTAAAGCTGTTTAGCATCGAGGTACTCTCCTAATGCATCTTTTGAGGTTGCAAGTGCCAGCCACCACTTAGCTTGACTAGGCTGTAGTTGTGTAAGATGTTTAAAGCTTTCAAGTGCTTTATGGTGCTTACTCGCACTTTGCGCAGCAGTACCTTGTAGCACCCAAAAATCAAGATTCGCCTGGGATTCAAATTCATCACTTAAAAGCAGTAATACTCCTTCATACTGCTGTTGCATAATGAGTATTTTGCTTAGCATTACACGCCATTCAAGTACGTTAGGGTTTTGGCGAATACCTGCTTGCAAAACCTGTTGCGCAGAATTTATATCTTGTTGTTTAAAGTAAGTTGCAGCTAGTAAATTTCGAGCTTCAACGTGCAAAGGCAATTGCGCTAAAATAATATTTAAATCACTAATGGCTTCGTTGTATAAGCCAAACTGTATTGCTTGTTTAGCTGCGGCTAATTGCTCAATCAATAAAGCCTGTGGCGACTTAGTTTCTGCTGCGCTTTTGATCATAGTATTTTGTGGCTTAGTTTTAGTCACTGAAGTAGTTTTTGGCTTGCTGACAATAACTTTGCTAGCCACTAACATATTATCTTTAGCTAGTGCAGGGCTTTGTTTAACCTCGGCAATTACAACCGGCTCAGCCGTTGGTTGAGAAACCAGTAATGTTGCTTCACTCAACTTGGATTCAGCTAAATCATTCACTTCTGGTTTTATTTGCTCAACTTGCACAGCCTTCTTCACAACTTCTTGCTCAACTAAAGGCTCTACAGTGCTTTTTTCATCTTGAGAATCAGATAAATTAGAGCTCAAAACCGCGACCATCTTTTGCTGTGGTAACACAGACTCACGTTGAGTCTCTTTTTTGTCGGCGGTCGGTAAATATAGGTATGCTAAAAAAATGACACTTAGCATAATAAGTAAAATTACGGCTTTAAATGCAATATTTTTTACATCATATATCGGCTTTAAACTTATACCTTCTTGAGTACTTACTTGTTTAGCTTCTCGTTGCTCAATATTTTTAAGCATATTATTTATAACGCTCATAACCACTGCCTCCATACCCATATGGCAGCAATAGCTAAAACACTAAACATTAAAGCACTGTAGCTCCAATATTGTCCGGTTCGATACTTTGCGCAGTCTTCGGTATCTTTTATGGCAAGTTGAATATGGCGATTTGTTATTGTATTTAACCCTTCACCGTAAGCTTGTAATAGTGCTTTGTGGCATAAAATATTAACTAATCTAGGAATTCCACGGCTAGCTCTAGCAATTTTGAGCCCCATACTATTATTAAATAAAGGAGGCCTATTAAACCCTGCAACTTGTAAGCGGTGATTAATATAATAAACAACCTCAGCGCCAGTCATCGCCCGTAATTTATAGGAAAAACTGATACGTTGGCGTAATTGCCTTACTTTGTTGTTTGCCAGCTTTTCATCAAGTTCAGGTTGTCCAAATAACACAACTTGAATTAGTTTTTCGCTTTCTGTTTCTAAGTTTGTAAATAATCTCAGCGCCTCTAGAGTCTCCCAGCTCAAGCATTGCGCCTCATCTATCAAAAGCACTACACGCTCATTATCTTCTTGTAAGTCGAGTAAGTGATGATTTATAAGCTGCCCTAGTGCTTGCTGATCTAATGCTTTATCTACGTCCATACCCAGCTCAATTGCAATTGCCCATCTAAGCTCTTCTGGGCTTAAATAAGAGTTAGGTAAATAAGCCACAATGTAATCTGGCTCAAGTTGGTTTAATAGCTTTCTACAAAGTAGCGTTTTACCAGTCCCAACTTCACCAGTGACTTTAATAAACCCTTCACCCATTTCAATAGCTGTTGTTAACACTTGCATCGCTTCGTGGTGCGGTTCAAGTGCACAAAAAAACTCTGTGTTAGGGGTTAACGTGAAAGGCATTTCACTTAAATTAAAAAAGCTTAAATACATAGTTAGTTTTCATACCATGTTTTTAAAAGCTGACGGCTTTCACCTTGTTGTTTTTTCCAAGTATCTGGCATAACAACCGTTGGTTTGATTAGAATAATCAGTTCTTTTTTCTCTTGGCGTTTACGAATACTTTTAAATAAATTGCCAAATAGTGGGATATCACCCAACACGGGGGTTTTTGATTCTTCATCCTGTGTTGATGTTTGCATCAAACCACCAATAACCACTATTTCGCCACTTTGAGCGCGAATAACAGTATCTGATTCTCGAATGTTACTTTGTGCTAGAGGCAACTCAAAACGTTGATCGTCTAATGTAATTACTTTTAGCTGCTCTTCTGTTTCAGTTACTGAAGGGTGAACATGCAAAATAACTGAGCCGTACTTGTCAATTTGCGGCGTTACATCAAGGGCAATACCAGAAAAGAACGGCGTTAAATCAATTTCAGGCGAGGTCGTTGTAGCAGTACCCGTTACCGTCGTACTTGATACATTAGTAACAAAATATTCGTCTTGCCCTACTTTTATAACTGCTTTTTGATTGTTTGTAGCGGTAACTCGAGGGTTAGATAGCATTTGCACATCACCTTGCGTTTCAAGCAAATTAATAACCCCGTTAAAGTCTCCTTTTTGAATGGTTAGCGATGACGCTCCACCAATTGCGGCTGAAATACTATTACTAATAGTAGAACCCGCTGTTGTAGCAAACGAAATACCGCCCTCTAAACCACTCGCTATACGCTCCCAGTTAACCCCCTGTTGGTACTCATCTTTTAAAGTTACTTCTATTATTTTTGCTTCTAGAATAACTTGGCGTTGCAGGTTTTCTTGGCTTTGACGCAAAAACTCTTTTAGCTGACTAATTTCGCTTGGTAGTGCATTTACGGTTACCAAACTAGCTTGTGGGCTTGCAACAACATAGCGCCCATCGCTTGCGCCAATTAAAGACTTAAGGGCGACTTCTAATTCTTTCCAAAAATCATTTTTATTAATTGTTTGGATTCGAGAACCGTTTAAATCTAAGCTTTGATTATCGCCGCCAAACTCATTATTTTGCTGGTTACTACTACCTGAACTTGAACCATTCGAACTACTGCTACTTTGTGCAAATTGACTAACCCCACCAGCAACCACACTCACTGTAGACTGACCATGGCGCTGCATCATTAAATAATTTACAGGTATTGTTTCTGTGCGCATTTTGGCTGGCAGTACTTGTACTATTCGTCCTTCATTAACAATATCTAAAGGATACATACGCTTAATAACAGCAATGACTTCATTAAAAGTAACGCTTTTAAGATTTAAACTAATTGTGCCATTTACCTCAGGATGCACAGCAACACTAAAAGGCGTATCGTCTGTTAAGCCTGCAAAAAAGGCGCCTATTTCAACGTCATTAGCGGCTACATCAAAACGCTTTATAGATAAATCATCACTTATAGTTTGCTCATTATTTATTGATGATAGTAGGCTTTGGGTAAGCTCACTCGGCATCTGTAAAGGCGCAATCGCTTTAGTATCTACAGGCTTTTCAGCCAGCTCTTGTTCTATATGAGTTTTAACCTCTTTACCTGGTTTAAAGCTATGGCACGCAGTTAAAAATGTAGGTAACAATAGAAGAACAAGCCACGGATGAGATAAATTATTTTTTAATTTCATAGTCATATAATTCTAATTTTATTTGTTTATCATCATTTGCTAACACAACCTGTTTTGAGTTAATGCTTAGCACCCGAAAATCGTCTACAGCATCACCGACTCGATAAATATGGCCTGAAATAATGGCCTTAAATGCTGTACTGTTTTTAATAATAGATTGCAATTTAAGTTCTGTGTTTTGAGTTACACTCTTGTTGTTATTTACATACATATTTGGTTGAGTAGGATCGCGTAATTGCGCTAATGCACTGGGTGCGAAAGTGAACAAAAGTAATAAAAAACATAAATTATAATGCGATAAATTTTTCATTAGCGCTCACTGTAGCAATTTGTAAAGTTAATTCAGCTTGAGGGTACTCTAGTACCTGATAACTAAACTCCTGTATTAATAACTTATCTTGATTATTTTTTAATGCGGCTAAATATTTTTGTAAGCTAAAGTAGCTACCTTCTAAAGTAACGACCATCTGATGCTCAAAAAATAATGTTTGCGTATCATGTTCACCTAGTTTTTCTACATCGATAGCCTGTGCTGGTTTGACATTAAAGCTACTCACTTTTACGTCGCTACTATCTACGAGCAAATCTTTTAAAACGGCAGGTACATTTTTAGCCGCTACAAAGCCTTGGCTAAAACTATTAAGTTGATTATTTATTTCTGCTAACTCATCTCTGGTTTGTGCAATTTGACTGCGTAAAACCTTAGTGTAGTCGTAGTTTAGTGCTTGATTTAACATGGAGAGTTGCGCATTTATCTGCTGTAACTCCTGCAATGCTGCATTTTGTTCAGAGCGAATATGAGCAACTTCATCTTGCTGTGGAAAAATAACAAACCACAGGCCGAGGTAAATCACCATGAATAAGCCTACAAATACAGTGGAATACTTCTCACGCTTTTGCAGCGATGCAAATTGAGCTCGATACTTTGCCCAAATAGGCCAACCTTTGTCTTTCTTGTTGTTCATGGTTTAGCGCCTTTATCAGCAAGGTCGGTCGCCACATTAAATTCACTCAGACCATCTTTTGTTGACAGTTCTAAAACTGAAAATTCTTTATCAATAAAAAAAGGTGACTGCTTTAAATTATTAAACCACATAGGTAAAAATTTTGACTGCGATACTTGCCCTTGAAACGTGACACTTTGCCCTACAAATTTAATATGGGTAAGCCAGATATTAGGCTCGTGATACTTGGCTAAATCTTGCATAACCTGCGCATAGTCGGTTGCGGATTGATCTGAGCTTTGCTCTAAATAACTAAATATTTGCTGCTTATGCAAAACCTCTTGCTGAAGTGTTTTTAGTTCATTAATAAAAATTGTTTTATTTTGCTTCTCTGCTAGCTGCTGTTTTACAACTTCTAACTGAGCTTTTCCTTGTTTGAGATATTCCTTTTTTTGTTCTAAATCAAGCTCACTTGAATAAGTTTTATAACTGTAAAAAGCCCACGTGATTGCAATAATTAATAGCGCACCTAACCACAGTGTAATCATTCCCGATAAAGGGACTGGGTCTCGGCGTACTCGTAAGGTTTTTTGATAAAAATTAATCCGGGTTTTCATAGCACAGACTCCGGATCTGTTAATTGATAGGCTGCTCCGAGCGCATAATAAAAGTTTGGCTCTAATTGCTGCGCTAATTCTAAGTTAGGCGCAAAATCTACAACTTTTACTTGTAAAAACTCTGCAAGACCGGCTCTAAGAGTTAATGAAGATAAATCATCGCACTGTAGCTGTATGCTGCGAATTGGCGGTTGCTTGAGCTGGCTTTCAAAAAAGTCCATCGAACGCTGAATTTCTAACCCTAACGCCTCTACTAGTTCTTGGTTTTGATCCTTGTCTGAAATACCTAAAAAACCATTTAATCGCCTAGCTAATACTAATTGTCCATCACGAATAATTAAGATTCGAGGTTCATGATTAGCATGCTGCACAATCAGCATATGCGCCTCTTTGTATGAGCCAAATAAAGTTACTAAAACCATTTCTTCAGAGGTCATTGCACGCAAAACTGGTTTAGTTTGTTCAAAACTGTCTATAAACGGAAGTAGCTGCAGCTTATTGGTAATAAATACATTCATTTTGCTGCTTTGCATTGGTAACGTTATTGGATAATCGATAAAGTCAGCTACAATGTTTTCAGAAGCTATATCAACTAAATCTTTTGTAGTCCAAGGCAGCGACTGAATGATTTCTTCATCACTAAGGTTTGGTTTATCCATTTGCACTATTTGATAAAAGTAGTGCGGTATGACTAAATTAACTGAACAAATATCAGTAGACACCTCATTTGTACAAGCAACAATTGCAGCGGTATAATCGGTTTGCTCAGACACATTTACACTGTGAGAACTGTGAACCATCCATTGGTCGCGTTGTTTTTTTAAACATACCGCGTTAACAGTATCTGCGTAAGTTGCAACACCAATAGCTGTATTTGGATCTAAACTACGATTTAACCATGAAAACAGCTTTTCTTTCATATAGCTACTATTGTTAATTGGGTATGAAATAAGTGTCGTACATTTTAACTACTTTGCCAAATTGAAAACCAATAAAATGCATGAAACATTCAAAATAGATGAAAATAACTATATTCAACAATTAGATAGCTCGTTTCTAAAAAAGAGAAATATTTGTTTAGGTATAAAACGTGATGATTTACTCCATCCGCTAATAAGTGGCAATAAATGGCGTAAATTAAAATACAATTTAGCGTATATGCAAAAGATAAATAAAACAGAACTTCTGACTTTTGGTGGCGCGTTCTCAAATCATATTCACGCCTGCGCAGCTGCCGGAAAAGAATTTAATATAAAAACTCGCGCGATTATTCGCGGACCTGAACTGGATAACAACAACCCAACAATCCAATTTGCAAAACATTGTGGTATGAACCTACATGTAGTTAATCGTATAGAGTATCGAAAACGCCACGACACCGATTACCTTAATGCTCTGCAAGAGCGCTTTCCAAATGCTTATATTATTCCTGAAGGTGGTACAAACGAGCACGCCTTATTAGGATGTAAAGAGTTAGTACAAAGCTTACCTGAGCATAACTACTTAGTGTGCCCTACCGGTAGTGGTGGCACGCTTGCTGGATTAATAGAAGGCAGTGCTTCAACAACACAAGTGATTGGTGTAGCAGTATTAAAACAAGCTAATTATTTAAATGAAGAAATAAAAAAGCTGAGCGCTAAAGCTAATAATCAAAACAACTGGCAGTTACTCACAGAGTTTCATGGTGGTGGCTATGGTAAGTTTTCACCTGAGTTATGGCAGTTTTGCCAAGATATGAGTCGCACACATAATCTACCGCTTGAGCCTATTTATAGCGGAAAAATGATGTATGCATTGTGGCAACTTATCGAGCAAGATTATTTCCCATCTGGGAGTAAAATTATTGCGGTTCATACTGGCGGGCTTCAGGGCTTGAATGGACTTAAATATAGAGGGTTAATTTAATTAAATACCGCTTGCGTAAACTCTTGAAGTGGCTCTGAAAAGTAAAACCCTTGAGCTCCCACCACTCCCAATTTGGCAAGCGTAAACAACTCTTTTTGAGTTTCTACACCAACGGCATATACAGGTAAATTTAAAAGGTTTGCGGCTTCGACTATCTTTTTTATTTGCCTTTGATTTTGAGTTTTTTCATTTAATAAATGAATTAGTTCGTATGATAATTTAAGCCCGCATACTTGGTTATAATTAGCTAATACAGCTACTTTCTCACTACTTTTTACATTATCAATCACAACTTGTGAACTGCTTTTTTTAATTACATTAAGTGCATTAGTTATCGATTCTCTATGAGTAGAAAACTCAGCCTCACTTATTTCAAATTGTAATTTAGTACTTAATTTAAGCTCTGCTATTTGACTAGGTAACCATTCCCAAAATACATTATTAAACCAATTTTTAGGGTGTAGATTTACACTAACTGTTAAGGCCGAAGATTCACTCAGCATTAGCTTTTTAACTTGTGTTATTACTGCTTTATCTAATATTAAAGCGTCTTGATTACTATAAACCTGATTAATAAAATAACGAGCAGCTAGTAAACCAAGTTGGCTATGCCTAACCCTGATAAGAGCTTCATGTTCTAAAATTTCCCCGCTAGAGAGCTCAAATAAAGGCTGGAAGAATAATATAAATTTATTCTTTTTAATATTTTCGATAACTTGCTTACTAGAAAGTGGTTTTTCTTGACAGTAATTTAACGCTAAGCGGTGAGAGTGCTGGACTGAGCTGTTTTGCGATAGCATAAGTGCTGATTTTGCTAACTGATAAACCGCAATTTTATCTGCGCCTAATCGATAGTCGCACGCACCTATTTTAATGTTTTTATGAGTCATACTTTTTTGATAATTTTGGCATAGTAAAAACACGCTTTGATGAAGCTTTTCAACGTAGCTGTCTAACTCGGGAGTAGGAATATGTGGCAAGGTGACGGCCAAGTAACTGGAATTTAGTATTTTTACCGACACATCTTTAAATTCAGTCAATTTTCTAGTGATTAACACTTTAAAAATAGCTTCTTTATCGGTTTTCTTGTCAAAGTCACATTCAATGAGTAAAAATAAGCTATGTGATGCTCTATTAACCCCATACAACGAACTTAATTCGCATTTTTTTACTTGTTTAATTAATCGTATTTTATTTTGTTTTTGTTTAATAATTTTAGTAGGTTGTATCATTGTATTTTTGGGCGTAATTTTACGACTTACATTCAATAACCCCCACCAGCGATAAGACCAGCCAGCGGCGCCTAATATGATCAAGTTTAGCAATATAAATAAGTAACTTTGTGTTACCCAAGCAGGATAGTGATAGAGGCTCAAATTTAATGTTTTGTAAGAAAAAACTTCGCGCTCTATATTCACTAAATGCTTAAAATGCTCTGCAGGCTTTGGCACTTCCAACATAAAACCTTCACTTTTAGCCAATGCAGCCAACACTTCATTGTTTATAGAAGGAGATAAATTCAGCTCGTAAACGTGTTTAACGAACTGCTGCCCAGAAGCATGAACTTTTTGATGTAATGCATCATTTAAAATAAAATTAAAACTAATAAGTATCATTAAAAATAAGACAAAAGAGATACCTTTGAAGTACTTGAAAAGCCAGATTTTACTCTTTTGCATAGCCTGCCACTCGTTAAATTATTAACTAAAGTGTTGTTCAATATCTATAGAAGTACAAGGCTATAAACTAAGTTTAAACGTTAATTAATAGTGCTAAACAAAAAACACTCAGATAAACGAGAACTTACACAAACAAACAACTATGCCCTTTATTTTATAAATAGATTAAATTGAATCCTCAAGCTTAAGCGCGTTTTGCTTGTACTATGTGCAGCGAAGCTGTGTGCTTTGTTTATAGTGCCCAACTCACTAACTTCTGACATTGATAATTCAACCTTTGCTGAAATAAACATATGGGAAAAGGATGTATGAGATTTCATATAGCAACCGGTGAGGAAAATTCTATTTTATGAATTGTCTTTTTAAGTTATCCAAAATAGGCTCAAGCCAACGGACGATATTACGATAGGTACTTAATATAGATAATTATTAAATCACTTTAACGGCTCAGTTATTTAAACAGCGGATTATAGTTTCACGTAAATTTTTAGCTTTAATAGGCTTTGCAACATGGGCGTTCATGCCAATGGATAAGTATCGTGTAATATCATCTTTCATAACATTAGCTGTTAAAGCAATTATTGGAATATTTGCGATTGCTTTATCACTATCGTTACGAATAATTTTACTTGCCTCAACCCCATCCATAATAGGCATATGAATATCCATCAAAATAATATCGTACGATTGGGATTTCACGGCTTGAATACATTCTAGTCCATTGTCGACCAAATAAATTTGAGCATCCGCATTTTCTAGTATGTTTGTAACTATTAGTTTATTGATCGAGTTATCTTCCACAACTAATATTTTGATACCTGCTAGCGGCTTTTCACTTACTGCATTTACCACAGGCACTTCATTCAGAGAGCCTACTACTTTACTTTCAATCGCCTCATACAAAACACTTGTGTATACAGGTTTCTGCAAAATAGTTTTTATACTTACTTTTTTGGCTCCATTATTTAGTAAACTTTCGTCACTCATTATAAGCACAATCGTGTTGGCATAAAGTTGAGGGTTAATATTAAAAATGCGTATTAAAAAAGTTTCGCTACTCATTGATGGCATTGCCCAGTCGACAATAATAACTTTAAATTTCTCTTTATTGTGTTCAATAATATCAATAGCTTGTTTAGCAGATTGACAGGCCGTACATGCTAGCCCCATAGCCGTTAGCTGATTTTCAATTACCTTAAGATCATCTTCATTATCATCTACAATTAGTACTTCAAACGCATCAGTAAAAGTTAGGTTAGGAGTATCATCAATTAACGCTTGGTTATTCAGTTTCACCTTAATTGAAGCTATAAATTCACTACCTACACCTTGAGTGCTTTTTACCGTTATATCTCCCCCCATCGATTGGCATAAACGCTTACTTATAGTTAAGCCTAAACCTGTGCCGCCAAACTTCCTAGTTGTAGAGCTGTCAGCTTGAGTAAAAGATTCAAATAAATCGGCAAGGCTTTGCTCGGCAATGCCAATACCTGAATCTTTAACAATAAAATACAAACAAACACTCTTAGGATCGGCTAATGATCTTTTTGATTCTATTAATACCGAGACAAAGCCCTGTGTAGTAAATTTAATTGCGTTAGAGCATAAATTTAGCAGTACTTGGTTTATTCGAACTACATCACCAATTAAATTGAGTTTGACCTCTTCACCAATGACAATATCAAATGTGATCCCTTTGCTTTGAGCTAGCTCATCAAAAGTTGCTTTGATGTAGTCAACAACCGAATTTACAGAGAAAGGAAATTCTTCAAGGTTAATGTTTCCAGACTCAATTTTTGAAAAATCTAAAATATCGTTAATAACTACAAGGAGTTGATCTGAAGAATATTTAATTTTATTTAAATAATGCTCATATTCCCCAGGCAAACCTTTTTCGAGCAAAATGTTGGTTAAGCCAATAATCCCACTCATAGGCGTTCTAATTTCATGACTCATATTTGCTAAAAATTCAGACTTAGCGGATGTCAGCTTTTCGGCCTCATCTTTGGCTTGCAACAGTTCTTCAGTACGCTGATCAACGCGAGACTCTAATCTTTGCTTTTCTTCATCAAGCTCTTTTAAAAGTTGGATTCGGCGTTGATTTAAAAACAATACGAAAACTAAAAAGCTGCTAAGAATACAGATAATCGCAGTAGCGCTGTAAATCAATGTTTTATTTTGCTCAAAATAGGTTGGCTCGTAATAAGATATAATCGACTTTTCTGGCAAGCTTTGTGAAGCTATATCGAACTTGTTTAATTGACGCCAATCGTAAGCATAAACACTTAGTTCTTCACCACTGATTGCACTTAGGCTTTTATTTTCATTGTATAAAATTATCGAATCGGCAATACGTGCGCCTATTTTTTCACCCGACAACACATACCCACCAACAACACCTGAACCTAATAGTACCTCCCAATAACTAAAAACGGGCGCTGAACTTGCTTCAGCTAATCGCTCTACTAGCTGATAAGGGCTAAGAGATTTATTATCGTAATACCTGAAAATGGGTGTAAACAATATAATTGAATCATCTGGCGCATTTTTTATTCTAGTGAGTAGCTCTGGCATTGAAAGATCAAACCACTTTTCTACGTCTAAATACGAAAAGTCACGGTTAATAACCGAAAATAGCCCTCGATAAAAGCTCATCCCAATATCATTTTTTGTATCTAATATAACGATTAATTTTTTAGGCTTCATTAAATTAACAGCGCTTGCTGTTGCTTGCGCGTAGTCTAATTTAGCTTGGATCACTGCTCCATTGGTGCTTTCAGGTAAACTAAATTGAGCGCCTGGTTCTAAATATATTCTTGGAGCATTTATAAAAAAATCATCTAATTGCGATAAAAGTACAGCTGCAGAAGGCGACTGAGTAACAATGATATCTATATGCTTATTTTTATATTTTTGCTTAAGGTAGTCCTTCATTAACTGTTTTTGATTTGCTTCATCAAAGCGGTTTACATCCATATTTTCAACGAAGAGTTCATAACTAAAAGAACGTTCTATAAGTTTTTTACGTAGTCCAGAATCAACACTTTTGTGCCAAGGCATATCTTGGTTTGTTGAATTTATAAATAAAACATGAGTGACATTTGAAGAAGATTGAGCGTTTGAAATTGGACTCAAAAATAGAAAAACAAGAAATAAAAATAAGATATTAGTTTTCATGTTTCTCATTGTGTAATCAAGGTAAAAGTCTTTTAATGGTAAGTGTTAACGATATATATATCAATTAAAGTTAATGTAAACTTCACCATAATTTAACATGCTTACTAATACTATTTCATTTTATTGCTTAATGACGATATTCATTGATAGTTCTTGGGTGTCCTCACTAAACAACCCGTATAAAAAAGCCCAGTATGAACGGGGCTTTTCTGTAATAAATCTTTACACTGTAAAGGTTGGGACACTAGAACGGGATATCGTCGTCAAAATCAATGGTCGGTTCCATTGGGTTTGATGCACCACCTTGCGGGGCGTTTTGCGGTTTAGGAGCGAAGCCACCTTGCTGTTGTGGTGCACTTTTTTGCTGTGGTGCATAACCACCTTGAGGCTGATATTGATTACTTTGCTGCTGTGGTGCTGGAGCCGGTTTTGGTTGTGCTGCTGGTGCGGCTTGTTGCTGTGGATTATAGCCACCTTGCTGTGCGCCTTGACCTTGGTTATTTTGACCGTAACCACCACTTTGTTGGCCACCTTGCGGCTGATTACCTTGGTAACCACCACCTTGTTGGCCGCCTTGATTACCTTGATAACCACCGCTTTGCTGATCGCCACCGCGTGCGCCAAGCATTTGCATTTGACCTGTAAATCCGTCAACTACAATTTCAGTTGTGTATTTTTCTTGGCCTTGTTGATCGGTCCACTTACGTGTTTGAAGTTTACCTTCAACATAAATTTGTGAACCTTTACGACAATATTCACCAACAATTTCAGCTAATTTGCCAAAGAATACAACACGATGCCACTCAGTTTTATCAACCATTTGGCCAGTGTTTTTATCTTTATAGCTATCCGAAGTTGCTAAGGTAATATTTGCTACACCGTTACCGTTAGGCATATAACGAACTTCAGGATCTTGCCCTAAATTACCAACCAAAATTACTTTGTTCACACCGCGTGCCATGGAACCATCTCCTATAAATGTTAGATTAAACCAGCGACTTTACGCGCTTGGTCTAGGTCAAATTCTTTATCATTAATCTTTAAATAGCTGCGACTTTCATCGCGAACCACAGTTGCTTCTATTACGCCAGGTAAAGCAACTAACTGAGAAGCAAGTGTTTGAGCATGCTCTTCAGAATCTAATTTGGTCATTAAACTAATAACTTTACTTTTGGGTGGGACTTGCATTTTCCACGCAATAATAAGCCATATTAACCCAACAAGTGCCGCTGCCGCAAACACAGCTTGCGTCGTTGTCGTTTGTGCTACATAACCACCTAACATACCGCCTAAAAAGGCGCCTAAAAACTGACTAGATGAGTAGCCACCCATTGCTGAACCTTTTTGGCTTGCAGGTGCTATTCGCGATACAAGCGCAGGCATAGTGGCCTCTAAAAAGTTAAACGCCACAAAATAAAGCAGCATACACACAGCAATGCCTACTACACTATTAACCCATACCGACATTGCTAACATACTAATAGTTAACAAGGCTACTGAGCCAATAAATGCTTGTTTTTCTTTCTCTTTTTTAATGGCCACAATCATTATTGGTACCATTAATAAGAATGCTAAAAATAGCACTGGAATATATAAATACCAGTGATGGTCTGCAACCAAGCCATCTTTAATTAACTGACTCGGCAGTACGACAAATATAGTGGTTAGTGTTAAATGCAGTAGCAACACACCAGCATTTAATCGTGCTAACTGCGGATGTTTAATTAGTTTTTTAATATCACTAAAGCTTGCTAATGTATCACCTTTGGGTGCTTTATTTACCGCATTTGGCACTAGCATGGTCACTATAAATATACCAAAAACAGCTAAAATAGCAGTCAACCAAAATACACCCGCAATACCCCACGAAGCTGCGACAATTGGCCCAAGTAGCATAGCAAAGGCAAAGCTCATTCCTATGCTCATACCAATAACGGCCATTACTTTTGGTCGCTGCTCATCGCGGCTTAAATCTGAGGCAAACGCAAGTAGCGCACTGGCTATTGCGCCCATACCTTGTAGAGCGCGGCCTACGGTAACCATTTGAATAGAGTCAGCTAATGCAGCAACTACAGAGCCAATAGCAAATACGACTAAGCCACCAACAATAACCTTTTTACGACCAATTTTATCGGATAAGCGACCCATAGGTATTTGCAATACGGCTTGCGTTAAACCATACGCACCAATGGCAAAACCAATCCAAATAGGCGAAAAACCTTCAAGCGATTGTCCATAAATAGCCAATACAGGCATCAGCATAAACAAGCCGAGCATTCTAAATGCAAACACACTCGCCAGCGATACTGCGGCGCGTTTTTCTCGTGAATTAAGTGAAGATGCGGTCATTATCTGCGTGATCTTACTCTATGAAAAATTGAGGTTGGGATTCTACCATAAGCTTGGCAATAATTAATCGCCTATAAGTAAGGATTTTTCATTGATCAAGGATTAATATTGCTTCGTATTATGCGATACTGAGTAAATAATTTTGGTAATAAACGAGATAGCATGGAAAACATTGAAGTCCGAGGCGCCCGTACGCATAATTTAAAAGACATCAGCCTAACCATCCCACGTGATAAATTAATAGTTATTACTGGTCTATCTGGTTCGGGGAAGTCATCACTTGCATTTGATACACTTTATGCCGAAGGACAACGCCGGTATGTTGAATCACTCTCTGCGTATGCAAGACAATTTTTATCGCTTATGGAAAAGCCTGATGTAGATCACATCGAAGGCCTCTCTCCTGCAATTTCTATTGAGCAAAAATCAACGTCTCACAACCCACGCTCTACGGTGGGTACTATTACCGAAATTTACGATTATTTACGACTTATGTTTGCCCGCGTTGGCGAACCACGATGTCCTACACATGATTTACCACTTGCTGCGCAAACAGTGAGCCAAATGGTAGATACTGTTTTGGCACTGCCTGAGGGCAGTAAATTAATGCTGCTTGCGCCTATAGTAAAAGAGCGTAAAGGTGAGCATGTTAAGTTATTAGAACAGCTATCGAGCCAAGGTTATATTCGCGCCCGTATAGATGGTGAAGTATGTGACTTGTCTGATCCACCAACACTTGAGCTTCATAAAAAACATACTATAGAAGTAGTTGTAGACAGATTTAAAGTAAAAGATGGCTTACAACAACGCCTAGCAGAATCGTTCGAAACCGCACTTGAAATGTCTAATGGCGTGGCACATGTAGCATACATGGATGATAGCAGCGCTGAAGAAATTCTATTTTCAGCAAATTTTGCCTGCCCTACTTGTGGCTATGCAATGACTGAACTAGAACCGCGTTTGTTTTCGTTTAATAACCCTGCTGGTGCGTGCCAAACCTGTGATGGTTTAGGTATACGTCAATATTTTGATCCTAATCGCGTAGTGCATAACCCAGAGTTAAGCCTTGCTGGCGGTGCAATTAAAGGCTGGGATAAACGAAGCTTTTATTACTATCAAATGCTACAAGCCGTTGCGGATCATTACAATTTTGATTTAGATGTACCTTATCAAGATTTAGACAGCGACTCGAAAAAAATTATTTTAGATGGCTCTGGTAGCACTAAAATTGCGTTTAATTACCGTAACGACCGTGGCGATTTAATTACGCGTAATCATGAGTTTGAAGGCGTTTTAAATAACATGAATCGCCGCTACCGCGAGACCGAGTCAAACTCTGTACGCGAAGAACTTGCTAAATACCAAACAAGCCAAGCATGTCCTAGCTGTAATGGCTCGCGTTTACGCGAAGAATCTCGAAATGTATTTATTGGGCAAACCAACTTACCTGCAATCACGTGCATGAGTATTGGTGAAGCTATGGAATTTTTTGAAGGGTTAACGCTAACCGGACAAAAAGGCCAAATAGCTGAAAAAATACTAAAAGAAATTCGCGACCGTTTATCGTTTTTAATTAACGTTGGCCTAAATTACTTATCACTTGAGCGCAGTGCTGACACACTATCAGGTGGTGAGGCTCAGCGTATCCGCTTAGCCAGTCAAATTGGTGCCGGTCTTGTAGGTGTAATGTACGTACTAGATGAGCCATCTATTGGATTACATCAACGCGATAACGACCGCTTGCTACAAACACTGGTCCATTTACGCGACTTAGGTAACACCGTTATTGTAGTAGAGCACGATGAAGATGCTATTCGTGCCGCTGACCATATTATTGATATTGGCCCAGGCGCGGGCGTTCATGGTGGGCATATTATTGCTCAAGGTACACGCGACGATATTTTAGCAAGCAAAGAGTCTGTTACGGGCCAATTTTTATCTGGCGTACGTAGAATAGAAATACCAAAAGAACGTCATCCAACGAACGACAAGTGGTTGGAGCTATTTGGCGCAACGGGTAACAATCTTAAAAATGTAGATTTAAAAATTCCATTTGGTTTAATGACCTGTGTGACAGGTGTATCGGGTTCGGGTAAATCAACGCTAATAAACGACACTTTATTTAAACTTGCTCATACAGAGTTAAATGGCGCAACAACAGCCGAAGCGGCACCGTATAAATCAATTAGCGGTTTAGATCATTTTGATAAAGTGATCGATATTGACCAAAGCCCGATTGGTCGTACTCCGCGTTCAAACCCGGCAACCTACACAGGTATATTTACCGGCATTCGTGAGTTATTTGCAGGTACGCAAGAAGCGCGCTCACGTGGCTACAAAGTAGGTCGCTTTAGCTTTAACGTTAAAGGCGGACGCTGTGAAGCGTGCCAAGGTGACGGCTTAATTAAAGTTGAAATGCACTTTTTGCCTGATGTGTATGTACCGTGTGATGTATGTAAGAGCAAACGCTATAACCGCGAAACGCTCGAAGTACAATACAAAGGTAAAAACATACACCAAGTGCTTGAGATGACTGTTGAAGACGCTCATGATTACTTTGATAAAATACCGGCTATTGCCCGTAAACTTAAAACGCTGATGGACGTCGGTTTATCGTATGTTCGTTTAGGACAAGCCGCTACTACTCTTTCAGGTGGTGAGGCGCAACGTGTAAAATTAGCGCGCGAGCTATCAAAGCGTGATACAGGTAAAACGCTCTACATATTAGATGAACCAACAACAGGCTTACACTTTGCTGATATTGAACAGCTGCTTGTTGTACTTCATCGTCTGCGCGATCACGGCAATACAATTGTTGTTATTGAGCACAACCTCGATGTTATTAAAACAGCAGACTGGGTTATCGATTTAGGACCTGAAGGCGGTGCTGGCGGTGGTGAAATACTCATTGCAGGCACACCAGAAGAAGTAGCCGAATGTGAGCGTTCACATACAGGGCATTACTTAAAACCTCTATTAAATAAATAGAGGTTAAGTTGTGACAAATCAATCGGCATTAAAGTTATTTAACCGTCGAGATTACACTTAATTAAAAATGGCGAGAAGACTCACTTCTCGCTATTTTTTTGCTCTAACTTTTCATTTATCAACATAATACCAATCCGCAATAATACTTAATCATTTTGCGGGTCTAAACGTGTCGCTACCTGTGTTAAAAAATTCTCATTTAGACAAAATCGAAAATGCTATTAAAGAAAAACAACACACCGCTGCAAATTTAACTTCGAAAGATAAACAGGCCCTAGTCGTTCCAACTTATCTGTATTATTTGCATGTCTTTATATTTTGATGCTGTAAAGAAAATATGATTGTTATCACTAATAAAAAATGCGATAGGTTTAAAATCCACATGTACATCTTGTACTGTTTTATCTTCTAAATTAAGCCGAGCAACTCTTGAAATTGCATCAGAGTAGTAAAGGTAATTTCCATTAATGGCAAAAATTTGTGCTTGTCGCGCGTCTTTAGGCAATTCCCAATTCTGTTTATTTGATAATTTAATTAACTGATTATTAGTAATTGCATAGTTAGTACCGTCAGCACCTGAAATTAATTTATTGGCTTTAATATCCTCTAATATAGTTGTGTCTCGCGTTAATAAATTAAACTGACCAAATAGATTTTCTGAACCGCTTCGCTCTAAATAAATTATACTTTCATTATCTTTAGACCATACATAGTTTAGTATCTTTCGCCCTTTAAACTCAGCTATGGTATAGAGCTTGTTCGACATAACGTCAAAAAATGCAATATCACTATTAACTCTTAATAAAACCCGATCTTGCTTACTCGATACCCTTAGTCCACCAATAGCAAAGTTAGATTTCCCTTCATAAGTAAAGTTACTAAGCTGCTTTGTAAGTCCGTTTTGAGATAACCACAACTGACTGCTGCCAGAGCGCTCGGATACAAAAATATGCGCTGGTCCTTTCTCATTAATTACTTCTGCAATGATGTAGTCGTCTTCATCACTTTTGTAGAGTGCTTCATACTCAGGAGCATCGCTAAAAAGATTAGTCGCTTTAATTAACGAAAATGCTTGTGTTTTATTTGCTGAGTAAAAAAGGCTATTAGCAGATTGAACTGCAATATAATAAGGTGAAATTGCTGGGGTAACCGTTAGTGTGCGCTTAATAATATTATTTTTATCAAACACTATGGTTGAAAGCTCAGAGCCTTCAAAAACGATCACGCCTTTATCGTCTGCAAGCCAGTCAAACGCGAAGCTAATTACGCTTTTCTTTGCTTTAAATAACCGCTTAGTTTCATGGGTTTCAAAGTTGTAACTAAATACAGAAAAAGGCTTACCCTTTTGACTAAGTACATATGCTATTTTACTACCAGAATGAGATAAGCGAGGCATGATTACGCCATACATGACGCCTGGTGGTGGGATCACTATGAATTCTTTTTTAAGTTCTAAATCATATTTATATAAACCTGAACCCTCATGCTCATTTTTATATTCGGTGTAATAAATATGCTCACCACTTTCGTCTACTTGCGCATAACCTGTGTATCTAAGGTCACACTTTTTAATTAAGGTAGCCTCTCCTATAACAGGAAATTGGCTTAAATCGACGAGTACCATTTCACACTTTTGCTGCTTTAAGTTGGTCGCTTGTAACAACACAGAGCGCTGATTTAACTGCCACGATAAAATAGATACTTGAAAGCCAGGATAGGTAATTTCAACTTCCCTTTGATCAGATAGTCGCTTTACAAATGCATGCATTACGTCATTTTCAGGTTCAACATTTGTATAAGCTAAATATTGTTTATCTGAAGACATCTCAGGGTGAACCTCACTGCCTATATTCCACGTGCTTGCTACCTTATTAACCGTGATCTGTTTAATCTTTTCACTAGAAGGTGCATTAATAAAAAACAACCCAAACCATATTAAAAAGCACAGGCAAATAATGACGAATAAAGAATAAATCAAAAACTTTTTACTATTCTTTCTTTGAACCGGTTGCGAAATAGTTGCAGTAGCTACTTCTTCATTTTTGGCAGAAATACCCGTTGAGTCAGGAAAAATATTTGTAGACTCTTTAGAAACATTTGCTTGCGTTAAACGTTCAGGTATTACTGTTAGGCTATACCCTTTACGGTAATGCGTTTTTAAAAGCGGTGCTTTTTCAATTGGGTGGGCAAGCTGCTTTCTTAACTCTGAGATTGCACGGTTAATCGCATTATCATCAACAAAGCTCTGTTGCCACACACTCTCAATAAGCTCTTGGCGGGAAACGATTTGTTGAGGCTTATCTATAAAGTGGAGTAATAACTTTACTAAAAGTGGATCTAATTCCCTTTCTAAATGGTTTGAAGTAATCACACAGCGATTACTAATAAATTGCCAAGGTCCGATTTGATAATTCATAGTCTTTACGTATTTTTATTTTTATAAACCGTATCACATCTATACTTTATTTTATAGAAAAGCATTTTAAACCTTATATTAGCATTATAAGGTTTAAAGCTAACATACTAAATTAAAAGAATTATTTAGCTTTAAAATCTTATCTATTAATTGCTCATAACTAGATAAGCGACTCTTAATAAATTCAGCGATATTCTTTAAACCGTCATCAACAAGCAGCTTAGTAAAAAATCATTTGTGATTCTAAATTGGCTGCATTTAAAAATATAAAAGGTTTAATTATGAACAGCACAATGAAAAAAGTACTACCGGCTTTACTACTAGCAACTGCTTTTAATACTACTTCAGTTATAGCAGCTGACACTAAACAAGACACCGTTCAAAATAATTTTGAGAAATGCATGATTGGTGAAAGCATAAAGGCAATTAACCCTGCTAATCAAAAACTACAAAAAACAAACAAAATAGACGCTTCTGAGTCTTTAAAAAATAATGTTGATACACAAACGTTACTTTCTTCACTGGATGAACAAATATCAGCTGAGCTTGACTCTTCAATGAGCAAAATAAACTCGCAAATTGATAAAAATCTTTCAAAGGTAACATCGTCAATTACTGCATATTTCAGCAATCTGTTATCGAACTAAAAACAATAAAATTAAAAGTTATATTAAGGAATTATCATGAAAAAGTTCACAAAAAAATTAGTATCTGCCAGCGTATTACTTAGTTGCAGCCTTTTAGCAAATACAGCACAGGCTCAAAGTTCTGTTTGGAAAGTAAGTAATGGCAATGACTCACTATTTATTGGCGGTACAGTTCACATACTACCTAAAGCTGAAATGCCACTGCCCGCTGAGTTTAACCATGCTTATGAACAAGCAGATACAATTATTTTAGAAGCACCGTTACCTGATCCAGCCGACACCAATGCACAAATGCAAATGCTAGGTGCGCTATCGTATACAAATAACGAAACGTTGAGTCAAAAGCTAGAACCCCAGGTTAAAGCTTCACTTGAAAATAAGCTTAGCGAGTTTGGCGCTAACCTAGCTAAGTTAGATGGTTTTCGTCCTGCTATGGTGAGTATTGTTTTAATGTCGATGGAGCTTCAAAAGCAAAACTTAATGGGTGAAGGGGTTGATGCTTATTTTACTAAAAAAGCGACTGAAGATAACAAAACAAAAAATTACTTAGAAACAATGGAATTTCAGTTAGAGCTTTATAAAACAATGGGTCAAGGCAACGAAAACGATTTCATTAAACGTAACTTAGCTGAGCTTCACAACTATGGCGATATGTTTAAAGGACTTTTAGCTGCCTGGCGCAAAGGTGATACAGACACACTGAATAAAGTGGCACTTGAAGGTATGCAGAAAAATGATCCGAATAGCTATAAACAACTCATTACAGATAGAAATAATGATTGGTTACCAAAAGTAGAAGCCATGTTTAACAACGACAAAAATGAGTTTGTACTTGTTGGAGTTGGGCACCTTGCAGGACAAGATAGTTTACTTACCTTACTTGAAAACAAAGGCTACAGCGTTTCTTTAGTCAGTGTTGATAGCACGGCGGATATAACAGTAAGAGGGGCTGAATAATGGATAAAACAGACAAACTAGCGATATCGCTACTGTTTCTATTTGGGTCTATCATGTTGATATGTGCTATATAAAAAATGCCGCTAACAAGCGGCATTTTTTTATTGTAATAAACTTACCCGCGAGGAATAAAACCAAGCGCATCGTATACCGATTTTAATGTTTTCTCAGCACGTACACTGGCTTTTTCAGCACCTGATTTCATTATGCTATTAAGTAGGTTTTGATCTTCTCTGATCTCTTTAAAGCGAGCTTGAATTGGCTCAATCATGTTTACAACTGCATCAGCTGTATCTTTCTTTAAATGGCCATACATTTTATCTTCATACTCAGGCACTAGGTCTTCTATTGAGCGCTTAGTTGCAACACTTAATAAAGTAAGCAAGTTTGATACACCAGGCTTCTCGCTGCGATCAAAGTAAATACGTGCTTGTTCGTCTGAATCAGTTACTGCTTTTTTAAGCTTCTTCACAATTTGTTTAGGCTCATCTAATAACATAATGTAACCATTTGGGTTTTCGTCAGACTTAGACATCTTTTTAAGTGGATCTTGCAAGCTCATTACGCGTGCACCAAACTCAGGAATGTACGGCTCTGGTAATTTAAATACGTCGCCGTATAAATTATTAAAGCGTGTTGCTATATCGCGAGTCAGCTCTAAGTGTTGCTTTTGATCTTCACCGACGGGTACTTGATCAGCTTGATATAATAAAATATCCGCAGCTTGCAATACCGGATATGAAAATAAGCCTACGTTTACGTTATTTGCATGCTTAGATGACTTGTCTTTAAACTGAGTCATTCGATTAAGCTCACCCATTTGCGCGTAACAATTTAATACCCACGCTAACTGTGCGTGCTCAGGTACTTGTGATTGTACAAATAAAGCAGATTTTTCAGGGTCAATGCCACATGCCGCGTAAAGAGCAATACCATCCAACACTCGAGAGCGCAGTAATTCAGGCTCTTGGCGAACTGTAATAGCGTGTAAGTCTACTAACATAAAGAAACTTTCGTGGTCTTCCTGTAACTTTAGCCACTGGTTAATAGCGCCAACATAGTTGCCTATTGTCATACCACCGGTTGGCTGAATGCCGCTTAAAACTACTGGTTTACTCATGATTTTCCTTTATTTGGCTTAATTAATAATATTTAACGCTGCGTTAGAACAGGTATTATATCTAAGAAGTGATCGCATAGGTACTGTGGATTATAATCCTCAAGATTTTCACCTTGGTTATAGCCATAACTAAGTGCAATTACGTCTATATTCGCGGCTTTAGCTGCAAGTATATCGCTTTTAGAATCACCTATCATTATTGCTTTATTAGGCTGAACATTTAGTTTTTTGCAGGCAAATAGCAATGGCTCTGGCGATGGTTTTTTTGCCATGTCGTCACCACATACAATCACATCAAAATGACTCGTTAGTGCCAGTTTATCGAGTAATTTTTCTGTAAATATTCGAGACTTATTAGTGATTAATGCTTTAGGCATACCACGAAGTGCTGCAAGCCCTGTTTCTACATGTTGGTAAAAACACTATACTCACCAACTTGTTGTTCATAGTGCTTATAAAACTCTAATATTGCTTTACCACTAAGTGACTCATCTAGATGTTCACTCACTTGCATATCGCCACTCAAAGCACGTTTAACGAGGACTTCAACACCATTACCGACCCAACTTTCCACCAAGCGTTGGCTAACAATAGGGAAAGCAAGACCACTCAAGGTTAAATTAATAGCAATATACAAGTCGTAAACACTATCAACCAAGGTACCATCTAAATCAAATAAGGCGACATCGTACTTCATTACTTAACACTTCCAAGCTGTTTACGCATTTGATCAATCACAACCTTGTAATCTGGTTGATTAAAAATAGCTGAACCTGCAACAAACATATCAGCACCCGCTTGTGCTGCTGCTGCAATATTATCGACTTTAATACCCCCATCAACCTCTAAGCGAATTTCTCGACCTGATTCAATAATACGCTGTTTTGCTTGGCGTAATTTTTCAAGCGTATGAGGGATAAAACTTTGCCCACCAAAACCTGGGTTTACCGACATTAGCAAAATGGTATCGAGCTTATCAATAACATGGTCTAAATAGCTTAGGCTTGTTGCTGGATTAAACACTAAGCCTGCTTTACAGCCGTGATCTTTAATTAACTGTATTGTACGGTCAACATGCTCACTGGCTTCAGGATGAAAGGTAATAATTGATGCACCCGCCTCTGCAAATAATGGAATAAGACTATCTACAGGCTTAACCATTAAATGCACATCGATAGGTGCTGTAATGCCGTAATCTCTGAGTGCTTTACACACCATAGGACCAATTGTGAGATTAGGTACATAGTGATTATCCATTACATCAAAATGAACCACGTCAGCGCCCGCATCGAGAACTTTATCAACATCTTCGCCTAACTTTGCAAAGTCAGCAGACAAAATAGAAGGGGCTATTAAATATTTTTGCTCTGGGTTAAACATGATTAACTCCATCAATAAATAGTGTATTGCGTTAATGTAACTTAATTGAAGATGTTACCCAAGTAATATGGCGTAATAGCCCCTATTTCAGGTAACTTTAAGTTTGATATTTAATCAATATTTGCTATGATTAAAAAAGTAACAAATTATTGGATTTCATCATGCGTGCTTTTAAAACTGGGATATTAATTGCGTCGGCATTACTGCTTATCGGGGCGTTTAGCTTTGGTTCAAGCTCTGAGCAAGAATTAAGCTCAGTGGGTAATTGTCATAATACACAAGTGGTAAGTGTTCAAAACACATTAACTACGTGTATTAAAGTTGAAGAAGAGTCATCGTGGTTTTCATGGTTAACTGGCGATAGCCGTAGTGCTCAGTTTCATTACCTCGATTTACTAGAGCTACTTACTAGCTCAGAAGATTCTAAAAACACTCCATCTTTAAAACCTTTATTTTAAATAATGCTGCAACTTTTTAGTGCGTTGCAAAGTGTGCTAGCAGCATTTTTTGGTGTTCAATCTGAAAATAAACGCCAAGTCGATTTTAAACAACACTCTCCTATCTCTATCATCCTAATTGCGATTGTACTATTTATTGCTTTTGTTATCGCAATTTACGCAGTGGTTGCTTGGGTGCTAGATACATAGCCATCAACTCGTCAACTTTATTTCTAGAGCCACCTTTGGGGCTAATAGTGCGCTTTACTTGAATTTGGTCAAGTGATGCTTGGCTATAAATTTTTCGAGTCCATACGGTATCGTGATTGGAAATGAGTACTGGTGTATCATTTTCAAAGGCAGCCTTCTCAGCCAAATTAGCCAAATTAGCCTGATCATCTAAATTAAACCCCCCTTTAGCGTAAGACGTAAAAGAAGCTGTTTTACTTAATGGTACATAAGGCGGGTCGCAATAAATAACAGCATTGTTAGGCACTAACTTAAAAACGTCATCGTAATCTAAACAGGTGAAGGTTGCTTTTTGTGCTTTTTCAGCAAAAAAATACATTTCTTTTTCAGGAAAATAAGGCTTTTTATATTTACCAAAAGGCACATTAAAAATACCTTTTAGGTTATATCTGCACAGTCCGTTGTAACCATGGCGGTTCATGTATAAAAACAATATTGAACGTTCATATACATCACGGCTTTGATTAAACTGCACACGATATTCGTAATAAGCATCTGCGTGATTATTCAAATCAACAAATAACTTTTTAGCATCACTAATGAGCTCATCCGGGGAGCTTTTAAGCTCTTTGTATAAGTTAATTAAGTCTGCATTTATATCGTTGAGAATATAGTGTTTAAAGTCACTATTTAAAAACACAGAGCCTGCACCAACAAAAGGTTCAACCAACGTATCAGCATGCTTGCTAGCTTGGTTTAATCGCGCATTAATGTTTTCAACTAGGCTGTATTTTCCGCCGGCCCATTTAAGGAAGGCTCTACTCTTTTGTTGCATTGGCTCTTTACTTCAATCTGGTGTTGCGCGATTTTACACTAAAATAGTGTGTTTTACTGATCTACGAGTGCTATTTCTTGCTTTATTTTACTAATTTTTTTATAGAAAGGTTTATTTTTTTTAACCCCAGCAGATAAAGTATCCATTGCTGATTTTGCTTCGTTTATACTTCCAAAACTACCAAATGTAACAACCCACCATATTTTATTATTTCGCTTCGTTTGGTAAGTATGAGTTTGCTGCTGTAGATTGAATTGAGCAATAAAGCTATCGCTAACTTCCTGCTGAGTTACGGCTAATAATTGAATAACACTATTTGTATCTGTTTGCTGCATGTACCATATATTATCTTGGCTACTCTGAGTTTGCTCTGCTGTATTTACTTTTAGAGCTTCAGATTTAACCTCACTTGATACACTGCTTTTATTATTAGTACTAACATCAACATCACTGTCTAGTACGTTAACGGAGTTGGCAGACTCGGTAAGGCTTTGCATGATCGCAGGCACATCATTAATGTGTTCGCGTTCTAGCTTAACAGGTTGCTCAACTACTTTTGGTTTATTTAGGCTCGCTACTGAGTCATTTTTCTTTATAACCGGCTCACTTACTTGCTCTACAGATATTGCTGTATTTACGACTTGTGTTTCTTCCTGCTGATAATACTGTTGCCACCACTGTGTCATATCCGACTTATAAAGCAGACCAATAATTAAAAGCATAATCAGCAACATCAAAATCAATAGGTGCAATCGCCAAGATACTTTGTCCTTTACGATAATATCGGCTATGTGCTCACTAGGTTGCCAAGCAAGCAATAAACTGGGATTACCGTGAGCCTCAGCTAAAAAAGTACTAAAAACAGGGTCTTCATCATAAGGTAAGTCTGAAAAATACCATTGTAATAACATCTTACTTTCTCGAAGCGTTAGCGGCTCCAAGTAAATTTCAACAGCGTTGTTTAAAGGCAGCTTAGACTGTGAAGCTATTATTATATATAGCGTATTTGGGCTGTTCTTAGAAAGTAACTCAAGCTCAATTAACATCTCATCAGATAATTGCCTACCGCCATCAAGTACCCATAAACATGGCCCACATGGTTGTTGCTGGAGCAACTGGTAATAGTTTTCAGGTAAACTTAAGTTATGATCGATCAGGGGAGAGTTAAAGCTTTGTTCTAATAACTCACTCATTAGCTGAGCGTCAGTCATTTGTGCACTTACTTGCACGAAGGCTTTATTAAAGTCGTTGTATTTATCTGTAATGAAGGTTTCGAGCATATAACTTTTACCTAGCCCAGAAGTGCCAAGTAAAACAATTAAATTTTGCCCGTACTCAAATTGCAGTGCGATTCTATCCACCAAAGCCGCACGGCTTGGTAAAATTTGTGACTGCATTTACTGCTCGATTAAGTCTCTAACTTGATCATCAGATACATTATCAACTAATGCACACTGGCCAAATTGGGTAGGTAGAATAAAGCGGATAGTGCCTTTTTTATTCTTTTTGTCTTTACGCATATGCGTTAAAAACTGCTCGCTAGTCATTTGCTTTGGAATTTCTGTTGGTAAATTATATAGCTCAAGCAGCTTAATAATTCGATCAACTTCGCTTGCGCTTAAATCTTGGCGTGTCTTGGCAAGTTTGGCTGCTAATACCATTCCTGTTGCAACAGCTTCGCCGTGTAACCAAACGCCATAACCCATCTGTGCCTCAATTGCATGGGCAAATGTATGGCCTAGGTTTAACAAAGCTCGTAAGCCGTGTTCTTTTTCATCTTGAGCAACTATAAGCGCTTTTATTTCACAACATCTAAAAATGATATGCTGTAAGCATGCTTCATCTAGTTGCTGCAAATTAGCTACATTTAGCTCTAAATATTCAAATAATTCGGTATCGTAAATCAGACCATACTTAATTACCTCAGCCATACCTGCTGCAAACTCTCGTGCAGGTAGAGTGTGTAATGTTTGCGTATCAATAAAAACCGCTTGAGGCTGATAAAATGCCCCTATCATATTTTTACCTAACGGATGATTTACTGCCGTTTTTCCACCTACCGATGAATCAACCTGTGAAAGCACTGTCGTTGGTATTTGAATAAACGGTACGCCGCGCTGATAACAAGCCGCTACAAAACCAGTTAGGTCACCTACAACACCACCACCTAACGCAATTAGACACGTATCTCGGCCACAGTTATTTTGTAGTAAAAATGCTGATATTTTTTCAAACCATTCCAGTGATTTATATTGCTCACCGTCAGGAATAATAAAAGATAGCGGATTTAGATCAGCTAATGAATCAAGTAACCTTTGCAAATATAAAGGCGCTATTGTGTCATTAGTAATGATGATAGGCCGACAATCACCAATGTGGTGAACCAGGCGGCCATTATCTTGAAGTGCAGATTGCCCAATATAAATAGGATAACTTCGCTCGTCCAAATTAACAGTTAATTTAAGCATGCTTGGCTATTCCTTTATTATTGGTTTTTAAAAATCTAATTTCTCGATGATTTGGTTAGCAACAACTTTAGCGCTTTGCTCATCGGTACGTACAACAAAATCAGCAACTTCTTTGTATAGTGGCTCGCGTTCTTCTGCTAAGCGCTCTAGTACGTTACGAGGTGCTTCTTCAGTTTGCAGTAATGGGCGACGCTTGTCGCGTTGCGTGCGTGCAACTTGCTTCTCTATAGGTGTCTCTAGGTATACAACGATACCTCGAGCCGAAAGCTTGTTTCGGACTTCTTTGCTCATTACTGAACCACCACCTGTAGCAAGTACAATACCTTGCATCTCGGTTAAATCGCCAATAACAGACTCTTCTCGAAGTCTAAAGCCTTCTTCACCTTCAAGATCGAATACCCATGCAATATCTGCACCTGTGCGGCGTTCGATTTCTTGATCAGAATCAACAAATTCAAGGTGTAATTGGTCAGCGATGTGACGACCAATCGTGCTTTTGCCAGCCCCCATGGGGCCAACTAGAAATATATTACGTTTCTCAGCCATATCTTTTAGTACAAACAAACTCTAAAATTTGAAATAAAACCCCGCCTAACGACCTGGCCCCAAAATTAAGGAGGGGATTATCTCAGTAATTGCGGGGGTATTTCAAGTCAATTAGCATAAAAAGCCATATAACGAGCAATTAATCTAAATAATCACCCGTTGGTTAACATAAAACCACTGTATTTTAATCAATTTGTATTTTTGGTGTCACAAAAATAAGTAATTCACGCTTTTCATTAAACTCACTCGTGGTTTTAAACAGTCTTCCTACGTAAGGAATGTCACCTAAAATTGGCACTTTACTCGTAGTATTAATGATCTGCTGCTGGAAAATACCACCGAGTACTACGGTTTGTCCATTCTCAACTAACACTTGTGTTTGAATCTCTTGGGTATCAATAGACACTGCTTCACCTGTTCCCGTTTGTACGGTATCGCCACGCGTGTCTTGAGTAATAATTAAGTCTAGAATTACTTTATTATCAGGTGTGATATGAGGTGTTACTTCTAAGCTTAGTACCGCTTTTTTAAAGCTTACGGTAGTAGCACCACTTGAAGCTGACTCAGTGTAAGGAATTTCAGTACCTTGCTCTATTCGTGCTTTTTGCTGATTAGCCGCTATGATACGCGGGCTAGCAATAATTTCGCCTTTATTTTCTTCTTCAAGCGCACTTAGCTCTAAATCAATTAACGTACCGTTAGCCAATTTTGCTATATGCAAACCAATGCTGGCCGCAGGGTTAGTGATAGGTAAATTTACATTTAATCGATCTGAAATGCTTGGCGCATTTGTAGTTGATGTTGCGTTATAAATACCTTCAGCGCCTTCAAGGGAGCCTGAAATACCAACACTACTACCTTGGTCACTAAAGCCCCATCGTACACCTAAGTCCTCAGTAACGTTATCGCGCACAGTTACCATCCGAGATTCGATTACAACCTGCTGTACTGGAATATCGAGTGTTTCTATCATCCGGCGAATGTTTTCTATACTCTTTACAGTATCTTTTACCAATAAAGTATTTGTACGCTGATCAACCGACACACTACCGCGGGCAGTTATAATACTGTTCCTATCTGTTTTTAATAAGTCAGCAAAATTTTCGGCTTTAGCGTAGTTTAATCGAATGTATTCACTATAGAGTGGTTCTAAGTCTTCAACTTGCTGTTTAGCTTTTAAATCTTTAGCTTCACGTGCTGCAAGCTCCTCTGCAGGCGCTACCATTAAAATAGAGCCATCCATGCGTTTATCTAGCCCTTTAATACGCAGTACTACGTCAAGCGCTTGATCCCACGGTACGCCATCTAAGCGCAGTGTTATATTACCGGTCACTGAATCACTGGTTACTAAGTTAAAATCGTTATAACCCGCAATAATTTGTAGTGCTGCTCGCACAGAGATATCTTGAAAATTTAAGGTCATAGGACGACCTTGATACTCAACGCCACCATCTAAATAGGCGTTTTGCGTTTCATCTTTTTCTACCGTCAGCGTTAAAATATTATCTATTTGCTGGTACGTAAATGTAAACTGAGCGTTTGGCTCAATAACGACACGACTTAATCCGTCTTCTTTAAAAGTCTCGATATTACTTACGACAGTACCAAAATCTAATACATCTAATTCATAAAGTAGGTCATCTAAAATATCGGTGTGATGAAAGTCTGCGTAAATTTTCCCGCCACTCTCATGAACTTCAATTGCAGCTTGAGTGTCTTGTAAAAATACGAGTACTTTCGCTTCGCCCTTTTCACCACGTCTAAAATCAATTGATTGGATACGGTTAATGTAATTTCCACTTACGTCACCTGAGTCCATCGCTACATCTTCATTTTCAGATTCTGTAAGAGGATTATCAGACACGCGTATTGATACTAAGTTGTTATGAACTTCAGTTTCATAAATTTTTAATCGATCTAAGTTTACCGTTACTTTTAAACCACTGTTAGTTAAAACATTAGTAACACTGCTAATTCCAGCTTGATTAACTTCAACATCATTTAAACCAACCTCTAACTCTGCGGTATCAAAAAACATTTCGATTCGGGCTGGGCTATTAAACACCTGAACTTTTGGCTCAAGCGTTAACTCTTCATCAAAAACAAGCTGTAACTCAGTTTCGCCTTTAAGTAATGGATTATAACGAACATCATAAAGTAACGGCCCTGCAACGGCTGAATTTACAGTGACTAAAGCAACAGCAGCCAGTAATGTTCGTGAAATACGATGAAGCCAAAGTACATCCTTATGCATGCTATTTTTACCTTTTTTATTATTAATTTGCGCCATCTGTTGCCGCCTCTAACATTTCTAATTTAGTCAAGCGCTCTTTCCAACAGCCAGACCCATCAGGGATTAATTCCACTAACTCTATATAGTCGTTACTTACTGTTTTTACTTTGCCATCATAACTACCAAGGTAATTCCCTACCGTTACACGATGCAAAGTAGCATCAGCTGCTGTTATTAATGCCCATATTTGTCCACTAGAACCAATTGTGCCTTTCATTGCTAAGTTATCTAGCGGGTATTTTTCTAACGGTTCGCGGCGACGCTCTTGATCAGGGTGCAAACAGTTTTTTACTTGTGTTAATTTATTTTGGATTATCTCAGGCTGAGGCGCTACAAACGGGCTACGTAGCTGACCAGCACTGTACTCAAATATTTCAAACTTTGTCAGCTCAGGAATTGATTCAACCTTTGGTGTTGTGCTTGCTTTTACCTGGTCAATAAATTCTTTTTGCTCAGACGTATCATCATTACAACCACTCAAAACAAACACCATTACTACAGGTACTACGCGAAGGAGCTTCATTTTTTAACTCCTTCTTCATAACGATATGTTTTTGCAACAACACTAAATGTTAACTGTTTATCGCCCGATGATAAAATAGAAAAGTCATGTAAGCTTACAATTCGTGGTAACTGAGCTACTTTACCCACAAACTCACCAAACTCATGGTAGGTTCCTATCACTTCTATTTTAATCGGTAATTCAGTATAAAATTCTTTCTCGACTTCTGGTAACCAACCTATTTTTAAAAAAGTCAGACCACTTGTTGTGCCAACATACGACAAATCATCAAGTAAACCAGGGGTTTCGTTAGAGGTAGGTAAACGTTTTAATAATTGTGAAAACTTATCTTCCATTTCAATCATTTGTTGACGATAGATCTCAAGCTTACTCGCTACTGCGTATTTAGTACGATAAGTTGTGCGTAACTCGACCTCTTTCGCAACTGCACTGTGGTAACTATCAATTTCATCAGAAACTAATAGGCTATAACTAAAAAACAATACAAGTCCGGCAACAAACGTACAGCAAATTGCTTTAACTGCAATAGGCCAATCGCCAATGTTATCGAGCTCTATTTCATTCCAATCAATTTCACTCAGTGCTTTAAAATCAAGGCTCATCACTAACCTCACCAATTTTATCAAATGGTTTTACATAAAATTCCATATTAAAATCACTAAGTAAACGCGAAGATTGATCGCCTGCAACAATGCCTTGCATTGAAGGATTCTCTAGTAAATATGAGCTTTGTACTTGGCGCAGCATTGTTGATAAACGGTTATTAGATTCACTGCGTCCCAATACATGAATTTGGCTACCTCGGCGCTCGAGTTTTGTTAAATAAACCCCACCCGGCACTATTTTGGCAACTTCATCCATTATTTGCGTACCCAAATTACGGCTGCTTTGTAATTCTTCAATGAGCCTCATACGCTGTTGTAAGTTTTCTTTTCTTTTATCTAAACTTCTAATTTCACTAATTTTTTTATCTAGCATGCTAATTTCTGAACTTAAATAGTTATTCTTTAAGTTTTGACCGTCTTTTAATGAACTATAAAAAGAGCTTAATAAGTACATACTCGCAAAACAAAGTATAACGACACCAATAAGTATAGTTACAAATTTCTTTTTCGATTCTTCGCGCTGCGATTCACGCCAAGGAAGTAGATTTATATGTGGCATGTTGAAAAGCTCCTTAATGCCAACCCTGTCGCAATTGCAAACTGCGTTTTGTGACGTTGCATTACATTACGATCTACTTTTGGAGAAATTTCCATATTTTCAAAAGGCTCAGCAACGACAGAGTGAATACCTAGTTCTTCAATGAGTAATCGGTCAATACCTTTAATCATCGATGTACCACCCGTTAATACAATATAATCGATTTGCTCTTTGCCACTGGTTGTTAAAAACATTTGCACCGCACGTCGCACTTGTTGAAGTAACGAAGTTTGAAAAGGGGCTAATACTTCAAAGGTGTAGTTTGGCGGTAAATCACCTGATGTTTTACCAATTTCAGCTTCATCAAATCCTTTATTATAATAAGCAACGATACTATTTGTATATTGGTCACCACCAAAAACTTGGTCACGTGTATAAATTGTTTCCCCAGCTTGAACAACGCTCACAAGCATTAAAACCGCACCAATATCAACCACAGCCACGCATTTATTAAATGCGTCGCTAGGTAACTGTTGGTAATACACATCCATTGCACGACTTAATGCATAGCTTTCTACATCAACTATTTTAGCTTCTAAATTTGCTGCTTCTAAAGCGCCAACACGCGCTTCAACACTTTCAGTACGGGCAGCTGAAAGCAAAACATTCATTTTACTAGGATCGGCTTCATTCGTCGAAAGCTTCTCAAAGTCGAGGCTTACTTCATCAAGAGGATATGGAATTAAACTATCGGCTTCAATTTCAATTTGCGACTCAAGTTCAGCATCAGTTAACGATACATCCATGAAGATCACTTTTGTGATGACTGTTTGGCCAGAAACAGCCACTGCCGCAAATTTTAACGACTTTGGTAATTTTTTTCTTAATTTTGTAATTACGTTACCAATCGCTTCAATATCTTGGATTGTACGCTCACTCATAGCGCCTTTTGGCATCGGCTCAATTGCAAGTGCTTCAAGTCGAAATCCAGTTTCAATTTCACGTAAAAGCACAGCCTTAATAGAGTGCGATCCAATATCAATTCCTACCATCATTTGGGACGGTTTTTGAAATAGTTGACTTAGCATGTTTCAACTTGGCCTTTGTTTTAATAATAAACAAGTTATAATTTTTATATGAAAAAATATTATTCATTTTTTAATCAATATATACTAGCAGTCAAAACTCGCAATTGGGAGTCCATTTAGGGAAATATAAGTGATTTTATTAAAACGAACTTTACAATTTTTTATCATTTGTGTGTTAATTGGTCTGATTACTTTGATCAGTCTTTATTACTACGTTAAACCTGATATCCCCAGTGTGCAAGTTTTAAAAGACGTGCAATTACAAACTCCTATGCAAGTATTCACTAAAGATGGGCTTTTAATCAATCAATTTGGTGAAAAACGTCGTATTCCAGTGACTATTGATGAAATTCCTCAAACACTCATTAATGCATTTCTAGCGACAGAAGATAATCGATTTTACGATCATATAGGCATAGACCCTATTGGCATCGTACGTTCGGCTGTTGTTCTTATATCTACTGGCGAGAAAAAACAAGGTGCAAGTACTATTACTATGCAGCTTGCTCGTAATTTCTTTTTAACACGCGAAAAAGCATATATACGCAAAGTTAAAGAGATATTTATAGCGCTTCATATCGAAGATGTATTAACAAAAGACGAAATTTTAGAGCTTTATCTTAATAAAATAGAATTAGGTAATCGTGCTTTCGGTATTGGTGCAGCAGCGCAAGTTTATTACGGTAAAGAGCTAAAAGATTTAACACTTGCACAAATGGCGATGATTGCAGGTTTACCTAAAGCACCTTCTGCATTAAACCCAATTCGTAACCCAACGCGTGCAAAAGCACGCCGAAATGTAGTTTTAGGCCGTTTACTTACCGAAGACTATATAACACAAGAGCAATATAACGAAGCAACTAGCCAACCTATTACAGCTTATTTTCACGGCGCAGAAATAAACTTATACGCACCGTATATCTCTGAAATGGTGCGTGCCGAAATGGTTTCGCGCTATGGGGTAGATAAAGCATACAACTCAGGTTTTAAAATTTTTACCTCAGTAGAATCAAAGGTTCAAAAAGCAGCGCAAAACGCACTTGTAAATAACTTACACAATTACGATATGCGTCATGGTTTTAGAGGTCCAACTGATATTTTATGGAATCCTGAAACACAACCAGCTTTAACTGAGCAACAAATACTCAATAAATTACAGAGCGTAAATGAATTAGGCACTTTAAAAGTTGCAGCAGTACTTAGTGTTAATGATAAAACAGCTACTGTATTACTTAAAAACGGTGAACAAACAACCCTCACTTGGGATAATTTAAAATGGGCGCGTAAGTATATTACTCGCTACCGCCAAAGCTTTGCTCCAAAAGCGGCTACCGACATTTTAACACCAGGTATGCAAATATGGGTACGTCAAAACGAAGATAGCAGCTTCTTATTAAGCCAAGTACCGGAAGCATCAAGCGCTATTGTCTCACTCGATCCACAAGACGGTAGAATAAAAGCCATTGTAGGGGGTTACAGCTTTGAGCAAAGCCAATACAATCGTGCGGTACAAGCTAAGCGTCAAGTGGGTTCTAATATAAAACCTTTTATATATTCAGCAGCACTTGAAAAGGGCTACACGCTTGCGTCTATATTAAACGATGCACCTATAAACCAATGGGATAAAAGCCAAGGCGTAGCATGGCGTCCTAAAAATAGCCCCGCTGTTTACAACGGTCCTATTCGAATTCGCCGTGCTTTAGCACAGTCTAAAAACGTTATTTCGGTGCGTTTACTGCGTGGTGTTGGATTACAACGTACAGCTGATCACTTACTAAAATTTGGCTTTAAAGACGCTGACATTAATCGCAGTGAATCATTAGCCCTTGGCAGTGCTTCCATTACTCCCCTTGAACTTGCCCGAGGCATGAGTACATTTGCCAATGGCGGTCACTTAATTGAACCTTACTTCATCTCAGAAATTCAAGATGCTTATGGCAATGTATTGTTTAAAGCAAACCCTGCTCTTGCCTGTGACGAAGAGCCTTTGCCAACACTCAATGCACTCTCAATTCATAATAGTGATGGTGAAGAGGAGCAAACTAAAAAATGTGCACCGAGAATTATTTCTAAGCAGAATGCATTTTTAATTGCCGATGCTATGAATAGTGCAATCTGGGGGGGTGGTAGCTGGGCTCATAAAACAGGTTGGAGTGGAACCGGTTGGCGAGCACAAGCACTAGACCGTCGCGATATTTCGGGTAAAACAGGCACAACTAATGACTCAATAGATACCTGGTTTAGCGGTTTTAATAGTAATGTGATGACCTCAGTTTGGGTTGGCTTTGATAATCCGGGCAACGCTCTTGGTCGCTCTACATATAACAACAACCTAGATAGCAGCCAAATATCAGGTGCTGAATCGGGCGCTAAAACCGCACAGCCAGCATGGGTTGAATTTATGAAAGCGGCACTTGAAGGCAAGCCCGAAGCTCCAATTGAGCCGCCTGAGGGACTTGTTTCTATTCGTATTGATTTAGCTACTGGTTTATTAAGCCATAGAAATGACTACACGAGTCGATTTGAATATTTTGAAAAAGGCACCGCACCTACAAAGTATGTGCTATCTCAGCCTAACGATATATTTGAAGAAGACACTAAAACAGAAGAAGAGCTATTTTAATAATATGTACGTAATACAAAAACGGCAGCTTATTTAAGCTGCCGTTTTTATTTAAACCAAAGGTTTATTTTAAGTTTTGAACAAGCCAATATAAATCAGAGTGCACACCCGCAGCGGTCACTTCCCTACCCGCTCCTGGCCCCTGAATCACTAATGCGTTATCGCTATACCATTTGCTATTAATGACAAAAATATTATCACCAGGAGTAAGGTTTGCTAACGCATCGCCATTAGGCACATACGCTATTCCCACTTTAGCGATTACTTCACCTTGTTTGATTTCTAACAAGCCCGTGTATCTAAGTACTGAATTTTTAGCTTTTGCTGTAGCTGCATGCTCTTCAATGAATGCATCTAGCTGTGTTTTTTTATTTAAAAAGTCATCCCAACTTCCCAGCGCAAGTTCATCAGGCATCAATGCCGATAAGCTAATATCGTCAAGTTCAAGCTCTACACCTAGCTCTCGAGCTAAAATAAGTAGTTTACGCTGCATATCTCGCCCAGATAAATCTTCGCGAGGGTCTGGCTCTGTGAATCCCATTTTCTGAGCTTCTAGTACCAACTCAGAAAATGGCCTAATTCCATCATATTTACTGCATAACCACGAAAGCGTGCCTGAGAAAACACCTTCTATACGTGTTATTTTATCGCCACTATTTTGCAAATCAGCCAAAGCAAAGTTAATAGGTAAGCCAGCGCCTACACTGGTGTTATATCGCCAATGTAAATTACGTTCTAAAATATTACTACGAAGTGCTTTATACCAAGTAGTAGATGCTGTTCCAGCGTATTTATTAGCACTAATTAAATGACAGTCTCTATCTACAAAGTCTGGATATAACAAGCTAAATTGTTCACTTGCGGTAATATCAATTAAAATTTTATGCTCGTAATCGAGCTCATTTATAGCATTCAGTAAATCTGCAGATTGATAGCTATTAGCCTCATGCTGCCATTGAGTTTTCCATTGCTGCGTATTAATACCACTTGCATTAAACAGCATTTTTTTAGAGCGAATTAGACCGACTAATTTAATACTAAAGTCATCCGATAAGCGCTCAAATTGTGCCGATAACTGTTTAATAAAAACGTCGCCAACGTTACCAAGCCCCGCAACTATAATTGCGATTTCTTGGCCTTTATTAATTAGCTTATCGTGTAAGGCACTTTGTATATCACTATCTATAAATTGATCGGTAAGCAATAAAGTATAGCCAGTATCTTGATGGACAAAACGAGGTTTTATGCTGTGGAGTTTTAATAAGTCTAACGCTTGTAGGCATGATGTATTAACGTCTTGCTCAGGCGCTACAATTGCGCAGCCATTTAAATTTGACTCGCTAATATTTGCTCTACCCGCAAAGTAATTAATAACCAGATAAGTTTGTGCTGCTGGCACTACCAGATACACTTCACCATTATGGTTAAAGTGATGAAGGCTATGCTGAATAAGCTGACTAACACTTGCAACCTCTCCTTCACTTAACCCTTCAACCATTAATAGGTCAACATTTTGCAACGTGGTTATAAAACGTTTTTTCTTCGCTGAACCTTCTTTTACTATATCTGTTGGACTTGCTTGCACATCAAAACTACTGCGAACAGCTAGCTTAATATCTGTGTTTTTAAGTGGCGATAGTGTTTTTGCATGTAATACAGGATTACCTAAACGAGCCAATAAATTAGCTTGTCCACGGCAAATTTTGCCGTATTTAATCGCTTTTTGCACTTTACGTGGATCAGTACTAAACACTCCTTGCGTATCAGTCCAAATACATACCTGCTTAGCATTACAGTAATTTGCTAGTAGTGTTGCGCTGTAGTCACTACCATTTCGGCCAAGCGTTACAGTCTCACCATTGATATCTGCGGCTATAAACCCAGTAACAACATTTATTTTATTAGGAAAAATTAACTGCCCACATTTCTGCGCATTTTGCGCATGCATTAATTCACCATCATTCAAGGTAAAAAGAGTGCGGGCATCTTGAGCACATGCCTCAATATTTAGCTGCTGTAAATAAATGGCGAGTAAGCGTGCTGACCACAATTCGCCATGTGCAAGTAACGCAGCCTCTTTTAGCTGCTCAGCTTGAGCAAGTTCTGCAATATCAGTAAGTTCGGTATTTAGTGTTTTAAGTGCACTTCGTTTTAAATCAGCTTCTAATAGCTGCTCTATTAAGTCTCTTTGGTGATTATTTAACTGTAGTAAAATATCAGCTACCGCTTGATTGTCTTGCTTTTGATAGCTTTGCCAAAGTAATACTAGCGTATCGGTTGTCTTACCCGCAGCCGATACCACCACACAGTCACCCGGTTGAGTATGTGTAATTATTATTTTGGCAACGCTTTGGTATCGCTCACTTGAGCTTAAACTCGAGCCACCAAATTTATGTATACAATTAACCATATTTATACCAATTCGCTTAATTAAGTAGTCTATTTTGAGTTTAGTTGTTCTCGGCAACTGCTCCTGCATTGCTCTACCTCCTGCATCCATGCAGTCGTATATCAGAAATTTTTAACGAAGTTAGCGCCAGCTTTAATCCCTCAAATTGATTAGGTATTATTGCGGATTGGTATTGCTTACCAAAGCGCCGGACGGGCTGCACTTAATTTAACGTTACCACCAGAAGTGCCTGCACCTTTGCCTACACGGCCAACATTTTTATTTTGTCCTGGTTTTACAAGTTCAAACACTCGCTCAAAATCAGCAACTAAATCGTATATATCTTCAATACCTACCGAAATACGAATAAGCGTATCGCCCACACCCGCTTCTAAACGTGCTGTTGCGTCCATACCTGCGTGCGTCATAGTTGCAGGGTGACAAATTAAGCTCTCTACGCCACCTAGTGACTCAGCTAAACTAAAGGTTTTAAGGCTAGTTAAAAATGCCGCTGCGTCGTTTATATCGCCTTTAATATCAAAACTAACCATGCCACCAAAGCCAAGTTGCTGTGCTTTAGCAAGTTCATGTTGAGGATGTGACTCAAGACCTGGGTAGTAAACTTGGCTTACATATTCAGAGTTTTCAAGATACTTAGCTATTGCCAGTGCATTTTCTTGATGCTGTCTTAGGCGCACATTTAAAGTACGTAAACCACGAAGCGTTAAATAGCTATCAAAAGGCGCCCCCGTAATACCAATGTTATTAGCCCACCAAGCAAGCTCATCGCCTAACTCTTGTGTTGCGGCAATAACAGCGCCGCCTACTACATCTGAGTGTCCGTTAATATATTTAGTGGTTGAATGCACCACAATATCTACACCAAACTTAATAGGGTTTTGTAAAGCAGGCGACAAAAACGTGTTATCTGCTGCAACCAAAGCCCCGCATTGCTTAGCCACATCAGTAACCGCTTTAATATCTGTTAAACGAAGTACTGGGTTACTTGGGGTTTCTATCCAAATAAGCTTAGGTTTAATTACTAAAATTTGTTGAAGGCTTTCTTCTTTTGTTAAATCTAATATTTCGAGCTTTAGTAGTCCGCGTTTTTGTAAAGATGTAAATAAACGATAGCTGCCACCATAACAATCATGTGGAATTACTAACGTATCGTCACTATTAAGTAGCTGAGTAGCTAAATGCACGGCAGCCATGCCTGTAGCTGTAATTATGCCACGAGCGCCACCTTCAAGCTTAGCAAGCGTCTCAGCTAAAATATCACGATTAGGATTACCGCTACGACCATAATCATACTCACGCTTAGTATCAAAGTCGGCAAACGAATAAGTAGTCGATAAATAAATTGGCGGTACCACCGCACCATGATGTTTATCAGCATCAACGCCGTTACGTACAGCAATGGTTGCTTTGTTTTTTTCGCTCATATTCGTCACCTGATTAATTTGGATGTTTAGACGTCCAAAAGAGTAAGTTATCCGTTTTGATAAGTCAAAGTATTTTAAAGCTCTAGATGGCTATAAGTAGAAGGAGCCTCTGCGAATAACACATTTTAGCTCACAAAAGTGTGCCTATCTTTACACTCACAATAGGCTTATTAAGATAGATCGGTATCTATTATTTGACTATCTTTTTTAAATCGATAGAATTTCACGCATATTTACACGCTTTTTATACCGTGTGAGAAATTAATAATCTGAGGCAACGATACATCTTATGGCTAAATGGAATGGTGAGTATATTCACCCATACGCAGAACACGGTAAAAAATCAGAGCAAGTTAAAAAGATCACCGTTTCGATCCCGCTAAATGTATTAAAGGTATTAACTGACGAACGTACACGTCGTCAAATCAATAACCTTCGCCATGCTACAAATAGTGAATTGCTATGTGAGGCATTTTTGCATGCTTTTACTGGCCAACCTTTACCAAATGACGATGACTTACGTAAAGATAACGCCGAAAAAGTGCCAGAAGAAGTTAAAAAAATAATGCAAGAAATGGGTCTAGAAGTACCCGTTTTAAACGAAGAATAAATATTACAAAGACAAAAAAACCTCAGTAATTACTGAGGTTTTTTTATGTCTAAATTTTATTGCATAGCTCTACTGTATAGATTTACTGCATATAATTTTCTGGCAAATCAATTTGCGCAACACCTGACTCAACAGCAGCTAGGGCAACAGCTCTTGCTATACGCGGCAGTAAACGAGGGTCCATTGGTTTTGGAATAATATACTGTGCACCAAACTCTAATTTATCTACGCCTGCTGCTTTTAAAACTTCTGCAGGTACAGGCTCTTTAGCAATACTACGGATAGCCTCAACTGCAGCAATTTTCATTTCATCGTTAATAGCGCTTGCACGCACATCAAGCGCACCACGGAAAATAAACGGGAAACATAAAACATTGTTAACCTGATTAGGGTAATCAGAGCGCCCTGTTGCCATAATTAAATCGTTACGTGCGCCGTGCGCAAGTGCAGGATCAATCTCAGGATCTGGGTTTGAACATGCAAACACAACTGGTTTTTCAGCCATTAGCTTTAAATCTTCAGCCGCTAATAAGTTAGGGCCAGAAACACCTACAAACACATCAGCATCTGCAATTACATCTTGCAATGTACGCTTATCTGTATTGTTAGCAAAAAGCTGTTTATATTCATTTAAATCATCGCGGCGGGTATGAATAACACCTTTGCGGTCAAGCATATAAATGTGTTCGCGCAGTGCTCCGCACTTAATCAACAGCTCCATACACGCAACAGCGGCAGCGCCAGCCCCTAAACATACAATAATTGCATCTTCAATTGACTTACCTTGTACTTCTAACGCATTTAACATGCCCGCAGCCGTTACAATCGCAGTTCCGTGTTGATCATCATGAAAAACAGGAATGCTACAACGCTCTATTAATGCTTTTTCAATTTCAAAACACTCTGGTGCTTTAATATCTTCAAGGTTAATACCACCGAATGTATCGGCAATATTGGCAACCGTATTAATAAAGTCTTCTGTCGTACGGTGCTTAACTTCAATATCAATTGAATCAAGGCCAGCGAAACGTTTGAACAATAACGCTTTACCTTCCATTACAGGTTTAGACGCTAAAGGGCCTAAATTACCAAGTCCGAGAATTGCAGTACCATTAGTGATAACCGCAACCATATTACCTTTACCGGTATATTTATATGCATTTGCAGGATCTGCAGCAATTTCACGTACAGGTTCGGCAACGCCAGGGCTATAAGCTAGGGCTAAGTCTTGAACTGTTTCAGCAGGCTTTGTTAGCTCAATGCTAATTTTACCAGGTACGGGGTGTGAGTGATAATGTAGTGCTTGTTCACGAAAGTCAGACATAACGCGATGGTATCCTGCAATTTAAGTTAAAGTGAGAGGTGGAGTCTTGGGGTACGATACCCTTATTATTTTTAAATTCCAAGCAATATCAGGTCTATCCTGTTATATGCTATATCCTTTAATTTTAAGAGGTTTTTCAGTAACTTTGCAGGATTATATAAACATTTAATAAATAAAAATTCACCTAAAAAGTAAGTTTTAAGGTGCTTTTATGCCTAGTGAAATATTAAAAAAATGTATGTATAAAGTATCACCATAAACTTAAATAACAGCCTACTACTCTACTTTAAAAACAGATAAGCCCACGTTAGCTACTTTTATCAACCTAGTTAAAAATTGTACTATTTAAAATATAGAGAATATCTATCGATTTGTCTGTAAAGGTTTATGCATACTCAGAATAAGAATAGGAAATAGTTATGCAAAGAGGGATATATCCAAAGTTAGCTAAATGAGGTAATAAATGGCAAATTTTAGGCACAAAAAAAGCACCCTAAGGTGCTTTTTTTAACTAAACAGCAATAATTACTTCTTGCTGCTAAGTGCACCGAAGCGCTTGTTGAAGCGATCAACACGGCCGCCAGTGTCTAAAATCTTTTGCTTACCAGTGTAAAACGGGTGACACGCAGAACATACGTCTAAGTGAATGTCTTTACAAAGAGTTGAGCTAGTTTCGAATTTGTTTCCGCATGAACATGTTGCAGAAATTACTTCGTACTTAGGGTGAATACCTTCTTTCATAGGAACCTCTAGTTAAGGCCGCATCGCTCTCCAAACCCGAAGTCTGGCACCATACGTCGTTAAAACAAATTTGTTGGTGGCGGATTTTATCCAACAACGTTCCCCTACACAAGTATTTATTTATGTTTTAGCCAAAAAAGTGAACAATCTCTTCCTCAAGCACTATTGCTAGTAGGTTTTTTACGGTAATTTTAGTACATTACAGCATTAATTTTACGGGTTGAGTTGTTATGAGTTTTGTTGAAGTTGCTATTAAAGTCCCGCTCCCACGCACCTTTGATTATAAAATAGAAGAACAGCTCAGCGGCCTCTCAACGCCTTTACTACCCGGTATGCGCGTTTTGGTACCTTTTGGTAACCAAAAAAAAGTGGCTGTTGTTCTGGGTATTAAAAGCAGTACCGACGTCCCTTTAGATAAAATTAAGAATATTATAGAGGTAATAGACGACGCCCCTATTTTAAGTACTCAGCACCTAGATCTCCTTAGCTTTACCGCGCGCTATTATTGCTATCCTTTAGGCGAAACTATTCATATAGCGCTACCCGCTGTACTTCGCCAAGGTGAATCACCTGATAAAACCAGTATTAATATGGTTGCTTTAACTGAAAAAGGCGCAAAAGTACCGTCATTAAAAGCTAAAACACAGCTCAACTTATTAAAACAGTTATCGCAATCAGGTAAGTCATCGTTAACTGAGTTAAAGGCACTGGGCTTTAGTAAAAAAACAATAGATAGCCTAATAGATAAAGAGCTTATTACGCAAACTATTGAACACGATAACCAATGGCAAAGCGTTGTACCAACTGTCGGTAGCAAACCTATACTTAATAAAGAACAAGCGGTTGCCTGTACAGCAATAAATCAAAGTACTGGATTTAGCAGCTTTTTATTAGAAGGCGTCACTGGCAGTGGTAAAACAGAAGTGTATTTACAGTGCCTAGAAGAAGTATTAAAACGTGGTGAGCAAGCATTAGTATTAGTGCCAGAAATAGGTTTAACGCCACAAACTGTAAACCGTTTTCGTCGCCGCTTTCCTGATACACCCATTATGCTTTGGCACTCAGCACTTACCGATAACGAACGCTTACAAACATGGCGCTTTTGCGAAAAAGGCAGTTGTGCGATAGTTATTGGGACGCGTTCGAGTATTTTTCTGCCATTTTTAAAACTAGGTATGATTGTTGTTGATGAAGAGCACGACTCGTCATTTAAACAACAAGATACCCTTCGTTACCATGCCCGTGATTTAGCTGCTTACAGAGCTTTTCAGCATAAAATCCCGCTTATATTAGGCAGCGCTACACCCGCTCTTGAAACACTTCACAAGGCAATTAATAACAAATACCAGCTATTAAGCTTAACTGAGCGTGCACAAACAGCGACCGACAACCAATTTAAGTTACTCGATATGAAAGGCCAACCCGACCAAGCGGGTATTGCCCACGCAAGCCTTGCTACTATGCGCCAGCATTTAAATCGCGGTAAACAGGTTATGGTATTTTTAAATCGCCGAGGTTTCTCGCCAACCCTAATTTGTCATGAGTGCGGTTGGTTGAGCGAATGTAAACGCTGTAGTACCAGCGCTACATTTCATAAAGCGATTGGACAAATGATCTGTCATCACTGTGGCGACCAGTACCCTGTCCCTCACCAATGTCCTGATTGCGGGAGCACACAAATATTCCCTAACGGTAAAGGCACAGAGCAAATTGAAGAGTTTTTATCTACCGAATTTCCTGATACACCTGTTACTCGTATAGATCGCGATTCAACTCGTCGTAAAGGTAGCCTTGAAAAAGCACTTGATGAAATCAACCTAGGAGGCGCACGCATTTTAGTGGGAACACAAATGCTTGCCAAAGGCCATCACTTTGCAGATGTAAGCCTTGTTATAATTTTAGATGTAGATAGCGGCTTATACTCATGCGACTTTAGAGCGACAGAACACTTAGCGCAATTAGTCACCCAAGTAGCGGGGCGTGCTGGGCGTTCAGGAGAGCCTGGCCAAGTGTTATTACAAACACACTTCCCAGAACACCCTCTTTTACAAGACTTAGTTAATAATGGCTACCAAGACTTTGCCCGCTTTGCTCTTAGTGAGCGCGATGATGCTGACTTACCGCCCATTACAAATATGGCCATTGTGCGTGCACAAGGACATAGCATTAAGCTAGTCGTCGATTTTTTGACGGATTTGGTTCCTGTGAATGGGGTATCTGGTATACAATTGCTCGGTCCGATCCCTGCCCCACTTGAAAGAGTCGCAGGTATGTATCGTTTTCAATTACATATTCAAGCGCAAGATCGCCGCATATTACATCAGTACCTTGCGCAAATGGTTGATTATTTAAGTACCAGTAAACTTGCACAAAAAGTACGCTGGAGCTTAGACGTAGACCCTATAGACATGATTTAGGTTAAGGCCAAAATAACACCATGGCACAGCACGATTATATTAATAAAAAGCCGGCAGGCAGAAACAGTAAAAAAAATGCACCCGCTAAAAAACCATTTCCTATTCTTTTAGCCGTTATAGCCATCTTACTTGTAGGTGGTTTTGCCTACACACTATGGTTTATTAAAAGTAATGCCGATCCAAAACTTGTCGAAAAACAAGCAAACCCATCTGCGCCCGCAAAAGTGGAAGTTGTTATTCCACGCACACCGGAATTTATTAAAGAAATTAGAAACCACGAGATTCAAGTTGAAGTAAAAGAACTTGAGCAAAAAGGTCCTTATGTTATGCAGTGCGGTTCGTTCAGAACTCATGCACAAGCTGAATCGTTAAAAGCTAAAATCGCATTTGCAGGGCTCATTTCTGAGATAAAACAGGCTGAAGGCAGCAATGGTACTTGGTATAAAGTACGTTTAGGTCCTTATAAAACCAAACGCCAAGCCGAAAGCGATAAAAACAAACTTAAACGTGTAAAAATAGTCGGCTGCGGAATTTGGGGCTGGACTTGAAAATAAACCATTCACCCATATAACCTCATCATAATCGTTTTTTACGAGTTGCCTCTGCAGCTCGATGATGAGGAATAACATGACTACTATCGTAAGTGTTCGCCGCGGCGACAAAGTTGTAATTGGCGGCGATGGCCAAGTTTCACTTGGTAACACCGTAATGAAGGGCAACGCCCGCAAAGTTCGACGTCTTTATAATGGCAAAGTAATCGCTGGTTTTGCCGGCGGTACTGCTGATGCCTTCACTCTTTTCGAACGTTTTGAAAGCAAATTAGAAATGCACCAAGGTAACCTAACTAAAGCCGCAGTAGAAATGGCTAAAGATTGGCGAAGTGACCGTGCACTTCGAAAACTCGAAGCGCTGCTCGCCGTAGCAGACGAAACAGCCTCTTTAATTATTACCGGTAATGGCGATGTAGTTCAGCCAGAAAACGATTTAATTGCAATTGGTAGTGGTGGTAACTTTGCGCAATCAGCTGCAACTGCCCTTTTAGAAAATACAGATTTAAGCGCTCGTGAAATAGTAGAGAAAAGCTTAACTATTGCAGGCAACATCTGCGTATTTACTAATAACTTCCAAACAATCGAAGAATTATAATAGGAACTATTATGTCTGATATGACCCCAAGAGAAATTGTTCACGAGCTAGATCAGCACATTATAGGTCAGGCTAAAGCTAAAAAAGCGGTTGCTATTGCACTTCGTAACCGCTGGCGCCGCATGCAATTAAATGAAGATTTACGCAGCGAAGTAACACCAAAAAATATATTAATGATTGGTCCGACAGGTGTAGGTAAAACAGAAATTGCCCGCCGTTTAGCAAAACTTGCTAACGCACCATTCATTAAAGTAGAAGCGACTAAATTCACTGAAGTTGGTTATGTTGGTAAAGAAGTAGATACGATCATACGTGACCTCGTTGATGTTTCAATTAAAATGACTCGCGAACAGCAAACTAAAAAGTTTAAACATCGCGCCGAAGAAGCAGCAGAAGAGCGTATCTTAGATGCACTTTTACCTCCTGTTAAAGACCAATATGGCGAAAGCCAACGCGACGATACTTCATCTACTCGCCAAACATTTCGCAAAAAATTACGTGAAGGTCAGCTAGATGATAAAGAAATCGAGATTGAATTAGCGCAAGCTCAATCAAACGTAGAAATTATGGCGCCTCCTGGTATGGAAGATATGACCAACCAGTTACAAAGCATGTTTCAAAACATGGGCGGCGATAAACGTACTAAACGTAAGTTAAAAATTAAAGAAGCCTTCAAACTATTAACAGAAGAAGAAGCCGCTAAATTAGTAAACCCTGAAGAGCTAAAAGAACAAGCTATTTTTGCAGTAGAGCAAAACGGTATTGTGTTTATAGATGAAATAGACAAAATTTGTAAGCGTGGTGATTCTTCAGGCCCAGATGTTAGCCGAGAAGGTGTTCAACGCGATTTACTACCTCTAATTGAAGGCTCAACGGTAAACACTAAGCACGGCATGGTTAAAACTGACCATATGTTATTTATTGCCTCAGGTGCGTTCCAAATGTCTAAACCATCAGACATGATACCTGAGCTACAAGGTCGCTTACCGATTCGAGTAGAACTTGAAGCACTTACTGCCGATGACTTTAAGCGTATCCTTACAGAGCCGCATGCATCGCTTACTGAGCAACAACGAGAGCTCCTTAAAACTGAGCAAGTAACGATTGAGTTTAGTGATGATGCAATTGAGCGCATTGCTAAAGCAGCGTGGCAAGTTAACGAAAAAACCGAAAACATCGGTGCTCGTCGCTTGCATACTGTGATGGAAAGATTGATGGAAGAAATTTCATACGATGCTTCTGAAAAAGCAGGTTCATCACTTGTCATTGACGCCGCTTACGTTGAAAAACATCTAGGTGCACTTGTTGAAGATGAAGACTTAAGCCGCTTCATTCTATAAAACGAATATAAACGTTATACTAAAAGCCTCCAGATTGGGGGCTTTTTAATGGGATATATAAAATGAAACACGTAATAAAAGTGCATTATCACAGTGTAAGTAAAAACCTAGATGTTTATTTTGATGATGATAGCCAAGCAGTCTTTAGCTGTGAATTCTTACGCGTTCACTCCCCCTCAGCTGAAGTGCAAGGTCATGGCTCTGGCCCTATGAAACTGGTTTTAAATAAGCAATCCGTAGGTATAAAAAATATAGTACCTGTTGGGCATTATGCACTGCGGTTAGATTTCGATGATGGTCATAACAGTGGGTTATTCAGCTGGAGTTATTTTGAAAAACTACAAGCGCAGCAACAAACATTGAGCAATGAATATTTGGCACGCGTAGCCGAGCACGAACAAAACAAAAACAGTGTACCAATAAAGTTTATTCCTTAAACCTTATAGGTAATTTAGGTGGGTATTTTAGATTAGTTAACCTAAACCCTGGTTAAGATATTTACTATCCAGGGTTCAAGTTGGTTATACTTTGAACTTATCAATAGCGCTAAATAACACTTTAGCTTGCTCAGATACTTCTTCGCTAGTTTGGGCGTTTTTAGCAGCATGTTCAGTTGCATCTTGCGCAATGTCGCGAATTCTGACTACATTTTTATTAACCTCTGATGCCACTTGGCTTTGCTCGTCAATAGCAACCGCTATTTGAGAGCTCATTTCCATTATTGTTTGCACATCTTCAGTAATTGCGCCTAATAACTCACCGGCTTTAATTGCTTGCGAGGCACTTTCATCGCCTTGAGAACGACATTTGTGCATAATACTTACCACTTCTTGAGTACGCTGCTGTAAAGTACTTATAATACTCTCAATCTCACTTGTAGACTCTTGAGTGCGTTTTGCTAATGAACGAACCTCATCTGCAACAACAGCAAATCCACGACCATACTCACCAGCACGAGCTGCTTCGATTGCCGCATTAAGTGCGAGTAAATTTGTTTGATCTGCAATACCCCGGATTACATCAAGCACTGAACCAATTGTTTCGCCATCTTTTTCAAGTTGAGATACTACATTTGATGCATTCCCTAACGAATCAGATAGAGCCCTGATGTGCTTAACGGTAGAATCTACTTCACTACGCCCTTGTTGAGCACTTAGGTTTGTTGATTCGGCTTTTTTTGCGGCCGCTTCAGTATTATGTGAAATATCTTGAATCGTCGCCTGCATTTCAGTAGCTGCAGTTGCAACCATATCAGCTTCATGTAATTGCTCTTGCATACCAGAGCTTGTTGCTGCAGTACTTTCTGATAAATGTTCGGTTGCCACATTAAGCGTATTTAAAGCACCATTAACTTCGTTAATCAAGTTCTTAAAATCGCCTATTAAGCTATTAAAGTCGACCGTCATAGTGGTAATTTCGTCTTTACCTGTTTGCTCTATCATTACGCTCAAATCGTTATTACGACGAATATCATTAATAGTGTGATAGACCCGTTCTATAGGCACAATAATCGAGCGACTCGTGAAATAAACCAACACTAAAACAATAATGCCAGCAGTCACAAAAATAAGAATAGCTAAAAACTGTGCCTGTTCAACGCTTTGTTCTACCTGTTGCTTAGTGCTTAATAGGATCTGCGCAACGATTGCATCACTTTGTTCAACACTTTTACGCATTTCTCCGAGTGCACCTGAATTTAAATCTAGCCCCAATTCAACCTGTGCCTCTACCAATGCTTGAAATTGAGTTTGGTAGGAGTTTAGAAAGCCATTTAATTCAGCAGTATACCCACTATCAAATTGAGCCTGAGAGATTTGCTGCTTTAAAGTATTAACCCCTTCATCAAATCGAGTTAAATACTTAAGGTCAAGACGTAGCATAAAATCTTTTTCAGCTCGTCTTAACTGTAATATTGAAGATAAGAGCTTGTAATCACCTTGCTCTTTGATCAAACTTTCAATCTCATGAACTGCACTTCTTAGTTCGCCATACAATCCATCCTTAGGATGTAACCCTATGCGTTTTTGTAGCACAACAACACTCATAAAATCATTGTTATAAGCACTTATTAAACTCTCTAGATTGCTTATTTTTTGGGTTTCGATACCCTGCTCTTGCATAATTAAGTTCAGCTTAGCAATTTTACTTTTAAGCTGATTATAATCTTGTTCAAATAAGTCTAATGCTTCTTTTTGTTTATAAAAAAGAAAGTTTTTTTCATGTTTACGCAGTTCTAATTCATGAATATTAAGCTCTTCAGCAAGCTGAATTGTTTTATTCAAGCTTAGCGTTGTTCTCGCTTCATAAATTATTACGCATAAAAGGACCACCATTGCTAAACCAACAACGACTGCGTTTAATTGTAAACGTCGTTTGATTGTTAAGTTTTGTAAAAAATTCATCGCTAACGCCTTTTTTTAATATGCATATTTATTATAGCTGATAGATACGAAGCGACTCATTAATTTAACTTTTTATTATTCTTTGTTATTCCTCGCTTTTTTATGTTTATCACTCTAAACCCACGCTGTCCCATAAACCTTTATGTAACGATTGTGTATTATTCCATTGTTTTTTTACCAACCAGTCAATTAAAGGCGCGGGATCGCTTGGGTAATTTATTTGCTTATTTTGTGGTGCGCCATTCCAATCATCAAGAGCTTGCGGGTTTAAATAGTTCATTACATGCGCCATACCCATAGCAAACAATGTTTGCGCATTTGCAGTCTGTTCAAATTGTCCGTTTAAAGGCTTTAATAGTAACTTTTTACCTAACTTAAGCGCTTCGCTGGCAAGCTCAAACCCAGCATTACCAATAACTCCACTCGTGTTTGCTAAGTCGTTTAAAAAACTCAAACGCGATGGGGAGCGTAAATGTATATGTCCAAAAGATTCATTGCGGGCATTTGGGTGATAGCAATAAAATTCTTTTTCGGGAAAGTCTTTTAAGTAATCAACAATGCTATCTAAGTTTTCAAAAGGTAAATATACCAATACCTTGTTCATCACCGCGACAGGGTTTTCATGGTTATGATGAGCAATAAACGGCGGGATTATATTATTTGCAAAAGGTTGCCAGTGCACGCCTAGGTAAGTAGACGCTGGTGCATAATGTTTAATTAGCGATTTTCTGAATATCCCTCGACCAAACATAGGTACGTTATCTGACAAAAATGCGGCTTGATGACTAATGCCAACAACAGGTATATCAGCTCTTTTTGCAGCCCACGCTGTAACGGGCTCAAAGTCATTAAGTACAAAATCGTACTGCTTTATGTCAAGCGATTTTATATCTCTCACCAGCTTACAAATTCGCATGTTTTTAAGTGTTTTTAAATTTTTTATTTGACCATTTTCAGTACTAAACGATAAGCCCCTATACGCTTTATAATCTGAGAATTCGTGCATATCAAAATAATCTTTATTTGCTCGTCCTGAAAACACATAATCAACATCAATACCGAGTTTATTAAAGCAGCTAGCCATAACCCTAGCTCGCGTTATATGACCATTACCGGTGCCCTGCACTCCATACAATATTTTCATACAGGTACCACGAGTGCTAACGCAAATAAACCACAAAAACTGCCAATAATCGCACCAATAACGATATCAGCTGGAAAGTGTACGCCTAATATCACACGAGAAATAGCCACACCAGCAGCCCAACTAAGTAGTAGCCATACATACTCAGGAAAAAAATGACTTAGTATAATTGCAACTAAAAACGCTGCAGCGCTGTGACCAGAGGGTAAACTAAATTTATCACTTGGTACTATATAGGCATTTTTTACTAAACAGTCGCATGGGCGGATCCGGGCAAATCTGTTTTTAGCTAATAAGTAAATAGGTCTTTCTAAAGCAAAACCAATCAATATCGCTACAGGTAATAATTGATGCTGCTCATTATTACTAAGCCACCACACTGCTAAACACACGAGTATGTAAAGCCCACCATCACCGCTTTTAGATAACCCGAACGCCATTGTTTTAAACCACTTCGGTGAGTTGCAATTAAATAGAGTTAAAAATAATTGCTCATCTAGCAGAGCTGCCCTTTTAAACATATTATTGTTACCCATCACTTACCCCTCATTGCATAATATATGAACACCGATTTAGCTTAGGTGTTGTAAATAACAATTGAGTGACGCTTTTAAGACACTATTATTGCGATTAGTGTTCTAGCTCATGTTTTGCCTAAATTTACTGCGATTAAGTCGTTGTTATTGCTTATAAGGAGGGTATACTGAGGTATAAATTAATGTATCTTTTGAGGATAAAATAATGGATTACAGCACTTCTGATTTATGCGACCACTTTGCTGATGTGGTTGATGTGCTAGAGCCAATGTTCATCAACTTTGGTGGTCGACACAGTTTTGGTGGCCGCATTAAAACGGTTAAATGTTTTGAAAATAATGAACTGATCCGCGAATTACTTTCTCAAGATGGTACAGGCTTAGTACTTCTTATTGACGGTGGTGGCTCAACTCGCCGTGCACTTATTGATATTGAATTGGCTGAACTTGCACTTGAAAACAACTGGAATGGGATTGTTGTTTACGGCGCAGTACGCCATGTTGATGAGCTTGAAGAACTCGATTTAGGCATTCAAGCTATTGCTTCTATTCCTGTTGCAGCCGACAGCGAAGGTGCTGGCGAAGATGCTATAGGCGTTAACTTTGCAGGCGTATCATTTTTTGATGACGACTTTATTTATGCTGATAGCACAGGCATTGTTTTATCTGCAGAAGAATTAGAATTGGAAGTTGTAGAAGTATAACGTGACCTCCCATTTAAAAATATATGATGAAAGCGCGGTTAGATCACTTTGTTCTAGCCGCGTAAATGAAAAAAAAGCATGGCAATCAATGGCCTTGCTCGACACTCAAGTAAACCTGCAACAAGCACTTATTGACGCTGCTCAATTTGGTATTCGCTATGTACTTCTTGGTATTTGCGAAGATATAGGCCCAAAAGCAAACTTAGGAAATGGCGGTGCAAACGAAGCATGGCCGGCTTTTTTAAAACGCTTTTTAAACCAACCTCATAATCAGTTTATTGCCACTCAAAAAGTACTTTTATTGGGTGAAGTAAATACTGATGATTTAATGGCGCAAAGTAACCAACTTAATAATCAGCAAGCCCAGCAGCTAACTCAATTACGAGATTTATGCCAACAACTTGATGAGCGCGTAGAGTCAGTATTAAGCCTTATTTTTAAAGCAGGGCTTGAGCCAATAGTTATTGGTGGCGGCCATAATAATTGCTTGGGAATCATCCGCGCACTCAGCCAGTCAAAAGACACACCTGTTAATGCAATCAATTTTGATCCTCATGCCGACTTTAGAGAATGTGAAGGTCGCCATAGTGGTAATGGATTTCGTTACGCGTATAACGAGCAACATCTAAGTAATTACCATGTTATTGGCTTACATGAATTAAAAAACAATCAAGCAATTATAGATGCAATGAGTGAAGCTAACTTTAAGTTTGATAGCTATCAATCCATACAAGTTAAGCGCAAAATTACACTAACGCAGGCAATTGAAAATGCACTAAGTAATTTTAATGATTCACCACTGGGTGTTGAAGTTGATTTAGATAGTATTACTTATATGCCAGTTAGTGCGTATACATATTGTGGATTTAGTGTGAGTGACACTGAGCACTTTGTGCATTTAGCTGCAAGCCATCGCCACTCTATGTACTTACACTTATGTGAAGCAGCGCCTAGTCAGCATCCTAACGGGTTAGATGCCGGTGCTACCCATGTAGGGCAAGTAATTAGTGCACTTGTAAATAGCTACCTACAAGCCAAAGAAAACACTTAACGTTGTTGAACCAATCGCCACTCTTTTAGCCAGCTCATTAAACCGATACTACTTAGCGGGTGACCAAAGTAATAACCTTGGGCAGCATAACCTTTTAAGCTTTTTACAAACTTAAGTTGCTCAAGTGTTTCTACTCCTTCAAAAATTACTTTTGTTTTTTGTTGGCTATGCATATCAACCATTCCACCAACTAGACTACGTATATTGTTTTGATTACTAAAGTCAGCGGTAAGTGAAGGTGAAACCTTAATATATTCAACTGATAAACTTGGTAGCTTAGAAAGCAGTACCGGGTTATCGCCAAGTCCATCAACACATACTTTTAAGCCTATGTTATTAAGCCTTGCTATCATACCTCTGCCTTTGTCATCTAAACCAGCAAAAATATGTAAAGGGCATTCAACAATTAAGTCTCCCGCCTCTAAGTGATGCTCATTTATAACAACATCAACAAATTCAACAAACTCTTCATTTAGCATTTCAGGGCCAAATACGTTAATGCTAAGCGGTATAGAAATACCTTCTACTCTAAGCGCCATTGCAAGCTCAGCGGCTCTTTCCATTACAAATTTAGCAAGCGGGTAACCAAGCCCTGCAATTCTGATGTCGTCAATAAAACGATTAGCAGATAAAATTCCTTGCTTAGGATGCTGCCAACGCAGTAGTAATTCTAAAAACTCAATTTGACCATTGTCATTACAAATTATAGGTTGAAAATAGAGTTCTAATTCGCTCGAAAAATCAATATTTGCCAACTCTTTTAGTCGCGCTTGTTGCTCTCGCAGTTCAATCATCATTTGTTGATGATAAGGCACAACCTTGCGATTTGGGTGGCTATCGAGTGCTAGGTATGCGTACGATATTAAATTATCAAAGTTATTGTCTTGCTCATTACAATCAACATAACTCGCCCTCGCTTTTACCTCTACAGTGCAGTTAGCAACATTAAATGGCTTAAGCGTTGCACCCAGTATTTGTTCAATAACCAACTCATGTAAATGTTTTTGATTCGCGAAACTACAAATAAACGCAAAGTTAAGGCCCCCTAAGTGGGCAAGCTTTTCTTGCCCTACTAAAGTCACTATTTCGTCACTTGAAAGTAGTTCTTTTATTCGATTAGCCGATTGTGCTAAAAGTATATCGCCAAAATCACGTCCAATATGCTGGTTAACTTGCTCAAATCCTTCAAGACGAATAACGACTAATGCAGCACTTACTTGCTTATTGTCGCACCATGCATAGTAACCTTGACGTAACTGTTTTCTATCTGCAAAAACCGAAAGCGGCGACTCTTCAATAAATGCATCATCTGTTGGTTCTGGCTCTATCACGACTTCTATTTCAGCGCTTTCATCATTTAAAAAGCCAACAATAGTTAATAATAATATTGCTAACACAACCCAAAATAGCGGAACTTCCAATAATAAATGAGCTGAAAATAGAACAACAAATAAAAGACCAGCCAGTGAGCTGGTAATAATCATGCTCCAATTATTTCGCTCGAAGGCTTGCCATAAATGAAAACAAAATCCAAAGGCAAGTAGAATGGCAAGCCAAGCCGCACCACTGCTCAAAATAGCCAAACCAACAGCTGCGGTGCATAAATAACTAAACTTAATACTGACATTTTTAACGGCAAATAAAGTGGCAATCATCGCCATCAATAGTGCACCACTAAAAAATATTGGAAAATTACTGTCGGTTAGTATGTTCAAATTAACGGCATCCGTATTCGCTAAAAAAGTTTAAACCAGATTATATGTGGGTAAAAATAATACAAACTAGTTAATTCTACCCAAAATCCATAAATTTAACAGTTTATTTACGCCAAATTGGTAACTTAATTGTGATGGATGACTTATTTGCCAATGCGCAATATCAGCTCTTGCGCCAACTTTTAAAATACCACGATCGTCTAACCCTAGTGCTTTAGCTGCATTACGTGTAACACCTGCCAATGCTTGCTCGGGTGTTAATCTAAACAATGTGCATGCCATGTTCATCATCAAGTGCACTGAGCATAGTGGTGAAGTACCTGGATTAAAATCACTCGCAATAGCTATAGGTACTTTATATTGATTAAGTAACTCAATAGGTGGAAATTTAGTTTCTCTTAAAAAATAAAATGCACCGGGTAATAACACCGCGACCGTCCCAGCGTTTGCCATGGCTTTTACACCCTCTTCATCAAGATGCTCAATATGATCTGCCGAAAGGCCATTGAACTGCGCCACCAGCTCAGCACCATGTTGATTAGATAACTGCTCAGCATGACATTTTACTGGGAGATTATGCTTTTTAGCCGCCTGAAAAACACGTTTGGTTTGCGAATGACTAAAGCCTACATTTTCACAAAATACATCGACTGCATCAGCAAGGTTATTAGCCACTACCTGATCAAGCATATCAGTACATACCAAATCAATATATTCATCAGCGCGGCCTTTGTATTCAGGCGGTAGAGCATGCGCCCCTAAAAAAGTAGTTTTAATATCAATAGGATGATGCTCACCTAATAAACGAGCTACTTCTAATATTTTTATCTCGTTTTCAGTATCCAGTCCATAACCCGACTTTATTTCAACGGTAGTTACACCTTCTTTTAACAACGTATTTAAGCGATCTTTTGCATCAACAAACAATTGCTCACGGTCGGCTGCTCTCGTCGCTTTAACCGTACTTGCTATGCCACCGCCTTGTGCCGCAATTTGCTCATAACTTACACCCTGCAAGCGCTGCTCAAACTCTTGCGATCTTGAACCTGCAAACACTAAATGCGTATGACAATCTATTAAGCCCGGCGTTAACCACTGCCCTTTTACACTCAATGTCGGCGTTGCAAACACATCAAAATTGGGCAACGTTGATTGCTCTCCAATCCACGCAATTTTACCATTTTTAATAGCTATAGCAGCATTTTCGATTGCGCCATAAGGGGCATTTATATTGCTATCCATAGTGGCAATATTGGCATCAGTCAAAAGTAAGTCAATTTCTTCTAACTCATAATTTTTTGTTGTGCTTTGCATTTTGCAGCCCTTTTTACGCCCAGAGTGATGAAAATATAGTCTAACAACCCATCTTGTATATACAAGACAATTGTGTCATCTTATTTATATAGTTTATTTTTAATGTAACCATAAATTTAATGACGACACCTAAATTTGCGCAAATAAAACAATTCATTGTTGATAAAATTCGCAGCGGTACGTGGCAAGAAAACCAACGTGTTCCCTCTGAAAACGAACTTAGTAGTCAATTTAGTGTCAGCAGAATGACAGCCCGCCGAGCACTGAGCGAATTAACCGAGGTAGGTATTTTAACCCGCAGCCAAGGGCTAGGTACATTTGTAGCCACATTTAAATCGCAGTCATCGTTACTCGAAATAAAAAACATTGCTGATGAAGTAAAAGAACGTAACGGTAATTACACCTGTAGTGTACTCATACTTGAATCAATAAATGCAGTCGCACCTATTGCCATTGCGCTTGGTGTTGAGATTGACAGTGTTGTATACCGAAGTGTACTCGTGCATAACGAAAACGACAGCCCCTTGCAGCTAGAAGAGCGTTTTGTAAACCCTGCTCTTGCGGCTGGTTACTTACAACAAGACTTTAGCACGCTTACACCTCATGAATACCTATCTAGTGTTGCACCACTTACACAAGCAAGGCATACCGTAGAGGCTATTATGCCAAACAGCGAGATGTGCCAATGGTTGAACTTATATAACGAAGAGCCGTGCTTACAAGTTATTCGACGCACATGGTCTGTTAACGGCATTGTAAGCTTTGCGCGCCTTGTATCACCGGGCAGTAAATATCGTTTAGGTGGCCACTTAACATTTAAAAAATAACAAACAATAGCGCTTACTGCGCTTTTTTTATAACAAATCACCTTGTATATACAACAGGAGCAAAACATGAACAACCGACTCGACACAAGTCGCGTAATACGTGCACCTCATGGCGATAAAATAAGTGCTAAAAGCTGGCAAACTGAAGCAGCTAAACGCATGCTAATGAATAACCTAGACCCTGAAGTTGCAGAACATCCTCATGCACTTGTTGTATATGGTGGTATTGGCCGAGCAGCTCGCGATTGGCCAAGTTATGACAAAATTATAGAAACCCTCGATAGGCTCGAAAACGACGAAACCCTACTTGTACAATCAGGAAAACCCGTTGGTGTATTTAAAACCCACAGTAATGCCCCTCGTGTACTTATTGCCAACTCAAACCTTGTTCCGCACTGGGCAAATTGGGAACATTTTAACGAGCTCGATAAAAAAGGCTTGATGATGTATGGGCAAATGACAGCAGGTTCTTGGATTTATATTGGCTCTCAAGGCATAGTACAAGGTACTTACGAAACATTTGTAGCTATGGCAAAGCAACATTTTTTAGGCTGCGCTAAAGGGAAATGGGTATTAACAGGTGGTCTTGGTGGTATGGGCGGTGCGCAACCACTTGCAGCTACAATGGCAGGGTTTAGCGCGCTAGTTGTTGAATGCGATGAAAGCCGTATCGATTTTCGTATAAAAACAGGCTACGTTGATATAAAAGCAACGAGCCTTGAACACGCACTGCAATTAATAACCGATGCATGTATAAAAGGTGAAGCCCTATCGGTGGGTTTGCTTGGTAACGCTGCTGATGTATTTAATACACTGGTTAAAACAGGTATTACACCTGATGTAGTTACAGATCAAACATCAGCTCACGATCCACTCAATGGTTACTTACCACAAAACTGGACAATGGAGCACGCAGCACAAATGCGTGAGCAAGATCCAAAAGCGGTAGTAAAAGCCGCAAAACAATCAATGGCAGTCCAAGTTAGAGCCATGCTGGCGCTGCAAAAAGCGGGTGCCGCCACTACCGATTATGGAAATAATATTCGTCAAATGGCGTTTGATGAAGGTGTTACCAACGCGTTTGATTTTCCTGGATTTGTACCCGCCTATATTCGCCCTTTATTTTGTGAAGGTATTGGACCGTTTAGATGGGTAGCGCTATCGGGCGACCCAGAAGATATTTATAAAACCGATGCAAAAGTAAAAGAGCTTATTCCTGATGATGCACATTTGCATAACTGGCTTGATATGGCCCGTGAACGCATCCAATTTCAAGGGCTACCTGCACGTATTTGTTGGGTAGGTTTAAAAGATAGAGCACGCCTTGCATTAGCCTTTAACGAAATGGTTAAAAATGGGGAACTTAAAGCCCCTATCGTTATTGGTCGCGATCACCTCGACTCTGGCTCAGTTGCCAGCCCTAACCGTGAAACCGAAAGCATGAAAGATGGCTCTGATGCGGTATCAGATTGGCCATTACTCAATGCACTCCTTAATACGGCAAGTGGTGCTACTTGGGTGTCACTTCATCATGGCGGCGGTGTAGGTATGGGCTTTAGCCAGCACTCTGGTGTGGTTATTGTTGCCGATGGTACTAATGAAGCTAAAGAGCGTATTGCTCGCGTACTTTGGAACGACCCTGCAACGGGCGTAATGCGCCATGCTGATGCTGGATACGACACAGCAAAAAACTGCGCTAAAGAGCAAAATTTAGACTTACCAATGTTAGACAAGGAATAATCATGTTCGAACTTACTCTCACGCCAGGCTCACTTGATTTAAACACACTGAGAAAAATTAATAATTCACCAGTAAAATTAAGCCTTGTAAAGCATGCTGAATCACAAATAGCAGCCAGCGCACAAACCGTTCAAAACGTTATTAATGAGCACCGCACTGTATATGGGATTAACACCGGCTTTGGGTTATTAGCTAATACCAAAATAGCCGACGACGAACTTGAATTATTACAGCGCTCCATTGTGCTTTCACACGCTGCGGGCATTGGCGAATACATGGATGACAGCACAGTAAGGTTAATGATCACCTTAAAAGTAAACTCGCTTTCGCGCGGCTACTCGGGTATTCGCCTGCAAGTAATCCAATTTTTTATGCAGCTGCTTAGTAGCGAAGTATATCCGTGCGTGCCTAAAAAAGGCTCCGTGGGGGCATCGGGGGATTTAGCCCCTCTTGCGCATATGTGCCTACCTTTATTAGCTGAAGGTCAAATGCGACATAAAGGAAAAATAATTAGTGCAGCACAAGGGTTAAAAATAGCGGGGCTTGAACCTCTTACCCTTGCAGCTAAAGAAGGCTTAGCATTACTAAATGGCACACAAGCGTCGACTGCATTTGCACTACAAGGCCTATTTAGAAGCGAGAACTTATATGCACAAAGCTGCGTTATCGGCTCGATAAGCATAGAAGCTGCAATGGGTAGTCGCGCGCCATTTGATGCACGTATTCATGATATTCGTGGTCAGCGCGGACAAATAGACACTGCTCAAGTATTTAGAGAGCTACTCGATACGCACTCTCAAATTAGTGATTCCCACGTCAATTGTGAAAAAGTACAAGACCCTTATTGCCTTCGCTGCCAACCTCAAGTGCTAGGTGCTTGCCTAACTCAGATACGTCAAGCCGCAGAAGTATTGTTATGCGAGTCAAACGGTGTAACCGATAATCCGCTAGTTTTTGCCGATGTAGGCGACATAATATCGGGAGGTAACTTTCATGCAGAGCCAGTTGCAATGGCCGCTGATAACTTAGCTATTGCAATTGCCGAAATTGGCGCATTAGCAGAGAGGCGAATTGCATTACTTATCGATTCAAACCTATCCAAGTTACCGCCATTTTTAGTTGAAAACGGCGGTGTAAATTCAGGATTTATGATTGCCCAAGTTACCGCAGCAGCGCTTGCGTCAGAAAATAAATCATTAGCGCATCCAGCTTCGGTTGATAGCTTGCCTACATCTGCAAATCAAGAAGATCATGTTTCTATGGCAACCTTTGCAGCAAGGCGCTTAGATGAAATGGCCAATAATACCCAAGGTGTTTTGGCAATAGAATGGTTAGCATCGGTTCAAGGGCTAGAATTTAGAAAACCGCTTGAACCATCAAATAAAGTACAAAGCGCTAAAGCGTTATTGCGCGAGCATGTGAGTTATTATGATAAAGACCGCTATTTTGCTCCCGATATAGAAGCTGCCAATACATTATTAAGTGAAGGTAAGTTATGCGACTTCATAGAGAGCAGTCCCCTACCTTCAGCATATTAAATACCATATTGGTAAGTAAAGCCTAGCGCTTCGATAGCTGAGCCAATAACTTTGCGCTCAGCTTTATCATCACTGGTAAAGCGTGGTAACTCACCGCCATGTTCTGCACACTTCACTGCGTAGTATTCAGCTTTAGTTGGGTGCGCAGGATTAACCACATTATAAATATTTTGCCCTACTTGCCAGTGCTCTATCACCGCAAAAATAGCATTAATTACATCTTGTTGGTGCACCATATTTACCACTTGCTCACTTGATGTATTGAGCTCTTTACCTGCCACAAAACGCCCAGGTTCTCTATTAGGCCCTAGTAATCCAGCTAAACGCAGCACTTTTCCGTCTTGCTCAAGTACTTGCTCTTCTGCCTCATAGAGCTTTATTTGGCGCTCGTTTGTGCATGAAATATCGCAACTTTCACTATATACACCAGGCTCTTGATCGTATACCCCGGTTGATGAGCACAATAAAAAGCCCTTTGCGTTTAACTCCTTTGAAAGCTTAAGCGCTGCGGTAAGTGTTTCAGGATAATTACCCTCACTGTGCCTGCTACGTGGTGGAATAGCGCATACCCAATAAGCATTTTGTAAATCAACTTGATGCACTAATTGTCCATCTTCAAGTGTAAACTGACGCTCAAAGTCAAACTCGTGTATATCTGTTCTATGCGTTCCTTGTACTTGCCAATCAGCTTTTTGCGCACTTACGCATAAAGCATGTCCTAACCATCCTGCACCTAATACTACTAATTTATTACTTTTATTTGTCATTTTTGTATAAGCCTTTATTTTAAACGCATAATTAGTTCTTTCTATCTAACTTTATAGAGATTTTAAGTAAGATATGATTAGATATAATTTCATAAATAATAAAAATATGCGTACTCATGCTAAATAATTTATCATTACGGAAGAAAATATTATTATTGATTGGTGGAACAATTACCGTTTTACTAATTATTGCCTCAACATTTTTTGTTAAACACATTGCCAACCTCTCTAGAGAAAACATAGAAAACGAAGCACAGAGTTATCTACAGACCGAGCAACTTTCAATGCAAAGTTACTTTGCGATGTACGGTAAAATGGTATCAACCTTTGTTAATAACCCACATTTAATCAATTTTTTTGAAAATTGGGATACTCGCGATCAAGCACTTGAAAGCGCGCCAGGTTACAACGAAGTAAACCAAGACTTTGTGCGTTTAAGCTCAAACGACGAAAATATTTTATCGGCCTTTTTTGCCTCAGCAACCACCGGTGAATACTTTAAAGAAAATGAACGTACAAGTCACTACAACGGCCAGCCTTATTACGCCTACAAGCGTGGTTGGTGGCAAGAAGCCATGCAAGTTAACAAACTTTACGTAGGTCCAATCTCCGTTGATTTAACCACAGGCGTAGCATCCGCAGTTGTACAACAACCTGTTTATAACGCACAGCGTAAACTCATTGGTATGGGCGGTGTTGATTTACAATTAAACAAAATTAACGACATGGTCGAAAATATTCGCTTTAATGGCCAAGGTTATGGGTTTTTACTCGATGGAAATCAAAAAGTAGTGCACTTTTCAAAAGCCACTGGGCACAAGCTTTCAATTACAGATGAAGGTGCAAACGGTAAAGAAGGACTCGATGCGCTTGAACAACAATTTACAGATACCGCAGGCTTTAAAGAGTTAAACACACAAATGCGAAATAACCTTGAAGGCAGCCAAATGGTTACCTTTAAAGGAGAGCAGTTTTATGTGGTTTACCATCGTCTGCAGTTAGAGCAGCCTTATATAGATTGGTATGTAGGTCTACTTATTCCTACTAGCATGATTGAAGAGCCCGTAAATGCTGCAGTAACTGCAACAACAACTGCAGTAATTATTATCTTAATTATTATATTAGCTATGATTTTATGGGCTACCCATATGATTTCAAAACCCATTACAACGCTTACACACATTATGCGTGATATAGCATCGGGCGAAGGCGATCTTACTCAAAAAATTGATATTGATAGCCAAGATGAAGTCGGCCAACTGGCCAATCACATGAATACGTTTATTGATAAGTTACGCGCCATGATGCTCGAAACCGCAGCTCAAGCAGAGCAACTAAGCAACGCAGCAGCTCAACTAAGACATGTTTCTGAGCAAACTAATTCTGAAATTCAACAAGAGAAGCAACAAGTTGATAGCGTGAGCGCTGCGGTAACTGAAATGGCAACTACCGTGCTTGAAATATCACGTAATGCACAACATACAAATAACGCAGCTGAAGAAGTTCAGGCAATTACAGCTGAAGGTGCAAGCCGTTCTACACAGGCGCAAAAAGTAATGACTGAACTGGCGTTGCATATTGGTGAAGCATCCAAAGTGGTTGCGGGCCTTGAACAAGAAAGTAATAACATTGGTGCATTAGTCGATGTTATTAACTCAATTGCCGATCAAACCAACTTACTTGCACTTAATGCGGCTATAGAGGCTGCTCGTGCTGGCGAACACGGTCGAGGCTTTGCCGTTGTTGCGGATGAAGTACGCTCACTAGCAAGTCGCACACAAGAATCAACCGACGATATTCGTAATATGATTTCGCGTTTGCAGCAAATAGCTCAACAGGCCTCGGTGATGATGCAACAAGGACAAGACCAAACCGAAGGCTCAGTGCTGCAAACTAAAGAAGTACTTAGCTCACTTCACAATATTGCGCAGTCGGTCACTAAAGTACAAGACCAAAGTCATCAAATAGCAACATCAACTGAGGAGCAAACAGTCGTTGCTGAAGATATTAATACGAGCCTTTCGGCAATTAATAACTTAGTGAACAGTACCGCTGACCATGCACACACCCTCGCTGACGAAGCTCGTGACTTAAGTGATTTAGCTGCAGCGCTTAACAAAACGGTTAATCAATTTAAATTATAAAACTCTCATTTAATAGCTGTGTTTAAGCGTCAAACTTAAGCGCAGCTATAACCCTTGTTTTTAATTTATTTAGCACCATATCTTTACAGTTCGCTACTATTTTTACTGTAATTGAGTAATACAAAGTTATTTTTGCGAACCAGATCAAATTTTTCGATTTTATACACAGATCTTTTTATTGAGATAGTTTGTTGTTTGGCAGAGTCTGGTATAGTAGCGCACGTAATAAACAGTGCTTTTTGAGCGGTTTAATACAATATTGCTAATTAATATGTTCTAAGTGTTATTTAAAAGCACATATTAATTACCAATTGTTAAAAATGGGTTAGCCGATACTCGGCTGACAAAGAATATATTGTAACGGTTTTATCATGATATCTAATTTATTTACCAAGCTTTTTGGTAGTCGCAATGACCGCACTATTAAAAACTTAAGAAAGACGGTCGCGCTAATCAATGCGCTAGAAACGCAACTTGAAGCGCTTTCTGATGAAGATTTAAGAGCTAAAACAGCTGAGTTTAGAGAACGTTACGATAACGGACAAGGCCTTGACGATATTCTACCTGAAGCTTTTGCTGTGGTACGTGAAGCGTCAAAGCGCGTAAATGGCATGCGTCATTTCGACGTGCAGTTATTAGGTGGTATGGTTTTACATCAAGGTCGCATTGCAGAAATGCGTACCGGTGAAGGTAAAACATTAACAGCTACCCTACCAGCTTATCTAAACGGCTTAACAGGCAAAGGTGTTCACGTAATTACTGTGAATGACTACCTTGCTAAACGTGATGCTGAAACCAACCGTGCGTTATTTGAATTTTTAGGCCTTACTGTAGGCTGTAACGTACCTGGTATGATGCCACAGCAGAAGAAGCTAGCTTATACTGCTGACATTACGTACGGTACAAATAACGAATTTGGTTTTGACTACCTTCGCGATAATATGGCTTTTAGTATTGATGAACGTGTTCAGCGTCCATTATTTTATGCTGTAGTCGATGAAGTGGATTCAATCTTAATTGATGAAGCGCGTACTCCGCTTATTATTTCAGGCCCAGCTGAGGACAGCTCTGAGCTATACACTGAAATAAATACCATCGTTCCTTTACTTGAACTTCAAGAAAAAGAAGACGAAGAAGGTGTTGAAGGCGACGGCGATTACACTATTGATGAAAAGTCTAAGCAAGTTCATTTAACAGAACGTGGTCAAATTAAAGTAGAAGAGCTACTTACTGAACGCGGTTTAATTGAAGAAGGCGATTCGCTTTACTCCGCGGCAAGCATTACGCTATTAAGTCACGTTTATGCGGCTCTTCGTGCTCACAAGCTATACCAAAAAGATGTTGATTACGTTGTAAAAGAAAACGAAGTAATCATTATCGATGAGCATACTGGTCGTTCAATGGAAGGTCGTCGTTGGTCAGAAGGTTTACACCAAGCTGTTGAAGCTAAAGAAGGTGTAAATATTCAGAACGAAAACCAAACACTTGCATCTATTACGTTCCAAAACTACTTCCGTTTATACGAAACACTAGCAGGTATGACAGGTACTGCTGATACTGAAGCTTTTGAGTTTCAATCTATCTACGGCCTAGATACCGTTGTTATGCCAACTAATAAGCCAATGGTTCGTGATGATCGCGCCGACTTAGTTTATCTAACGCAAGAAGAAAAATACGAAGCAATTTTAATTGACATTAAAGACTGCCAAGACCGCGGACAACCGGTACTTGTAGGTACTATTTCAATTGAAAGTTCTGAGTATTTATCACAGTTTCTACGCAAAGAAAAAATTAAGCACAACGTACTTAATGCTAAATTTCATGCGCAAGAAGCTGACATCGTTTCAGACGCGGGTCTGCCAGGTACAGTAACAATTGCAACCAATATGGCCGGTCGTGGTACCGATATCGTGTTAGGCGGCAACTGGAACAGTGAAGTTGAAAAACTTGAGAACCCAACTGCTGAGCAAATTGCTGATATTAAAGCGGCTTGGAAAATTCGCCATGATGCAGTAATTGATGCCGGCGGTTTACATATCATTGGTACTGAACGTCACGAATCTCGTCGTATAGATAACCAATTACGTGGTCGTTCTGGTCGTCAAGGTGACGCCGGCTCTAGCCGTTTCTACCTATCGATGGACGATGCACTAATGCGTATCTTCGCTGGTGAACGCATGACTAACATGATGCGTAAACTAGGTATGCAACGCGGTGAAGCAATTGAACATCCATGGGTTAACCGTGCGATTGAAAATGCACAGCGTAAAGTAGAAGCACGTAACTTTGATGTTCGTAAGCAATTACTTGAGTACGATGATGTAGCAAACGATCAACGTCGCGTTGTTTACTCTCAACGTAATGAGCTACTTGAAGAAGGCGATATTTCAGAAACTATCACAGCAATTCGTGGTGATGTTCTTGCTGGTGTAATTGATCAGTACATTGCACCGCAAAGCCTTGCTGAAATGTGGGATATTCCTGGCCTTGAAGAGCGTTTAAAACAAGATTTCTTAATTGAGTTACCAATCACTCAGTGGTTAGCTGATGACAATAAGCTATATGAAGAAAAGCTTCGTGAGCGTATTGAAGAAGCTGTTGAGCAGTCATACAAGCAAAAAGAAGAGCAAGTAGGCGATTCTGTTTTACGTCAGTTTGAAAAAGCGATTATGCTACAAAGTCTTGATCAACATTGGAAAGATCACCTTGCTGCGATGGATCACTTACGCCAAGGTATTCATTTACGTGGTTACGCGCAAAAGAATCCTAAGCAAGAGTACAAGCGTGAATCGTTTGAGTTGTTTTCTGAAATGCTTGAAAACTTGAAAGTAGATGTTGTAAGCATCCTAAGTAAAGTACAAGTACGCGCAGAAGAAGATGTTGAAAAAGTAGAAGAGCAACACCGTAAAAGTGAAAATGCTCCTCGCGAATACCAACATGAAGAAGCTGAGCAAGTAGGTGGCGAAGCGCCAGCACCAGAAACAGCGACTGTAATGGCTCGTACAGAACCAAAAGTAGGTCGTAATGACCCTTGCCCTTGTAAATCAGGTCAAAAATTCAAACAATGTTGCGGTAAATTAAAATAGCCCAATATTGTTATTAGCTTATTAAAAAGCGGCGCTAGCGTCGCTTTTTTTATGGAGTTTTAAAGTAATGACTATAGAAATTGTACATGTAGCTGTTGGTGTTATTAAGAAGAATAACGCTATATTCATTTGTAAACGCGCAGATGAACAACATCAAGGCGGTTTATGGGAATTTCCTGGTGGCAAAGTAGAAGCAGGTGAAAGTGTTTTTGTTGCACTTAAACGCGAGCTTATTGAAGAAGTTGGATTAACAATTCACAGCTCTAGTCAACTTATGGTGATTGAACATGACTACGGCGATAAGTGCGTTAAATTAGATGTACACGTAGTGAGTAACTTTAGCGGTGAAGCACATGGCGCTGAAGGGCAACCTAGTGAATGGGTAGCAATTAGTGAATTAGAAAATTATGATTTCCCTGAAGCTAATGCTGAAATTATCCAGAAAATAGTAGCCCGATACGCATAACAAACTAGGTACAAGTGAGCGCAATGAACATCTCAATACAAAATAAGCTAAGCGAAGAATTAGCATTAAATCCTGAGTTAACTCAAGTTAGTGTGATTGGTAGCGGCCATATAAATAGTACATGGCTACTTAGATGTATTGATAAACAGTTTATTGTGCAAAAACTTAATACTGAGGTATTTAAATACCCTGCTCAGTTAGTAAGTAATGCAAAACTAATTGAGCAGCATTTAAATACCAAACAACTACAAAGCAACTACCCCCTTGAAACAGTTAAGCATATAGCTACGCAGAACAATGAATACTTAATAGAAATAGATAACGAACACTATCGTGTACTTAATTATATTAGTGACAGCTACAGCGAAGACGTTGTTAAAAACACGCAACAGAGCGAGCAAGCGGCTTACGCTTTTGGTGTATTTACGCATGCCTTGCAAGACTTTGATGCACAACAACTACATACTGTAATTCCTGATTTTCATAACTTAGCGATGCGCTTTGAGCAATTAAATACCGCAATCACAAATAACTCTGTAAATAGAGTAAAGCACTGCGCTGACGAAATAGAATATTGCTTATCGCAGCAGCATTTAATTACTGAGCTTAGTAGTATAGCTAAGCAGATACCACTAAGAGTGTGTCATAACGATACAAAAATAAATAATATGCTGTTTTGTAGTGCAACTCACAAAGCAAAAGCAGTGATTGATTTAGATACCTGCATGGCGGGATTTCGGCTTTATGATTTTGGTGACATGGTACGCACTTTCTGCTCCCCCGAAGCCGAGGATTCAACAAACTTACGCAACGTTGTTATTCGAAAAGATATATTTTCAGCCATTGTTAAAGGCTATGTAACGCCATTAAAAAGTAGCATGAGTAAACAAGAACAAGAAAGCCTGCTGCTAGGCGCTAAAATAATGCCGCTCATGTTAAGTGTGCGCTTTTTAACTGATTACTTAAATAACGATGTGTACTTTAAAGTGGCTCATGCAGAGCACAATTTAGAGCGCGTACAAAACCAACTCGCGCTTTATAAAAACATACTGAGTAACGAAGAATGGATGCACGCGTGCTTAGTCGATGAACAAATTCAAGATACAAAAAAACCAGTAAGCTAAAAACTTACTGGTTTTTATTATTTACATACAATGTAATTACCAGATTTTTACGCGGTCTTCTGGTTTGATATACATTTTATCACCTTCTTTTACGTCAAACGCTTCGTAAAACTCAGGCATATTCGACAAGATACCGATTACACGGTAGTGACTTGGTGAATGAGGGTCTGTTAATAAACGATTACGTAACTCTTCATCGCGATAGTTACGACGCCAAATTTGTGACCAACCCATAAAGAAACGTTGATCGCCTGTGTAACCATCAACCACAGGTGCTTTTTTATCACCTAAAGATAGCATATACGCTTTATGCGCAACCGTTAAGCCACCTAAGTCACCAATGTTTTCGCCAAGCGTTAGCTCGCCATTAACACTTGCATCTTCAAATGGTTTATATTCGTTATACTGTGCAACTAAAGCCGCTGTACGCTCTTCAAATTGCTTAAGGTCAGTCTCACTCCACCAGTTACGTAAGTTACCGTCACCGTCATATTTAGCACCTTGGTCGTCAAAACCATGACCAAGCTCATGCCCAATTACTGCGCCAATTGCGCCGTAGTTTACAGCATCATCCGCTTCTAAATTAAAGAATGGCGGTTGTAAAATAGCAGCAGGGAATACAATTTCATTGTTTACTGGGTTGTAATACGCATTTACTGTTTGCGGAGTCATGTGCCACTCAGAGCGATCAACTGGTTTACCCAATTTAGCAATCATGTCTGCGTATGCCCATTCGCTATAACGAATGTAATTGCCTACTAGCTCATCTGAATTAATCTCTAGCTCAGAGTAATCTTTCCACGTATCTGGGTAACCAATTTTAGGTGTAAATTTGTCTAGTTTTTCTTTCGCTGCAAGCTTTGTTTCAGGACTCATCCACTCAAGATTTTCAATAGCAACACCGTAACCTTTAATTACGTTATCAACTAATTCCTCCATGCGTGCTTTCGCTTCTGGCGGGAAGTTATCTTTAACGTATACCTTACCTAAAATTTCACCAAGTACACTGTTAGATGCATCAACCGCTTGCTTCCAAAGAGGTGCTTGTTCTTCTACGCCACGAAGTGTTGTGCTGTAAAAGTCAAAGTTAAGGTTAACTAAATCTTCACTAAGTAGCTCTGCATAACCACTTACAAAATGAAATTTTAAGTAGTTTTTCCACGTTGCTAAATCAGTGTCTTTGTAAATAGTAGCAAGTGCTTCTAAGTAGCTTGGTTGACGTACAATAATGTCACTTGCACTCACGCCTGCATCTTTAAAGAATGAAGCTAAATCAAGGTCACCCATCAACTTGCTTGCATCTGTTACTGTCATCTTGTTATAAGATTTAGTTGCATCACGGCTTTGCACACGGCTCCACTGAGCATCAGCTAGTGTTTTTTCAAATGCGAGTACGCTCTTAGCAGCTTCTGCTGCATTTTTAACGCCTGACTTTGCTAAAACATCAGTGATGTATTGCTCGTAAGAAGCGCGAATTTTAGTGAATTTTTCATCATCGTTTAAGTAATAATCACGATCAGGTAAACCAAGACCCGACTGAGATAAATACAATGCATACTCGCTTGAGTTTTTAGCATCGTTATTTACAAACCAACCAAACGGTAAAGTACCGCCTTGTTTTTGAATTTTAGCCATTAAACCCACTAAATCAGCTTTAGATTTAACGCTATCAATTGTATCTAATGACGGTTGTAATGGCGTAATACCTAGCTCATTACGCGCATCTTTATTCATATAGCTTTTATAAAATGCACCAATTTTGTACTCATCACTGCCTTTTTTAGCGGCTTTGTTTGCGGCTGCACTTTCAAGGGCTATTTTCATCGCTTTTTGCGACTCATCATATAACTGCGAAAAAGAACCGTAGTTAGATTTATCACCTGGTATTTCAGTTTTAGCTAACCACTCGCCATTTACATGGTAGTAAAAATCGTCTTGTGCGCGTACTGAACTATCCATATTAGCTAATTCAATACCAAGCTCTAGTGGTTTTTCAGCGGGTGCTGTTACTACTGGAGTGTCGGTTACTTTAGTTTCTTGTTGTTTTTCACCACAACCTACCAAGCCAAGTGCAAGTGCAATACTTGCAGCAGCCATTGTTACTTTATTCATAATGATTCCGTTTGTTAGTTAGAATTTAATACCAACTCCATTAAATTCTTGAATATAGCAGGAGTAAAAATAGCACTGCCTACACGCTTTTACTTAATGGAATGGGTATCAAAGAGCTTTCGATCAATATAAAGCCCACGCAGTATCATAAACCTCATTAAGCCAACAATAAAATGGAATATGTAACAAAGTATTTTGAATGCGGTGAGCTGCCAAATTAGCCCCACCAATAACAAGATGATGGGTAGTTAAGGCTCGCTTTTATTTTTTCCATGAAGCGCTAAACGCTCAAGTTTTTCTTTTAAAGAAGGAGGGGCCGAAGATGCTATGGCGTTTAAGTAATCAGCTGTTTGCTCACTCATTTTACGAGAGTTGGTAACTGCAGGACTGCCCGACTTATTCGCAGTACTTAATCGCTGAGTCGCCTGAGGATTTGCCGTGATTTTTATTTGCCCAAGCTCTGCCATCCCGGCGGCTCTAAAATGTGAAAGCATATCCATTTTTAGATAGTTAAGCCTAAGCGCGATAGGTGCAGATACCGCCTCTATCATTAGCGTACCGTCTCGGTAATTACTTACTCGGCATTTATCACCCAACTTAGGACCTAAAAAATCTTTTAATAAAGTTTGCTGTGTATCAAGTGCTTGGCTTTTGCCTGCATAAGCTGATAAACGATTATTTAACCCCGCCATAATATCGGTTAGCGGTTTTGGTGCATATCTATCTTTAGCCATTTTACACCTCGTAAAAGCTCACTTAGACCCAGAGATAATACTCTAGGTCTAAGTATACACTGCGTATTAATACTACGCGCCGGCTATTTGCATTTGCTCTATTAATATTGAGCCAGTTTGAATACCACCACGGCGCTCTATGTCACCACCAATAGCAGATATACCTTTAAACATATCTTTTAAATTACCAGCAATGGTAATTTCACTTACAGGATATTGGATTTCACCATTTTCAACCCAAAAACCAGCAGCACCACGAGAGTAGTCACCCGTTACTGTATTTACGCCCTGCCCCATTAGCTCGGTTACTAATAAGCCTGTGCCCATGGTTTTTAATAGTGCAGTTAAATCGTTATGAGTTTGTTCAACAAGCCAGTTATGTATACCGCCCGCATGCCCTGTTGGCGTCATATTCATTTTACGCGCAGCATAGCTTGCTAATAAATAAGTTTGTAACTCGCCGCCTTGAATAATTTCTCTGTCAATGGTTTTAACGCCTTCGCTATCAAACGGTGACGACGCCAAACCTTTTAAAATATGCGGGCGCTCAGCTATATTTACACAATTACTAAATACCTGAGTGCCCAAACTATCAAGTAAAAAACTCGATTTACGATACAAAGCACCACCACCAATTGCCGACACTAAGTGACCAAACAATGAATTTGCAATATCGGCTCTAAAAATAACAGGCACTTTCATTGTGCCTAGCTTTTGACTATTTAATTTAGCGAGCGTTTCAGCTGCCGCTTCAAGCCCAACTGCCGCTGCGTCATTTAAACCCGCTTGATCGCGCGCAACCGTATAAGCAGAGTCGCGTTGCATCTGTTCGCCATCTTGACCTATCACCATAGTGCTAATGCTATGACGAGTACGTGGAAAACCGGTTATCAAACCATGGCTGTTACCATAAACACGTAGCCCTTGATGCGATGAAAAGCTCGCACCATCAGAGTTAACAATACGCTCATCAGCATTTAGTGCAGCTTGCTCAGCAGCATGACAAAGCTCAATGCCTTCCTCAGGACTTACATCCCAAGGGTGGTATAAATCTAAATCTTTAGGATTAAATTCTAGCAATTCTTTATCAGCAACGCCGTTAAATGGGTCATCAGATGTAAACTTAGCTATATCAATCGCTTTTTCTACTACCATACGCAACGTTTTTGGATTTAAATCAGCGGTTGACGCCGAGCCTTTATTATTACCAACATATACGCTAATGCCTAAGCCACCATCTTGGTTAAACTCAATGGTTTCTACTTCACCCATTCGAGTACTAACCGATAAACCAGATGTACTAGACATGGCCGCTTCGGCAGCTGTAGCGCCTAATTTTTTAGCATGTTCGAGTACTTCTGCTACCGCATCTTTAACTTGCGATATTTGAGAATAAATTGGATCGTTTTGTTGGCTTTTCATAAATTAAGTCCTGAGCCTTAGAGGCATAATGCACGCATTTCTTATATTTAAATGCTAACACACTCAATGCATCACATCAGCTAATATTCCTAAGTATCATATTCATGTATAATGGCAAAAGTTATTTTTATTTAAGAGCACCCCATGGCAAAGAAAAAAGGCAAGCCTGCTGAAATTGAAGAAGAAATTGAATATGTATCAAGAACGGAGCTTAAGCGCGAAGCGCAAGAGTTTCATCAGTTAGGTACTGAAATTGCCAAAATGGGTAAAAAACAGCGCGAACGCCTGCCATTAAATGACGATTTAAAAGCGGCAATGGTTGTTGCTGATAAAATAAGTAATAAAAGCGATGCGTATCGCCGTCACTTAAACTACATTGCTAAAACGTTGCGTACTGTAGAAAACATTGACGCTATTAGAGCGATTATCGATGTAATGCTTAATAAAAATAACCAAGCTGAAGTATTGGTCAAAAAAATTGAGCAACTACGTTCAGACTTAATTGAACAAGGTGATGATCTTATCAATGAGACTATTGAGCAGTTCCCGTCTCTTGATCGTCAGCAAATGCGTCAATTGGTTCGTAATGCGGCAAAAGAAGCGAAAGCTGAAAAGCCAGGTAAAGGTTATAAAGAGTTATTTCAATATCTCAAAGATGCACATACCGTTACGTATTAATTAGACCGTATTAATTGATATTTTATTAAAAAAGGTGCTTCGGCACCTTTTTTGTTATAGATCAAACCGCCTCCCTGCGTACTTTTTTATAATCCCCCTAAATAAATACTTAGGTGCGCGTGATGATTAAACTTCCACAGTGGGATCAAACCCTAATAAACAAATATAATGTGTCTGGCCCGCGTTATACCTCATACCCCACGGCTCTATCACTGCGTGACGGTTATCAGCAACAAAACTTACTAAACGCGATAGAATCGTCAACGAGTCGTTCACTTTCTTTATATATTCATATTCCATTTTGTAGTCAGCTTTGCTACTACTGTGGCTGTAATAAAATAATTACCCGCCATCAATCTAAAGCAGATACGTATCTCGACTTTTTAGCAAAAGAAATTACTGCTCAAGCGCATTTATTTAAAAGCTACACGGTTGAGCAATTACATTTAGGTGGCGGTACACCCACTTTTTTAACCGCAAAACAAATGACCCGTTTAATAAAGCTTTTAGAGCAGCACTTTAATTTTACGCGAACTACTGAACGCGGTATTGAAATAGATCCACGTTCGCTTGCCGATAACATGCTTGTTGATTTAAGGATGCTTGGCTTTAATCGTGTCTCGTTTGGGATTCAAGACTTTAACGACGACGTGCAACTTGCTGTTAATCGTCCGCAAAATGCAGATACGGTTAAGCAATTAATTACACAAGCTCGCGAGCTGGGATTTCAATCTATTAATGCAGATATGATTTACGGGCTTCCTCTGCAAACACCAGAGAGCTTTAAGCAAACTATAGAGCAACTTATTGAGTTAAGCCCTGACCGAGTATCGGTGTTTAACTACGCGCATTTACCAGAGCGCTTTGCCGCACAGCGAAAGATTAAAGATGCAGATTTACCCAGCGCACATAATAAACTCACCATGTTTAAAAATACGCTGGAGCAGATGACGCAAGCAGGCTATCAATTTATTGGTATGGACCACTTTGCAAAAATCGACAACGAACTAGCTGTTGCGCAAAATGAAGGGAAATTACATCGTAATTTTCAAGGTTATACAACCCATGGAAATTGTGATTTATTAGGCTTAGGCGTGTCATCAATTTCACAGATTGGCACTGCCATTTTACAAAATCAAAAAGAATTAAAACATTATTACCACAGCGTAGAAACACAAAGCGCCTGTGCTCTTAATAAAGGTATGCACTTAACACATGATGATGTAATTCGTGCTGATGCAATTAAGCAGCTCATTTGTCAGTTTGAATTAGATATACAAGCCTTTAGCGAAAAGCATGAACTTGTATTTAATGACTACTTTGCAGATGCACTCGTTGCGCTTGCACCACTGATTAAAGATGAGTTAGTGATTATAACTGAGAATAAAATTAGCGTAACGCCACGCGGTAACTTATTTATTCGTATTATTTGCATGTGCTTTGATGCACATTTACAAAAACAAATAAATGCGACGCGTTTTTCACGGGTAATTTAACTGATACTAATTTAATTCAATTGGTATAAAATTTTTTACGCATAAAAAAAGCAGACTAAGGTCTGCTTTTTCTGAGTACTCGAAAAATTAAAGCTAGTTAAAAACCACTTTATCGCTACCTGGAGCGGCTTTAAACTCGATGATAATTTTGGCGCAATCGGCCTTAACCTCATCTTTAAGTGTTTCTTCAGCTTGCCAGCGAGCCTTATCTAGCTTAAAAATCTCTTTTTTAGCGTATTTTTTACGTGCATCGTGTGTCGGCATTTCTTTAACTACCTGGTACATTTTATAAATGCCAGGATATTGCGTCGTTAAATCACGCTCGCTCTCAAAGCCATATTGAGACATAAGTACCCAAATACGTAAACAACCTTCAGAAAACTCACACTGCTCTTCATTCATTGCACGCGCAATTAAATGAATACTATCGGCTAGTTTGGCATTTCGCTTTAAACGCGACTTCTCAAGCTTTTGCTTTTGTTCAGCCTGCGTTTTAGCAATTAACTTTTTTTGCGCATTTAACTTGTACAGCAACTGACCCGCATAAAATGCCAGACCAACTATTATAGCAGCGCCTAAAAGTAAGGCTAAAATTACCGCGGTACTCATTATTTATCCTTACTATTTGTCGTCTTCATCTAACCATTCGTTGGCTAAATCGTCAGATAAGTATTGATCGAAATCAGAATTGCCTTTGCTTTCAATATCATCTTCAAAGTCATCTTCAAATTCGTCTTCATCCTCGTCTTCAATACCAAGAATTTCACATAACGCCTGATGACGAGCAATACGGCTATTAAAGTACTTAGCATCTTTACCTGTTAGCATTTCACCTTCTTCATGACGCTCTACTAATTTAAGTAAACGTTCGTCATTCTCAAGTGCTTCTAGCTCTTGTTCAGGTGTGAATTCAGGCTCGATTACCTTTTTCAGCTCAATAGTTGGCTTTAAGTTGCGTTTCATTTCAACTTTAGGCTCAGGCGCAGTTGCAATTAATGGTACTGGCTTTTTACTGCCTACACGCTTATCTTTAGGCGCGTGACCACCATTGTGGCTTTCGCTATCTAGTAAATCTGGCGCGTTACGAGAACCTGGCTTAGCGCCTTTGGTTTTTTTAACTCGCTGCTCTTTTAATGCGCGCATTTCTTTAAGCTTATCTTGGCTTAAACGAACAGGTCCATTTGCAGGGCTTTTGCGTGACTTTTTAGTTCTACTCATATCTTGATCATCTCACTTAAGAGGTTTTGAGCGAAGCGCAAATTAATGGGCATCGCAGTGCTGGCCTAGCCAGAAGAATTCAGTTTGCGCTATAGAGGTTGGGTTTCCCATTTAAAAGCGCCTTAGCTAATTAATCGCTAATTTTAAACGGTGGGTATTGTAACAGGACAAATAAAAAGGCGGTAGAGAAAACATCTCTACCGCCTGCTAATCTGAGCGCCATTATCTGGACACTTCTCCCTTCGACTTTTTTTAGTCTTTATTATTTTTATTATTATCAGTCCGTATTGTTATTATTTTTACGTTCCTTGTTACATTCCATTTTGTTTTTATTATTAAACTTCCATGAGTTTTTTATTATTATCGGCCATCCTGACACTTTTTTATTATTTCCTTTAGTAGCACTAATCTTGTGCTATGTAGTCATGCCGCGCTACTTTCCTTGATAGTAATTTCCGTTTTATTATTGTTGTTTTGCGACAGTGGTTAATTTACTCGTTAATGATTTTGTTACAACTGGTTTATATAACTTTTATTATATTAATTACATTAGGATATTGAAATCAACATAAATTACAACAACTTAAGATGTAACAAGAAATAAAAAGAAGACTTATCTTACAATCAAACATGGTCAATGTCCTACATTTAAGCGGGCGATATCGTTAATTTTTGACACAAAAAAAGCAGCCAGGGCTGCTTTTTTTAACACATTGTAGTTTATTTATTATTAACTGCTAAATAAATACGACTTTAGTGTAAACCACCTAAGTACTGAGATAGTACTTCAATGTCTTTATCTGTTAATTTCTTTGCAATGTCGCCCATCATGCCATTTAAGTCATTATGACGAGTACCATCACGGAATTTTTCAAGTTGAGACTTGATGTATCCTGGATGCTGAAAAGAAATTTTTGGAAACTTAGCCAGTGACGAGCCATTACCACGTGGACCATGACATGCTGCACATGATGGAATTCCACGCTCTGCGTCGCCTGCTTTAAAAAGCATTTCGCCAACTTCAACAACATCTTTAGGTGTAGCACCTTCAGACATGTTCATTGAAGAAAAATAAGCAGCTAGATCTTTCATGTCTTGCTCGCTAAGTGGCATAGCCATAGCGCTCATTACTGGATCCATACGCCCTTCTTTGCCGCCTGACGTCATACCTAATTTTAAATCCTGAAGTTGCTTAAGGATATAATCTGGATGTTGACCTGCAATTTTAGGGTAAATATTAACCGGCGCATTACCGTCTGGGCCGTGACAAGCCGCACACGTTGCTGATTTTTCTTTACCTGCGTTTACATCGCCATCAAATGCTGTTGCGTTGCTTGCTGACAACGCACCAAGCAATATTGTTAAAGATAGTGCTATTTTTTTCATGGTGAATTCTCTGTTTCCGACCCTGTATCATCTACAATCGTGATGCTGTAATACATATATTCTACACGATAATAAATTCTCTGGCACGTTTTCTACACATATTAAGCTTATAATTTACAGGGTTTTGACTTAGATTAAGCTTTAACATGTTTTAAATGTACCATAGGTGCTGTTTTTAGGTGGTTAAATACGCTTTTTAATACATCCTTTATAGTATAAAATACGCGCCCTGAGTGAATTTGGTTTACTCAACGTTATTTTTTTAAGTTTTAGGAGAGCCTGTGCTCAAATCTCGTATCAAATATAATACTGCGTCTTTCGTAACAAGCGCTCCCGACATTACTAAATTACCTGCTGATACGGGAATTGAAGTTGCGTTTGCCGGTCGCTCCAACGCAGGTAAGTCGAGTGCATTAAATGCATTAACCGATCAAAAACTAGCACGTACAAGTAAAACACCTGGACGTACTCAGCTAATCAATACATTTGATTTAGCTGATGTTGACGATATGCGCCTTATCGATTTACCAGGCTATGGTTTTGCTAAAGTACCAATCGAAATGAAAAAGAAATGGCAGAAGTCGTTAGGCGAATATCTACAAAAGCGTCAAAGCTTAAAAGGTATTGTTATTTTAATGGATATTCGTCATCCATTAAAAGATTTAGACCGCGATTTAATTAATTGGGCTATTGGCAGTGAAATTCCAGTATTGGCTCTATTAACTAAAGCCGACAAGCTAAAGCAAGGTCCTCGTAAATCACAAGTGCTGCAAGTTCGTCGTGAATTAAGTACGCTTGATGGGGATATTACAGTTCATGCATTTTCATCATTAAAAGGCACGGGTTTACCAGAAGTGGCTAAAAAACTAGATGAGTGGTTTTTAGGTCCTGTTATTGCTGTACCACCTACCGATGAAACAATCACAGACGAAGCTAACCCAGAAGCCTAAACGCTGGCGTTACGATAAATAAAACTGCTTTCCTGCAGATTTAATAAAATAGCCGAGCTTGTCAGTCTCGGCTTTTTCAGCCCACTGATAAAATACACTTCGCGTAACACGCGCACTACAGCCATAAGGTAGCTTTAAATAAGGTACTTTAGACCCTTTGTAATCTTTTATAACTAAGGGTTGCTGAGCGCTCACTAACCACTGCCTAGCTAAATTATCAATACAACACAACACCGGCCCTTGCGCTGTATTTTCAAAACGCCAATCAACAATAATAAACGGCGCATCATCAACCGTTATTGTTATTTTTTCGGCCGGTGTTTTTAAATAAAATAGCTCACCTTCTTTACATAAAACAGAAGCAAACAGCTTCACCATGGCTAGGCGTGTTATTTCGCTGCCATCGTAAAACCATTTCCCCTCATGATTAATGACAATTGGCAGTTCACCACAATGAGTTGGCTGCCAACTATCAAAAGGTTTGCTTGGCTCGCTTAATTGCTTGCTAAGCTCACTTAAAGAAATCACTGCTTTTTAAGTGTAATTGCAAAAGTAACAGGTACTGCTGTTGCAATTGAAGGTAAGCCCGCTAGCTCTTGCAGCTTTTTAACGCCTTCGGTTACACCAAAATCAGCACTATTAATAATAATAGGTGTTAATGATGATACCGTTAAATCACCACTTTGCGTGCTGCTAACGAGTACATCAATTGCCAATGGCTTTTTATTACCGTGAAAATCAAGCTCAGCTTTAATACCCTTCAATACATATTGACCAGGCTTTTTAATATTACTCAGCTCTTTAGTTAAATTTGCAGTTAAAATCGCGTTTGGAAATTTAGCTGCTTCAAACAAAAGTGCTGTTAAACGCTCATTACGAATAGGAATTAAAGTTTCAGCTGATGTTAAATCAACATTAACGCTAAACTCACCTTTATCAGAAAGCATACCTTCAAGGTTAGTAAAATGGTGAGCTTCAGCAATCGAATCTTTTTTAATTGAAACAAAACTTAGTTGGCTTTTATCATTCACTAGCTGCCAATTGGCCTGAGCAACATTAGAAATAACTAAACTTGATAAAGAAAAACCTGCAATAGCTAATGCTTTAAACATAACGCACTCCTTAGTAATAAAATGAAAAGAATAAAAATAATATCGCTTCGATGGTACCACCTGCGATGTACCCAAACCACCTCGAAATGACGAATGAATAATACAATTGGTATGGCGCAATAAAGAATTAATTAGATAGGATTTTCAGGCGTAAAACAAAAAACGGCCCACCAAACAAGTTGGTAGGCCGGTATAGCAAACTGGGGAGAAGCTATCAATTTGTTGCACCCTTTCAGATGCATCATCAACAGGATGTCCTACAGGATAGGACAGACGGGACTTTAACAAAAGCACGCATTAAAATACAATCATATTCCTGTAAAACAGCTCGAATTGACGAACATATAACTATTTAATACAAATAGTTGCTTAAATTAACCTTATTTTAACTAAAGCTTGCATATACCTGATTGAACCGTTGTTATTCGCCATTTTTATTAAACATAAAAAAAGCGCCAAAAGGCGCTTTAATTAAAATGCTTAAACTGCATTAATGGGCTTGTTCCCAGTTGTCACCTTCATCGGCTTCAACTATAAGTGGTACATCTAGCGCAGCAGCTTGCGACATTAGTTCACAAATATGTTTTGTGTATTGTTCTGCGCAGTCTGTTTTAATTTCAAATACTAATTCATCGTGTACTTGCATAAGTAGTTTAATTGTATTTGGTGCTTGTTCGTGTACCCAACGGTTAACGCTCAGCATTGCTTTTTTAATAATATCGGCGGCAGTACCTTGCATTGGTGCGTTTATAGCAGCACGTTCGGCTCCTTTCCTGCGCGCCCCATTACGTGCGTTTATTTCTGGTAAATGTAAACGTCGGCCAAATATTGTTTCAACGTAGCCATTTTCAGCTGCTTTTTCGCGTGTTGTTTCCATGTATTCTAATACACCAGGAAAACGCTCAAAGTATTTATCTATGTAATGCTGCGCCTCATGGCGTGGCACATCTAGTTGACGCGCTAAACCAAATGCCGACATACCATAAATCAAGCCAAAGTTTACTGCTTTCGCCTTACGGCGCATATCGGTAGTTACATCATCAAGCTCTACACCAAATACTTCAGCGGCAGTTGCACTATGTACATCTAAGCCGTTAGCAAATGCATTTAATAGACCTTTGTCTTGTGAAAGATGCGCCATAATACGCAGCTCAATTTGACTGTAATCGGCAGCGACAATTTTATAACCATCTGCAGCTATAAACGCTTCACGAATACGACGTCCTTCTTCTGAACGAATAGGAATATTTTGTAAATTAGGATCAGTTGAACTCAAGCGTCCCGTAGCTGTAATTGCCTGATGATAAGACGTATGTACACGCTGGGTTTTCTCATTGACCATTAATGGTAATTTATCGGTGTAAGTTGATTTGAGCTTTGATAAACCACGGTGCTCTATAATTACTTTAGGTAGCGGATAATCATGAGCAAGCTCCTGCAGTACTTCTTCTGCGGTAGAAGGTGCACCTTTAGGTGTTTTTTTAATAATAGGCAACCCAAGCTTTTCGAACAACAATACTTGTAGTTGTTTTGGAGAACTTAAATTAAATGGTTCGCCTGCTATTTCAAACGCCTCTTTTTCAAGCTCAATTAAACGCTCACCTAAGCGCTGGCTATGCGCTGCAAGCATATTGCTATCTATCGCAACACCGGTGCGTTCAATATCAGAAATCACACTAACTAGCGGCATTTCTATATCTTCAAATACCGATTTTAGCTTTTCATCAGCTTCAATTTTTGGCCAAAGCACTTCGTGTAAACGCAAAGTAATATCGGCATCTTCTGCGGCGTAAGGCGCTGCTTTTTCAAGTTCAATTTGGTTAAAGGTAAGTTGCTTTTTGCCTTTTCCAGCAATATCTTCAAAGCTAATATTTTTATGACCTAGGTATTTAAGTGCTAACGAGTCCATATCGTGACGCGTGCCTACACTATTAAATACATACGACTCAAGCATGGTGTCAAACTTAATACCATTTAGCGCAAAGCCTGCATTCGCTAATACGCTTTTGTCATATTTGAGGTTTTGCCCTACTTTTGCTTTATTTTCATCTGCTAAGATTGGACCCAGCTTTTGCATTACAAATTCAAGGCTTAATTGTTCAGGCGCACCCGGGTAGTCATGCGCTATAGGTAAATACACAGCTTCACCCGCTTTTACGGCAAAGCTCATACCCACCAATTGCGCTTTCATGTAATCAAGGCTGGTTGTTTCAGTATCAAATGCAAATAACTCAGCACTATTTAATTGCTCTATTAGCGTACCAAATTGCGCCTCAGTTAAAATAGTTTCGTAATGAGCGTCTTCTACTTTTGGTAATTCAGTCGCTTCGGTAGGTACCGCTAGGTGTGTTTCTGCATCTTTAGGGTTATCAAGTAACTCAGCTAACCAACGACGGAATTCGCACTCACCATATAATGCAATTAATTCGTCTTTGTTAGGCTCTTGAAGTTTGAATGTATCAAGGTCAGATTCCACTTCAACATCGCACTTAATTGTCGCAAGTTCGTAGCTCAAAGGAAGATGATCAAGCGCAATTGCTAACTTTTCACCTATTTTACCTTTAATCTCACTAGCATGATCCATCACACCTTGAAGAGAGCCATATTTTTCTAACCATTTAACCGCAGTTTTAGGTCCACAACCTTCAACACCGGGAATGTTATCGACCTTATCACCCATTAATGCTAAGTAATCGATAATAAGTTCAGGGCCTACACCAAATTTTTCAACCACAGTAACGGGATCTGAAATACTGTCGGTCATCGTGTTTATTAGCGTAACGTGTTCATTAACAAGCTGTGCCATGTCTTTATCGCCAGTAGAGACGAGTACATGTCTTTTTTGCTCTGATGCTATACGTGCAAATGTACCAATAACATCATCAGCTTCAACGCCTTCAATACTAATTAGCGGAAAGCCCATCGCTTTAATAATACTGTGTATAGGTGCTATTTGAGTGCGTAAGTCATCCGGCATAGGCGGACGATTTGCCTTATATTCGCTATACATATCGTTACGGAACGTTTTACCTTTAGCATCAAATATAACCACCATATGTGAGGGATCGTATTGTCTGATCAAGCTTTTAAGCATGTTGATCACGCCATAAATAGCGCCCGTAGCTTCACCTTTAGAATTAGTTAAATGCGGCGGAGAATGATAAGCACGAAATAAATATGACGAGCCATCAACTAAAATAAGTGGGTTTTCGGGGATCTGAGCCATGGTGAATTTGGATCCTAAATGCAAAAAATTAAGGTAATTATAAGCATGCCATAAGGTAGTAAATAAAACGACTGTGAATTACTGCTTATCGTGTTATTAAAACTATAGCAAGCTGTGGATAAGTGTGTAGATAACAGCCACGAGCTATTCTTCCAAAGCATTGTAAAATGCCTAGAAAATACTTTAACTGTATGTTTTAATTTAAAAAAGATAATACGAGGTTCTTTTTTTATTATTTTAAACCAATGTGGAAAAAGGTTTTCTAACGACTGCTTGTGTTGTTATTCACTTTGATTATTCGCGTCCATTTAAATAACCGGAGGAGTATTCTAGCACAATGGATCGAAGATCATAGCGATCCTTTATAATTTTTTTAAAGGCAAAGTGATCGCAAATGGCATAAACCGCAAAACAACTTGCATAGAGAATGATTTTTGAACTAGAAATTTATTTTCGCGAGAAATTTTGAGCATGTTAGACTTCATCCGATCGACTTATAAAAAAGACTTTAGGGGCACAAAAGCATGAAAAACGTAGCGGTAATATTAGCAGGATGTGGTGTGTACGATGGTAGTGAAATTAATGAAGCAATTTTAACTTTATTACATATAGCCAAAAATGGCGCAACTTATCAGTGTTTTGCACCGGATATTGAACAACTTCATACCATTAACCATTTAACGGGCGAAGTAATGCCTGATAAACGTAATGTATTAACAGAAGCGGCTCGTATTGCACGGGGTGACATTAAATCGCTGCTTGAACTAGATGTAACTCAGTTTGACGCATTAATTGTACCTGGCGGTTTTGGCGCTGCAAAAAACTTATGTGACTTTGCAATTAAAGGCGTAAAAGCAAATATTAATAAAGACGTACTTAATGCTTGTAAATCATTTGCAAAAGAAAATAAGCCTGCTGGTTATATGTGTATTGCACCCGCTTTGATCCCATTTATTTACGATAACGCTGTACTTACTATTGGTAGCGATGCAGAGACAGCACAAGCGCTAAGCACATTAGGCGCTAAACATATAAATTGTGCAGTAGATGATGTTGTTATTGATCAGCCAAATAAGCTAGTTACCACCCCTGCTTATATGCTTGCGCAATCAATTCTTGAAGCCGATGCAGGGATCGAAAAACTCGTTAGTAGCGTATTATCAATAAATTGATCTTAGGATCTAAAAAGTTAATTGTATGACTGTTTGCAATTATTAAATTGCTTAACGAAAAACAGTAAATAATTAAATTTTATTGCGTTAACGCAAAAAGTAGTCAGTTTTATTAATAAAAACGCCTCTTAGCATTTTATAAATTGGCTCAGAGAGTTATAATCGGTTTAATTTCCGTCATCTTTAATCGTGATTGATCACGTTCAAATCGAAGTGAGCAAGGCAAAATGAAAAAATTAACAGCTGCAGCATTATTAATGCTAGCAACCACAGCATACGCACAGCCATATGATAACTCTATGACTGAAGATGCAATTAAAGCACGTCTCGCGCCGGTTGGTGCTGTATACCTTGAAGGCGACAAAGCTGCTGTAGCAGCTGCGCCTACTGGTCCTCGTTCTGGTGAGCAAGTGTATCAAGGTGCATGTTTTGCATGCCACGGTACTGGTGCACTAGGCGCGCCTAAATCGCCTGACGATTGGGCTCCACGTATAGCTAAAGGTAAAGACACTTTACTTGAACATGCACTAAATGGCTTTAATGCTATGCCTCCAAAAGGCACCTGTATGGATTGTTCTGATGATGAGATAAGCGCAGCTATCGACTTCATGACATCTAAGTAAATACAGCTGAAATACACAAAAAAGGTTTACCTCGGTAAGCCTTTTTTAATACCTAAAATAGTGTTTCTAGCCAGTATGGTAGTACGAATATCAACTTGACGATAAGCGCTAAAAGTGAAAGTATAAGGCTAATAACTATACAATAAAAATAGCCGGTTAGATCATTGGAAGATAAACACCCTGTATCGAGTAAATTAGCGTATCAAAATAAACGTCTTAAAGCGCTACTAAAAAAATACAAACAATCACATCACTTACAAAGTGCGCTGATCCAATTATCAGAGCAAGCTAGTACTGTTGCCGAGCTAACTCTATTATACCCTGCCATCCACGATATTTTACAAAAGTATGTACCGAGTAAAAGCTTTTATGTGGTGCTATTAAATCAACACAGTCAATCATTAGAGCTATCTTACTTCTCAGATGAGAAAGACGGTATTGCTGTTGCCCTTAATCAATCAAATAGCTTTGATGAAGGAGCAACTGGTTATGTGTTTAAGCAAGGTAAAACAACATGCTTTACGAAGAAGCAAATGCAAGACGCTGCAACCGAAGGCTTATTTAAAGCATTAGGCACACCAGCAGAGCATTGGGTAGGTGTACCTGTTTACCAAGAACATAATATTATTGGTGTATTAGCAGCGCAAAGTTACGATACAAAACAAGGTTATAGTTCACAACAAATACAATTACTCGAGTTTATGTCGCTTTATTTAGCAACTGCAATAGAGCGTGTAAAAAAACGAGAGCTCCTTGAATCGGAAGTAAAAATTCGCACCCGAGCACTCACTCAAAGTAACGATGCATTAAACCTTGAAATAGAGCAACGTAAACGCGCACTTCAACGTCAACAAATTCTGTTCAAAATATCTGAAATAGCAACGCAAGCTAAAAATCTTGATGATGCTTACTTTAAGATACATCAAATAATAAAAACAATTACCTATGCAGAAAACTTATATATTGCACTTTATGATAAAGAGTCTGGCTGGATAAGCTTTCCTTATTGTGTTGATGAATTTAAAGAAAATACACAACCAAGACGCTTTGCTAAAGGTTATAGTGAATTGGTAATAAGCACTGAAGAAACGCAACTAATACACCCATGTAGGGCAAAAGAATTAATAGAAAGCGGTGTAGTACAAAGAGCCAAGCCTGTACAAAAAGAGCAAATGGCCACCAGTTGGCTAGGCGCTCCACTTAAAACCGCTCAGGGTGTTATCGGCCTTATTGTTTGCCAAGCTTACGATAATAAACATATTTTCAGCCAAGATGATTGTGAGTTAATTACCTTTGTATCACATCAAATTGCAGCTGTTTTGCAGGCAAAGCTAGCCAATCAAGCGATTGCAAAAAGCCATCAAGAACTCGAATTTAGAGTAAACGAAAAAACCAAAGAATTGCGCCAAACTAATCTTCACTTACAAATGCAAATTGATGAGCGTAAAAAAATAGAGCAACAGCTTTATCATGATGCACATCATGATTCACTTACTAGCTTACCTAATCGTAGCCTATTTTTAACTCAGCTTGAAAAAACGCTACAACATTATCAACGTTTTCCTGAGCATCACTTTGCCGTTTTATTTATCGATTTAGATAAATTTAAAGATATTAATGACCAGTTGGGCCACCATGCTGGCGATCAGTTTTTAATTAATGTTAGTGAGTTATTCGCCCAATGTATCCGCGAACACGATTTACTAGCACGCTTAGGTGGCGATGAGTTTGTTATTTTATTAACGCATTTAACTGAGCCTCAACAAGCAGAAGATGTTGCAAATCGCATTATCGACTTAATGGAAAAGCCTTTTTGCCTTAAAGGGGAATATTTACAAAGTGGTGCAAGTATAGGGATAACCTATTCAAAGAAAAGCTATATGCATACGGATGAAATTATTCGTGATGCTGATGCCGCAATGTATCACGCTAAAAACTCAGGAAAAAATCGCTACGAGCTATTTCATCCGCTACTAACACAATCAATACCTGCGCAGGCTCTAAAAGCACAACATCACCTTGATATATTACCTATGAGCTTTAGAGGCTCAGAAATAATTACGCTTGATGAGCAGCATCAGTCTGAATCTTTATTTGAAGCATTTGGTGAACACCCAATACTTGGCTTTACTAGCTTTGATATTTTGAAAAAGTTTGCATCAGATAAAGAACAGCACCTCGAGATAGAGTTACAATTATTACAACGCGCTTATGCACAAGCAATTACCGCAAATGTAACTATGGCGCTGGTTCCTTGTTCTGGTTTACTACTTGAGGAGCACGAATTTGTTTTATTTACAGATACGCTAAATAAACAACAAGGACATAGCCAGCTCTGTTTGCTATTTGATGAGCAAGAGATTCGCCATGCAAGTGCAACACAAATAAAAAACCTCAAAAAGCTGCCGCAACTAGGCTATTCGATTGGTTTAAACAATTTTGCTAAAGATAGATGCGAACTGAATTTACTAACCGATATTAACTTTGATTATCTGCTACTTAGCTCGACCTTTAGTAAACGTGTTTTACAACAAGAAAGTTACGATTTTCAGCTACAAGGTGTGCTAGCAATTACGAAGCTAAAAGCAATGAAAGTTATTGCTAAAGGACCATCGATACTCAATTTTAGAGCTTTACTAGACAAACACGGTTTGGCATTTTTTGTGGGAAAACAACACGCTCTAGTGTGCTCTGAGTTACCTGAAATACAAGTAACCCAGTCTTTATAAAATTAGCCTGAAGTATTACTCAGGCTTTTTAAACATTGCACGAAGGTTAGCGACTCTTGCTTGGCCTTTTTCCATTCGCTCTGCTTGCGTATTTGGCGCTTTTTTGTTTTCGAATGCGAGATCGCTCTGCGGTAATTCCTGTACAAATCGGCTTAACTCAGTTTGTGAGGTTTCACCAAATTGACGACGTATTTTTGCATAAGTAAGTGTTAACTCCTGTTGTGCACGAGTAATACCAACATAAGCTAACCGACGTTCTTCATCTACGTTATCTTCATCAATACTTACCTGATGCGGAAGTAAGCCCTCCTCCATACCCACCATAAATACGTACGGATACTCTAGGCCCTTTGATGCATGTAGTGTTGATAAGTGCACTGCATCGGTTTCATCTTCTTCTTCGTTGCGCTCTAGCATATCCCGAAGGGTTAGCTTGCTAACAACCTCAGCTAATGTCATTGGTTCGTTGTCGGCATCACCGGTCAACATATCGGTGATCCAGCGATACAATTCAGATACGTTTTTCATACGCATTTCAGCGGCTTTTGCGCTCGGTGACGACTCGTACAAATATGCCTCGTAATTAATGTTACGCACTAAGTCTTTAACAGCTTCGAGCGTATCACCACGTACTGCGTTATCAGATAGCTCAACAACCCAGCGTGCAAACCCAGCAAGCGCATTAAAGCCACGCCCTTTTAATCTATAACCTAAATCGTTATCAAAACAAGTAGAAAATAAGCTCACGTGTTTTTCGTTAGCGAGCGTTCCAAGCTTTTCAAGTGTGACCGTGCCTATTTCGCGTCGTGGTGTATTTACAATACGTAAAAATGCATTGTCATCATCTTGATTAACTAGCAAACGTAAATACGCCATAATATCTTTAATTTCTGAACGAGCGAAAAACGACATACCGCCACTAATTTTATAAGGGATACGGTTACTCATTAATGACTTTTCAAAGCCACGTGCTTGATGATTACCACGATATAAAATCGCGTAATCTTTATAGCTTGTGCGCTTCATAAACTTATGCGAAATTATTTCAGCAACCACGCGTTCAGATTCATGCTCTTCATCGCGGCACCCTATTACTTTAATCGGCTCACCATAACCTAGTTCACTAAATAACTTTTTTTCTATATCGTGTGGGTTATTTGCAATCAAAATGTTAGCCGCTTTTAGTATTCGTCCTGCACTTCGATAGTTTTGCTCAAGCTTTATAAGTCTAAGCCCTGGGTAGTCTTTACCTAATAACACTAAGTTTTGTGGGCGAGCACCACGCCATGAGTAAATTGATTGATCGTCATCACCTACCACAGTAAAACGGGCACGCTCGCCTACTAGCAATTTAACAAGTTGATATTGGCTTGTATTGGTATCTTGATACTCATCCACCAGCAAGTATTTAAAGCGTTGCTGCCAGCGCTCACGAGACGTGGCGTTATTAGTAAGTAACAAAGTAGGGATCATAATTAAATCATCAAAATCCAGTGCGTTATAAGCACGTAGCTGATTTTGATAGCGAGCATACAGCTGTGCAAACAATGCCTTTTGCGCATCACGCGCTTCGCGTATTGCTTGCTCTGGCAGTACTAATTCATTTTTCCAACTACCAATTTCCATTTTAAGTAGTTTGAGTAAGTCCTTGTCTTTTTTTAGCTCATCCTCGGTGAGTTCACTAAGAAGCTGATTAGTATCTTGATCATCAAATAACGAAAAGCCGGGTTTAAACCCTAATGTACTTAACTCTTTTTTTATTATTTCTAAACCAAGTGTATGAAACGTTGATACCCATAAACCTTTAGCGTCTTGTTTACCAAGCGTTTGCAGTACTCGCTCACGCATTTCTTTGGCTGCTTTATTGGTAAAAGTAACAGCGGCTATATTTCGCGCTTTGTACTCACATTTTTTCACTAAATAAGCGATTTTATTAGTAATAACACGGGTTTTACCAGAGCCTGCGCCCGCGAGTACTAAGCAGGGACCACTAATATATTTTACGGCTTCATCTTGTTTAGGATTGAGTTTCATAACGACCAAAGAAATTTAAAAGACGCACAATTTTAACGTAACCATTACTGCGAGCATAGCAATTGCCTTAATTAATTAAGGTAAAGATGATCATGTGTTAAATACCGTGGGTATAAGGTAATATTAGTTATTATCATTTAGGCAATGCCGAAGGGACAATTATGATCAACCCAGCAAAACTTGAAGAAATTGCTAAGCAAATTACTAGCAATATGCCACAAGGTGTAAAAAACCTAGCAGACACACTCGAAGGTAAAACAAAGCAAGTTTTACAAAACAAGCTTGCTGAGATGGACTTTGTGAGCCGTGAAGAATTTGATGTGCAAAGCCAAGTACTTATTCGTACTCGCGAAAAGTTAACTGAGCTTGAAGCTAAAGTTGCCTTACTTGAGCAACAACTTAGCACTAAAACTGACGCTGAATAATTAAAAAAAGGCAGCTTAGGCTGCCTTTTTGCGCTTTACTAAGTTTATTCAAATAGCTCATCAAGTACATAGTAAGATAACTTAACCTGCTGCGCTAAACTCACACTCAGCATTTTTTGCGCAACTTGCTCGCCAGTTATTGGTTTGTAACGCTTTAAAAACGCAAATCGTGTAATAACAGGAAAAATAATACTGCCTATCTTTTCTGCCACTCTAAATTGCTCACGATCACCTAATAATAAAGACGGTTGTAAAATACTTATTTTATCAAAAGGGAGTGCTTTAATATGTTGCTCAAGCTCACCCTTCATTTTCAAATAAGCACTATTACTGTGCGTGTTCGCCCCGCTTGATGACACTAAGCAGTAATGCGTAACACCATTACATGCCGCTAACTGCGCCGCTATAAACTGATAATCAAAATCTACTTTACGCTGAGCTTGTGTAGAGCCCGCCCGTTTACGGGTTGTACCCAAACACGAAAACAATACGTCACCTTTAAAAAGCTCAACGTATTGAGTTAATTTTTCAAAATCAATAACGTGATTAACTAGCTTTGCGTGTGTAATAGGCAAAGCCCGACGACTTAACGTAACCACTTTAGTATAACGATCGCTATTAAGTAGCTTGTGTAGCAACTCATTACCGACCAAACCTGTAGCACCTATTAATATCGCCGTTTTAGTCATAAATTTATTTATTTTCGCCCACTTTATTAAGTACGTGCTGCACTGCTTTTTTGTAGCTTTGCGTTTCTTCACTCGCGCACGTTACTACAGATTCTAAATCATGAAGATGGCCGTTTTCTAAACCATAAACCCAACCATGAACGCTTAGCTCTTGGCCGCGTTCCCACGCATCTTGCACAATGTTAGTACGGCATACATTACGTACTTGCTCAATTACATTTAGCTCAATAAGGCGGCTTAAGCGTTCGCTTTCTGGCATTGCATCAAGTTGTTCAAGATGCTTTTCTTTTACATCCCCTACGTGGCGTAGCCAATTATCAATAAAGCCGAATTTTGCATTGTTTAAAACGGCTTGTACGCCACCACAGCCATAGTGACCTACTACCATGATATGTTTTACTTTTAAAACCTCTACAGCGTACTGCATAACCGACAAGCAGTTATGGTCAGTGTGTACAACCACGTTAGCAACGTTACGATGTACAAATAATTCGCCTGGTAATAAATCAACTATTTGATTAGCAGGTACACGAGAGTCTGAACAACCAATCCATAGATACTCTGGATTTTGTTGCATTGATAAAATTTTAAAAAACTCAGGATCAGCTTCGCTTGTACGTGCAGCCCAACGTTTATTGTTATCGAATAAATTTTTTAACTTTCTCATTGCATCTCTTATTAAGTCGAGGACGGAAATTTAATGGATATTAGCAAGAATCAAAATATTACGAGGCGTTAACTGCTTTTCACAAAAAGTATTCACACTCACCTGATAGCCTTGCTGTTGCAAATATAAAGCACGATCGAGCACAAGCCAAACCTCAATTGCCCTTCTGAACACATGTCGAACCAGTTCAACTCGGTCAGTTATTTTTTTTCGAGCAACCCCAACACCTAAATATTTATTATAATCAGTATCTTGCGGTAGTTTTATTGCCTTTTTGTCTGCAGCCCATGCACAAAATGATTTAAACGAATCTGAGAATATAGCTTTGTTAACCGAAGGTACGCTTACATAATATTGCTCGCCAGTAATCGATTTTCTAAGTGCGTCAAAACCAAGTCGCCATTCTAGTTCTGTTTTGCGTACTTTTTCCAGGCGAGAAGGTGCTGTAACGGTTTCTTGTAATGCGAGCTTTAAATCGCGATGCATTAGGTTAAGCTTGCTTTGATTTGCAACCTCACTCATTACACGGTACTCATTAGCCGTAAATAAATGATAGCAACAAGGTGAAAAGCTAATTTGTTGAACTTTCGCCAAACTTGCTTGGCGCATAAATGCTTGGTGCAAACCACCACATGCGTGTAGCGCTACGGCATGCATATCAGCATTAAAAAATTGAGTGATATCGTCTTTTAATACATCAGCTTGGCTAAAGTGCATTGCTAAACCTTGTTGCTGTGCACTTTTTTGCCCTTGCTCGCATAAGCTTTGTTGCAGCTCAATACTATGCACATTACTTGCGCCATTAAAAGCAAGCATTCGCCCTAAGTGCCCTTTACCCGCACACCACTCTAAAACCGGTTGCTTAGTAGTAGGTAATGCAGATACAAAATCTTGTAACTGATCAAACTTACGACCTTTAATCCCGTTACTTATCCAAAATGGATAGTCGACTCGAGAGTGTGCAGAGCTAGGTAACTCACATAGCTTAGCAAGTTCATCAAGTTGGTTTATGTGTTGGCTAAAAAATTTGTATAGCTGATTTTGATCGTTATCAAGAACGGTTACCTGATCATCAGTTAGTTCGTTAAGCATGCCTTGCAGCTCTGGCCAAGGAATAGTGTCAAAATCAAACGCGGTGCACTGCCAATACTGACGATGGCTCATTAAAAGTGAATCAAGTGCAAAAAATTGCTCGGCTAAAGTCATAACAGCTTAAAAAATAAAAAGACAATTAATTATATCAGCTCAGTGAGTTCTCATTAAGCAGTTATTTTTGGCTAAAAATCAGCCGTAAATACAAAGGTATTGAAATAACACTTACCAAAATAGCGGCTATGAGCATCCAAGATAATTGCATCTTTTCGGGTTCTTGGTATTTATAAATAAAGTGAGATTTCACTTCGTCAAATTCGTTTTGCTGTATGCCATATAAGTCAGCAATTAAGCGCCATTTTGCTATCGACATATGCCCTAAACTAGTGGTGGGTGGAGTTATATAACTTTTTAGTACTTCAGCCTCAAAGGCGAGCTGATGAAAGCTTTTGCTCGGTGCATAGTTTTGCTGGGTGACTGCAATGGCTTCATCCATATTCATCATTGCATAGCGCCAACCTTTTAGGCTCGCTTGGTAGAATTTTTCGACCGTTTGCGGATTTTTCTTAAGCATGTTTTCGCTGGTAAATAAAATGTCGCTATACACGTCCATTCCATATCGCTGTGGGCAAACAAGCCGATGGGCTACGCCTTGCTGAGTCATATAATAAGGCTCTGTAGTAACATACACTTGCATAGCATCTAGTTTGTTTTCAATCCAAGCCTGAGCTGGATTCTCGCCATCGTAAACTTTGAGATTACCTACTCCTACACCACTGCGTTTAAGCATAACAAGTAACTCGGTGCTATCTTTTAGACTCACCGCTGTAATACGTTTATTAACGAAGTCACGTGGGTGAAAAATATCAGAGGTGTCTTTTACCATCCAGCAATAAGGTGAAAACTGCAGTAAAGCAGCCATAGCAACAAGAGGCTGACCATTAATGCGCTGCTGCAAAATACCAGAATGCCCTACGCCAAATTGCGCTTCACCACTTGCAACAGGACCAAAAGTATCAGGTTTCATTGGATTAGCTTGTTTAATGGTGACATCAAGGCCAACATCATTATAAAAACCTTTTTGCTTTGCCATATAATAACCGGCAAACTGAAATTGATGTGTCCATTTTAACTGTAATGTAACTGATTCTTGCGCCATTATGTGGCTGCAAAAAAAGCACAATCCAATGATTAATCCTTTAAATAGCAACGAGGTGTCCTCAAAAGCATGACGATTACCTGTAACTATATGTAAAACGTGTGATAAAGCAAGCACCCTAGTTAGGTGCCTGCCTTTAAGGAAGGGTTATACTGAGGCGAGTTTTTCGACTTTTTCTGCTTGCGGTTTTGATGTTAAAAATTGAGTAAAACACGGGTTTTGTGTTTCATCTTGTACACTGTAACCTAAGCGATTTAAATGCTCGTTAAACATCTCATACTGACTCGGCTCAATAGCAAAACCGGCTAGTACATTCCCCATAGAACCACCGTGATTACGATAATGAAACAAGGTAATGTTCCAATTACTGCCTAAAGTATCTAAAAAGCGTGCAAGTGCGCCCGGATATTCAGGAAACTCAAAGCGAAGTAGACGTTCATGTAATTGCTCTGGCGCTTTGCCCCCAACCATGTAGCGCACATGTAATTTAGCGAGTTCGTTGTCTGATAGATCGCAAAATTGATAGTCGTTACTTGTTAAGTCTTGCTTTAGCTCATTAAGCTCTTGCTCGCCTTGGCGCAGGGCAATACCTACAAATATCTGCGCTTCACCAGGTCCTGCATAGCGGTAGTTAAACTCAGTAATAGCACGGCCACCTAAAGAAGCACAAAACTGCTTAAAGCTGCCTTTTTCTTCTTTAATAGTAACAGCTAATAACGCTTCGTTTTTTTCACCCAACGCAGTGCGCTCTGCTACATAACGCAAACGATCAAAGTTTAAATTAGCACCCGATAAAACAGCGGCTAAGTGCAACCCTTTTAATCCCGATTGCTGACTCCACTTTTTAAGCCCAGCTGTTGCAAGGGCACCTGATGGTTCTGCAATTGCACGCGTAGATACAAAAATATCCTGCATGGCTGCACATATTTCGTCGCTAGTTACTGTAACAACCTCATCACAAAACTTTTGCGCTAAACGAAACGTTTCAGTACCAATAATTTTAACCGCTACGCCATCGGCAAAACTACCAACGCGATCAAGCTCTACTGGCTTACCGGCTTCAAGTGCTGCTTGTAAACATGCACTTTCGTCAGCTTCTACGCCAATTACTTTTATATCTGGACGCAACGATTTAATGTAAACCGCCATACCAGCAAGTAAACCACCACCGCCAACAGGAATAAACACAGCATCAAGCTCGTTTAATTGCTGCATTAACTCGCGTGCTACAGTGCCTTGACCAACAATAACGTCTGGGTCATCAAATGGTGGGACAAATATACCGTTACGCTGCTCTGTAAGCTCAAGCGCATATGCTTTTGCTGCATCAAAATGATGGCCATGTAATACAACTTCACCGCCAAGTGCACGGACTGCGCTGACTTTTATTTCAGGTGTTGTTACTGGCATTACAATAGTTGCTTGATGCCCAAGGTGAGATGCACTTAATGCAACCCCTTGAGCATGATTACCCGCAGAGGCAGTGATAACCACCGAGCCTTTAGGTAATTTATTTAATTTGTTATAGGCACCGCGTAATTTAAACGAATACACGGGCTGTTGGTCTTCACGCTTTAACCAAACATGGTTACCTAGCTTTTTACTGAGTTCAGCCATTTCGCTGACCTCAGTAACTTTAGCCAAAGGCTCCATGTTTGCTTGAATAATAGCGCGAAAATAATCGAGCTCTTGAGAGACCATAATTAACTAAGCGCCTCCAATTTAGCTAAATCGCGCACAGCGCCTTTATCGGCACTCGTTGCAAGTAATGCATAGGCTTTTAAAGCAGACGACACATAGCGCTCACGATCAACTGGTTTGTACGCCATTTTTCCGCGTGCTAATTGCTTTTGTTTACGCGCCTCAAGTTCTTCATCGCTTAGCGCTAACGTGATTTCGCGTGTTGCGATATCAATAATGATTTTATCGCCATTTTCAACATAAGCAATTGCACCACCACTTGCCGCTTCTGGCGACACGTGACCAATTGATAAACCTGACGTACCACCCGAAAAGCGGCCATCCGTAATAAGGGCACACTTTTCAGCTAAGCCTTTCGATTTTAAGTAGCTTGTTGGGTATAGCATTTCTTGCATACCAGGACCGCCTTTTGGTCCTTCATAACGAATAACCACTACATCACCGGCTTTTACTTCATTATTTAAAATACCTTCTACCGAATCATCTTGTGATTCGTACACCACTGCGGTGCCTTCAAAATGCAGCATTTCATCAACGACACCTGCACTTTTCACAACACACCCATCAACGGCTAGGTTGCCCGATAGCACAGCCAAACCACCGTCTTGGCGATAAGCGTGTTCAACGCTTCGAATACACCCATTCACACGGTCATTATCGCCTTCATCCCAACGACACTCTTGGCTCATTGCTTTAGTTGTACGAATGCCCGCAGGACCCGCACGATAAAACTTGCGCGCAGCTTCGTTAGTTGGGTCTGTTGCATCCCATTTTTTAACAAGCTCAGCCATCGTTGACCCAGCGACATGATTAACCGACATATCAACTAAACCCGCTTTACCAAGTTCGCGAACAACTGCCATCATGCCACCAGCACGGTGGACATCTTCAATATGGTACTCTGGTGTTGCTGGTGCAACTTTACATAAAAACGGTGTTTTACGAGAAAGCGCATCAATGTGCGACATATCAAAATCAACGCCCGCTTCTTGCGCTGCAGCGAGTAAATGTAATACGGTATTTGACGAGCCGCCCATTGCAATATCAACAACCATTGCATTCATAAAGGCTGTTTTATTGGCAATAGCGCGTGGCAATACATCTTGATTATCTTTTTGATAATACTCACGACATAAATCAACAATACGAGCACCCGCTTCAACATACAGTTGTTTACGGTCTTTATGAGTGGCAAGCGTGGTACCGTTACCCGGAAGTGCTAAGCCTATTGCCTCTAACAAACAGTTCATTGAATTTGCAGTAAACATACCTGAACACGAACCACATGTAGGACACGCAGAACGCTCTACTTGCTCTGAATCTGCATCACTTACCGATTCATCAGCGCCTTTAACCATGGCATCAACTAAATCAAGTTTAATATCGATGTTAGCAAGCTTAGTTTTACCCGCTTCCATTGGACCGCCCGATACAAATATTACCGGTATGTTTAAGCGTAGTGCTGCAAGCATCATCCCTGGAGTGATTTTGTCGCAGTTTGAAATACAGATCATAGCATCGGCGCAGTGACCATTTACCATGTACTCAACCGAATCAGCAATTAAATCGCGCGAAGGCAGCGAATAAAGCATACCGCCGTGTCCCATCGCAATACCATCATCAATCGCAATGGTATTAAATTCTTTAGGAACGCCACCGGCTTGGGTTATTGTCTCACCCATAAGTTCACTAAGCTGATTAAGGTGTACATGTCCTGGTACAAATTGTGTAAACGAGTTAACTACGGCAATAATCGGTTTACCAAAATCAGAGTCTGTCATACCTGTTGCGCGCCATAATGCTCTTGCGCCTGCACGTTTACGTCCTTCAGTTGTTGTTGCACTTCTTAATTTAGCCATAGTTACCTCTGTTTTTGCCGCAATAAAAGCGGGCATTCCTCATTCTAAAATTGGTAAATAACTGAGTGTCTCAGTTACTCGTAAATTATTTTTTAATTCGTAATTACACAGCCTGTTGGTGCTGTAAATTTTGTAAAGTGACTTCTTTAACATCCACTAGCTTATTTAGCTGGCTTGTTAATAGGTGAATAGGTTTATCACTATCTACCGTCATGGCTACATTGTATAACCCATCATCTATATTGAGTTGAAAATGCGTAAGGTCAAAACCACGATGACGCACCACTCGTAAAAAGCGCTCTACCGCTATACTTTGGCTTTTTAATGCAATAGTTAGGCTATGTTTCATTTTGCTTTCTCCGTCATCATTTCGTCGTTAGCAGCCCCAGGTGGTACAAGTGGCCAAACATTTTCTTTATCATCAATACAGGCATGTACTATGTACGGACCTTTGCTGTTTACTAATGCAGTAATAGCATCATCAACTTGGTTTGCATGGGTAATTGTTTGCCCTGGAATACCAAATACTGCAGCTAATTGAACAAAGTCAGGGTTATCCGAAAGGTTAGTTTCAGAGTAACGGCCTTCAAAAAATAGTTCCTGCCATTGGCGAACCATACCCAAGCGTTGGTTATCTAAAATTAATATTTTTACAGGTAAATTATTACGGCGAATAGTGGCTAATTCTTGAATATTCATCATTATTGAACCATCGCCCGACACAGTAATAACAAAGTCATCAGGGCGTGCTACTTGTGCGCCAATAGCGGCCGGTAAACCAAAGCCCATTGTGCCAGCGCCACCACTGCTTAAATGATTACTCGGGTGGCTAAACTTCATGTGCTGTGCTACCCACATTTGGTGCTGACCCACATCGCAACACACAACACCCGTTTTTGGCATGCGTTGGCTCAGTTGGTTTAATAAGTACGGTGCATAAACCTTCTCACCCGGGTAGTCGTAACGCCACGCGTGCTTAATATTCATTTCTTTGTTTGTGTCACACCACGCTTTAGGTGTTACAAAACACTCAAGTGCGGGTAAAGAGGTTTTTAAATCAGCAATTAATGAAGCTTTAGCTGGTTTACGCTTACCGACTTCAGCGGCATCAATATCTAAATGAATTACTTTAGCTTTAGCTGCAAATTTAGCTAAGTTACCCGTTACGCGGTCATCAAAGCGCGCACCTATACACACAAGTACATCACATTCCTGCACTGCAATATTAGCAGATTGAGTTCCATGCATACCAAGCATGCCTAAGTAATGCTCGTAGTCAGGTAATACACTGCCCAATGCTTTTAGTGTTGATACAGCAGGCATCTGGGTTTTATTTAAAAACTGCATTAACTCGTCTTGCGCATCAGCGGCTTGTACACCACCGCCTACATACGCTACAGGCTGTTTAGCCTCACTCAACAATTGATTAGCAATAGCAACTTGCTTTAAATCTAACTCTGGTAAGTATTCATCAGCCGCAAGCCAAGGTTTAAAAGGGACTTGCGCCATTTGAATATCTTTAGGGATATCGACAAGTACAGGACCTGGACGACCGCTTTGCGCTAAATGGATAGCTTCTTGTAGTATTTCTGCTAAGTCTTCCGCTCGTTCTACCATGTAGCTGTGCTTAGTACACGAAAGCGACATACCTAATACATCTATTTCTTGAAATGCATCTGAACCAATAGCTGCAGTAGGCACTTGGCCGGTGATCGCCAATAATGGCACTGAATCCATCATTGCATCAGCAAGAGCGGTTATTAGGTTAGTTGCACCTGGGCCCGATGTTGCAAAACACACACCTAATTTACGCGTACTGCGAGCATAACCAACAGCTGCAAACCCTGCACCTTGCTCATGGCGAGTAAGGTAATGTTTGACTGGCGCGCCATACAGCGCATCGTAAATTGGCATAATAGCTCCGCCTGGGTAGCCAAATACTTCATTTACGCCGTGTTTGGCCAATAAGTCGATTGTTAGTTCTGCGCCTGTCATTAATAAACCCTCATTCCTCAGTGACAACCCAATTACATTTTTACGCTAAAAATTTTATCCTTAAAACTAAAAAGCCCTCCGAACGGTTAAGTGCGGAGGGCTCTTTAATGCTTAAGTTTTTAAAGCACTACGAAGCCCTCGCGGGAATAATCACCACGATAATAATCAGGACTAGGTTAAGTGCGTTTGTAAGCATGTAATTAATACCAAATTTTGTTCAATTATCGCGAAGGTTATTCCTTCGCTCTCTTTTTATATTAGTACCGCGCTAGGCCCTTTAAGTCAACACCAAAGTTAATCTAACAAAAAGACTAAAACACAATTTATCAGGTTTTAAAATTCACTATATAGGTTAGTAGTGGTTTTTTTATGCTCTAATTTTAATCTCAGAAATTCACTATTCTTATATCCCTTATTTAAGGTTTGATTAATTTTTGAGAATATTTTTATAAATAAAATTATTTATCACCTTCAGGTAATGCGTAGGTTCTCTTAAGCGACTCTTAAGTGTTGTTGCATAGCATGGCGTTGTTATTTTAAACGAGCCTAAATATGAACGTAATTAGTCAAACACCAGCACAAAAAAAACCAAACCGTAGCAAACGGTTTTACATTCACTGTAGTGCAAATGCCTTTGTAGTGATGATTGCCTGTTATTACTGTTTAGTTATAAACATTCCTTTTATTCAAGGTTCGTTTAGCGCCATAACCTCTCTTGCATCTTTTTCGTGGCTATTTTTACTTTCAGTGCCACTGCTTTTGTTATGCCTTTTAATTATTTTCTTTTCAATAGTGTCGGTTAGGTGGTTACTAAAACCAATTAACTACCTTTTACTGATAATTTCGAGTGCCGTGCTTTACGGCTCATTAAATTACGGCGTCGTGTTTGACTATTCGATGATTCAAAACACGTTCGAAACAGACTCAAGTGAAGCGCTGAGCTATTTAAATCCGCAGCTCATAGGCTTTCTACTGCTGTTTTGTGCGCTACCTGTTTTTATATTAAGCAAAGTAAAAATACACTTTACCCGCCCTCACCAAGAAGCGATTAGTCGTATAAAACTTATTGTAGCGTGCTGCTCACTAATTGCTTTAGTGGTCGTAAACTTTTACGCCGACTACGCAGCCACTGGCCGCAATAACCGCATTTTAAAAAAAGAACTCATCCCATTTCAGTATCTCTCTAGCGGTTATAAATATATGCGCGATCAGCTGCTGTATACCAATATGGAATTTAAAAATATAGATGCAACACCCACTCTTATTGCGCCTAACACCACCAGCGTAACAGTTATGGTTGTTGGTGAAACCGCACGAGCAGAAAACTTTGCTTATCAAGGTTATGGGCGCAACACCAACCCTTATACACAAAAGCATAATGTGACGTATTTTAATAATGTGGTGTCTTGTGGCACCGCTACTGCAGTGTCTGTGCCGTGTATGTTTTCACTGCAAACACAAGATAACTTTGATCGATTAGCAGCCGACAACCAACAAAACCTGATTGACTTAGCACAACAAGCTGGCAGTGACGTACTGTGGGTTGATAACAACAGCGGCTGTAAAAACGTATGCACCCGTGTTGTTAATATTGATATACCAACCACCCCATCAGCGCTTTGCGATGGGAAATATTGTTTTGATGAAGCACTGCTTGCTCCGCTTAAGCGCAAACTCGCTAATTTAAGCCAAGCTAATACCGTTATCGTCCTACACATGATGGGCTCACACGGACCAACCTACTTTAAACGCTACCCAAATAAATTTAAGCAATTTACGCCCACGTGCGACAGAAGCGACATTCAAAACTGCTCACTCGATGAATTAGTTAATACCTACGACAACACAATTGCGTACAGCGACTTTGTTAACGCCCAGGTAATTGAGCAATTAAAAGCGCTGCCAAGCAATATAGATAAGCAGTTTTTATATGTCTCTGATCATGGTGAATCACTTGGCGAAGCTGGGGCTTATTTACATGGTTTTCCGTATAGCTTTGCACCTAGCACACAAACGCATGTTCCTCTTTATATGTGGGCTGATGAGCATAATCAGCGCATTACCAATACCTGCTTGGCTAATTTAGACACCACTGCTGCACGCTCACACAACAATATTTTTCACACCCTTTTAAATTTAATTGGCATTAAAAGTAAAACGTATCAGGCATCACTTGATTTACTTGCTAGCTGCCAAACAACACCAAGCGAAATAAAACTATGAGCAATAAAACCGTTATAAAACGCCAAGGCTTAATGCGCCTTATTTTTACCTTAAGTCATTCTTTTAACGGCTTAAAATGGATGAGTCGATTTGAAGCAGCGTTTCAACAAGAGCTAGCACTGTTTTCGTTACTCGGTGTGTTTGTGTGGCTACAAGAGATTGCACTAAGCGATAAATTACTGCTTATAGCCAGCCTGCTTTTTGTATTGTTTGCTGAGCTGGTAAATACGGCAGTTGAGGTTGTAGTTGATAGAATTGGCAGTGAATACCATGAGCTTTCGGGGCTAGCTAAAGATATTGCCTCTGCAAGCGTGTTTATAGCCATGCTAATTGCCGCACTTATTTGGTGGGCTGTGTTATGGGCATAAAGCTAACTTTTATACCTAAAATAACGAGGCTAATATTTAAAGTAATACCTAAAATACAAAATGCACTTGGCCCTGTATGGATTTTAGTTGTATTTGCTGTTTTAGCACTTAGCTTTTTAACACTTGCTCGCTTTGGTTTAAGTGTATGGCAAGGGGAGCGTGTATTTGGATCGCATGCGTGGGTGTCTATATTTATAGGTGGTTTAAGAGTTGATATAGCCACTCTAAGCTACATTATTATGCCCGCATTACTACTTACTTTACTGATGCAAAGCGTAGGTTGGCAAAATAAAGTACGCGGCCTCATTAAAATTTATTTAGTGACGATGTCTGCTTTACTTGTTTTTTTTGAAGTGATTACGCCTACGTTTATAAACGAGTACGATTTACGCCCAAACCGCTTATTTATAGAATATTTAATTTATCCTAAAGAAGTCTCAAAAATGATTTTTTCAGGCTATAAGTTAGAAGTATTTATTGCTGTTATAACACTTATTTTAAGCTGTAAATTTGCAAGTAAAGTATTTAGTAATCAATGGCAAAGCAAGTCATCACTAACAGGCTTAAACCAATCAATTTTAGCGCTCGTTTTAGTATGCTTAACTATTTTAGGCGCCCGCAACTCATTAGGGCACAGACCACTTAACCCCGCCATGGTCTCGTTTTCTACTGATCACTTACTTAACGACTTAACCCTTAACTCACTTTATAGCGTCGCGTTTGCAGTTAAGCAACTTTCTAATGAGCAATCAAGCCAAGACTATTACGGTAAAATGCCCACCGATGAATTGCTTAGTATTGTGCGTAGTAACATGCAAAATACGCAAGCCGCATTTAGTGATGTAACTGCCCCTACAAAAACGTTTCATGGCGCAAGTAATACAGGTAAACCCAAAAATTTAGTCATTATTTTACAAGAAAGTTTAGGTGCTCGTTATGTAGGCACGCTTGGCGGTTTACCACTTACACCTAATATAGACGCCCTTTATAAACAAGGCTGGGGGTTTGATAATTTATACGCTACGGGTACACGCTCTGTTCGTGGGATTGAGGCGGTAATTACAGGGTTTACACCAACGCCTTCGCGTGCGGTTGTTAAGCTTGATAAATCACAACGCGACTTTTTTACCATTGCTGATTTTTTAGCGAAGCAAAATTACAACACGCAGTTTATTTATGGCGGCGAAAGCCATTTTGATAACATGCGAAGCTTCTTTTTAGGCAACGGTTTTAAAAGTATTGTAGATACAAATAACTTTAAAAAAATAGACTTTAATGGCTCGTGGGGCGCATCAGACGAAGACTTGTACGACCAAGCCGACATAGAACTTACTAAGCTTAAAAAACAAAATAAACCCTTTTTCAGCCTTATATTTTCAAGCTCTAATCATAGCCCGTATGACTTTCCTGACGATAAAATAACGCTGTACGATAAACAAAAACAAACCCGTAATAATGCTGCCAAGTATGCCGATTATGCACTAGGCACGTTTATCGAAAAAGCTAAAAAATCGAGCTACTGGGATGATACTGTATTTATAGTTATTGCCGATCACGACTCGCGCGTATCTGGGGCGAGTTTAGTACCGGTTGATCACTTTAAAATCCCGGCCGTTATTTTTGGTAAAGGTATTACCCATAAACGAGATAGCCAACTAGCCAGTCAGCTCGATATTCCTGTTACTCTACTGTCTTTAATTGGCGCAAGTGGTAAGCACCCTATGATAGGTCATGATTTATCAAAGCCAATTAGCGGCAACAAACAACGCGCAATGATGCAATACGACAAAAACTTTGCCTACATGCACGATAATAAAGTAGTGGTGTTACAACCACAAAAACCAGCAACCACCTATACGTATAGCAATAACCAGCTTGTGCCATGTGAAAACGATGAGCAACTAGTTAAAAAAGCCCTAGCTCACGCGAACTTTGGTAATTTAGCTTATACAAATGGTTGGTACCATTAAGAAAGTGACTTGATAATAAAGCCTTGTTAAAGTAACAAGGCTATTTTTATAAACCGAGTAAACATGAAAATCCTCGTTATTGAAGACTCTGAAGCATTAAGACGCAGCTTGCAAGTTGGCCTTAGCAACCTTGGTTTTACCGTAGATGAAACTAGTGATGGCTCAGAAGGGTTGAGTATGGCACTGAGTGGAAACTACGACCTCCTCGTACTTGATTTAATGCTACCGAGCGTTGATGGCATGAGTATTTTACAAGCACTGCGCAGCAGTAATAGCCAAAGCCGTGTGCTAATTTTATCGGCACGAAGTGAGCCTCAAGATAAAATTAACGGCCTTATGAAAGGCGCTGACGATTATTTAACTAAGCCATTTTCGTTTGAAGAACTCAATGCTCGTGTCCTTGCATTACTTCGTCGCGGTTCACTGCAAAACCAACAAAATACCCTTACCGTAGGTGATTGCGTATTAGATCTGTCACTTAAAACTCTTCACTACAAGCAACATGCCATTGAGCTCACGCGTAATGAATACAAAATAATAGAATGCTTATTTAACGCCCCAGAGCGAGTATTAGGGCTCGAGCTTATAAGTGAAGCCGTGGTAGGTCAGTTTGATATGCTCTCTAAAAATGCGCTTGAAGCACACATCTCAACCATACGTAAAAAAGTAAGACAGATTGATGGCGAACTCCCGATAAAAAACAAACGTGGATTTGGTTATGTCGCAACAACAAAATAAAAGTCACTCAATAAAGCGTAAACTCGTTAATAATATTAGCGCTGTGATCTCAGTTATTTTATTCACCATATTTTTAACCGTTGATTTAAGTGTTGATACTTGGGTGGAAGATCAGTTTAATCAATCTCTAACTAACAAAGCTAACTACTTAAAAACCTTAGTTGAAGATGACAACAACGTGGTTGAATTTGATTTTGCTGGTGAGTTTATGTCGGAGTATGAAGCAGCCGATGCCACGGAGTTTTACCAGTTATGGCATGGCAGTGATGTGTTTGAGCGCTCGGACTCATTAGAGCTTTATGAAAATGCTAACCTGCCTTTTTTAGAAATGCCGATAAACGAATCTAAAATTATAGATTACGAGCTTCCTAACGGGCGTGATGGCCGCGCACTTATAAGTCACTTTGTAGCCCAAAAAGACGATAGAAACCCTACTCATTCTGCTGTTTTTAATACCATGACTCTTGCGATTGCAGCGCCCACCGCCGAACTTAATAAAGTATTGATTATTATTGATCTGGTTTTTATTTTAACCTGTGTGCTTGGTGTGTTTGGTGTGCGCTATTTAGTGACACGTATTGTAAATAAAGGCCTACACCCGCTACACAACTTAAACGACCAAATTAAGTTACTCGATATTACCGGTGTTGCGCAAACAATAGAAAGCGACTTTAAAGTAGAAGAAATAGAACCTATACGTAACGAGCTAAATAAGTTTATTACCGTTAATCAGCAACTCTATAGTAATGAAAAACGCCTAACAAGCGACATTGCACACGAGCTTAAAACCCCAATAGCTGAACTAATAAGCCTCTCAGAGGTGGCTATTCGCTACCCTGACGATAAACGCATTAGCGACACCTATACCAGTGATGTGCTTAATATTTCACAGCGTATGAAAACGATTGTTAGCAACCTATTACTGTTGCAGCGCTCAAGTAGCAGTGCAATGCAATTAAATGCACAAAATATCATTCTAAATAACCTAGTAAATCAAATTGTTGATGAGCTGACCTTTAAGCACCTAAGTATTAAAGCGCGTTTAAATAATGAGATAACTGACGAGTTTACACTTAATGCTGACGAATTTAGTTTAAATACCATTTTATGTAACTTAATCGATAACGCACTATTTTATGGACTCTCTGAGGCACCAATTAAATTAACTGCCGTAAATAACAGCACAAACATGACCATCTCTGTTAGTAACAAAGTAAATAAACCACTAAGTAGTGAACAGCTCACTGCTATTTTTGACCCGCTCTATCAGCTAGATTCATCTAGAACTAATAACCAGCGCCATGGTTTAGGATTATCAATTGTACAGAGCTTATGTAACTTAAATGGCTTTACTATTACGGCCAGTAATACCGAAAGCAATACGCTAACGTTTATATTAACGTTACCTCTGAAGTAAATTTAGGTTAGTATTTACACTACTAATTTTGAGATTTTAAGGACAAACCATGAATGCTCTTATCCGTGTTAGCCACTTTTTTATTGTGGCATTACTTATAACATTTAGCCTTAACAGCTATGCAGCTCCTGCTTTATATAAAATAGAAAAAAATGGCGTCAGCTCTTACTTGTTTGGCACTGTACACGTTGGTGATGCCAGCATGAAAGGCTTACCTAAAAATGTAACCGATGCAATTAGTGCAAGCAAAGAAGTGATTGTTGAAGTTGATATAAGCAAACTTACTCCCCTTGAGATGCAGCAGCGCTCAATGCCATTTATGGTGCTAAGTGACGGTAAAACGTTGCAAACTGAGCTTTCAAAACAAAATTATACCAAGTTAAAAGATTACTTTGCTAAAAAGTCGATTGATATTGCTATGTTTAATGGCTTAAAGCCTTGGGCTGTTATGGTGACTATGATGCAAATTGAATTTCAAAATGCAGGTTATTCGGATAAAACCGGCATAGATAAGCAAGTGCTTAGTTATGCTAAAGAGCATAATATTAAAATTGGCGAGCTTGAAACCCTAGAGCAACAACTACAAATGTTTGATGGTATGGCACTATTAAGCAATGAAATGATTGAAGAAACCTTTGAGCAACTCGCCGATATTAATACTTACTTTATCAAGTTAGTTAATGCGTGGAAAAGCGGTGACATGGACACACTAACCGATTACTACAACATGAGTTTTGATGACAGTAATTACGGTGAAATTAGCGAGCAAGTAATGCTAACTAACCGCAATAATAATTGGGTTAAACAACTCACACCGCGCTTAGCAAACGAGCAGCTATTTATTGCTGTAGGCGCCCTGCATTTACCTGAAAAACACGGTCTAATTAAACAGCTTCGAGATAAAGGCTTTAGCGTTACTCGTCTTTAGAATTAATGGCCCCAATAGAGCTTACGTAAACAAACTCGCTAAGTAAGCTCATAATGTTCAGGTAAATTATGAAACGTTTTCAATTTGAGATTTTATTTTTTCTCACGATGCTTTTTATCAATGGAATATATTACTACCAAGAGGGGCATTTTAAACCAAGTGGTGGGTTAATCCTTGCCTCTATTTTTATTGCAATTGAAATTGTTATTTATTTAATACAAAGCATTAATAAAAAATATAAAAAACGAACTAACACCTAAAGTCTTCCATTTTTAAGTAGCTCTCTATCCCTTTAATTTTGTCTGCCGCATGATGATTTACATAAATCACAGTACTTGTGTTGGCAGCACAAATCTTCTCTATTAATAGCAGTACACGTTGCCTGTTTGCTTCATCTAAGCCTAAGCAAGGTTCATCTAAAATAAGTAACGTTGGGTGCTTTACCATAGCTCGCACAATTAATAACATACGCTGATCGCCGTACGAAAGCTGGGTGAATGAGGTGTTTTGTTTATCACTTAAACCAATAAATGCCAGCCACTGCTGAGCAATATTAATTTGTGCGTCGCTCGGTTTTTGATATAAACCTATGCTGTCGTAAAATCCTGAAATAACAGTATTTAAAGCCGATATACTTACGCGGTAATCCATATGTAGCGCGTTAGATATAAAACCAATATGCTGTTTTATATCCCAAATACTCTCCCCTGTTCCACGTTTAAAACCGAACACTTCAATGTCATTGTTATAACACTGTGGGTTATCACCTGTTATTAAATTTAATAAGCATGTTTTACCTGAACCGTTCGCTCCACTGAGCTGCCAATGCTGATGCTTTTTTATAGTCCAATTGAGATTTTTGAATATGCTTACGTCACTATAACTAACTTTAGCATTACTCAATTTAACTAAGGTATTACCAGTGAATGCCTTTTGCTCTTGCTCGGTATCAGGAGATGGCATATCCAATGAAGTATGTTCTAAATGAAGTAGTTTTAGTAAATCACTCAATTGCTCACTACTTGGCTTTGCCAAAGTATGTAACAAGCAGCCTTGGTTTACATAGCCATAGTGAGTAATGAATGAAGGGATTTCGTCTAAGCGGTTTAGTACAAAAACAAAAGTAATTGTTTGGCTAAGTTCTATGAGTATTTTATTAAGTTGCTGGCACGATTGTACATCGAGTCCATGAAATGGCTCATCAAGCACGACTAAGTCACTATGGGAGCTGAGTGCTTTTATAAGTAGGAGTTTACGAGTTTCTCCCGTTGAAAGGTCTCTAAAATGCCTATTTAGTAATGAGCTAAATTTAAATAATTCTATTAGCTGCGCTAATAACTCATCATTATTACTATGCCCTGTAAAAATAAGGTCTTTAACGAGGCTGTGCTTTTCATGCTCTAACTCTTGGGCCAGTAACTGTTTATGCGAATCAGAAGACACGAGTATAAGCTTATTAATACTACTTATACGCTTACCAGTTTCGCACTTAGCCTCACCAACTAATGCAGCTGTCAGGGCAGATTTACCAGCTCCATTAGCACCTAAAAGTAACCAATGTTCTCCTAGGTTCACTTGCCAATCTAGGTTGTATATAGCGTAACGGCTTTTACCTTGCCCTTGTAAATAACCATTGAATTGCTCAAGCGTAATTGACTGCACTAACTTTTCCTAATAAACCTTAAAACAGTAAGTTAACGTATATTAAAAGTGCTTAGCAAGCTTGTTATCTGCAAAATTAATTTATTTCACTAGGGCGTATTGATCTTTGTGGATTGAAATTTGTTCAATCTAGGGGCGATTAAATCGCGGCGCGAGGTTTGTAACCTAGTGGGCTAAGTCAAAACCGAGTAACAAAGAGTTAATCGTCCCTAGAAAGAACCCAATGGGCAGCGCATGTTTGGTATTTATGCTGCGTTATCGCCTATTTATGGGGAATAACCACGCTACATAGGCTCTGCCTTGCCTAAAAACCAAACAGTCTGCTGCAAATTCAACTACCAAAGATCAACACGCCCTAGCAACGCTAATACTATTTAATGCATCTTCAATTGCTTGTTTATTTATTGGTTTATGAATATGAAGGTTAGCCCCGTATTTATAAACTCGCTCCATATCTTTTTGTGAGGTGTTTGCTGTTATAACAATAATTGGCGTTACCTTATTAAGTTCAGAGCGTATTTTTTTAATCGCCTCAAACCCATCCATTACTGGCATATTTAAGTCCATAAAAATAATATCGTAGTGATTTTTACATACCATGTCGCACGCCACTTGGCCATTTTCAGCGCAATCATAGGTTAAATTTAACAAAGTAAGTATTCTGGTCAATAACATGGTATTTAATGGGTTATCTTCTACAACTAAACATTTTAGTTTGTTATTTATTTTACGAGATTCTGGGAGATCTTTACTGACGATTATTGGTAAACTCAACGATACCAACGCTCCATGGACTTCATTATTTTTAAAAGTAATTTCGCCGTGCAAAGCTTTTACAACATACTGAACCCGAGTGAGACCTGTTCTTAACCCTTGGAAGTGGTTTGTTTGTTTAAATGAATCAAATTCAAGCTCAGTAATCTCTTTCGAAAAACCACAGCCAGTATCACTTACCGTTACACACAGCTCGTCATTAAAGAGCTTAGCAGATACAGTAATTTTACCTTCAGTCGTAAACTTAATAGCGTTACTAATTAACTCTGTTAATGTGTGCTGAAACCGTTGATGATCCAATTTACAGACAAAATTTAACGACTCATCTAAATAACTTACTAGTTTAAGACCTTTTTGCTGACAAGCATGCTCGTAAGCCATTAGTACTTTATTACACGACTCTAGAAGGTTTTCATCATTTAAATGCGGTACCCACTTACCAGCGCTTAAAGCCTGCAAGTCTTGTAATTCATCTAATATAGCTATTAACCTAAGCGCGCAATAGTTAGCTTGGGTTTTAACGCTTTGCTGTTTATCAGAAACCTCTAGTTCTTCAATAGATGTTATAAGACCCTGTAAAGGTGTTCTAAATTCGTGACTAGCTCTGGCAATAAAATGTTCTTTATTTTGACTTGTTTGATAAACAAAATCTTTTTGTTTTTGTAGCTCTAAAAGCGTGTCTGAAACCTCTTTTTCCATTGGTATAAAAACAAACCTTAGCTCAACAAGTAGCAACGCCATTGCCAATAACCAGCATAGTATCTCTAGGTTGGCGACCCAATTTACTTTTTTAACAGCTTGAGATTCAAATAAGCTCACTGCCTTATCAAGCTTTGTTAATAACGTTTCAACATGCTCTATTGAAAATAGAGACTGGTTTACCTCACCTTTTTGATACAAAAGCCTTTCAGTTTGTTCTACATATTCTAATACGGTCTTATCCAAGCCAGTAGTTGCACCAAAATATAAATCCACTAATGCTGAATCTAAATAAATGTATTCACCATCAGAATTTTTTGTTAATAATGTTTGGTGGGATTTTTTAAATGTATTGAGAGATTTCTCAAGCGATTCAGTATGAAGTGGTGAGTAATTACTAATGTTGAGTATGGCATTGCTATGCCACGCTATTTTTTGCGACAGCATTCTTTGCTTACCAGCAATATTAATAACTTTTGCATCGTACTTTTGAACGGAGAAGCTATATTGTAACAATAGAGCAGAACCACTGATTAGAAGAGCAATAGTCAATAACGCCCATCGATATCGCTTTCTAACACTTTTAATAATATCGAACATGCAACAGCCTGTTTTTTATTTAAGTGTAGACTAATTTTATAAAACAAAAAATCAGTCAGAGTAATTATGTTTTTAAGTTAATAAGCAATAAAAAGCCCAGCAAAAGCTGGGCATATTAAGGTAAGCGTTAACGGTTCTCTAATCGATTATAATCAAACATTCCATATTCTATACCTCGATATTTTTTAGCCGTTTCGTGCAATATATCGCTGTATTGCCAAAACTGTGGGTGAGTGCGGCGAATACCATATTTACTTTTTAAAGCGCGATAATCAGCTTCAATTTGCATCATTGGTAATTGCTCAGTAAAAGCATTCACTTGTTGCTCATTATTTAAATACCAAATAGACGCCGGGTAATCTCCAATAAAGCCGGGGACTATTGTAGCTGTATCTTCATTATAAGCACGCTGCCCATCTTCATTTAACAAACTAGATATATTGTAGTGCGCGTTATGATGGATAATGGTGTAAGCCTTATGACTATTATCGGCTTGCTTAACTAATACAAAAGACAATTGTGGTAATAAATTGATCGCTTTTGCTGGCATGTTATTTATTATACTTAACTCTTTAGAAACTTTAGTATAATCATATTGCTCACTTAATACAGGCGCTAAGGCTTCTTTCATCAAGGTATATAGCTCATGCTGTGGATCATCAGTTACATAGTTAATACCACTGGGCTGGCTAAATTCTCGGTTACTTTTAAAGAACTTAGATAAGTCAGGCGGTGAATTACGGTACCACTGCTTTTTGATTTGATTACGCTTGTGCTCAGGTAATAGAGCTAAAAAGTTTTGCTCCCCCTCTAAACGTAAAAAGTCCATATACAAACGTGTAACTAATTGATGGCCTATATTTCCGTATACATCAAAGCCTGCCACAAGCAAATAATGAATACGTTCGAATAACGCATAATCAAGTATCCAAGTGGTTTTAGGCTCTTGACCAATAAAGCCTTTAACAACGGTTGCACTATCAAAGTGGCGGAAAATAGTCAGTGCAGCATTTTTATTATGCCCATCACCTTTCCAAAGCAAGTCAGTTGTAAGATGCTCACCACCTTTGAACATTTCGTTAGCAAGCTCAACTTTTGCCTGTAAATATTTTTTCTCACGAACTGAATATTTAACCCAGCTAGAAATAGGTAACGCATTACTTTCTTCTGCAGCAGGAAGTTCTAACGCTTCCTCATGTTGCATTAGCATTTCACCTACAGCAGGAGTCGCAACCTTATCAGGATCAGCAAACGCCACCCAAAAGTGATCGTTTATAACATTTAAAGCAATCTGACCACGACAAACAGGCCCTTTTATAAAGCCCATAATAATTAACTCTGCTTCATCAAGCATAAACTGATATTTAGACTTAATAGGGATCACTTCGAAGGTTTTAAAAGGATTAGAAGCCGACTCTGCTTTATAGCTAGGCATTTGCGTGACAGTATAATCTGGCGCAATAAACTGCTCGTATAAACGCAGTAACTTAGCTTCATTAAGCTCAAGCGGTAAATGCGTTTTAGAAAGTATTGTTGTACGCTCTTGCATAAAGCGATAATAAACACGGCTAACTTTAGGATCGTCATATGGACGACGCGTATTTATTAACTTTATTGTCTCACCAGGAGGTGTACTCGAGCGAACGAGTTTAAAAAAGCTTTGTGGGTTCTCTGATGTAAAATAAATATGGGCTAAAAACCAATGCTCATAAATATAACGTGCTGATAACTGATACTTTAAATTATCTTGATTTAAAAAGGCCTCCCAGCCTTTTATTTTATTCTGATCATATTCACTTGGAGGCTTAACGTGTGACATTTTACCGCCACTTTTAAGCCAGTTCTGCAAATGATTAAACTCTTCGCGCGAAACCCCAGGTAAGCCATAAGGCATACCACCATGAGGTTGCTCGTCAGCTAATCGGTCAAACTCTCCCATTGTCGCACAGGTTTGCGAACGCCCTAATGAAAAATCAAATTCATCATCTAAAATCTCATTAGCTGGTAATTCATAACTTTGCTTTAGCACTAAACTATTAAATAAAACGCTACCCGCTAAGTTAGCCTCTTCACTTTGCACGCGCTCATTTAGCACTGGGGTAAAGTTTTTTTCTCGCCATTGTTGTGTATTGGTTGCATCAAACAATAAACGGCTTGGGGTCGTTGCCAATAAACGAGTTCCATCGTAAACAAGCTCTTTACTCAAACCTCGGTCAATACCTTCAGGGGATGAGAGCTTAAGCTGGCAAGGTGCGTCGTAACAACCATGGCAAACAACGCAGCGGGTATCGAGTACTGGTTTTACATTTTGTAAAAAATCAGCTCCAGCAAGAGTAGAATGTGGAACGATACGCTCTTGCGCTTGTTCAGGTCCAAATAAATCATCGTAATGTGCATTACCTAGGTAAGCACAACCACTAAGGATAATTAATACAAATGTACTTATTATTATTTTTTTCATTCGTCCTCGTCACCTAAATCAAAGGTGGGCATCATATCCATTTGAGGAGAAACGAATGTTTTCTGACTTTCTGTATTTAAAACAACACTTAAAAGAGGTCCATGCGTTAATGTTATCTGCGCATCATGCTCTTGCTCTAATATACTTAAATACAGAGAATCCGTTGTAAGCAATTCATAACCACTAACGGTAATAGCTACACTGCTATCTTCACTTGGATTTTGGCAAATTTGAGCAAGTAACTCATCATCAAGTCCAATTGATATTTCAAAATCAGGCTGCTCTAAATCTCTAGAGCTTAATGATTCATCTAATAGAAATAAAGGAAGGGTTAAATTGCTATCTTGTTCAAATTCCATTGCGTTCTCTGCACTTTCTGACGATTTAATTGGCGCGTATTATAGCAAACTAACGAGTAAATTAACGCTAAAGCTAATTTAGTTGTTTAAACGTCATCCATAACAGATTCGATCACCGAAAATACCGCACCTTGAGAGTCGCATATAACACTAAAACGACCAACTTCGGGGATATCTGTTGCAGGAACACATACTTGCCCACCTAAGCTAGCGGCTTTATTTACTGCCGTATCGCAGCTCTCTACTGCAAAATAAATCATCCAATGAGCAGGAATATCTTCGGGCCAGTCGCTTGTCATCTCAAGCATACCGGCAATTGGCTGTCCATCCACTAAGAATAAAGTGTAGTCCATACCTTCCATTGGCTTTATTTCACTTTCCCAGCCTAGTAAAGCACAGTAAAAGTCTCTACTTACTTTACCATCTCTGGTTGCTAACTCATGCCAATAAGGCGTGTTTAATTCACCTAAGTGCTTAAAACCTTTATGCTCATTGCCTTGCCATAGCGCTACAGTTGCACCTACAGGATCTTTTAGCATCAACATTCGGCCTGCATTCATAACATCATGAGGACCTGCAATAACTTCAGCACCCAGTTCTTTTGCTTTTAGAGCACAGTCATCAACATTATCGACGGCAATGTAAGCCAACCAATGACTTGGGATCCCTGCACTAATTTGCTCTTTAGGCATTTCATACATAGCGGCTATATCATCACCTTGCTTTTGTAGCATGGTGTAGTATATGTTTTCTCCAATAGGTTGATCGTCATATCCCCAATCAAATAATGATGTATAAAACGCCTTACCATCTTTCCAATTGTGCGTACAAAGTTCTGACCAACAAAAAATACCATGCGGATGATTATCAATTTCACTCATTGTTAAACCCTTATTATTCTAATTTTATCTAAACGAGCTCTGTCACATTTTATAAACTACATAATTGAACAGATCATAAATTGAGATTAGAGCAATAACTAAGCGGAGTCGATAAAAGAAGGGCAAAAAATTCGTTATTCAGTTGTTTCATACATGAGGTTTTTAACGTATTTAGCGTCAGGTTTAAACCCTCAAATTGATTAAATATTATTGCTGATTGATATAAATGATTTACTAAGAAGTTCTTCGTTCTAGAGGAATCCCTGAATCAATTTTTTGCAGACGTAAAAAAGCCCGACTCTTTCGAATCGAGCTTACTACAATTTGAGGTCGGTGCGCTACGCAGTAGGATGTCATGGTGCCCACCGCAGTAAAAAGTCACAGTGAAATGCTACATACTTATCGGCGTGCAGAGATATTGAGGGCTTTTGGTGTGATTCTAGCGTCGGAAGTCGCTTCGCTCGCCCTACGTGATAGGTGTTGATGTGAGTGTTAACTGCGCGCATTTTACTTTTCTGCAGACGTAAAAAAGCCCGACTCTTTCGAATCGGGCTTTCTACGATTTGAAGCCTGGTAATGTCCTACTTTCACATAGCAAATGCTACACTATCATCGGCGCTGTTTCGTTTCACTACTGAGTTCGGCATGGAATCAGGTGGGTCCAAAACGCTATTGTCACCAAGCAAATTTGGGCGTTAATACGTATTTCTACGTACTAACTGAATTTGGAAAATATCTGATAATATTTTTTAAGTCTTTCTTAAGTAATATCTACTTTAGTTATATTAACTTCTTCGCTTGTTTCACTATCACATAAAACGCGTTTGGCGTTGTATGGTTAAGCCTCACGGGTAATTAGTACAAGTTAGCTTAATGGCTCACACCACTT